>CAZKAO010000080.1:0-14496 GCA_964550745.1 uncultured Acetatifactor sp.
GCTCCTCTGCTCTGTATACAGGCATGTCGGTAACGATGGTGCCGGGAGAATTCTTAGCCAGCTCATAGGCCTCTCTCACGGTATTAATCTTTACTACATTGTTGCCGTAAAACGCCGCCTCAATAATGGAACGGGTCTTGCTGAAACCGGGCTTGCCAGCGCCGATTTCCGAAATCGGATAATAAGCTTTTGTTGACATATAACGTCCTCCTTGATAATGTATTTTTACCGGATAACCGGTATAAACCCAATAGCCTTTCTTATTATCTCAGACCTTTTGAAAAAAGTCAATAAAGCAATTACACATTTTATATCGTTTTTATATTTAATGCTGCTTTTCATGTTTCAAAATAATTGTGCTGTCTGCCCTGGTCTCCCGGCGCAGCCACTGGGCCTCCTCCTCGGTCAGATAAGGGGATACCTTATCGTACACTTGCTTCTGATAGCCGTACAGGAGCATACGCTGTTCTTCAGTCAGGTATTTCTCATCGATGGCATCCATATCGATGGGCACCCAGGTCAGGGTCTCAAAATGCATGAACTGGCCGTACTCGTTCTTTATGTCATTTTTGGCCACCATCACATTCTCGATGCGTATGCCGTGGCTGTCCTGGATGTAGACACCGGGCTCATTGGTGATGTCCATGCCCTCCTCAAAGGGCACCTCCGCCATACCGCCGACGAATTTCCACCGCATATTCTGGGGGCCCTCATGCACATTCAGAATATAGCCCACGCCGTGGCCGGTACCGCACTGATAATCCAGGCCGATGTTCCACAGGCGCTGCCTGGCCAGGATGTCCAGATTCCTGCCCGTGCAGCCGTAGAGCCACCTTGCAGCCGTCAGCTGCAGCATCGCTCCCGCTACCAGAGTGTAGTGCATCTTCTGCTCGTCGGTGACAGGGCCCAGCACAATGGTGCGGGTCACATCCGTAGTGCCGCCCAGATACTGTCCACCGCTGTCCACCAACAGCATCCCCTCCGGCTTGCACACGGCATGGTTCTCCGGGGTGGGCTCGTAATGCATCATGGCCGCATTGGGGCCGTAGGCAGATATGGTGGGGAAGGACAGATCCAAAAACTCCGGGATAGCACGGCGCAGCTGCTCCAGATAATCCGCGGCGCTGATCTCCGTGATCTCCATCTTGCCGATATTAGTCTTGACCCAGTAGATAAACTTGGTCAGAGCTACGCTGTCCTTCAGATAGATCTTCTCCATGTTGGCCAGCTCCACCGGATTCTTGATGGCCTTTAACAGCTCTGTGGGATTGGAGGCCTCCACCGTCTGCTGTCTCTCGCTGACAGCCTTGTACAGGGCATAGCTGACCTGCCTGCGGTCCACCAGCACCCTGCCGCCCTCCGGCAGAGCCTTCAGATAATCCACCACCGACTCATAGGGATGGAGCTGCACCTGCTTCTCCGTCAGATCCGCTCTGACCTCCGGGCTTAGCGCCTTCTCCTGAATGAACAGATGTGCCTCCTTTTCCGTGATATAGGCGTAGGACAGGGCCACGGGATTGCACTCCACATCACATCCCCGGATATTAAACAGCCACATCAGATCGTCCAGCTTGCTCAGCAGGAAACCCTCCGCCTTCTCTTTTCGCATCGCAGCGTGTACATATGCCAGCTTCTCCGCCGTGGGGCTGCCTGCCACCTCCGTTGGAAGCACGGTCACCGGCCCTGCGGGCAGGGGCGGCCTGTCCTCCCAGATACTCCCGGCGATATCCCGGTCGTAGGCAAAGCAGATTTCCTTGTCCTTCAGCGCTTTCTCGTAGCGCAGTCCCTCGCCGGCGGACACCACTCTGCCGTCAAAGCCCAGCGTCTGTCCCTGCCGCATCTCCTTAGCCAGAAATTCCTCAATGGTGGGAACACCCTCCTGCTGCATCCGCATCAGTTCCACCGTAGTGCCCTCCAGCTCACGCTCCGCCTGGATAAAGTACCTGCCGTCGGTCCACAGCGCCGCGCCCTCCTGCCACACCACCAGAGTGCCGTTGGAGCCGGTAAAACCACAGAAATGCTCCCTCACGGTAAAATAGGCGTTCACATACTCGGAATTGTGATAATCCGCCGTGGGTATCAGATAGTAGTCGATTCCCTCCTGCCGCAGCACCTGCCGCAGCGCCTTAAGTCTCTGTTGAATCAATATGTTTTCCATATGCTCTCCTCTTATATTATATTATAATAGCTATCACGAAACTCCCTTTCTGATAACAGGGAGTGGGCAATATAGACAAAATAAGGGCCCCGTCACTTGCAAAGAACGTTTAGGAATTCTGCCCTTTCACAAGCCCAACGGCCCGCGAGGTTCCGATTCGGTCACAGCCCAACCGTATAAAGTCCTCCAGGTCCTCCAGCGTGGACACGCCTCCCGCCGCCTTGATCTTCACATTCGGACCGATGTTTTCCTTAAAAAGCTGCACATCCTCCCTGGTGGCGCCGCCGGTGCCAAAGCCGGTGGAGGTCTTGATATAGTCCGCTCCCGCCGCCGTCACGGCCCTGCACATAGCCTTTTTCTCCTCCTCGGTCAGATAGCAGGTCTCGATGATAACCTTCAGAATATGACCGCCGCAGGCCGCCTTCACCTGGCGGATCTCCTCCTCTACCATATCATAGCATCCGTTTTTCACATCAGAAATATTGATCACCATATCCACTTCGTCACAGCCCTGGGCGATAGCCTCCCTGGCCTCGCAGACCTTGGCCGCCGTCACCTGATATCCCAGAGGAAAACCGATCACCGTACAGATCTTCAGCTGATCCCCATAGGTGTCATGCACACGCTGCACATAACAGGGAGGGATGCACACACTGGCCGTATGACAGGCAATCGCCTCCCGGCACAGCGTCTGAATATCCTCCCAGGTGCAATACGGCTTTAACTGGGTGTGATCCACCTTGGCAAGCATTGTCTCGATATCCATAATTATAAACCTCGCTTATCGTTTCGTTCCGCATCCGTCCAGACAGATGCTGTTTTCTGCTCCACACATTATTCTATCTCTTCTGCTTCTAAAAATCCATACTTTTCCATAAAAAATATTTCCCTGTGCCCCGCTTGTCACAAAAAAGTGGATCTGGAAAGACATTTTTTCTGTATATGTCCCACACAGTCCCATGGGCAGAGAAATTTTCACAATATACATAAATATTAAATTATTCTAAATATGTGTTTTTCTCTTGCATTTTACTGCTTCACCATGCTAAACTATATACATATTTGTTTCACGTCATTTACCGTTGGATATTCTCGATCCAAACCGGATATTTCATGACAGTAAACTTACCCCATTTGAATGTACGGCATTCAATCTTACCTCTACATGTATATCGCAGGCTGAACCTGTAGTATTGCGTTAATTGATATTTGGAAGATAATGGCCATATGGCCATCCAAACTGTGAAAGCCGGGCTTTCATAGTAATTTTCGTTTTCCTCATTTGCAGAGAAACACCGTGCAATTATTTAACATTCCATTCATACTGAGAAAGGAGAAACCCTTATGGATAATCACAATTACTGCGAAATTACACCCGATATCCTCAGACTTGCCGCCATGTCGGAGAAAGCCGGGATTATTGATACGGAATTGTTTACAAAATATGAAGTGAAGAGAGGCCTGCGTGACTTAAACGGCAAAGGCGTGCTGGCCGGACTGACCAATATCTCCGACGTGCGGGCCTCCAGGATGGAGAACGGCGTATCTGTACCTGACCACGGCCGTCTGTTTTACCGGGGCTACGATGTCAAGGATCTGGTAGATGGATTGCCAAAAGACCAGGCCTTCGGCTTTGAGGAGGCCACTTATCTGCTGCTGTTTGATAAGCTCCCCACCCAGAATGAGCTGGAGCGTTTCAAACAGATGCTGGCCGGATACCGCACTCTGCCCACCAGCTTCGTGCGGGATATTATTATGAAAGCGCCCAGCAGGGACATGATGAACACTCTGGCCCGCAGCGTACTGACGCTGTACTCCTACGACGACAGGGCGGACGACACCTCCCTGCCCAATGTGCTGCGTCAGTGCCTGCAGCTGATCAGCCTGTTCCCTCTGCTCAGTATCTACGGCTACCAGGCCTACAGCCACTATCACGACGGCAACAGCCTGTATATCCACCAGCCGGTGGAGGAGCTGTCCACTGCGGAAAATATCTTACATATCCTCCGCCCCGACAGCGCATACACGCCACTGGAGGCCAAGATTCTGGATATCGCTTTGATCCTGCATATGGAACACGGCGGCGGTAACAACTCCTCCTTCACCACCCATGTGGTGACTTCCTCGCTGACGGACACCTACTCCACCATCGCCGCTGCCATCGGCTCCTTGAAGGGCCCCCGCCATGGCGGCGCCAATATCAAGGTGGTAAAAATGTTCGATGAGATGAAGCGAGTGGTTAAGGACTGGACCGACGAGGAGGAAGTGACAGTATACTTAAAGCGTCTGCTCCACAAGGAAGCCTTTGACCATGCGGGCCTGATCTACGGCGTGGGACATGCGGTGTACTCCAAGTCCGATCCCAGGGCTGTGGTCTTCAAGAGTTTTGTGGAAAAGCTGTCTCAGGAAAAGGGTCTGGAGAAGGAATTTGCCCTCTACTCTCTGGTGGAGCGGCTGGCTCCGCAGATCATTGGAGCCGAGCGCCAGATGTATAAGGGCGTCAGCATCAATGTGGACTTCTACTCCGGCTTTGTATATGATATGCTGGGGCTGCCCATGGAGCTGTACACTCCCATCTTCGCCATCGCCCGTATCTCCGGCTGGAGCGCGCATCGCTTAGAGGAGCTGGCCAACAATGGCAAGATCATCCGTCCCGCCTACAAGCCGATCGGCGAGGACCGGGAATACATACCTATAGAAAAACGTTAATTTACCACGAAAAAACAGGCAAGAAGCAAACACCTTTGCTTTTTGCCTGTTGCTTTTTACCTGATTATTTTCACGCAAAGCCCGGAAGCGCCATCACTCCAACGCAGCCTGAGATCCCATATATTCCACCTCATACCCATCATATATGCCTTTAAGCACATCCTTGACATCCGTGACAAGAAGCCTTCTGTCTCCCGCTAAAACGGCCAGAATCCCGCGATCTGTAAGACGCGCCAGACTTACGTCCGAAATCTTTTCCTGCTGGAAAACCGGCAAGGACAAAAGCATGGTCTCCGCGCAGCCCAGCGTATCGGAATACACCGTCAGACTGTCCGCGCCTGCGCAGGGCAATCCGTCCTCCAAAGACAGATACATAGTCTTTCGTTCTCCGTCCGCGGCAACATATATGCGCTGAGAATCCATGGTATTCACCGGAAAATCCCGATACGAGACAAAGGTCATAGTCCCCAGGTAATCAAGACGCGCCACCACTGCCGCCGCACCATCCACATCATCAAAGATATTCAAACTGTACATTGTGCCGCTGCTTCCATCCATGTTTCGGGCATATCCGTCATAGCTCGATATACTCCCCCGTGTATAGCCGGCGCTGACAAGCGAATCCGCAATAAAATCCGTGATAAAGGCGTTTTTCATCCACCCAAAATCCAACGCTCCACCCAGCTCCTCATACTCAAGAAAGGCCAGATATTCCTCCGACATATACAGTCTCGCCCTGTTTTCACCCAAGAGCTCTACCCTCACGCTGTCCGGGTCCCGCGCATAAACAGCAATCCGATCAAACAGCTTTTCAAGCTCCTCATTACATTCAGGATCAAAATCCTCCAGCTGCCAGTCCTCCGTGCAGGAAAATACATTCTCATAGAGTCGAAAGGCAGGCCCCAGATACACCGTCCTGTCACCATGTTGTTCCAGAAGTTCAAAAGCATCATACAGCACTGAATCCAGCTCCACCACTTCATTGGGAGAGTCGTTTAGAGTACGTATATTCCCGGGACTTACCACATAAGTATCAAAAGCTCTTCCGGCTTTCAGACAGGCCTCGGAATATATCTGCCCTATCTCTCTGTTCTCGCTTCTGGCTGATTTATCCAACGCACCCAGTTCATAGGCCAGCGCAAACTGAGCCGCATATTCTGCGCCATTGCCGGAGGCAGAGATAAACTGCCATCCTTTATCGGTCCCGGTCAGTATGCTGACCGCATAGCCTAGAGATACTGCGCTGATCACAAGAAATATGACTGCTGCAATGAGCCGGGCTTTTACATGCCTGTCCGAGACCTCGATCTTGAGAGTATTCGGAGTATGTAAGCCGCCTCCCCTTCGTGTCCAGCCTCTCATCTAAATAACCGCCAACAGAATCAGCAACAGGAAGATGAGTACTATGGCACCCAGTACAATAAATCCTGTAATGGCGCCCTTTTTACACATTTTGTAGTTGCGCATATAATTAAAACGTCTGAAAACAAGCCCTGCGATCAGACCCAGAATTGGCAGGAAAAATGATGCCACAGCATAGAACTTGCTGCCGGTATCATGCACCGGAGCCGCCAAAAACTGCGCTTCTGCAGCTGTGTCCTGCGCCTCCTTCTCCTCCGCCGATGCCTTTAGCTTCTCCGGATCATAGGTTATGGTGATGGCCTTCACAGGTTCACCCTTTTCCCGCAGAGTCTTGTATTTTTCAATCTCCTCCTTGTTGCCATAGACCCAATGATCATGGCCGATATCCACAAACTCCGGCTTATCCACGGAATAGTCATGAATGGAAGGATCATAGGTATAAAGCACCTTATTCTTCTCAAGCTTCGGGTCCGGAATAGGAATCGCGGAAATAAGCGAATGGGTGTAAGGATGGAGCGGGAAATTGAAAAGTTCCTCTGCAGAGGCAATTTCAACGATCCGTCCCTTGTAAATCACCCCAATCCTGTCTGAAATAAAGCGTACCACAGACAAATCGTGGGCGATAAACAGATAAGTCAGGTGCTTTTCCTGCTGAAACTTCTTCATCAAATTCAGCACCTGGGCACGGATAGACACATCCAGAGCGGAAATAGGCTCATCCGCCACCACCAGTTCAGGCTCCATAACCATCGCACGGGCAATACCGATACGCTGTCTCTGCCCGCCTGAAAACTCATGCGGATAACGGGTCAGATGCTCGGGAAGCAGACCGACCTCCTCAATCATCTTCTCCACCTTGTGAACTCTGTCGGCCTCGTTCTCAAACAGATGGAAATTATAAAGTCCCTCGGAGATGATATAGTCAACAGTAGCCCGCTCATTTAAGGATGCGGCAGGGTCCTGAAACACCATCTGAATGTTTCTGATCACCTCTCTGTCCAACGCATGGGAAATTTTACCGGAGATCTTCGTCCCCCGGTAATCTATCTCACCGGCGGCCAGTGAATTGACTCTGATCACAGCGCGGCCAATAGTGGTTTTGCCGGAACCGGATTCCCCTACCAGTGAGAAAGTTTCACCCCGATAAATGTCAAAGGATGCATCGGTGACAGCGCGAACGGCCGTTTCACCCTTTCCAAAAGTAATATCCACGTTTTTCAGACTAAGCAGAATCTCTCTGCCCTTTTCATCCACCGGGCAATCGCCAAGGAGGCTTTTTTTTGTCATTTTACTCAACTTGTTCGCCTCCCCTCTCAAATTTCTTCCACGTTGTAAGCGCTCAGAATCTTCTCGTGAATATCCTGAATGCTTTCGGGTTTATCGATCTTCGGCGCTCTTGGATCAAGCAACCAGGTCTTCGCATAATGCGTATCCGTCACCTTGAACATTGGCGGCTCTTCCAGAGTATCAATTTTCAGGCAGGACGGATTGCGGGGCGCAAAGGCATCCCCTTTAATACTGTTGTAGAGAGACGGCGGCGTACCGGTAATGGAATAGAGCTTGCTGCCGCTCTGCGCGAGCTGTGGAAGGCTGGAAAGCAATGCCCAGGTGTAGGGATGGCGCGGATCGTAGAAAACCTCCTCCACACTGCCCAGCTCGATCACCTGTCCGGCATACAGCACCGCAACACGGTCCGCGATATTAGCTACAACGCCCAGATCATGGGTAATGAATACAATGGTATATCCAAACTCTCTCTGCAGATCCTTGATGAGCTTCAGTATCTGTGCCTGGATGGTCACGTCCAGAGCCGTGGTAGGCTCGTCACAGATCAGGATCTTCGGCTGGCAGGAAAGAGCAATGGCAATGACGATCCTCTGGCGCATACCGCCGGAATACTGGAACGGATAATCGTCAAACCTGCTTTCTGCCTTAGGAATGCCCACCTTGTGCATGAGTTCGATAGCGCGGCGTCTGGCCTCTGCCTCTGAGCAGCCCTGATGGCGCACAATGACTGAGGTGATCTGTTTACCGATGGTAACAATGGGATTTAAGCTCGTCATGGGGTCCTGGAATACCGTAGCGATACGCCGTCCGCGGATCTGATTCCAGTCGCCGGCAAATTTCACATTGGCAAGATTCAGAATGCAGGTACCATGAAGCTTTTCCGCTGTTTCATCCAGATATTTCACACGGAAAGCCACGGTGTCAAACACCTTGTTTCTCTGCGCCTCATCATCCAGTTCCACGCCCATTATCATCGCTTTCTTAAATGCCTTCAGAAGACCGATCATCAGCTGCAGACGCTTGTTAAAGCCGTAGCGGCCAATGGAAAGATATATCTCCTTTGCAAGGATCTCGTTGCGTTCCAGCGTCTTTTTATCAGGTGAGCCAGTGATCTCCTTCGCGTAACGGGCTTTCAGCTCAGTCATTTCCTTCTCATATTCATTCTGATATGCCGTATCGCTGGAAGCAGCAGCTTTATGGGCCTTGGCTTTCTGGGCGTTAGCCGCCTGCAGCTCCTTGATCTTCCGGTCATATTCCTTCATTTTTTCGGTGGCTTCCCGAATTTCCTGTTTCTGATTTCTGGGATCAAGTGTCTGCTTCAGATTAAAGACATTGACACGTTCATCCATAAGACTCTTCAGCGCTTTGTCAGCAGCCTCCTGCTCCTCGTGGGAAAGTCCCATACGCTCCCTGCGCTCGGTTTTCAGCTTTTCCATGGCCTGCCAGGTCTCAGCTCCAAACTCGTACCGGGAGTACTCATCCAGCCTGGCCTTTGCATATTTGATGAAATTCTGTGCCACGGAACCATTGCGGACATAAGTATCAGCCAGCTCGTCATCGGAGAATATAAGACGTCCTTCGGAGATAAACCCGTTGGAATCCAGCATTCCCGCAAAAGTCTTGGTAAAGACGGATTTGCCGGAGCCAGACTCACCCACGATGGCAATAGATTCATTTTCATAAATATCGAGGTCAATGCCGCGGATTGCGGTCAACACTCTGCCGCGGACACGAAACTTGACATGGAGATCGCGAACAGAGAGCAATACTTTCTTATCTTCCACTGATGTGTCCTCCTTACATATGTGTTCTGGGGTCAGATGCATCGCCCAGATTCTGACCAGCGACATACAGAACCACGGTGATGACGGACGCTACCGCCACAGGAGACCAGAACTCCCACCCCCAGCCGGGAGTAGACATGGCATTTTGAGCCTCCTGAATCAGACGGCCCAGGGTAGCTTCGTTGATACCCAGTCCAATATAACTCAAGAACACCTCGTAGGATATATAGCCTGGTATGGCGCCGGCAATCTCCAACACAATGACAGAAGTCATAAACGGCAGAATGTTCTTGATAGCAATCTTAAAAATATTGGTACCCAGGCATCGGGACGCCAGATTGTACTCGTGATCACGGATAATAATGACTCGCGTGCGTATGTAATAGGCCATGCCCAGCCATCCAATGACCGTCATGGCAAAGACCAACGTCCAGAAGCTGGGAGAAAAAACCAGCACCATAACGGAGATCAGCAGGGTCATGGGAATATTACCCAGCACGTTATAAACCTCGTTCATGACAATATCCACCTTCCGGGAGAAACCCCAGATAGCACCCAGAATAATGCCAATGGTCATGTTGATAGCGGCACAGACAACAGCCAGCATGATGGACAGGCGCGAACCGTGCCAGATGGAGTCAAAGGTGGACGCCCCCTGACCGCTGGTACCGAAAAGCCACTTGATGTTGAATCCAAAATGCTCGATAGCCCTCTTGGGATTCAGATGCTGCGCGCCCATATCGGTCAGGTTAAGGTAAGGATTCACCTCGGGATCATAGCCGATGATAACAGGATAGATAAACGCAAACGCGACCAAAATAGCCAGCAGCGAAAGAACTACAATATTGATCCGATTCCGGAAAAACACGCGGAACACGGATTTCCAGTAGGAATACCTTGGCGCAGTGATCTTCTCGGAGGCAAGATCATCATGATTGACAGGAGCAAAGAGCTCCGCGTCTGACAGATTATATTTTTTACTGAAATCTTCCACGTCACTCACCTCGCTTTATCCGTAAAGGAAATTCTGGGATCAACCATAGCCATCATCACATCGCCCAGGATCAGTGACAGAACCGACAGGACCGCATAAAACAATGTCACACCCACAATAACCGAGTTGTCATATTGATTGATAGCGTCGATCAGCAGTCCACCCGCGCCGGGAACCAGATAGACGCGCTCGGTGATGAGCGCTCCCGTCATGGCAAACAGGATGGTGCCGGGAATACCCTGCACAATGGGAATAGCGGCAACCTTCATCACATGCTTGAAGAAGATCTCCGTCTCTGACATACCGCCGGATCGGGCGAATTTCACATAGTCGGAATTCATCTGATCAATCATATACCGGCGCATCCATTTCATCATGCTGGCCACTGAAGGCAGAGCAAGAGAAACAATGGGTAATATGTACATGGCCTTTTTCACGTTATCCATGTCGAACATTGTTGGCAGCCCCATGGCGCCGCCGATACCCCGGAACAGAAAAATATACGCCAGGGATGGAACGGCGGATATGAACATGATATACACCGTGCCAAGCTTGTCGAAAAACCCTTCCTTGAAACGCGCCATCAGTACGCCAATGGGCAGACCCAAAATATAGGTCACTATGGAGGCGATAATACCGATCAGGAAAGAATAACCCAGACGGGAATAGCTGCCCCTTACCGTCATAACATTGGTATAATCATCCGCAAAGCGGGCCTGAAGCATCTCGCTGCTGTCCCTGGAGCCCGCAATATAGGTGGCCGTGTGCAGATCATCGGCGCTCATCTCACTTAAGCCTGTGGGATAGGTAATCATGGACTGCACCCAGGAACCCTGGCTCTGAGTCATGGTAGTGAACACATCCACCCCACGGCTGATGGAGAAACTGGCGCCCAGATTGACGGTGGCCAGATTCTGATGGATATAAGGAAACCTGTTATCAAAATAAAATAGATACTTATGCTTAGTTCCGTTGCCAATGATCGCGGGAGAAAACTTCTCTCCGCCATACAGGGGATCATAGAGTGTAAAGGTGAGACCTCTCTCCCCAATGTCATCGTATTCCGGCACATAATGAATATTGTCCACCTGGACAAGGCCGGCAAAATATGTCCAGAGCCGTTCAAGCAAGGAATTATCCTTATAGGCAAACAGTGCGGGCTGACCGCCGGCAGCGATCTTGCCTCTGGAAATCTTGGCGCCCAAACGTTCCACCGTATAGCCCTTCGACTCATAATATTCCGTAAATTGTTTGATATATTGTACCGTGAGCTCCGAATCACTGCTTCCGTCCGCATCACGTCCAATCTTTGCTGCCGCGGCACGGGTCTCCTCATCAATCTCTCCCTCCTGCCGAAGCATCAGCAAATAATCAGCGTAGGGGACATAGTCAAGGTAACCGAACAACTCCCACTGCTGAAGCATATAAGTACGCCTGTTATTGTTGACCTGTTTGCCGAAATTACCATCCTTGGCAAATACAAGATCACGGTTCATCAGTCCGTAGACCAACAGCATGACAATAAAAACCACCAAAATAATGGATACAACTCCGTGTAACAGTCTTTTTAATACGTATTTTCCCATAAGCTATCCAACTCTCTCGCAATAATGGATGAAAATGAATATAACACAAGGAGGGCGGGGAATCCCTCGCCCCCCATAGTTGTTATGAAAGAAAAACTGACTTGGGGATTCTTAACCCCATCGCCTTACCAAAGTCCCAGGGCATAGTTCATATAACCGCCGGCCACCATAGTGTCCAGATAGGTCTGAGCATCGCCATAGTCGGGACCCCAGCCGGTATTTCCGCCGTAATCATAGTTCATCTGATAACCAAACTCTCCGTAATAGGCAGCATAGGACTCATTGTCAGAGGATACAGTGGGAACCAGGTTGATAATGACCTTTCCACCGAGAATCGACTCAAGGCTCTGCTTCTGAGCCTGATTCATAGCGGAACCAACAGTGCTGTAGTCCTCGTAAAGCATATCAAGATAAATGGGGTTGCTCTCACTGATCTCAACGCCCTCTGCAGCAAGCTCCTCGATAGCCTTATCCATATATTTTACAGCCTCCTCGGGCAGATACCAGCCGTCAAATCCGAGGCTGGAGCCTGCGCCGTCGGCACCCTTGGGATCCCAGACCATCATGGGATAGCCGTCGGCGGTAATCTGAGCCTGCAGGATTTCCCCATAGAAGGTACCGATAGGATAAGTCTTGGAAGTGCCGTTAATGTCAACAGTAATCTCCTCAGAGGTGCTGATGAAGTTGCCGGGCACATAAGAATTGGTCAGGCGGGCATATCTCAGATCCTCACCTCTGCTGAGAGCATTCACTGTGCCGCGGTCATTGGCAAACGCCAGCGCCAGGCGGAAATTCTGATTCATCATAGCAGCATGGCTGCGATCAGCCTGCAGCTGTGTCTTACCGGACATTACCTGGGTTTCGTCATTATAGTTCGCATAAGCGTAACGATTCAGGTTGACAAAGTTCAGGAAAGAGGTTGCGCTTTCAGATACAATATACGCATACTTCTCAAAGTAATTCTTGCCATCGGGATCATCGGGTACAACAGTGGCCTTAGCCTGCTCGAGTGCGGCAGAACCCAGACCTACGCTGCCATTGAAAGTACCATTCATGTAATTGTTCCAGGTAAACAACTCATCGGTCTGGTCATTCCACTTCAAAGTGATGGTTTTGATCTGAACATTGTCCGCATTATAATAGCTGGGGTTAGCTGTAAGCACGATGGTATTCTGATAGGTATAGTTGCTCACCAGGTAAGGTCCGCAGTAAACAATGTGCTGGGCATCGGAGCCGAAGGTATAGTCGGCAGCAGAGGAATCAAACTCCTCACCGAATTTACCTCCCTGAGACTCATAATAGCTGCGGCACAGAGGAGCCATCGCGGAATATCCAAGTACGGACAAGAACCACGGAGTAGGCTCGCTCAGGGTGTACTGAACGGTATAGTCATCGAGAGCCTTAACGCCAACCTCGGAGAAATCAGTGATCTCACCGCTGGCATAGTCCACCAGGTTCTCAATGCAGGAAACCACGGCATACAGACCGCCTGAGGGAGTATCGCCAATGTGCTGCATAGCCGCCACAAAGTCGTCAGCCTTCAGCTCGGCAACTTCAGTACCCTGATAAGTAACCCACTTCACACCCTTGCGAAGATGGAAGGTATAGGTCAGGTTATCGTCTGAGATCTCATAGCTCTCTGCAAGAGCAGGCTGCTGGAGGTTCTCAGAGTCATAGCGAAGCAGACCATCCCAGGTAGCGGAAAGAGTCTGTCCATCAGCAGTCTTAGAAGAGGACAGATAATCCCAGGTGGTAGGCTCATAGTTGGAATTGGAACCAAAGGTATAGCTGTCCGCCAGGGTGATGCCGTTATCGGCAGCCCACTGCTTAGCGAAATCTACCCATGTACCGGTTCCCTTCAACTCACTCCAGTTAGTTGTGAGCTCGGTACGCTCTTCCGGAGTCAGCAGGCGATCGGCAATAAGTATATTGCTGTATGCGCGGACCTCGCCGTCAAATCCCCACTCAATAGCGGGAACCGTGTGAGGCAGAATGGCGCTGATCGCATAGTTGCCGACATCATTCACATAAGGCGTGATAGCTCCGGCCTCCAGCAGCTTTGCCTCGGCAATGGCCATCTTAGCCAGACGCAGGCTCACATTGTTCTCGGCAAGCGCCTCGTCATAGCGATCCTGATACTCGCCAAAGACGGTGTTATAGATTTCCTCGGACTCGGCGTCGTGAGCGTCAACATCAATATCTGCCTGCTTGTTCACATCAACCATCAGCGTGCCGTCGTCTTCAACCGCTGCGCCACCATTGTTACTGTTGTCAGTGCTGGGTGCCTGGCTCTCAGTACCAGGGGTCTGGCTCTCATTACCAGATGCCTGGCTCTCAGTACCGGGGGTTGAGTTACCAGCACTTTCATTGTTATTATTGCCGCAGGCAGCCAGAGAAACAGTCATGGTAGCTGTCAGCAGCAATGCCAACAATTTCTTTTTCATTTCTTTTTCCTCCCTTATTTTTTTCATTGTATACTTTGTCGCTTTATTGTACTAAATTTATAAACCAATACCATATATGGGAAATTGCTTTATCGCCTTCTCCCATTTGTGGATACCTGTATACAATCAACGACGTATACATATGTATAATTTAGTATAAATTACACTCTGC
>CAZKAO010000081.1:0-14456 GCA_964550745.1 uncultured Acetatifactor sp.
TCGTGGCACTTGTTTACTATAATATATTTCCACGAAAATTGCAACCTTTTTTTTATAATTTTGAGAAATTCTACAACTCACCCTTTTGTCGCAAATTTTCAATCATTTTCATATGGCTTTTCTGTACTGGTTATACATCGGCTCACTTTCCATCGCCGCCCACCAGGTGATAATAGGCCCTGGAGGTGATCCGGTATACCACCACATACCCCACGCCGAACAGCAGATACGCCAGCACAGTCACCCACATCAGCAGCCACAGGTTATTGAAGTTCAACAGCATAAGCCCCTTGTACAAAAACGGGAAAGCAAAGGCCAGATGAATTCCAGCCGCCATCAAAGGCAGGAAAAACACGGTCAGCACCTGGCTGTTAATAGTCTTTTTGACCTCCTTTTTGGTCATGCCCACCTTCTGCAGGATCTCAAAGCGCCCCTGATCCTCGTACCCCTCCGATATCTGCTTATAATACATAATCAGCGTGGTAGCGAACACAAACACGATGCTCAGCATGATTCCCAGAAAAAACAGACCGCCGTACATTCCGGCAAAGTCACTGCGGTCTACCGCCACGGACTCTACGCTGCTATACAGCGGATGCCCTTCCGATGACAGCTGGCTCAGCTTTCCCTTAAGCTCGTAGTAGATCGTCCCCTGCTCTTCCACGGAACAGTCCAGATCAAAGCCATAAATCCAGTCGTATTGCAACAGCGGATTCCCATAGGAATTCACCCACCCTGTCATGGGCCGGATAAAGCTCTCCACATCCTCCACAAAGAGAAACATGGTAGGAATGATCTGCATACTGTCCACGGCGTTGTTCTCAAAGCCATTTACCATTTTAACCTGCCACTCCTGATCCGTCCCCGCAAACTGCAGGTTGTCCTGACGGAACCACATCTTGGTGGTATACATCAGAATCTGCCCCGGCTCCAGGGTCTCCTGTGCCCCCATAAGGCGGTTGTAGTCTGCCAGAGAGACCACAAATATCTGCCATGTATCCTGATAGGTGTCACCATTAAAAGTATTTGTATCAGAGCTGGTCTCCACAATGCCGTCATGAAGAATTCCCACCAGATCGATATAGGAATAGTCCAGAATATTGTGTGCCGCCGTCTGTCCATGCGCCTCTAACACTTCATCAATGGCATCGCGCACAGGAATATAGTTCTCCTCCCGCAGCTCCCCATAACTGTCTGCTTGGTTATCTGTCACGATATTCCGGGGATACCGGGAACGCAGGCTGTCCTCCATCCCCCCGTACAGGCATACGGTAGATGACAGCATGACCAGCACCATAGTACACAGGATGCAGATGGACGCCAGCCCCGCGCCATTGCGCTTCATACGATAGACCATGGAGGAAACGGACACGAAATGGCTGGTCTTGTAATAGTAACGCTTGTTTTTCTGGAGCAGCCTGCACAGCGCTACGCTTCCGGCGATGAACAGCAGGTAGGTGCCCCCGATCACCAGCAGCACGGCCACAAAAAACCATGCTATGGCGGATATGGGATTCTTGATGGAGACTGACAGATAATAGGCAATGCCCAGAAATACCGCCCCGATCACCGCCATGGGCCAGTTTGCCTTAGGCGGGCGCTCCCCCACATTCTCGCTGCGCAACAGCTGTATGGGATCTGCCACACAGACCTGCCGCAGCGTCACCACCAGGATCAGGAAAAAGATCACCAGATACAGGATCAGGGCCTGGCGCACATTGTCCGGGTTTATTCGCATACTATAATCCACACCCGTCTGTAGGATAAAATTCATCAACAGCTCCGCCAGCTTGGAGAAAAGGATTCCGGAGGCCAGACCAAGCACCAGGCTGATGCATGCCACCATCACGCTCTCCCAGATCATGATCCGGGAGAGATTATATTTGTTCATGCCCAAGATGCTGTACAGTCCAAACTCCCTCTTGCGCCTGCGGATCAGGAAGGAATGGGTGTAGAACAGGAAAATAACGGAGAACGTGCCGATCACAAAACGCCCCAGTCCCATGAATACCGCCACCATATTACCGCCCCGCACATTGGTCAGCAGGGAGCCCGTGTACAGGTAGCACACAATGTAGAACATCATAATCATGCCTATACAGGTCAGTAGGTAAGGGATGTAAAGCTCCTTATTTTTTCGGATGCCCGACCAGGCCAGGCGGGGATAAAAACCGATCTTCATATGGTTCCCTCCCTTCCGGAAGAGGTCTGCTGCCCCTGTGCGTCCACAGGACCCGGCCGGGACGGCGACATCTGGGCCTGACTTCCCATGCGGCCCGGCTGGGTAGCCAGCAGCGTCAGGGTATCCGATATCTTCTGATACAGCTGCTCATTGGTGCTGCTCCCCTTGTATATCTGATGGAACACCTCCCCGTCCCGGATAAAGAGTACCCTGCCCGCATGGCTGGCCGCCTTCACGGAATGGGTCACCATCAAAATCGTCTGCCCGCTCAGGTTGATCTTCCCAAACAGGCGCAGCAGCTCGTCGGTGGCCTTGGAGTCCAAGGCTCCGGTGGGTTCATCAGCCAGCACCAGCTTTGGGCTGGTGATCAACGCCCTGGCCACCGCCGCACGCTGCTTCTGTCCGCCGGATACCTCATAGGGATATTTTTTCAACAGCTCTGTGATTCCCAGCTCCTGCGCAATAGGCTGCAGCCGTGCATGCATCTCGTCATAGCGCTTGCCCGCCAGCACCAGGGGCAGATAAATATTATCCTCCAGGGTAAAGGTGTCCAGCAGATTGAAGTCCTGGAACACAAAACCCAGATTGTCCCGCCTAAAGGCCGCCACAGCCGACTCCTTGATGCGTCCCAGATCCTGGCTTCCCAGGATCACGGTGCCTGCGGTGGGCCTGTCCAGCGCCGCCAGAATATTCAGCAGGGTGGTCTTGCCGGAGCCGGACTCGCCCATGATCGCCACATACTCCCCCTGCTCCACGCTGAAGGACACATTTTTCAGCGCCTCCACCCGGTTGTTTCCCAGACGGGTGGTATAAGTCTTTTTCACTTCTCTCACTTCTAAGATACTCATATCTTACCTCCATATTCTCTGTCGCTGTTTCGGTGTCTCTTCTTTCAGTTGCTTTTTAAGATGCCCCATATGTCAACAGCAGTTTCTTGATTATGGATTTATTATAAAAAAACAGGAAAATGAACGCCATTGAATCGGCTTACATTTCCCTGGGTAAATCTTACAGTTTTGTCACAAGTGTATCAGCTTATGGTTCCTACTCTACCTCCAGCATCTCACGGCCCAGACCGATACGGATGGTGGTTCCCTCTCCCGGTACAGACTGGGCGGTAATGGTAGATTTGAGCCGGTCACAGATCTGCCTGCACAGATACAGCCCCAGGCCCGTTGCTTTCTTGTCGCTGCGACCATTGTAGCCCGTGTATCCCTTTTCAAATATCCGGGGCAAGTCCTCCGGGGCGATGCCGATGCCGGTGTCCCGGATGCACAGGATACAGGGAGGTTCCAGATAGATACTGACGCTCCCCTCACGGGTATATTTCAAGGCGTTGGACAACACCTGCTCCACCACAAAAGCCAGCCATTTCTCGTCCGTCAGCACCTGGCAGTCCATGCTTTGATAGTCCAGCGTAAGATGCCTGCGGATAAACTGCCCGGCATATTTTCTGATACACCCTCGGAGCAGCTTGTCCAGATCCACCTTGGCAAACACATAATCCGTGTCCCCGCTGCCCAGCCGCAGATAGGTCAGCACCATGTCCACATACTGCTCGATACGCTGCAGCTCCCCGCTGAGTCTGCGGGAGTCCTCCGTATCCTCCTGCTGCAGAATCAGCCCCATGGCGGCGATGGGCGTCTTGATCTGGTGAACCCATGTGGTATAGTAATCCACCGTGTCCTGATAGCGAATCCGCTGGGTATCCTGCCGTTGTCTCTGCTCCAGCAGCAGCTGCCGCACCATCTCCCGGTAAATGCTAGCCTCCCATCCGCCTCCCTCGGAATCAATCTCTTTCTGACCATAGAGCATCTCCTGCAGCAGCTCCCAGTCACAGCCCTCTCCCTCCGTCAGCCCCACGGCATCCAGAATCTGCTGCAAAGCAGCATAACGCCGATAGGTCAAAGCCATGTCAATGCCCATAATCCCCAGCCCCGCCACCATGCAGAGCAGGAACGGATACACTATCGCAAAGGGAGGGAGCTGGTAGAGTATGAGAACGACAGAAAAAATAACACAAAACAGCAGACAGGTCAAAATATGCCTTTTCTGCTGCCGGATATATATCCATACAAAATGTCTCATAATCATGTCCTCGTATCTATAGTTACTTAGTTGCTTTTATGGTATATGTCGCTGTCAGTCACAGACCAGATAGCCCACACCGAACTTGGTAGTGATAAAATCCTCCAGCCCCGCCGCTTCCAGCTTCTTGCGCAGGCGGTTTACGTTGACCGTCAGGGTATTGTCGTCCACAAAGCTGTCAGTCTCCCACAGTTTTTCCATCAGCCGCTCCCGGCTTACTACCTGGCCCTTGCTCTCCATCAGAGACAGCAGGATTCGGTACTCATTCTTGCTCAGGGGAATCTGCTCTCCCTGATAGGTCAGAGTATTGTCCCCCATGTTCAGAAGCGCTCCCCGATGCTCCAACACCGGCAGCGTACCGCCGAAATCATAAGTTCTGCGCAGCAGGGCCTGGATCTTGGAGATCAGCACCGCCATGTCAAAGGGTTTGGCAATAAAGTCGTCTCCTCCCATATTCATAGCCATAACAATGTTCATGTTGTCCGAGGCGGAGGAGAGAAAGATAATCGGCACCTTGGACACCCGCCGAATCTCGCTGCACCAATAGTAGCCGTTATAAAAGGGCAGCATGATATCCAGCAGCACCAGCTGGGGATCAAAGGCCGCAAACTCCTGCAGCACCTTGTGAAAATCCTCCACGCATCGGGGTTCCATATCCCAGCTGGCAATCTGCCGGGACAGGGACTGAGCGATTCCTTCATCATCCTCCACAATCAAAATTCTGTACATATCCGCCTCCCAGACCCGAACAATCTTCTGCTCACCCCGCAAACTGGCTGTTATACAGGTTCTTATAGAACCCTCCCTGGGCCAGCAGGCTCTCGTGATTGCCCTGCTCGATGATATTGCCGTCCTTCATGACCAGGATGATATCCGCCTCCCGGATGGTGGACAGCCGGTGGGCCACGATAAAGCTGGTCCGCCCCTCCATCATGCGGGCAAAAGCCTTCTGAATCCGTATCTCTGTGCGGGTATCAATGGAGGACGTAGCTTCGTCCAGAATCAGCATGGGCGGCAGGCACAGCATGACCCTGGCGATGCACAGCAGCTGTTTCTGCCCCTGGGACAGACTGCCTCCGTCCTCAGTGATCACCGTGTGATACCCCTCCGGCAGACGCTTGATAAAGCTGTGGGCGTGGGCCGCCTTTGCCGCCGTCACCACCTCTTCCTCCGTGGCCTGCGGATTACCCATTCTGATGTTGTCCAGAATCGTCCCGGCCCGCAGCCAGGTCTCCTGCAGTACCATGCCATAGCTGGTGCGCAGACTGCCTCTGGTCAGATCCCGGATATCCGTTCCATCCACTCTAATTTCACCCTGATCCACGTCATAGAACCGCATGAGCAGATTGATAACCGTGGTCTTGCCGCAGCCCGTAGGGCCTACAATAGCCACCCTCTGCCCGGGCTTTACGCACAGATTAAAGTCCTGTATCAGCTTTTTATCCGGCACATACTGGAAATATACATGCTCCAGCTGCACATTGCCCTGTGCATCCGTGAGCGTCTTTGCGTTTGCCGCATCCGGTATCTGGGCCTCCTCCTCGATCAGCTCAAATATCCGTGCGGCGCAGGCGATGGCGTTCTGCAGCTCAGTGATCACGCCGGATATCTCGTTAAAGGGCTTGGTATACTGGTTGGCATAGCTCAAAAAGCAGGACAGCCTGCCCACGCTGAGGCCGATGCCCTGGGTCTTGATAACTACCAGCGCACCAAAGATACCGACGCCCGCATACACCAGGCTGTTGACAAAACGGGTGCAGGGATTGGTCAGGGAAGAGTAGAAAATGGCTTTTAAGGAACATTTCTCCAACCTGCCATTGATCTCCCGAAACTGCTCTGTCACCGCCGCCTCCCTGGAAAAAGTCTTCACAATCTTCTGATTGCCCACCATCTCCTCGATCAGCGCCGTCTGCTCCCCCCTGGTCTCGGACTGCTCCTTAAACATGGTATAAGTCTTGGTGGCAATGAATTTGGCCACCAGGAAGGACACCGGGGTAATGCAGATCACCACCAGAGCGATGGGCACATTGGTGATCAGCATGAAAACTAATGTCCCTAATATAGTAATCACGCCGGTAAACAGCTGAGTAAAGCCCATGAGCAGACCGTCCGCAAAAGTATCCACATCCGCGATAACCCGGCTGACAATATCGCCATAGGACTGTGCGTCCAGATATTTCAGCGGCAGATTCTCCAGCTTGTGAAAAGCATCCTGGCGGATATCCTGGATCACATGGTAGGTGATATAGTTGTTGGCGGTGTTCATAACCCACTGGGCTACAGCGGTCAGTATCATGGCAACAGCGATCTTCTTAAGGATGACAAATATCCCCGGCATATCCACCAGCCCCTTGTCCACGATCAGGTCCACCGCATCTCCCGTCAAAATGGGCACATACAGCGTCAGCGCTACGATCACCGCCGCCAGCACCAGAGACAATCCCACCAGCAGCCAGTATTTCTTAATGTAATGCAGCACCTTTCTCATTGTCGCCAGCTGTCCCGCCCGCTTATTTCTATTTTCCGACATATCTGTTCAAACCTCTTTTTCCGCACAGTTTTTCCGTCTATACTCACTAACGATTAGTTTTTCCTTTCCGCACAGTGCATGTTGCCCGATTATGCGGCATGTGCTGTGCGGAAATTGGAAAATCTTAACGTTAGTCAGTATAAATCAGGTAATCTCATGTGCATGCTAATTCTATAGTTAAATATAAAATATAATGCCACATTTACAGAGATTACGCAAGTCCCGTTTACAGATGGTATACGCTCCTATTTATGCTCCTCCAAATACATCTGCACCCTGCTCTGTATAATCTTTGCCACATCCTCGGCGTTCTTATCCCCGGCAAAATACGGCTGTACCTCCTCCGAAAGTATCCTTCCAATCGGCGTGTGACGCCAGCTCGGTTCCGGCTCGCAGGTCTCAATAAACGCCAGATATTCCTCCAGCCAGGGAGTTCCATCGGGTTTTACATCCAGCACCATCCCTGTGCCATCCTCCTTAACAGATACTTTCAAATAATACTTTTCGGTGGCCCTGAACTCATCATACCCCACACAGTCCCTTATAACATCCTTTCGGACACTCTCATAACTATCTTCAAACTGAATTTCATAGCTCAGAAGATAGGCGAGCAATTCTTTGATCTCCTCCAGATGCTCCGCATTGGCATTCACCACCAAGTATGTGTTATCCGCCATAATATAATTCTTGCTGCCCTCCCGGCCTGGGAATCCCACCATATGCGCACTGCCGTCATACGTGTTCATCCAGCTCGAAAAACTCAGAATCCCTTGCACAAAAGACATTACTTCCCCGATACCATCCCCATCCTTGAACTGTCTGGCCTGCTCTCCTCTACTCTGTCCTTTATACTCCTCATACCCATATTTTTTACAGACCTCCAGCAGCCTGATAAATTCCGGACTGTTAAAATTGCAGTATCCCTGTTCTGTGTCCAGAAATTCCGAGCCATCCAGGTCCGGCATTAGGACCTCGCTGAGGAGTTCATAAGAATCCATGCCCTCCAGGAAGTAGCTGAATGTAAAGTCCCAGTCTTCTCTCGATTCCATGATCTCTATAACGTCCTGCACAGTCCAGGAATCCTCCTCCCAGAGCGCATCCGAGACAAGGATCGTCTCATACAGGACATATAGCTTTACACCTGCCCATGTGTCATCTATGGTTCCGGACTGGATCACCCCGGGTACCAGCTGCTCCTGTATGTCCTCCGGTATCAGTTCGGACAGATCCATCAGCAGCCCCTTTTCATAGAGGTCCTCCATATCCTCCTGAAATACCCACATCAACTCAGGCCCCCGGCCCGCCGCCAGTTCCATAAAAGTACGGTCGCGTATGGTATATCTCTCATCCTCATTCAGGCATTGCTCCTGCACCAACTTAAGTTCCGGATGGGTTTGGAAAAATATCTGGGCAGATCTGGCCAGATTGTATTCTCCCGCACCTGTAAAATAAGTGATCCTTATCTCATCCTCTTTCTGGCTCTCCTCCCCAGACAAAACCATAACACAGGGGATATCTCCCTCCAGCTCACAGACCAGCAGCTCTCCCTGAGAGTTTGTCAGCAGATTATTTGACACCGGGGAGAAGCTGAGACCATTCGCATGCAGCTCCAGAAGCTTGGTGCGGGTATTGCTGCTCTTCTCCCACCTGTTCAGGCTCTCCGTAGTGGTATAGTACATGGTGTCCTCTCCGTCCATACACAGAGACCTGACCAGTTCCCCGTCAAACACAGCCAGAGAAGTTTCCTGCCCGCTCTCTGCATCATACAGGGAAAGCTCCGTGACATTCTCCTGATCTTTACAGCGGCCGAGGATAATCGTGCCGTCCCCGATATCATACGCCCGGTTCTCAAAACGGTGCAGCAAGTCCTCATTCCATGGGTATTCCCTCTGATCGGGAAAGGTATCCTGCCGGGACACAATATTCCCCTCCATGTCGGTTATGACCAGAAAATCCCCTTCGCCGTCCCGCATACGAAAGGAAATCAGCCCGCCGTCCCGCACATCCATGGACTGTATATGGCTGCTTTCCCTGCCGGAAATCCGCAGAGCAAAGGGCTGCTGCTCCAGCTCTTTTGTATCGCCGTCAAAGACATACAGGGACTGATACTCCGTGACACCCTCCTCCCCAATGTACGCCCACAACACATAAAGCCTGCTCCCATAAGTGTCATAAAAGAAAGACTTGTCCAGATACTCTATATCCGGAGTTTCGAACTGCAGGGGAATAAATTCATTGATGTACAGGCTTTCTCCATCCCCCGCACCCCAGTCGCTTAGCTCCGGTGAATCACTGCCCGGCTCTCCACATCCCACAAGGCACAGCAGACTCGCCAAAATAAGCAAATACTTCCCACATTTCTCTCTCATCGATAGCATACCTCCTTCGTCTCCATCACTCAATCGTCTGCTGGATGTTTGTCATGATACATTTCTTCTAGGCAGATACAAATTTTCCGTTACCCCTTGAAACACACACTTGAATATGCTATATTATGTACAAAGGGAAAGCCAGAGATGCGGCTCTACCCTCAATCGATAGCTTTAACCTCTAAAAGAGGTCAGCCGTCACTATTGGTGGTAGTGGCGGCTATTTCTTCTTTTCCTTGAAGATTTTGTAGCACAAACCTACAAGGGCAACAACGAATATTCCTGTCTGAATCAGATCAGCATATGTAATCATCATTGACATCACCCTCCTTCCCTGCGTCTGGAGGGTAAAGCCGCTTTAGGCTCTCTGGTTTCCCATATCGGCAATATAGCATATTATTTGCTACATTGCAAGTCATTCATGGTCGAATCCTGTCAGCATAAATTAACTCCCTTTTACCCTTCATGTTGTTCCATGTCAATTTTTAAATTCTTCATCAAAATATCCAAACGAGCAGCTGCCACAATGTGTAACTGCCCAATAAATGAGAACTTACAACCCAAAACCAAAAATCGTAAATCTGACTGCATCAACAAGCCCATGGCTTATCATAGCAGAAGTTATATCCCTTTTCCGTTGCAAAATCGCAAATGGCAGTCCAAAAAGGACACATAGAAAAATTGTACTAACGATATCATAACCATGTGCGACTGTATGCGGAAAGCACATCATAAACCATATTGTAAACTGCTGAAACTTTGTTGTCTCTTCTTTTCCGACTGCGTACAAACCAAATGCCATGAATATCGCGCGGTACGCTATTTCTTCAAAAATAGCAGGGCTTAAACATAGTATTAACCGCGAAATATTTATCTCAAAATCAACAGTATTGCTGCCTTTCATAAGGAAATAATTCACAGCACAAAGTATAGACCCAGTGGCAATCGCAATCAAAACACTAGTGAATGGTGCATATTTTTTATCTGTGGATATGATTCTAATGCCATAATTCTTCTCCATAACGGAAAATACGGCAAGCGAGCATAGCAGTGTCGGAATGCCTGCTATGATTCCATTGGTAATTACAACACTTATCCTCATCTGTACACCTAAATAAGCTATTGATACCAAGACTGCAAAAGCAACGGATATGATGATTTCTTTTGTAGATGGCAGCTTTAGTTTTATTAAAAGATATATAGAAAGTACAACAGACCAAATTGATAAGAGCGCCCTCAAATCTATTTCCATTGCCATGTAGCAAAAGAAATAGATAAAAAACGCTGTCCACAGAAAAACTATTCTTTTATTGCGTTTCATCATCATCACCTCCGAATCCAAGGTTATCATTGTAAATATATCATGGGATGCTCATATAGTTCAAGCTGTTTTCGTGAAATTGCCAAAGCCATGAATCAGCAACACAAAAGGGAAAAGGGACAAATTTAATGCGATTGATCTGACCGCAAAGCCAAACGCCCCTCTAAACATTTCAGATTTTTGATAAACTCCCGCATATCTCGCTCCTGCTTGTCCGGGAACGCAGTGTCAATCCATGCCGCCACTTTCTCCCCTGCCATATGAAAAACTGCCATCATTGCATCCAATGCTTTCCACATTGAAGTTTCTTCTGCACACGTATAGGTCTCACAGTAACAAGCCCACATATCACCAGGTAGAAAATTCTCCATATAAGAATCCAGAATTCCTAAGTCCACCGGTTTTCCGTTTTGCAGGCAAATGTACCAGCGAATCATACGATTTACCACGTCTCTAACAGAAAGGTTTAGATAGAACATAGCAGCGGGGATTTCTTTCCTCAGAACATATTCCGCATAAGTTTTCAGCACCCAGTAAAATTCACCACAGCAGCCCTCAAAATCCTTAACTGTGGGAATTTCATAAAATGACAATTCTTCCTCTGCCTTTCCTACATCTGTGTATTCCCTGTTTTTGTCCAAAAGCACTTCATATGTACCACTAATCCAAGCGTTTTGTGTATTCTTCTTCACATACTTTTCCCGAAACTTTTCATCCGTAATTACATTTATAACCAATGTGATTCCATCTTTATACACCATCAGATGGGCTTTCATACCATCCAACATATCAGGATAATTGCGGTCTCCACGATATAGCAAAATCCTTTCTCCAAAACACTGTTCAAAAGTTTCATCTGCCTCAAAATCCTCTATGTTTTTCACGATAAAATAAAACTCATAGGAAAATAAATACTTTCTTATAGGCACAAGATTTGTACGGATAACGGCCTGTATGTCAGGAACTGACTTAGCATATGATAGCACATGGTTGATAACTTCCTGTTCTGTCCTCATAACTCGCTCCTACTCCACGATAACGCCTAATTTTGTTTATTGAATGGCTTTCTTTTCGGTAAAAGTCTGCCAAATCCATCACTCAATCGTCTCGCTGCGCTCCATCTGCTCAAACACCTTTTCATAATACTGCCGCTGGTACAGCAGTCGCTCCGCAATCATCTTCCTGGCGGTCTCTGTGCCAGTCTTCTCTCCCAGCTGCCAGTTGACCCAGTCCAGTTTCTCCCGCAGCCAGCAGCGCTTGTCCTCTATCTTGAGATTGCGAAAATCTGCGTACTCCATGGCGTCATAGATTCTGTAGGCGTCAAACCTGTCCACGTTATCCGCATCCCCGATACTCAGGGCAAAAGCCGTCTCTTCCCCCGGAAAGTCCGCCTTTCCGTCCGCATGGATTGCAATACCATAACAGATCTCCTGCACACGCTCCGGTCCCAGATCGAGCTGTTCCAGAAAAGGCCTGGCCAAGCGGGCGGACGTGCGCCCGTGTTCCTGCCAACTGTTCTCCCTGTCAAAGGGCAAGCTGTATCCCACGTCGTGCAAGAGTCCGCCGATCACCAATCCCTCCTCGTCCAAGCCCTCCCGGCGGGCGATCTCCCTGGCCGCATGAGCCACCCGGTAGGAATGCTGCAGACGATACTCCCCGTCTGCTGGATGTTCTTTATAAAATGCACAGTTTGCGAATTGCTCCCGTAAAAAAGCCTCTGTTTTCTGGATGTTTGTCATAACTTGTTCCTCCTTGTAAGTATCAAGTAACTCTTCTATCTTTCATTTATATTTTACAGTTCTAAATTTTCCTCCGATTCAGAAAGTTGCCTCTAATGTATGAAAATGTATCATTGTTTTTCGGCATATACACTTTGAGCGATGGCAGGCTCCGAATCTATTAGGCTAACAGCTTTTATATGGTATCCTTATAATTAGCCATTAACACACTTCTTACAGTTACATATGCATATTACTACATATTCTGCAAAACAAATCTCAATACCAGCTATGGCAAATAACAGACAAGGCGAAAACCAAACTGCCAGCGTAAAATAGTTGTAATGCAAGATATAGGGAGCCAGTAACACTATGATAGTCATCAAGCAAATAAAAATCACCTTAGCGCCTGCATATTTCACGTTTCCCCTTTTTTCTAATAATACGACCATAATATAGATCTCAATAAGAAAGCTGATCATACTTAACAGGTCCACCAGCGAATTGCCATCCATCCAAAAGCCTATCTCAACTGTTTCCCCCTGCATCATACGATAGACACCATCAGCGACTTTTGTCGGGGCCGAACCGCAGATATTAGCCAGGGCAAAAACCGCCTTTTTGTTTGTTCTTCCTATGAAAACCTGCGAAGAAAAATTTGGATTGTTTCCACTGTGGCAAAAATAGGTATCATAAAGATTCCATCCAGCAAAATAGTGCTGCCCTTCCTCTATGGGATACAAATGAGACGCTGTAATGGCCTGGGTGATCTTTTCGATCATATCCATTTCTAATATCCCCATCTGGGCTTTCATCCAGATTGATAAATCTTCGGTACTGGAGACTAAATATCCCGCCGCAGTATTCCCATAAAAAGTAGGAGCATCATACTCTCTTGCCCCCATAAATGCATATCTGTGTCCCTGTGCCAATTGTTCATATTTTGAATCGTCAACTCTGAAGTAACTGTTTGACATTCCTAATGGTTCCAGTACATTTTTCTCTATGTACTCCTCATAAGTCATTCCCGATGCCTTCTCTATGATCAATGCCAGAACATCATAGTTAATGGTGGCATAATTGTGCACAGTTCCCGGTGCACTATCCAGTTTGATAGATTGGATTTCCTTAACAGTATTCTCCAATAATTCTACATCCTCTACAGTTCCGGTTGGCAAATTGGCAATTGTCCATGTCGGAATACCGCTTGTATGGCACAACAGATGTTCTATTGTAATATTTACCTCTTTTCCATCAAAAGTCGGAGTAAACCAAGATAAATAATCCTTAACAGAATCTGTCCTATCCAACCTGCCATCCAGTTCTAAAAGCAAAACTCCCAGTGCAGTAAATGCTTTTGTGGTAGAACCCAGCTCACATCTGACTGCGCTTGTCATGGCTACTTTTTCATCTTTGTCTGCATACCCGACATTCATATAATATTCTTGCCCATTGTCCAATACAACTATCGACATTCCCGGAACATTGCTGATTTCACATACTCTTCTGACATAATCCTCCGCATTCTCAATACTATATTCTTTTCCATCATAATGCGAAAGCAAATAACTGATCAGGCATGCACATAGAATACCAATAATGGTAATCCGGGCAATCTTATATTTCATAGTACAACTCTCCGGCAATAAAAACAGACATATATAACGATGATATATTCTCTCACATCTACATCACTAACAATTCTTAATGTCTGTCAAACTCTCCTGGCACAAACATTCAAAGCAGTTCCAATGCTCTTTTATACATAGGATCTAAATCGCAGCCACAACTTCCACATTCTTTATCTGCCTGTTCAATTGCCGAAATCAATGCAGTTTTATCGGCTTTCCCTTCCAGCCATTGCTGTGCAGGAACAGATATTAAATCCCAACCAGACGCAGCAAATTTCTCCATAATAGTCCTCAATTCTTCCATAAATGCTACTCCTCTCAAATCTACGAATTATAATCTATTTAATGAACTTATTCTACCACAGGCACACACATAATTCCATTCAAATTTGTATAACCTTCTTTTGCTTTGGCTAATCCGGCCATTTCTACAGAAACTTTCTGGTGAGAAGCAAGGAAGTTTTCTATTCTTCCCCTTGCACTTTTCCCTGCTTTCGATAAAATAGAATTGTCAAAAGACAGAATATTTAAAAAGGAATTATGTGTAATGAAAATTTTGCTAGTAGCTATCAACGCCAAGTACATACACTCCAATCCCGCGGTCTACTCCCTGAAAT
>CAZKAO010000082.1:0-14291 GCA_964550745.1 uncultured Acetatifactor sp.
ACCTTTGTCAAGCTCCTGTGCCGCCTCTATGACCCGACCGAGGGACAGATTCTGTTAAAGGGCATCGATATCTCAAAATACAATTACGATGAGTATGTAAAGCTGTTCTCCGTCGTCTTTCAGGACTACTTTACCTTTGCGTTTTCTCTTGGAGAAAATGTCTCGGCGCAGCAGAAATACGATGCCGAAAAGGTGTGGTCCTGTCTGAAGAAGGTAGGAGTCTTTGATAAGTTTTCCCAAACGGAGCGGGGACTGGATACACCGCTGGGGTTGGCCTATCAGAGGGACGGCGTGGAAATCTCCGGAGGAGAAGCACAGAAGGTCGCTCTCGCGCGGGCGCTGTACAAGGATGCCCCCTACATCATTTTGGATGAACCCACCGCCGCGCTGGACCCGATTGCCGAGGCGGAAGTGTACTCCAGCTTCAATGAGATCGTTGGGGATAAGACGGCGATCTATATCAGCCACCGGCTGTCCTCCTGCCGCCTTGCTGACAAAATACTGGTGTTCCATGACGGTGAAATCGTTCAGCAGGGAAGTCACGACCAGCTTGTTGCAGATACGGCTGGCAAATATTACGAGCTCTGGAATGCGCAGGCGCAGTATTATACCTGAGAAGACACAGAGAGCCTCCTTTCGGAGGCTCCCGCTTACTCCCCCTCCAGAGAATCCTCACTCGCTGGCGTTTTCATTTCTTCAGGATGTTGTGTCAGATACTCCTCCACCGCCGGGTCCACAATTCTATTCGTCCGCACCCACTCCTTCGTCCCTTCCACCTTTACAGCCGCCTGGGTGTGCTTTGCCAGGAATCTGGTCAGCGGGTAAATATCAATCCAGATCTCATTGTTCCCCTCCTTCTGGGACTCGTCAAAGATCAGCTGCAGCCCCCAGTGCAGATGAGTGGTCTCAATATTGTTCACATTCTCCTTGGTGCTGTAACCTGTGTGGCCCATGTAGCCGATCACATCCCCGGCAGTCACCACGCTGCCCTCCGCAAGCCCCTCCGCATAAGGGTAATTCTGCCGCAGATGGGCGTAATAATAGTAGCGCTTTCCGTCAAAGCTGCGGATACCGATGCGCCAGCCGCCGTACTGGTTCCAGCCCAGGGCCTCCACATAACCCGACTCCACAGCCATGATAGGTGTACCGGTGAGCCCCATCATGTCATGTCCCAGATGCCTGCGCTTATAACCATAGCTGCGGCTGACTCCAAAATCATCGTAATGGTTATAGTCAAACCCCCTGGCCAGAGGAAAGTAACCCTTAAGTCCGTACCGGAGTTCATAGCTCCCATCCTCACGTTCCTCCTCGTACTCTCCCACCAGCCCGCCGAGGGCGGCGTCATAGGCCTCCTTATAATAGGGGTAATACTGCAATTCCTCCGTCAACTCCTCCAGCGTCTTTTCTCCCTCAGAGAGAGCCTTGGCTGCCTTTTCCATGGTCTTAAGCGCATTTTTGCCAAACTCCCCGCCTGTTCTGGCAGCCGTGTAGGCCAACAGTTCCACCCAGTGAACCTCATGCTCCGTGCCATGAGTTTTCACATCCCAGTCATAAGCGCTGCACAGCGCCTCGTAAGACACCGTGAAATCCACCCATTTTATGTAGTCCTTCTCTATGGAAAGCACGGAGGTATTGGCCGCCCTGCGCTCTTCCACCAGACTCTGCTGCCCGGTCAGCACCGCAACTGCCATCACCACCAATACACATTCCGTCAATATCCCTTTTTTAATCCGCATCAGATATTGCGCCCTCTGTCTCTTATCCATAACTGCTCCAGCCAGTTTTTCTCACTGGAAATATATGAATAAGGCGGCCAACTTATGCGGCCCTACTGTCCTGTGATGACAACGCCGTCCAGGCATATGCTGGATATTGCATTGGGGTCAATGGCGCTGTCAAAGGATTTGCGCATATCTACGCTGATTTCACCAAACCCGTAACTCATGGCGCTCAGCAGCACCCTGGCCGTGGTCTGTGTGCCGTCCATAAAGCCGATCGTGATATCATGATAGCTTGCCATCCCCCAGTCACCGGCCATCTCCTCCTCATAAGTCCCATCCAGAGTTAAATATACCGTCAGCGGGGTGATATAGACATCATAGGCATTGAAGTGTACATTCTTCTCAACTTTGTCCAGCCTGCCTTCCAATGCCAGGCAGTAATCCCCTTTGCTGGTAATCTCGATGGTCCCCTCCGCGCAGCTGGGTTCATCATCTGTCTCAATCGCAACCAGTTCCGTGGTTCCCATGTCCGTTTGCAACTCATTCTTTACTCCCTCGGAAAGATCATACAATAGGTAATCTGCATACAAGGTATACATACCCGACGCATACTCCTCCTTTCCCAGCTGCGTGCAGGTTCCCAGCACCTGGTTTCCCGCCAGCTCATAGCCGCTGCCGACTGGAATCTGATCCGGCCTTAAGTAATCTCCAAATCCACTGGCAATCCCACTCTCATCATGGCTTTGGGCAATAAAGAGATCCACCCATATATCCTGGTCCGTCTTCCGGGTCAGGATATAGTTGAAAGACAGTTCCCTCCCCGTACAGCTGATCTCCACGATGTCTATTGCAAAAAACTCATTGTCTATAACCCGCTCCCCAAAGCTGTCCAAGGGCCTGGCTGTTCCTTCTCCACCGCTTGTTCCCATCTCCTCCCCAGACGGTATATTGGTATCCAGAATATCCTCATAAATATCCGGCGCCTTCTGTCCCTCCGGCACCTCCAGCGGCGCATCCAGCTCATTATTCATAAGAATGTCCCGCAGCGGCGTATATTGCACCAGATACCCAGCTCCCACATACATGGTACTCATCAACAGCACTGCTGCGGCAGCGGGGATGATGGCCTTCTTAATTGTAAATCTTCTCCTGCTTCTCATTTCTTTTCCCTCCATAATGTTATCATACATTTTTCGGTCGATTCTGACTCGTGACATCAATTTATCCGTATTTTCCCTGATCTCCATTTACAGCACCTCCTTGATCTCTTCCGGCAAATTCCGCTTAAGCTGCTCCCTGCCCCGTTTCAGCAATATGTACACCGTACTCTCCTGCCTGCCCAGCACTCTGGCAATCTCTGGCACCGACAGCTCCTGATAATAATACAGCAGGATCGCCAGCCGATATTTGTCCTTCAGCTTCATAACCTCATTCATCAGAATCATGGTGTTGCTAAGGCTCTCATATTCGTCCCTGCTTCGGGCCTCCAGCCCCGCTTCCATGATCTCCATCACATCCGACGGCTCCACATGCTGCCGCCAGGAACTGCTGAGATAATTTTTGCAAGTGTTGATAGCGATTCTGGTAATCCAGGTCTTTTCCGCCGAACGTCCCTGGAAGCCCCGATAGCTTTTCCACGCTTTCAGATAAGTGTCCTGCACCGCATCCTCCGCCAGATAGGGGTCCCTTAAATAAAGCGTGCATAGTCTGAGCAGGGAATTGCCATAGCTGTGTATCAACAGCTCCATGCGCTCTTCCGTCATTTCCCCGGCATCCCTGCGCTCTGACAGCGCTGCTGTCATGCTGTTTTCCATATCCTTCCTCCTTCTATCCATTTCCTCTTTGGCCGACATCCAAAGTCTGGTCACACCTGCAGCATCCCATTTTTCTTCTTCGAAAGCTTTCTATACATTAGACAAGACAATAAAAATTTTTCTTGCAAAAAATACACCGAAAGAAAATAAATCTTTCCTTTCGGTGCATATACATTTTCTATTTAATTATCTACCCCAAAAGCCTCACCATGTCCCGTTCCGCCCAGGGATGGAAAAACGCCCTACTCTTCCGGTTCAATCAGACCATAAGTATCGCCCTTCCTCTTATATACAACATTCACCTGGTCTGTCTCCGCATTGCAGAATACATAGAAATTATGTCCCAACAGTTCCATCTGTACACAGGCATCCTCCGGATACATCGGCTTGATATCAAACTTCTTGGTGCGGACGATCTTAACCTCCTCGTCTTCCATATAATCATTGTCCACAAAGGCCTGGCTGAAAGAACCGGCGCTCTGCTGCTTGTCCACAATCTTACTCTTATATTTCTTCAACTGACGCTCAATAATCTCCTCCACCAGATCAATGGATACATACATATCGCTGCTGACCTGTTCGGAACGGATGATACTGCCCCTGACGGGAATTGTCACTTCGATCTTTTGTCTCTCCTTCTCCACGCTGAGCGTTACATGCACTTCTGTATCCGGATTAAAGTATTTCTCCAGCTTTCCGATCTTATCCTCCACAGCCTTCCTTAACCCCGGAGTTACTTCAAGATTTCTTCCAATAATCACGAATTTCATACAGATCATCCCTTCTTATTTAGAGTTTTTGAATTTCGCATCCGCCCGGCAGATGCCGCTGTTTTATTGTACAAAAAGTATAACATATTTTTGCTTGTTTTGCAACAATTCAAGCTGTTTTTTATATATTTTTGACATCGGATTTGTCAACAGGAATTTTGAATTTTTGTCAATAAATGCAAATTTTGGGAGAACTTCACAAAACACCCGTTCCTCTTTTTGCATATAAAAATTGGTCTTTTCGGGTCAAAAACCTGTGGATAGTGTGTATAAGTCAGTGTATAAGTCACTTTTTATTGATTTCTCGTTTTCAAACCTGTGGATAACTTTCTCACGGAAGTCAATAAACACTTCTACGGTTTATCGATATTTCTCATTTTTTTGGTTAAGTTGCACAACTCGTCCAAATGCAAGTACTTTTTTACCCTTTTTATTTTGCGAAAATAAGAGCATCTTCCTCTCAGAAGATGCTCTATAACGCTTATTAAATACTCTCTTTTAGAAAATACGTCTGATGGCAAGAATCCTCTTGTAATCCGCCTTGGAGATGATGATTCCGGTCTTACTGGTAGATGCATGCACAATATTGCCATCGCCGATATACAGCGCCACATGACCGGAGTAGCAGATCAGGTCTCCAGGCTGAGCATTGGCCAGACTGTCCACTGCATATCCCTGCTTCCTGTCGGCAGAAGAGGAATGAGGCAGTGTCACGCCAAAGTTCGCGTAAACGCTCATCACAAAGCCAGAGCAGTCCGCACCGTTAGTCAGGCTGGTGCCGCCCCATACATAGGGATTACCCACAAACTGCACCGCATATTCCGCTACAGCCACACCCATCTCACTGTCTCCGCTGATGGTGACAGTAGCCGGATCAAGACCATAGTTGCTCGGCGTTCCGGCTGCCGGTGTCGAAGCGGCTGTTGCCTGACGCGCCGCTTCCCTTGCTCTCTGTCTGTCTGCGGCTTCCTTTGCCAGTCTGGCTTCCTCCTCTTCCTTGGACTCAGCCTGTACAAACTCAGTATGTAGGTTCACATATTGTCTGGATACCCAGCCCTCGCCTTCCTCTGTGTCAACCCGCACCCAGGTGTCCGTCTCCTCCAACACCAGCAGATCATCCTCAAAGGCTACCATGCCCAGAATAGCACAGTCCGTGTTGGGTTCCTTGCGTACGAACAGTCCGTCGCAGGTCACGGTTGCGATCCTTGTTCCCACTTCCTTGGCCAATGTGATGGCATCGTCTCCAGTTACACAAAACTCGCCTTTTACATAGCCTGTCACACTGCCGGACCGGATCTGATACCAGCCGTCCTCCTCCGCAAGAAAATCACCCACAGAATTGTTGTACAGCTTGCCTACAACCTTTCCTGACTCACTGGGCATATCCCTCACATTTACATAACTGTTTACCTGGGCAATCACCAGATTCTTGAAAATCGCTTCCTCTGCTGCCAGCTCCGCAGCCACAACTTCCGCAGCCGCCGCAGCCTTGGCTTCATCGACCTGTGCGGCATCCACCATCGTCTCCAGCTGTACGGTTTTTCCGCCTGACTGATCCTGCAGATTCTCCAGAGCCGTTCCGTTGTCAAGTGCTATATTGATACCGCCGCTGGGCAATACAGAAGAAACTCCCGTGGCAGCATACACATCCATATTCATCCCGGTACACAATAAAACAGCAGATAATGCATATGCCGTTATTCTTATTGAGCGTCTAAACATCTTCTCCTCCAAAAATATTACAGATATTTGTTACATTCTTTACAGAAATAATTACGAAATTGTTACATCTGTGTTTAACTATATCATGCTCCGTACAAAATGTCAACACCCTGTGAAAAATATCAGAAAATCTCTAATGCCGCATAAATATGGAAAAAGAGAGGCCTTGGCACAGCCCCTCTTCCCTCTCTGGAATAATTTACATTTTTCGTAATATTTTCTTTATATCTTGCTGATCTCTGCGGCAGCCGACGTCATGGCATTGGCGCCGTCCGCCACCGCTGTCACCACCTGGCGAAGAGGTTTTTTGCGCACATCACCGGCCACATAGATTCCGGGCACATCTGTAGCGCCGTCCTCACCGGCCAGCACATAGCCCGCCTCATCGCAGGCCGTCAGCCCTCTGAGCAGCTCCGTCTCCGGATGTATGCCCACTGCCACAAACACGCCGTCCACCGGCAGAATGCGTTGTTCTCCACTTTTTTGATCCTCCAGCAGCAGACCCGTTACGCTCTCCTGTCGTCCCTGTATCTCCTTTACCACATGGGAATACAGAATCTCCACTTTCGGCAGCGCCCGCAGCTGTTCCTGAAGCACATGCGCTCCCCGCAGCTCGTCCCGGCGATGGATAAGGTACACCTTCACGCAAAAACGGGTCAGATAGATCGCATCCTCCAACGCCACGTCTCCGCCGCCCACCACCGCCACGGTCTTACCCCGAAAAAAGGCTCCGTCACAGGTTGCACAATAGGACACGCCCATTCCGGACAGTTCCTCCTCCCCCGGCACCCCCAAATGCGCATGGCGGGCGCCGGCGGCCAGAATCACCGCCTTCGTCCGCAGATCTCCCTCCGTGGTATGGACCGTTTTCAGTTCACCGTCCGAAATCTCCGTAACCTCTGCCTCCAGAAAAGACGCGCCCAGCTTGTCCACATGTTCCCGAAACCTTACGCACATGTCAAAGCCGTTAACTCCCGGCATTCCCAGGTAGTTGTCCACCTCATAGGTATTCAGCACCTGGCCGCCGCTCATGGGATTTCTCTCAACGATCAGCAGTTTCAGACCCGCCCGCATACCGTACACCGCCGCCGACAGTCCCGCCGGACCGGAGCCAATGATAATCACGTCATATATTTCCTGCATAGTAACTTCCTCCTATTTAAGTTCCGCATACTCCCTCCCATCACACGAGACCGGTGATCCATATTCGGCCACTTAGGTGTCCGAACATGGATCAGTGCGCTGTCCGGGAGTATGCTGTTTTTGAGGTTCTTTAGAACCTCTGTTCCGCATACTCCCTCAGCGTTCATGCTCCGCCCTGCGCGCACGCCTCTCAATATGTGCGCTGTCCAGGGAATCGATGACCACTCTGTCCCTGTCGCTGTCAAATCTCCCCTCGAAAAATACCTCCGCCACTGTGTTCTGGACAAGCTCCCTGATCCTGTTCAGAGGCCGTCTCGCCCCCAGGCTGCCAAAAGAGATATCCAGAAAAGCCCTCAAGGTATCCTCCGGCATCCCGATGTCAATCCCCATGTCGTTCGAAATTTCCCCGACCTTGTACCTGATAAGCTCCAGCATGGCGTCCTCGGACAGCTTATGGAAATTCACCACCTGCACCATACGCCCCGCAAGTTCTTCCCCCATTCCATAATCTATCATATCCTGCAGAGTCAGATCCTCATAGAAGCAATCCGCCACCCGGTCTATGTCATCCTCATGACGCTCTGCCTCACAGCTCGCCGTAAAGCCGAGGGGCTTTGCTGTCTGCTTTTTCTGTTTCTGCTGCCTGACGCTCTGAAAAGCTCCCATCAGTACAAACATGGTATAGTTGGAATTAAAGTCCTTTTTTTCGTCACCCACATCGACTTTCAGCTCCGTGCCCTCGATCAGTGTGAGCAAATTGGCCTGAACCGCGGCATTGTTGTCCACATTGTTGCTGCCGTAGCTGGGAATAAACTTTTTGTCCGCCTCGTCCAGAAAACAGATCGCTACGCCCTTTGCATCGGGTTTCTCGGCAAGAATCCTCTGGGGGATCGTGGATACGTTGCTCCCCTTGTACCCCGCCTCGGTGATCTGGCTTAAGTCAATCTGAACCACCGGAATCGGGATCTCATATTTCGCAAACAATTCCCTGATCGTCCTGTAGAACTCCGTCTTTCCCGAACCGCTGGGGGCCGTCAGAATCCAGTTATCCGCGCAAAAGGAGTCTCCCTTTGCCACGTTCTGCATATACCTGCATATCTGATACACTGCCAGCTTGAGCTGGATACCCTGGCCCCGTATCCTTTTCTCACAGTAATCGAGCATTGTTTTGGGAGAAAGTTTCTCTATATACCAGCGCGCATACTTGCCGGAAAACTTGCCCTGATACTGTTCTTCCAGCTCCTCCATGGACACCGTATCCGCAACTGGGTAGAAGACCGGGGAAAATGAGCCGGACAGTCCGCAATCCCGAGTATTGGATATCCCGATAATATTATCCTCCACATCACGGACAAAGACAGGATTTCCACCGATATAGGCTCCCAGATCATCCCAGATATATTTAAATACCTCCCTATAGTCAACAAAGGCGTCTTTGCTTATAAATCTATTTATTGGGAAGAACAACATGACATACTCGTCCTTCTTTTCAAGGGCATAGCTGTCTCCGCTTAACTTATTCAGAAAGCGATTCGGGTTCAAATCGCCGTTTCCCACAGAATTGACTACCAGATGATCTCCGTTCTCCTTCAGCCCGTAGATCCCATCTGCCAGACGAGTAAGGAGAGAGCGCTCCAGCAAAAGTTTTCCTATCACAAGCTCTCCCGGCACCCCTTCCGCAATATACCTGGCATATGGAGCGTCATCATCCTCAAGGGATGACGCCGGAATTTTCTTTTCAAAGCAATTCTGACAATAATCCTTGCCGTCAACATCGTAGTGATAGATCAGGCTTCCCTCCTCAAACATAGTATAACACTCTTCACAGCTCTGTATCCGGGGACGTATTTTCACCGCAGCTATCATATATCTTCCTCCTCCGTATTCCTAACCGCCGCTGTGCCGCCATTGTATACTCACTAACGATTAGATTTTCCTTTCCGTACAGTGCATGTTGCCCGATTATGCGACATGTGCTGTGCGGAAACCTAAAAATCTTAACGTTAGTCAGTATAAAACAGCGTACTAAAATTGCCATATTCATCATAGCATATCTCTGAGTGCTGAACAAGAAATTTACAGTATAATTTCTTAAATTAGTGGAAAAGCAGAGAGAAAATGTGTTATACTGAATTGCCTGAGATTTATACTGACTATAGTGAGTCTATTTATATTAAGAAAGGAATTGCTGTACGATGAACAAGACTGTACTGATTACAGGGGCATCCAGAGGTATCGGCCGGGCCATGGCAGATATATTTGCCGCCGCGGGATATGACTTGGTGCTGACCTGTCTAAATAATATAGAAGAATTGGAAAACCTCGGGCGGGAACTCGAACAGAAATATGGTATCTCCTGCCAATGCTTTGCCGTGGACGCCGGGAACTGCGAGGCGGTGGACGCTCTCTTCGCCCGGATAAAGCGTTTGGACGTGCTGATCAACAACGCTGGAATCGCCCATATGGGGCTGCTGCAGGACATGAGCCCCGAGCAGTGGCATCGCATCATTGCCACCCATCTGGACGGCTGTTTCTACACCTGTCGCCATGCCATACCACTGATGCTGTCCCAGGGAGAGGGGCATATCTTGAATATCTCCTCGGTCTGGGGCAATGTGGGAGCCTCCATGGAAGTGGCCTACAGCGCCGCCAAGGGCGGCGTCAACAGCTTTACCCGCGCGCTGGCCAAGGAGCTGGCCCCCAGCCATATCCGTGTCAATGCCATCGCCTGCGGCGTGATTGACACGGATATGAACCGCTGTCTCTTAAGGGAAGAGCTGGAAATACTGCGCCGGGAAATCCCGGCGGACCGCCTGGGCACTCCCCAGGAGGTGGCAGCGCTGGCCCTGCAGCTGGTACAGTCTCCCGGCTACCTCACAGGACAGATCATCACTATGGACGGCGGATGGTGTTGACCGGGAACTTCCCGGTCAACCATCTACATGTTTTCTCTGATCTCTTCCAGAACATCCTGCAGGCGCTCGTCTGTCAGACCAAAATCCATCTGCTTATAGCTCCATGTCGCACGGCCGATCCCATGACGCACAAATACCGGATGAATCGTCTGATACCATTTTAAGATACTCTCTACATCCGCCTTGTCTATCACTCCGTACTCGCCGCAATACAACGGCACCTGCCTCTCCTGGGCCACCTGAATAGCCTCCGCAAATAATCTTTCAAAATAATCGGAGTCCACAGTGGCCTTGCCCTTTGTCAAATCGCAAAAAGCATCCAGCATGCCAGGAAAATACTTACCGATATGTTCAGCGTACACCTCACACTTTTCGGGAAATCCCACCCGGAAATCACTGGGGAAACTCGGCACCCATGACGCCGCCTGATGTGTAAATATAAACGGCTCATAACAGTGGAAATTCAACACAATATTTTCATAACTCGACAGTTTGATATCTTTTACTGCCGATACGCTGTTGTTCCAGTATCCGCCCACCAGGATTTTCGTAGTCGGGGCGATCTGCCGGATTCTCTGAATACAGGTGTCTGCAATACGATTCCATGCCTCGCCGTAAGAGGCGTCTGTCACTTCATTCAAAAGTTCAAAAGCGATTCTGTCGCCATATCCTCCGAATCTTTGGGCAAACTGCTCCCAGAGCCTGTAGAAACGCTCCTGCAGCTTCTCATCCGTGAAAAAGCCGTTCTCTCCCTCATTTTCATCAAAGGAATAGCCCACCGCCTTGTGCAGATCCAGAATCATGTTCAGCCCGTACTTGCCGCACCAGTCTACGGCGCGCTGCAGATAGTCAAATCCCTCCTCCAGATATCTGCCGTCATCTGTCTCCACCAGATTGTAATCTACCGGAACGCGGACATGGTCGATTCCCCAAGTGGAAAGATTGGCAAAATCCTCCTCCGTGATGAATCCTTCATAGCGCTCTTTCGTGTAATTACACTGCGAAAACCAACCTCCCAGATTGACTCCCTTTTCGTATCCCGTCCATTTTTTCATCATGAATACCTCCTGTTTGAGGTTCTTTAGAACCTCTAGGTTCTTCAGAACCTCTGCCTCTTGTCCACTCTATTATATAATCTGGCCCGGCAGGACTGCAACCATTTTTTACCAGAATGCATACCCGAATATATCGTTACCGTCCTGCTAGGTCACGCACTACCTCCCCGGCGATAATCAGACCTGCCACGGAGGGGACAAACGCTACGCTGCCAGGAACCGCCCGTCTGCCTGCAGGCGGTTCCTCGTCACTGTATCCCGGCGTCAGCGGCGGCTCCTGGGAATAGACCACTTTCAGCTGCCGAACGCCCCTTTTTTTCAGTTCCCTTCGCATGACCTTCGCCAGAGGGCACACGCTGGTCTGGTAGATATCCGCCACCCGAAAGGCGCTGGCGTCCAGCTTGTTGCCCGCTCCCATGCTGCTGATTATGGGAACCCCTGCCGCCTGGGCCTTCATTACCAGTTCGATCTTGGCTGTCACCGTGTCCACGGCATCCACCACATAGTCGTACTCTGCAAACGGAAACTGCTCCGCATTTTCCGGCAGAAAAAAACACTGGTATTTATGCACCACAGCCCGGGGATTGATGTCTCTGATCCGCTCCTCCATCATATCTACCTTATACCTGCCGATAGTGCTGTGAGTGGCGATCAGCTGCCTGTTCAGGTTGCTCTCGCTCACCGTGTCGCTGTCGATCAAATCAATCTCCTCTATACCGCTGCGCGCCAGCGCCTCCGCCGCATGGCCTCCCACGCCGCCGATGCCAAACACCGCCACCCTGGCCGCCGCAAGACGCTCCATTGCCGCCTCACCCAGCAGCAGCCGGGTTCTGGAAAACTGTTCGCTCATATTTTTACCCTCTCCTTTTCATCAACGCTGACTCATCACCAGACTTTTGTAATCGAAACATAGAGCCTTCGACCAGAGTATCTCCCCGGCTTTTACCAGACATATGTCGTCATGCACATCCGACGTAACCAGAATTTCACTTTTTACTTTCCCATATAAATAAATGCAGAAACTTATCATTTTCGCAAATCTGTCAATAGTTGCCATTTCTTTGCCGATGTCAAGATCAATTGACTGCATATATTCAAATTTGCCGCCTGTAATCTCCGAAACGTAAATATTGTGCGGCGGTCTGCTATCGCTGTTAAAATATATCACTGTTACGTCGTCCTCGTCTATCCCCTCATATGTCGCGTGAGTCCCTTCCCTTCGTACAAGGATATCTTTGGGTGGCTGAAAAAAATCCGCAATCGCTTTTTCCAGCAGTTCCTCACTGACACACTTTTCTTTTATTCTTGCACACACACTGAATGACATTTTCCTTCTCCTATAGGTATGTAAAATTCCCTTTTTATACAGTATATACAGTCCCCGTCCAACCGTCAATTCTACATATGGGAATATTTTTATTCGGGAGTTGATATTTAAGATAATTGTGCTACACTTACCTTATACTGACTAACGTTAAGATTTTCCAATTGCCGCACAGCACATGTCGCATAATCGGGCAACATGCACTGTGCGGAAAGGAAAATCTAATCGTTAGTGAGTATAAAATCAATGTCTGACAAAGACTTACAGGGAGGAGAACTGTCATGTATATCGCCAGTGAAAAAAGATATGAAAAAATGATTTACAACCGCTGCGGAAACAGCGGTCTGAAACTGTCCGCCGTCTCATTGGGGCTGTGGCAGAATTTCGGCCACAGGGATTCCTTTGCCAATATGGAGAATATGGTGCACACAGCCTTCGACTCCGGCATCACGCACTTTGACCTCGCCAACAACTATGGTCATCCGTACAATGGCAGCGCTGAGGAGAACTTTGGAAGAATTCTAAGTGATATGAGACAGTACCGGGATGAAATGTGTATCTCCACAAAGGCGGGCTACGAAATGTGGCCGGGACCCTATGGCGACAGAAACGGTTCCCGCAAATATCTCACCGCCTCCCTGGACCAGAGCCTGAAACGCATGAATCTGGAGTATGTCGATATTTATTACCATCATATTTTTGATCCCGACACCCCTCTGGAGGAAACCGCGCTGGCGCTGGACCATACGGTCAGGCAGGGGAAAGCCCTGTATGTGGGAATTTCCAACTACAACAGAGAACAGACTCAAAATATCCTAAAGATATTCCAGGAACTGCACACCCCGTTTGTCATAAATCAGCCCTCCTATTCCATGCTTAACCGCTGGATAGAGCGGGACAAGCTCGATCAGCTTGCGCTGGAGAGCGGATTCGGACTGGCTGTGTTTTCGCCGCTGTATCAGGGACTGCTCACAGACAAATATCTACATGGTATCCCGGCGGACTCCCGGGTGGGCAAAGGCGCTACCTGGATCAGCAATGAGCTTGACGACAAAATGCTCGCCAGATTGAACAAACTGAATTCCATTGCCGCCGAGCGGGGACAAAAGCTCTCTCAGATGGCTCTCTCCTGGGTTCTGCACAATCCCGCCGTCACCACCGTTCTCATCGGCGCAAGCCGCCCTGAGCAGATTGTGGAAAATGTTGCCTGTATCGAAAAAGCAGACTTTACGGCGAACGAGATTGCGGAAATCGAGAAGGCTTTGGCGCAGTAGAGCTTTGGGGAGATATGACAATGGGGCTGTGACAGCCCCATTATCTTTGCTTTCTCAACCGCCCGCAGGCCCCTCATACAGGGCGCTGATACGGCCTTCCGGCACCTCATCTCTCACGATCCGCCGCATCTCCTTGTCGGATCTGGCGTCCAGACACCGCATCAGCAGCCGCTCCTTTTCACTCTCCGTCATATCCGCTTGCCTATCCCTGGCCGCCTCATTTTCCATCATATCCAGGCTAAGGCCCAGGGGCACTTGGGAAAGGGGGTAGCCCGCCTCAGCGGAAACGCCGAATGCTGTTCCGTTAAAATCCATATTCCCCGTTCCTTTCTTAATTAGAGTTCCGCATCCACCCTACCAGCACACGGCCTGGTGATTAATCTCTGGCCGCTTGAGGCGTCCAGAAATTAATCAGTGTGCTTGTCCGGGCGGATGCTGTTTTAGAGTTCCACATCTATTCATGGGATTCAACAAAAAGTGACCCTCCAACCTACGTCAGAGGATCACTTTTAGCATTCCCTTACAGCAATCGCCTATTCTCACTTTTTTACGG
>CAZKAO010000083.1:0-13519 GCA_964550745.1 uncultured Acetatifactor sp.
TTGACAGCCGCCACAGACAAAAGCCCTGAATTCTCCACCACCATCTTGTGGTTCTCCACCATATCCAGAAAAGCTACCACCAGTTCCTCGTCCTCAACGGTGATGATGTCATCCAGATTCTGCTGAATATAGGGGAACAGCTTACTGCCGGGCGTCTTCACCGCCGTGCCGTCCGCAATGGTATTGACGCCTGTCAGTGTCACGACTTTTCCCGCTTTTAAAGATTCCTGCATGCAGTTCGCCCCCGCCGGTTCCACACCGATAACCTTAATCTTGGGATTTAACAGCTTTGCCAGAGTGGACACGCCGGTGGCAAGGCCGCCTCCGCCGATGGGCACCAGAATATAGTCCACCAGAGGCAGCTCTTTCACAATCTCCATGGCGATGGTTCCCTGGCCGGTGGCCACTGTCAGGTCGTCAAAAGGATGAATAAAGGTATAGCCATGCTCCTCGGCCAGCTCATAGGCCCTGGCGCATGCCTCGTCATACACATCTCCATACAACACCACCTCTGCGCCGTAGCTCTTGGTGCGGTTTACCTTCATCAGCGGTGTGGTGGTTGGCATCACAATAGTGGCCCTGGCTCCGTAACATTTTGCCGCATAGGCCACACCCTGGGCATGATTGCCTGCGGAGGCGGTGATCAGTCCCCTGGCCCTCTCCTCCTCGGAAAGCGTGCTCATTTTATAATAAGCCCCCCGCACCTTGTAAGCTCCTGTAAACTGCATATTCTCCGGCTTCAGATACACCTTGTTTCCCGTCTGACTACTCAGAAAATCGCTGTATACCAGCTTGGTCTCCAAAGTGACTCGCTTCACAACCTCCGAAGCCTCCTCAAATCGATCTAATGTCAGCATATGTTCCTCCTATTTGAAGATTATCAATCTTCTGTTCCGCAAATCCCCTTCCAACACACAGGGTCTGTGATCAATATATGGCCGCTTTGGCGTCCCTATATTGATCAGTGTGTTGTCCGGGGATATGCTGTTTTGAGGATCAATAGATCCTCTGTTCCGCATCCGCCTCTTCCACGGGTTCTATGTCAAACAGCGCATTCACAAATTCATCCGAATTAAATTTCTGAAGATCCTCTATAGTCTCGCCCACTCCGATATATTTTACCGGCACTTGCAGCTGGGACTGGATTGCCACGGCGATGCCGCCCTTGGCCGTCCCGTCCATCTTGGTCAGGATAATGCCCGTCAGATTGGCCACTTCACCGAACTCCCTGGCCTGCACCATGGCGTTCTGCCCGGTGGTTCCGTCCAGGACAATCAGATTCTCACGGTGGGCATCGGGAAATTCCCGGTCAATGATCCGATTCATCTTCCGAAGCTCTTCCATCAGGTTCTTTTTGTTGTGAAGACGCCCTGCCGTGTCGATCAGCAGCACATCCGCATGGCGGGCCCTGGCGGCATTCACCGCATCAAACACGACGCTGGCGGGGTCTGTCCCCTCCTTGCCTCCGATCATATCCACATTCGCCCGTCTTGCCCACTCCGCAAGCTGCTCCCCTGCCGCCGCACGGAAAGTATCCGCTGCGGCAATCAGCACCTTCAGGCCATTGTCCTTCAATTTTCCGGCCAGTTTGCCCACGGAGGTAGTCTTGCCCACGCCATTGACGCCGATAACCATAATCACAGACTGCTGATGCTCAAAATCATACGCCGTCTCATCTACCCGCATCTGTTCCCGGATGCTGTCAATCAACAGCTGTTTACAGGCGGCAGGTTCCTTGATATGCTGCTCCTTTACCTGACGCTTTAAGCGCTCCACAATCTCCCCTGTGGCATTGACGCCGATATCTCCCATGATCAGTATTTCCTCCAGCTCCTCATAGAAGTCCTCGTCAATGGCGGAAAAACCGCTGAATACATTATCTATCCCACGCACGATATTATTGCGGGTCTTGCTCAGGCCCTCTTTTAAACGGCTGAAAAATCCTTTCTTCTCCTCGCTCATAAACCGTCTCCTTATTTAAAATACACATATCCCTTCAACCACACAGCAAAATTATGTCAGATCTTTATCCACCAGGTTCACGCTCACCAGCGTGGACACCCCTTTCTCCTGCATAGTAATGCCATACAATCGGTCGGCACGCTCCATAGTGCCCCGTCGGTGGGTAATCACAATAAACTGGGTGTGCTTGGTCAGCTTATGTAAATATTTGGCATATCTGGATACATTGGACTCATCCAGTGCCGCCTCGATCTCGTCCAGCAGACAGAATGGGGAAGGCTTCAGGTTCTGTATGGCAAACAGCAGGGAAATGGCCGTCAGCGCCTTCTCACCACCGGAGAGCTGCATCATGTTCTGCAGTTTCTTTCCAGGCGGCTGTGCGATAATCCGTATGCCAGCCTCCAGAATATCCTCGTCCTCCATCAGCTCCAGCGTTCCCTTTCCTCCGCCGAAAAGCTCCTTGAACACCTTGTCAAATTCCCGGCTGATCTCCGCAAATTTTTCATTGAACTGCTTTCTCATGGCGCTGTCCAGCTCCTGGATAATTCCCTCCAGAGTTTTCTCCGCCTCCACCAGATCGTCGTGCTGCGTTTTCATGAAGGTGTAACGCTCCATCAGATTCCTGTAGTCCTCGATAGCGTTTACATTGACATCACCCAGCTTCTTGATCTGATCCTTCAGATTTACAATCTCCCGTTTCATAGCTGACAGATCTGTCATGTCTTCATTTCGGATGGACATGGCGTCACTCAGCGTAATCTCATATTCATCCCACATGTAATTGATCTGGGATTCCACGGACTCCTCCAGCCGCTCCTTCTGCGAAGAGAGCCTGTAAACCTCCTTATCCAGCGCTGTCATACGCTCCGACAGTTCTTCCCGGGTAGTAAAGAAATTCTTCTGCTTACTGCTCAGAGTCTCCTTCCGGGTCAGATCCTCTTTCAGCTTGGCCTCCGCCTCTGTCTGTGCATCGTGGGACGCCACAATGGTCTGCTGAATTTCCAGAATTCGGCCGCTCTTCTCCGCCGCATCCTGCTCATTCTGAAGCAGCGCTTCCTCTATCTCACTTAATTCCTTTTGGGAGTACTCCATCTCTCCGGCAATACGGTCCACATTGGCCTGATGGAACTCCTGGGTCTGCAGCATCTTCTCCACCTTCAGATCCCACTCCGCTACATGGGCCGATGCATCAGACTCCTCATGACGGCTCTCCTCCAGCTGTCCCTGCCAAAGGGTGATCTGCTCCTGGGTGGTCTTTTCCAGTTCTTCACTGGCCGCCAGCTCCTGCTGGATCGTTTCCTTGCTGCCGATGATCTCCTGAATCTGGATTTCGATGTCCTTCTCCTCCCTTTTCATGGAGTCAAAGCCCTCTTCCTCCTCTGCCATGCGCTCTCTGGCCTGGGCAATATTGATCCGGGTGGTATTCTGTTCAATGGAGCATCTCTGCATATCTGCCTTCAGGCTCTCGATCTCCATGCGCAGCTTATTTCTGTGGCTCTTGGTCTCCTCGATAGCCGTATTGATATCCTCTATGGCCTGAGCGAGTTTTTTAACCTTCTTTTCCAGCTCCTCCATCTCCCGGCGCCGTCCCAGCAGATTGCTGCTGTTCTTAAATGCGCCGCCGCTGATGGCTCCACCGGGCACCAGCAGTTCTCCCTCAATAGTTACCATCCTGATGCTGTAATCATATTTTCTGGCGATTTTTACCGCATTGTCCACATTGTCCACCACAACGACGCGGCCCAGCATGGCTTTTGCCACATTGCGGTATTTTTTATCCGTGGATACCAACTCATCCGCCATACCGATGGCGCCCTTCTCCTTCAGCACCTCCGGGGTCTTGAATTCCTGAGGATGGATAATGCTGGTCAGGGGCAGAAAGGTGGCGCGCCCCGCCCTGTGTTCCTTCAGATAGGCGATCATCTCCTTGGCCGTGTCCTCGTCATCTGTCACGATGTTCTGTATATTGCCGCCAAGTGCTATCTCGATGGCTGTCTCGTATTTCTTCTCCACCTGAATGATGTCCGCCACCACGCCAATGATGCCTTTCACCCGCTCCTTCTGCTCCATGACCTTCTTGACGCTGCCGCCATATCCCTCATAGCGCTCCGTCAGATTGGACAGCGCTTCCAGGCGGGACTTCTCCTGATGGAAATTCTGCTGGGTCTCCCGCAGCTTCTGATCGTGGCCTGCCAGAGTCTGCCGGATATCTCCCAGCTCCTGTTCCCTGGCGGCGGCATCCTCATTCATACGGCCAAGTTTTTCCGTCAACTGGGCAAACTGTTCCTCCATCTGGCGGATATTCTCCTCCCTGGCCTCCTCATCGGATCTGGCTCTCAGGATGCGGGAGTTCAGTTCCGCTTTCCGGATATTGATCTGCTCCATCATGGTGTCGTAACGCCCCAGCTTGGACTTGATGGTAGCTCTCTGATTCAATTCCCCGATAATCGTGTTTTTACCGGCCTCAATCCGGTTATTCAGTTCTTCGATTTTGCCCTGTACGGTCTCTAACTGTCTCCTGACCTCGTCCCTGGTCTCGGTAATCTCCTGTACCTGCAGATCAATCTGGGCTTTCTCTGACAGTATTCCCTCTTTGTCCCGATTCTTGGCGGCGATCTCCGCCTCCACGGTCTCCTTACGGTTCTTCAGGTGCGCCTCGCTGCCTCTGGCGGAATTGATCTGCTCCTTCAGCACGGCAATTTCACCCTCCAGTTTTCCCCGCAGCAGTCCCGTGTCATTTACGCTGGTTCTGGCCTGCTCTATGGCCTCGTCCAGCGCCTCTATCTGAGCCTGTACCTGCTCATACTCCTCCTTGATATGCTCGTATTTTTCCGTGGTTTCCTGCAGATCCCCGCTGGCGATCCGATGCTTTTCTTCGATCTCCTCCAGCTGCTTCTTCAGCCGGTCATTCTCCAGCAAAAACACATTCACATCCAGTGTCTTTAACTCTTCTTTTTTCTTTAAATAGATTCTGGCTACTTCGGACTGTTTCTCCAGAGGGTCAATCTGCTTCTCCAGCTCGGACAGGATATCCGTCACACGCACCAGGTTCTGTTTCTCGCTCTCCAGCTTATTCTGGGCCGCCGCCTTGCGCCGCTTGAATTTCACGATACCCGCCGCCTCGTCAAACAGCTCTCTCCTCTCCTCCGGCTTTCCGCTGAGGATCTTGTCGATCTGGCCCTGGCCGATGATGGAATAGCCCTCCTTGCCGATACCGGTGTCATAGAAAAGCTCGTTGACATCCTTCAGTCGGCTGGGAGTCCCATTGATCAGATATTCACTTTCTCCGGAACGGTAGATCCGCCTGGCCACAGTGACCTCGTCAAAATCAATGGCCAGCTGATGGTCGGAATTGTCCAGTGTGATCGCCACATAAGCGTAGCTCAAGGGCTTTCTGGTCTCTGTGCCCGAGAAAATGACATCCTGCATACTGGCGCCCCGCAGCTGCTTGATCCGCTGCTCGCCCAGCACCCATCTGACGGCGTCCGCCACATTGCTCTTGCCGCTGCCGTTGGGACCCACGATGCCCGTAATACCGTTGTGAAATTGAAAATTCATCTTGTTGGCAAAAGACTTAAATCCGTGTATCTCTATACTTTTTAAATACATTCCGCTATCCGTACCTTCCTATTTGGAGTTCCGCATCTGTCTGGGCAGTACCTTTTCCGGCAGAACAATTTCTGTCCGTTTTGCGGCCAGCAATTGTTCTGGGCACTACCCAGACAGTTGCTGTTTTTGAGTTCCGCATCTGTCCGGCCCATATCCCCTGCTCTGCAGCAGCAGGAGCGCCTTGTATGCCGCCTGCTGTTCCGCCGCTTTCTTGGTATGTCCTTCCCCGGTTCCCAGAACATCCTCGCCAATACGCACCTGCACACAAAAAGTCTGGTTATGTTCCGGCCCCTGCACATCCAGAAGTTCATATTCCACATCCTTTTTCAATTTCCCTTGGACAACCTCCTGCAGATTGCTCTTACTGTCATAGAACAGCCTCTTATTCTCCAGATCCGACAGGATAAACCGATCAATATAAGCCTTGGCAGGCGTCATACCGCCATCCAGATAGATGGCTCCAATCACCGCCTCCATCACATCCGAGGTAATGGAATCCCGCTTCCTGCCCCCGGTACTCTCCTCTCCCTTGCCCAGCAGGATAAACTCCTCCAGTCGTATATCCCTGGCGCAGAAAGCCAGTGCCGGTTCACATACCATGGACGCCCGCAGCTTGGTCAGATTGCCCTCTGAAAGCTGTGAATGCTCCCGGTACAAAAACTCGCTGCTCACCAGCTCCAGCACCGCATCCCCCAGAAATTCCAGCCGCTCATAATTGCCAGTCTTATTGATCCGCCTCTCGTTGGCATAGGAACTGTGGGTAAGCGCCTGCCGCAGCAGCTCCGTATTTTTAAATGTATATCCGATTCTCTCTTCCAGCAGAGACAAATCCTGTCCTTCTCTCATGATCTTCTCTTCCTTATTCCTCATGAAAATATTCCTGAATCCTGTGATTTAGGAATATTATGTCCTACTCTTTCACTGCGCTGCGGACCAGTCTTGCGGCATCTTCCACCGTGACGACCCGCTCCGCCTCCTCCGGAGATACCTCAATATCAAATTCTTCCTCAATGCCCATAATCACCTGAAATATATCCAGAGAGTCCGCTCCCAGATCTTCAATAAATGTACTGTCAGCCGTCACTGTCTCCGGGTCTATATTCAGGATTCCGGCAATAATCTGCCTGATCTTCTCCAGTTCCATCTCTGCCTCTTTCTAATTTTAGTTCCGCATTTTCCCTGCAAGCACATGCGCCCCCAGTCCCTGCTGTTTTAGCATTCTCCGGGCGCAATTCTCTCTCTGATCTTTTCATTGATCTGCTGGTTCTTAAAGTCCAGACACTGCAGCACCGTATTTTTGATCTCCACGGCGGTGGCGCTGCCATGGGTCTTTACCACCAGTCCGTTGAGTCCCAGCAAAGGCGCTCCGCCATACTCCTGTACGTCAAAGCTCTTCAAAGTTTTTTTCAGCGCCGGCTTCACCAAAAACGCGCCGATCTTGCTGCGCAGGGATGTCATCATGCCGCTCTTCACCTTCTTAATCAAGGTTGCGCCCACGCCCTCATACAGCTTCAGAATCACATTGCCCACAAACGCCTCGCAGACCACTACATCCGCCACGCCTGCGGGGATATCCCTGGCCTCCACGCTTCCGATAAAATTGATATCCGGACAATCCTTCAGCAGAGGAAAGGTCTCCTTGACCAGGGCATTGCCCTTCTCCTCCTCCGCCCCATTGTTGACTATGCCCACACGGGGATTCTTTATCCCCATGATGCTCTCCATATAGATGGAACCCATTCTGGCAAACTGTACCAGATGTGAAGGTCTTGCGTCCACATTGGCGCCGCAGTCAATCAGCAGACTCACTCCATTCTCTGTGGGAATCAGCGGAGCCAGAGGCGGCCTCTCCACACCTTTTATCCTGCCCACAATCACCTGTCCGCCCACCAGCACTGCGCCGGTGCTTCCGGAGGACACAAACGCATCGCAGGTGCCGTCCTTCACCATATACAGCGCCTTTACAATGGAGGAATCCTTCTTCTTGCGAATTGCCATAACAGGAGGCTCTGCAGTCTCAATCACCTCTGAGGCGTGTACGACCTCCACCTGCGTCATATCATAAGTATATTGGGCAAGCTCCTCCTTGATGACAGCTTCCTTGCCCACCAGAAAAATCTTAATATCTTTATTCTCATTCACCGCCGCTATGGCGCCCTTAACAATCTCCGCCGGGGCATTGTCCCCACCCATCGCATCTACTGCCACATTGACCATCTATCATTTCCTCCTATATAGAGTTCCGCAGCTTCCCTGCATCTGCATATAAAAACCCATATATTACTATACTAAAACACCCCGTAAAAATCAAGCAAAAATAACAAAAAGACTTTCCCGCAAGCGGAAAAGTCTCATGTCTCATATGGAACATTCCATTAGTCAGCCTCTACAACCTGCTTCTTATTGTAAGAACCACAAGCCTTACATACTCTGTGAGGCATCATCAGTGCGCCGCACTTGCTGCACTTTACCAGAGCGGGAGCGCTCATCTTCCAATTCGCTCTTCTCTTATCTCTCCTGCCTCTGGAAGATTTATTCTTAGGACAAATAGACATTGTTACACCTCCTTATTCGCATTAAATATATCCTGTATCACTGCCATCCGTGGGTCCGGAACAAAACTATCGCATCCGCATTCCCTCACATTGAGATTCTGTCCGCACACAGGGCATATGCCCTTGCAGTCTTCCTTGCACAGAATCTTTGCAGGCCAGTTACCAATAATCATATCATGCGCAAAAGCCTCCACATCCAATTCATATCCATCCACAAAGTTTTGATCATCGGCATCCTCTTGTGCCTGCCGCTCCGGGGAAAATACCACCCGCTCCGCATGCAGATCCAGATTCACCGGCACTTCCTCCAGGCATCTGTCACAGGCCGCTCTCAATGTGAGCTGCATATCGGCCTTAATCAAAGCCTTATCCGTCTCCAGATGTGTAATGGACAAAGTAACCGGAGACTTCTCAACAATCTCAAAGCTCTCCACGCCATTGTCAAAGCCCGTCATCTCCAGCTCCGCTTCCGCATCCAGCTGCTTGCCTTCAGATGTAAACACATCGGATAAATGAATGAACATAGCGACTCCTATGCATAATATTCGTGTGATTCTTTCCACACACTGTTTCATTATACATAGGAGCGCTCAATTTGTCAACTGGTTTTTATACACAATAATGATTTTTCTTATAAATAACCACCGCTGACGCCACTCCCGCCACAATACACAGAGTCAACAGCACGCACCACAGCGGTATCTCCCGCACATCAAGGCATCGGATATTGATCCACATCTGATTGATGTTCCGGGTTTCCTCCTCATCAAAATATCCCATGACCGCCGCCCGGGATATGACCTCCTGTGAGGGATACTGGGTGTAAAGCTGTCTGCCCACCTGCTCCTGGGAGGTATAGACAATATAGTCCTCGTCCTCATTATCCCCGCCAAAGAAATAACCTACGGGATAGGCCACCGTATCCTCCTCGTCCTCTGCGCCATAGCACCAGTTCAGATAGGAAAATACCGTGTCATCCTCCCCTCCGGAAATGGCGGAGGTATAGCCGATATAGTACATATTCCGCACCGCATTTACCGGCATGGACAGGAAATTGACGAAAGCCTCCGCCGCCTGCTTTTTCTCCATATCCTCGCCGATACCATTCTTTAGCATGACCCAGCCGTCAAACCACAGATTGGTACACTCCCTGGGCACTGCGAACTGCAGATAAACACCGTCTTCCTCCGCCTGATCCATAGCGTATACCGCATCCCCGGACCACTGGTAATTGGCGATGATCTTGCCCGTCACCATGTCGGCCTTGCCGCTGTCCGTCTCCAGAGCATAGATATTTTTCATGATGTCTGCCAGCTGGTCTTCCACCGCGTCAATGGTCTCAGGCGACACATCATTCATCAATTCTCCCAGTTTTTGGTGATAATCGGGATCTTCTATAAACGCTTCCTCGGTCAGCTGATCCTGCAGCAGATAACCCAATGTGGAAAAATAGGTGTCCCGCACATTGTCCTTCAGTGTGATCTGCCGGTAAAAATCCGGGTTGTCAAACACGGCCCATGTGGAAGCTTCCTCCTGAGTCATCCGCTCCGGATTGTAAAGTACACCCGTCACTCCCCACATGTAACCGGCGGCGTAGCGCTCCCAGCTCTCCCCGCCGATCTGGTTCTCGGCAAAAACCTGCGCAATATAAGGAGACACACATCTTCGATAATAATTCTCCTCATTTTCCCGGTCAAAAAAGGCCTCCGAGTAGGGCTCCAAAGCCCCCTCCGCCATCAGCTTCATGATCATATAGTCGGAAGGACAGACCAGATCATAGGTATCCCCCAGCGTCAGTTGGTTGTACAGATCCTCGTTGGTGCCAAAACAAGAATACTCCACCTGCACCCTCTTCCCATAGGTCTCATAATACCAGTCCTCAAACTCCTTGTACAGAGCGTTCTCCCCCAGGATCTCCACACCGTTGTCCAGCTCCATCCGCTCCTCTTCATCCCAGCCCCCCAGGTCGATATATTCCTCCCAGTTGCAGACCCGGAGCGTGATCACATCCTCCTTGGCAAAGGCATTGTCCAGCCCTCTGCGAGCAGGCGGAAAACCGCCGACAACTGCCGTCAATAAAGCAACAGCCAGACAGAGAGCAAGGACCTGCCATCTCTTTTTAACCTTCAAACTTAGAGCCCTCCTTTCTGCCCGACAGATTCATCACCACCACAACCAGGATCACAATCAGAAAAATCAGTGTGGACAGCGCCCAAAGCGCCGTTTTGATCTCTGTCTGGGAACCCTTGGTGGCGTTCACCACATAGGTGCTGATGGTGTCAAAAGTCGCAGGCTTGGTATAGCTGGCGATGAAATAATCATCCAGAGACAATGTCACCGCCAATGCGAAGCCTGATACAATGCCCGGCTGAATCTGAGGCAGCACCACCTTGGTGAGCGCCTGACGGGGAGTGGCCCCCAGATCCATGGCCGCCTCATACAGGCTGGCATCCATCTGTTTCAACTTTGGCACCACCGACAGATAGACAAAAGGGGCACACAAGACCACCTGGCCGATGACCAGGGGTACATAGGTACTCTTGTCAATTCCCAACACCACCACCAGCATGATACACACGGAAAATCCCGTCACCACATCCGCATTGATCACGGGCACTTCGTTCATAACTCCCACAAAGCCCTTAGTCAGCTTTTTGGCATAAAAGGCGCCTATGGCCCCCAAGGTCCCCAGCACAGTAGCCAGCAGCGCCGAACCAAAGGCCAGCAGCACCGTGCCCAGAATCATGCCCCGCAGCTCCTCATTGGAGAACAGATTGACATAATTATCCATGGTAAATCCGTGGACGGAGCCGATGTTGGCGGAGGTGGTAAAGCTGTAAAAAGCCAGCACCAGTATGGGCAGGTAGAGCAAAAGCAGCATCACACCGATAAAAATTTTCCCGAACAATTCCTTGTTCGTCAGATTTCTTCTCATAGCAAGGCACCTCCTCTGTTTCCGGCGTCCTCCTCCGTATACCGATCCGTGATCAGCGTGAAGATCAGAATAATCAACAGCAGAATCAGAGCAATCATCGAGCCGTTATGCCAGTCGTAGGCGCTGAAGAAACTGCCGATCAGGCTGCCCATGATATAGGTACTGTTGTACAGCATATCCAGCACTACATAGTTGGTCATGGAGGGCAAAAATACCATGACCACGCCGCTGATAATCCCGGGGATAGACAGCGGCAATGTCACCTTAAAGAACACCTGCACCGGATCTGCTCCCAGGTCTGCCGCCGCCTCCAGCAGGCTCTTGTCGAGCTTGAGCAGCGTGGTGTACATGGGCAGAATCATAAAAGGCAGGAAATCATAGGTCATACCGATAATCGTGTTCAAAAACGGATGAAATGCCAGATTGCCCTCGATCATGGTCAGGATCTCTTTCAGCGCCGTGATCCGCAGGGTAAAATTGATCCACATGGGCATGACAAACATCACCACGATAACCGACTTCTGTTTCCACTGGCTTCTGGCCAGAATATAGGCGATGGGATACGCCAGCAGCAGGCACACGCAGGTAGTCACCACGGCGATGGCAAAGCTGTAGGCCAGCGTGCCTATAGTATAGGGGCTGGTAAAAAAGCCTGTCAGATTCCCCAGAGTAAATCTTCCCTCCCCGTTGGTGAATGCGTAATATATAATGACCAGAAGCGGCGCTGCCACAAAGCAGAGTAAAAACACTGCATAGGGAATACAGAGCTGCTTTCTGGAAAAACGGAATACTCCCATAATATTTTCCTCCGTTGTTTCTAAGGTTTGCGGCAAATGACAGGACTGTCATCCTACTGTCATTTCTTCAAGGCATACTGCAGCTTATCCTTGGGAATGATCAGACTCACATAGTCGTCCATATTCCACAGGTACTCATCGCGCACGATAAAATCCTCGTCCTCGTCCGTCCGGACTATGTAGCGGTAATGGTCGCCCTTGTAGATCAGGTTGATAATATGCCCTTTCACCACGCCGGCCTCCTCGTCATCGCTCATGGCGATATCCTCCGGCTTGATGGACACGATCACCCGCAGGGCGGACACGTCCACCTCATCCCCATGGGCATCCACCAGTGTGTCGCCCTCACCCATGTGGGAACCGGGAATCAGCTTTGTGATGTCAAAATCAAATTCTCCGTCCAGGAAATCCAGCTGGTATCCGCCTTTTACGCCCGCCTCGAATTTGTTCACGATATTCTCGGCGATCATGATGTGGATTCCCTCCGGGTCTACGGTGAGTCCCACATGGCTGCCTACCTGAGCCTTGCGGGTGGACTGGATCACGATCTCGTTCTTGCCGGACTGTACCGTGATCTCATAATGCACACCCTTAAACACCACGGAGGTCACGACCCCCTGAATGATTCCCTCTTCGGGCGGAGTGATCTCGATATCCTCCGGCCTCAGCACCGCATCAATCATGGTGCCGTCCTCCACATCGTCCACACAAGTGAACTCCGCACCGCAAAACCGGACTTTGTATTTGCCCGTCATAATACCATTAAATATATTGCTCTCCCCGATAAAATCCGCCACGAAAGCATTCTTCGGCTCGTTGTAGATATCCTCCGGCGCTCCGATCTGCTGTATCTTACCCTCTGACATAACCACGATCTTGTCGGACATGGTCAGGGCTTCCTCCTGATCGTGAGTCACATAGATAAAGGTGATGCCCAGCTTGTCATGCATGCTCTTTAACTCCAGCTGCATCTCCTTGCGCATTTTCAAATCCAGTGCGCCCAGAGGTTCGTCCAGCAGCAGGATCTGAGGCTCGTTGACAATGGCTCTGGCGATAGCGATACGCTGCTGCTGTCCGCCGGAGAGAGTCTGGACAGTCCTGGCCTCAAAGCCCTCCAGGTCCACCATCTCCAGCGCCTTTTTCACCTTTTTTACCACCTCTGCCCGGGGCAGTTTTTTCAGTTTCAGCCCAAAGGCAATATTGTCAAAAATATTCAGATGGGGAAACAGGGCGTAACGCTGGAACACCGTGTTAATGGGCCGTTCGTTGGGCGGCAATTTCGTGATATCCCTGCCGTTCAACAGAATCTCCCCACTGCTGGGCAGATCAAAGCCGGCCAACATCCGCAGCGTCGTGGTCTTGCCACAGCCGGAAGGCCCCAGAAAAGTCACAAACTCGCCCTGTTTTATGGTCAGATTGAAATCATTCACTGCCACAAAGCCGTCTTCAAAGGTACGGCACAGGGACTTAAATTCCAAAAAATGTTCAGATTGTGCGCTTTTGCTCACCGCAGTCTCCTCCTTGAATTTAGAGTTCCATAACTATCCGAATGGTGCCAATCCCCGCAGAGCAATTTCCGAATGTTTCTTCATCCGGACAGTTACTGTTTTTAATATATGTAAAAATACATTGGATACAAGTCTATCATAAAACACTTTAAA
>CAZKAO010000084.1:0-13344 GCA_964550745.1 uncultured Acetatifactor sp.
GGATTATCGCCCTGAATATCCATTATGTATGCCGTATGATATTGGTCTGCTTTCTGATAAACCGCTTTCTTCATATCCTCTATCTTTTTAAAATGGTACATAACCGGCTGTGTTGAACAGCCCAGCTTTTCAGAAACAGTACGGGCATTGACATTCTCGATGCCATATTGCCTTGCTATATCAAATCCTGCATCTACAATCATTTCTTTTGTTATTTTAGCTATTGGCGGCATGTCATTTTCCTTTCAGCATATAATAATTCCTGTTATATAACTATAATTATATAACAGGAATTATAATTTGTCAATTAATTTAGTTGACAGCTTCTTTCCATGAAGCGCTACTTCTCCGCCGTACCCATCATATGATTGGTAATATCCTGAGCCTCCGCCTCAGATGCCGCCGGGCCATAGTATATAGAGAGTGACGAATCAGGATGAATAATCACAAGATTGTAGTATTCAAAACCATCCGGGCCCAGGTTAAGCATTAACCTGTCATAATTATAGGCGTCCAGGGCATAAGACGTTGGAATGCAGAATTCGTTCCAGACATGGTCTGTCGCCGCTTCCCTGGAGCTGCGGGGAAGCCAGTCGGCAATGCTGGTATATTCTGTGTCATTGATCACAATTTTCCCACGCATTTCATCGGCGCTCGACAGAAATCTATGCAGAGCCACATCAAATTCAACTTCCAGCGCTCCTTCATCCGGACTATATACCGTAACCGTCTGCTGATAATGCAGCGGACGCATTACAAACAAAAATCCCCCAAGACCGGCAAGTAACAGAACCAAAATACACATCAGAATAATATACTTTCGCTTCATGCCCTCTTCCCTCCTTACATCCTGCAGGCAATAGATGACTGCGAAACAGAGTTAGCGTCAGCTTACTGTCTCTGCATTGATTTCACCGAATCCAACAGATCCGCCAGATTATCCAGCACCTTCTGATCCATCAGGGAAATCTCCCGCTCCGCCGGTGTGTATGCTCCCCAGACCAGCTCCACGGACCAGCTTCTAAGCTGCTCCATTCCCGGAACCCGTCCGGTGATCAACGTCTTTGTCTGCGCTCCCCCCAGATCAACTACCACATCCAGTTCCGTCCCCTCCGGAATCTTCCAGAAAGCAGCCTGATCTCCATATCCGATCTTATTTGCCAACTGCTGCGCCAAAGCGAGCCTTTTGTCTGTGGACGTGATATGATATACGAGCCTGCGGGAATCCCGGTCCCACTCATCGGCCGCCAGTACAGCACCACACATCAGAGGAAGAGACAGTCTGTCCTGAAACTGCTCCAGCTTGCCCCGAATATCCGGCAGTTCACCCAGCTGTAACCCAAAAGCATACTCCAGCTGCTGCAGGGATATATAATCGCCAAAGCTCCACTGGGGCAGCACCAGGGCCAGCAGCCCCACCTTTTCAGTCAGATGGGCATATGCTCTGTCGTAGATGACATGTATATCCATAGCCTGACAATCCTGTGTCAGATACAGCTTCGTCAGCAGAGTATCCGTATTCTGCCCGCTGTACACAGCCAATTCCAGGGTACTGCTGTCATATCCTCCCTTCAGAGTCAGTTCCCCCCACTGCGCCTGATCTATACCGGTGAGCGTGGACAGATTCTGCACGAGTTTCTGCTGGTCCTCCGTCAGAGCCTGCTGATCCAGCGATGCCTCTATCGTAATCGCACAGTTCTGCGCCGTCAGTGCGCTCTGCAGCCGGCCGGCCACAGGGACAATCCGCACAGCCAGTATCGCCAGTACCACGATGATCAGCAGCATCAAAATTAACAAAATTGACAAAAACAGATGTTTCTTTTTCTTTTTACCCGGCCTTCCCATAATTCCGCCTTTTCTTCCTCTCAACCACTTGACTCTGTCTTATATGAAAATTATATATCAGTCTCCTCGCTTTGACAATCATTATTCCCCGGATCTTACATGATATTTCCCGTGTGAAAGCGGTTAAAAAAACGGATATCCCGGCAAAAAATGCATAGAGACAGCAAACGCACCGTCTATACGACGGTGCGCTAAAATTACTGTTATGTACACATTTATTAGTTTTCCGAATTATCATTTGCCTCTGCATCACGTTTCTCGCAGTAGGAACACACACGTGTGCGGTTTGCAGCAATGGCCTGCTCCACAGTTCCCTCTGTGATCGTATCCGTCCGGTTCATCGCGTGGCAGTCAACATCGGTGTGGTACACCTTGCCGAACGGCGTCCAGTATACCTTTGTGTCACCGTATTCCGCCATCGCCTCCGCCTTCTGTTCCTCAGAGACCGGATCGAAGTCGTAAGAAGCGATTCCGCAGATAAGCAGCGCAACAATCGCCACGATTGACGCAATCTTCTTTGTCTTTGCATCTGCATCCTTGTTCGTGAGAGCCAGAACAATGAATGGAACGAATGCAATGACGCAGACGATAACACCCATGTTATTCCACAACCAGAATTTAACTTTGTTCTTTTCCGACACCGGATCAATATGATTCGATTTTTTCCAGAGCTGTGAGCCGATAATCACAAAAACCAGATCAAGAACAAGTGCAACAATGATCTGCGCCAGCGTGGACAAGGGCAAAAAGCTCAGTGTGACGCTGCCGTTAAAGATCATTACAGCAAGAAACTCCAGCGCGATTGCCACCAGCCATAAAACAACTGCTCCGATGCGCAACCCAGTGGCATTGCCTGTCTTAGGCGCTTCCTTGATCGTGCGTCCTGTCGAAGCGGTGCCTTCTGCTTTGACAATGGTACGCTTTCCATTTGTTTTCTTTTGTTCAGCCATAGTGGATTCCCCCTTCAATTTTTATTTCAACAAATTCATCAGCAGGCCGCTCAAATTCACGCCGCCCTCCTGCTCTTTGGGCTGAGATGAACCGCCGCCCAGCAATGAGCCTGCAAGACTCATCAGATTCAAACCGCTTTGTTTCTCCGACTGAACCTGCTGATACTCTTTTCCCAGCAGCGCAGAACCCAAAATGCTTATAAGGTTGGACGAATCTGTTTTTTCCTCTTGCTTATAGTTGCCTACAAGGGACAGTACCACTGGCGCAAGCTGACCGAGCAGCGTAGAGACCTGGGTCTGGGACAAGCCGGTGGATTGGGAGAGCCCTTTCGTGACTTCCTTCTCATTGTCGCCCAGAAGATGCTTCACGATCTTCTTTCCGTCCTTTACGTCCGCCTTGCTCAGCATTGCGGATGTGCTTTTCTCTGCATTCGGAGCGTGAGCGTCCAAAGCCTTTTCAAGAGACTGCGCGCCCTCGTCCGTTGAAGAGTTCTGATACATCCCTGAAATTAACAATGGAAGCGCTTTCGTCACGAGCTGTTTGACCTGTTCGTTGCTCGCGTCCGCGCTCTTGCTAAGTTCTCCGACTGATTTTGTACCGAGCAGTTCACCAGCCAGCATATCAAGAAGTGCCATACTCAATTTCCCCCTTTGTGAATATCGTAAAATGTTTCTCGTATTATACCACTCTAAAATAGGTTTGTCAATGAAAACTCCTTTTTTGAGTTTCCCCGGGAGTTGAAAAGGTGGCCATAGAGGGGTAAAACGCTGACATTACAATAAAAGTTTATATAAATTTGCTTGCGAATTGTTCTTGTTAATGCTACAGTTAATATATCACAAAAACTGCACTTTGGAGGAACAATTATGTATCAGGACAACAAGATTTGGATCGGCATGGCCGATGACGAAAAAGTGTACATATATCCCAGTATGGCCAACCGCCACGGCATGATTGCAGGCGCCACCGGCACCGGCAAGACCATCACCCTGAAGGTGCTGGCCGAGTCCTTCAGCGACTGCGGCGTACCTGTATTTCTGGCGGACGTAAAGGGTGATCTGGCGGGCATGTGCAAACCCGGCGTCATCTCCGAGAGTCTGCAGAAGCGTATAGACGCCATGGGACTGGATCGGGAGGGCTTTGTCTTTGACTCCTATCCCACTACCTACTGGGATATATATGGACAAAAAGGCCTGCCCCTGCGCACCACTGTATCCGAGATGGGACCGCTGCTGCTGTCCCGGATTCTGGAGCTGACCGATGTACAGGCCGCTATTCTGACCGTCATTTTCAAGATTGCGGATGATGAGGGTCTGCTGCTGATCGACACCAAGGATCTGCGGGCCATGATCCAGTATGTGGGGGAAAATGCCAAGGAGTTGACCTTGAAATACGGCAATATCACCAAGCCCAGTCTGGGGGCTATCACCAGAGCCATCATCGCCCTGGAAAGCGAGGGCGGCGAACTGTTTTTCAGCGAACCGGCGCTGAATATCGCCGACTGGTTCTGCCGCAACAGAGCCGGGAAAGGCGTGATCCAGGTACTGGACTGCCAGACCCTGGTGAACAAACCCACCATGTATGCCACTTTCCTGCTGTGGATGCTGTCGGAACTGTTTGAGATTCTGCCCGAAGCCGGAGATCTTGACGCGCCTAAGATGGTATTCTTCTTTGATGAGGCCCATCTGCTGTTTGACAGCGCTCCCAAGACCCTGCTGACCAAGATCGAGCAGGTGGTAAAGCTGATCCGCTCCAAGGGTGTGGGCATCTATTTTATCACCCAGAGCCCCAGGGATATTCCCGATGGCGTGCTGGCCCAGCTGGGCAACAAGGTGCAGCATGCCCTGCATGCCTATACGCCTGCGGAACAGAAGGGTGCCAAGGCAGCGGCACAGTCCTTCCGGGTCAACCCCGATTTCGACACTTATGATACGCTGATCAATCTGGGCATAGGCGAAGCGCTTGTGTCCGTGCTGGATGAATCCGGCGTACCCACCGTGGTGAAGAAGTGCAATATCCTGCCGCCCCAGAGCCAGATGGGCGCCCTGGACGACGCCATCCGCGATCGGCAGATTAAGAATAATATCCTGTATACTAAATATAACGATTATTTTGACAGAGATTCCGCCTACGAATTTCTGGAGCGCATGAACCTGTCCAATGCGGAGGCTGCCGAGGAGGCCAGACAAGCAGCGGACAGGGACAAGCAGCGCCTCAAGGATGAAGCCGCAGCGGAAAGAGCAAGGCAGAAGGAAGCCGCAGCCGCTCAGAAAACGGCCCAGCGCAGGCAGACCGCAGGCCAGCGCGCCGTAAAAAGCGTGGCTAACAGCGCCGCCGGCACCGTGGGACGGGAGCTGGGAAACACTATCGGCAAGACCGTGGGAGGATCGTTCGGCAAAAAGCTGGGAGGCAACGTAGGCGCCGCTTTGGGCCGAGGCATTATCGGGACACTGTTTGGCAGATAATAGAGAAACAGATAAAAAGAGGTCTGATCCCATACTCGCACAGGGTTCAAACCTCTTTTCCTATTCTATAACTCTATGTGTTTACTCTTTAGACCAAATACTTATCCAGTGTCTTCATCAGTTGACAGGGACGGACCGGCTTTGCCAGGCAGTCACTCATACCAGATTCCCTTGCAGCAATATCCTCTGCGGAAAGACCAGACGTCATCGCCACTATGGGAATACGGCTGGCCTGCTCCCTGCCCAAAAAACGAATGGCCCTGGCCGCATCATAACCGCTCATCACCGGCATCTGCACATCCATAAGGATCATGTCATAATATCCATCCGGCGCCGCTGCCATCTGACTGACGGCTTCCTTTCCATTGGCGGCTGTTTCCACTTCCATCCCAGTCATCCGCAGCAATTCCTCTGTGATCTCACGGCTCAGCGCATTATCATCCACTACCAGCAGCCTCCGGCCCTGATAATCTTTCTGCTTCAGACACTCCCGGTCCGTCTCTCGGTCTTCGGAGTCAGGCACTGACTCCGCCAGGATACTTAAGGATATATCCATTTCCTTGAAAATTCGGGATGCACCCGCCTGACAGCCACTGTCCTGTGAAGCCAGAAGCAGTCCGACAGGTACATCGTCCTTACGTTGTATACACAGAGCATACAATATCTTATGGAACTTTGCACTGTTCTCATATTCCCACTGCAGCAATTCTCTTCCCGGTGTCATCTGCCTGCGGATGCTTGCAGGAACCAGATATTCCTCCAAAGTGGCGGACTCATCTCCCAGAGGGCACACACCACAATACAAGGATCGCACATAATCCGTATAAGCTCCCCTTTCAGCCGATTCGAAATGTGCATCATCCTCTTCCCGGGAATGATATGTGTAGGTATTCTGCTCCAGATTCACTACAATAAAATTGTCGAATACCTCCAATACTTCATTAACAATATTCTTTTGTTCCCCTTTGCCCAAAATTATTTCTCTCCTGTCTGATTTTTCGTCTGCCGTGATCCCTTACTTTCTTTATCGTACCACAAGACCACGTTCCAATCAACAGCTGTGATTGTTATTTTATCACTTTATTCATCAACATTCTGGTCATGTGGGCTATGAGACGGCTGGACACAAATGTATCAGAGCTGCGGGGAACTTGACTCCTTGCTTGCGGGAATAAAGGCAAAAAATAATCAAAGCTCGCAGCGCCGCCGTAACGCTTCCCACTGCTTGTCCACCTCCGCCTGGAACTGAGCCAACAGCTCCTCCTTACCCGGTTTGAACAGGTGTTTGAAGCGCTTCTGGGCTCGCAGGAAATCCTCGATGGGCAGTTTCTTTTTCGGCACATAATTCAGCGTCCACTTGCCGTCCATCACCTCATACAAGGGCCAGTAACAGGTGTCCACAGCCAGCTTGCAAATGGTCATCAGTTCGGAGGGATCATAGCCCCAGCCTCTGGGGCAGGGGGACATCACATTGAGGAATGCCGCTCCCGGTGTATAGATCGCCCGCTCCGCCTTGGTGTGAAGATCCTTAAAATTGCTGGTGAATGTGCTCTGGGCCGCATAGGGGATATGGTGCTCGGCCATGATAGCGGTCAGATCCTTGCGCACCTGCACCTTGCCATCGCTGACACTGCCCGCCGGGGTGGTGGTGGTGTCTGCAAACTGGGGAGTGGCGGAGGATCGCTGGGTTCCCGTGTTCATATAGGCGCCGTTGTCATAGCACACATACACCATGTCATGTCCCCGCTCCATGGCACCGGACAGGGACTGAAAGCCGATATCATAGGTTCCTCCATCGCCGCCAAAGGTGATAAATTTAAAGGTATCGTCAATCTTGCCTTTCTTTTTCAGCACACGATAGGCAGTCTCCACTCCTGACAGGGTGGCTCCCGCATTCTCAAAAGCGTTATGGATATAGCTGTCCTTGTAGGCCGTGAAGGGATACATGAAACTGGATACCTCCAGGCAGCCGGTAGCATTGCCCACCACAGCCTTATCCTCGGGATGCAGGGCACGCAGCACCGCCCGCACCGTCACCGTGCCGCCGCAGCCGGCGCACATCCTGTGTCCGGGAGCCAGACGCTCCTCCTTGCTCATGACTTCTTTAAAATTATATGTATTTTCCATTGTTTCCTCCTAACCTGGATAGATTTCCTCATCCTAAAACCTGTCATGATCTGGAACGGAGCCCGATATATTCATACATATCCGGAATCTCATGGGTCTGGGCGATCTCCTCCAGCCGCTCATAAACCTTCTCAAAATCTTCCACCGTAATGTCTCTGCCGCCCAGTCCATAGAAATAATTTACCACTTCGGCCTGGGACTTGACGCCGTACAGCGCCGCACGCACTTCCGCTCCCAGCGGGCCGCTGGTGGCGGAAAACATCTCGCTGCGGTCCAGGATGGCGATGGCTTTGCGATCCTTTAAGGCCTGCGCCAGCTCTTCCTCCGGGAAGGGACGGAACACACGGATCTTGCACAGTCCCACCTTTTTGCCGGTGGTCCGGCGAATCTTGTCAACAGCCGCCTTACAGGTACCCGCCGCAGAACCGATCAGCACAATCACATACTCCGCATCCTCCATGGCATACTCTTCAAAAAAGCCATAGTGTCTGCCGGTCATCTCCTCGAACTTCGCCGCCAGCTCCAGAACCACTTCTTTGGCGTTCTTCATGGCCTCTCTCTGACCTCTCTTGGTCTCCATATAGTAGTTGGACACCGCATAGGGACCTACAGCGATAGGTTCCTTGCTGTTCAACAGAAAATGCTCCGGGTGATATTCTCCCACCAGCTCCTTTACCTTCTCGTCCTCCACCAGCAAAATATTCTCCACGCCGTGGCTGGTGATGAAGCCGTCCTGGCAGATCATCACCGGCAAATGCACCCTGGGGTCCTCCGCAATGGGAAATGCCTGTAGAAAATTGTCATACACCTCCTGGTTGGACTCCGCATAGATCTGAATCCAGCCGCTGTCCCTGGCTCCCATACTGTCGGAATGATCCGCATTGATATTGATAGGACCCGTGAGGGCTCTGTTTACCAGCGCCAGTACGATGGGCAGCCTGTCGGAGGCCGCCACATACAGCTCCTCCCACATCAGCGCCATACCGCAGGAGGATGTAGCCGTCAGGGCCCTGGCTCCCGCCGCGCTGGCTCCCAGTGTGGCGCTCATGGCGCTGTGCTCGCTCTCCACATGGATAAATTCCGTGTCAATATCCCCGTTGGCGATATAGTTGGCCACATACTGGGGAATCTCCGTGGAGGGTGTGATAGGGAATGCGGGCATCACGTCCGGGTTGATCTGCTTGATGGCATAGGCCACTGCCTCATTGCCGGATAAACGTTCTCTGATCGCCATTTATTTGCCCTCCTTCATCGTGATAGCGCCGAAAGGGCACACCTTGGCACAGATGCCGCAGCCCTTACAGTGATCATAGTCAAAATCCTCTCTCCGGCCATCCTTAACCGGGATGGAGGAATCCGGACAGACCGGAAAGCACAGCAGACACTGCTTGCACTTTTCCTCGTCAAATACCGGTGTGGAAGTGCGCCACTCCCCTGTACAGAAATGCCGGGATGTGGCCGGTTCAAATATCTTGTTGCCCTCGGTGATATCCTCCCAGGGGCTCTTCTCGTTAATCTCAATACTTTTCATATAGTACCTCCTATTAAAGTCCCGCATCTTCCCTACTTTAATGCCTCAAAGGTCAGTTCCAGCGCCTTCATGTTGCCGTCTATGACTTCCGGCTTCTTGGCAAATTTATGCTGATAGGAAGCCCTCATCTCCTGCAGGAACACCTCCTGGTCCATCACGCCGGAAACAGCCACCACTGCGGCGAGCATGGGGGAGTTGGGGAAGTATTTTCCCAGGGCTTTCACAGAAATCTCCCTGGCGTCAATCACATACACCCTGCCCTGATACCCCCTCAGATGGGGAAGTATCTCCTCCTTGGGCCTCTGGCTGTTGACAATGACCGCCCCCTCAGGTCCCAGGCCATGAGTTACATCAATAGTTTCCAGCAGACTGTCATCCACCACAGCCACCAGATCCGGCTCATAGATATTGGAATGAACCGTAATCGGCTGATCGCTGAGTCTGTTGTAAGCTGTGATGGGCGCACCCATCCGCTCAGGACCATACTCCGGGAATCCCTGTACATACTTTCCCGTCTTAAACGCTACATCCGCCAGCAGCAGCGCCGCTGTCTTGGCACCCTGACCGCCCCGGCCGTGCCATCTGATCTCAATTGTGTCTTTCATCCTTACCTCTTTTCTGCATAATTGGAGTCTGACTTAAGCCAAATTCCTGGTTTTGCCTGACTTATCGCCATGATTGGCCTTACCTCTTTTCCGCACTGATTAATCTGTCAGTTCCTCTTCTGTCAAAAAATAAAGCCGGACATACTCTGCATGATGCTGGTGTCCGGCACGTTATTCCTATCGAAAAAACCGCTCCCACCGTAAACGGCAGAAGCGGTAATCCATCCCATCCATTTACGACATACCAGCATATGCGTCCTCTGTCACGGGAGAAACCCGTCAGCATCTACTCATGCCTTCTGCGGCATTTTGGTGCTGCAACTCGGGAGGGATATTCCATACATCCTACTCGCACCGCTTCTCAGCTGCTGCGGCTCTCTGTGACCTTTGGGATATATGTACTGTCTCCGTCAACGTCTTTCTCAGTTGAATTCATTATAGTGGCGCGTTAAAACGTTGTCAAGGGGATTTTGCATTTCTCTTCAGATAGCCGCACAGCAAAACCAGCCTGTCGAATTTATTGAGCAGGAGGCCTCCATGGTTTGGGATTGAGCAATGTCGTTTTCCCTATATCCGGCAATACATCATATACAGAACAGCCCATCCTGGCTTCAAAGCTTTCCATGATTCCAAACGTAACATCCCAGCCCTTAATGTAATCCTCCATGATCCCGTATCTGCGAGTCACATCAACAAATCTCTTTTCCAAAATAACAAATCCGTAATCAACAGCTAGTGCATCACACATCTGGATCAGTTTGTCATAGTCATCCGCTTCACCACAATGCATAATGAAATTTTTTATCTCTTTTTCCTCCACGGTAACAGGCTCATAATTAAATTCATCTTTCATGAAAACATAGGAATGTGTCATACACACTCTTGCCACATCCTCCCATCCCTTCTCCATGCAGTATTTGTATCCTTCATACACATGCCTGGGAATATTCACTATGCCAACCCGTCTTCCTATATCGTGAAGCAATCCTACAATATACGCTTTATCTTCGTCGAGCTCCGAAATCAGATGGGCAATATTTTTCGCTGCAATGCCCACATTTTCTGAATGCTTAGTCCATGGCCCCGGATTCATTTCGCCTGCAATTTTTAATTCATATAGCGCCTCATCAATAGTTGGCAGCATTACTTCACCCTCCCTGCAAAATAACTCTTCGCACAGCGCACTTATTTTCTCTTAGCCGCTGCTTCCGTCACCGCAAAATCATTTTGTTGCTCTGTTTAACACAAATATCCTACCATACGTCTCAACATCTAAGCAAGAACATTTGATTCCGTCATACCTGCTATTTTTCGGAGGGCAGTTAAGTCTTGAATATAATACCCCTGCTTCGTTTTTTTTAAGAGACCACGCTTTACAAAATCGGCAAGCACATAGAGTAAATGACGATAAGTCACTCCCAAAAATTCGGATACCTCCGTATGTTTTTCTCTGTACATTCGGTTGCACGAAGTCAATAGAATAAAATTCGCCAGACGCACCTCTAATGGATAAGATTGATTTTGAATATAATTGGCGGTGTTACTTATTGCTTTTTTGCTTAGAAACAGGCAGAGATGACGCAAAAATTTTGCATCATTCAATATTTGGGATTTACAATCATTTATGTGAATCGCATAACAGGTACATGGAGTAATAGCCATTACGCCATTCGCTGCATTCTGCGCACCAAGTAATTCCATTTCACCGATAAAACAGGGAGCATCCAGAAAATTGATAAGCGAAATACGTCCGTTTCCCTGGGAGATGAACAGCTTCGCCCGCCCATCCATCAAATAGTACAGGAAACCGGGATTCTCCCCCTCGCGCAGAATGCTTTCTGCACTGTCAAATTTTACGATTGACGTGTAAGGACAGATATCAAAACTAAAGTAGGCTGACAAGGGAAAACGATTATAGTATTCCTCCAACAGGTCATTGTCATTTATCACATTCATAACTATAGTCCCTTCAAACAATGTGAGATTTCTCATAACAGGTTATCACAGATTTTTGTATAATTCAAGAAAAGGAGGTCAACAGGATATGAAACAAGTAGAATATTGGAACAGTGTATCGGAGCAAAAGGATTTTACCACCCCATTTCAAGCGGAGCAATTCGCAAAATATGTAAAAAAGGATAGCATTATCCTTGACGTTGGCTGCGGATATGGAAGAACGCTTGACGAACTGTATCATGATGGTTATCACAACCTGATTGGCATTGATTTCTCAAGCGGCATGATAGAAAGAGGGAAACAGCAGTTTCCATATCTTGATTTACGGGTGAAGAAAGATACCAAAATTGCTCTGCCGGATGCAAGTGTCGACGCTGTGATTCTCTTTGCCGTCTTAACCTGCATACGGACAAATGAGGAACAAAAACAGCTCTTGTCAGAAATCAAAAGAGTGATGAAACCACAGGGGATTTTGTATGTAAATGATTTCCTGCTGAATGCAGATGAGCGCAATCTTTCACGTTACGAAAAATATAAAGAAGTCTATGGAATCTACGGTGTGTTTGAATTGCCGGAGGGAGCAGTATGCCGACACCATGACATAACATGGATAAAGCAGCTTTTAAACGACTTTGCAGAATTGGAATATAAGGATTTAACATTTACAACAATGAATGGGCATAAATCAAACGGCTTTTATTTCATAGGGAAATTAAACGATGTATAAGCCATTTTAATTCCTCCGTGTTCTTCCCAACCTACGGTGGATAGTGTGTAGGGTCGACAAACGAATATAAATCAATAGGGGATCGATCCCCTTTTAAGTAGAATTCAATAGAAATGTGTGAGCGTTTGTGGTAAGATAATGGCGTTGAGCAATTCGGTAAATCGATATTTAGGGGGTATACAATGAAAAAGTTTTTGAAAGGTTTCTTCAAGATACTGAAATGGTTATTTATTGTACTTGCTGCTATCATTGTACTTTTTCTAATTGTTCGATTTATCGGCCAGAAGATTTATAACAAGACACCCGAAGGTGGTATAAATGAGGAAATGTTTGTAGATATAAACGGCACAAAACAGTGGATAAGTATTTACGGCCAGGATAAAGACAATCCCGTTTTATTATATCTGCACGGCGGACCTGGTTCGTCTACAAGTACCTACGACTATGCTTTCACGAGAAAATGGGCTGATGTGTACACTGTTGTCACATGGGATCAGAGAAATTGCGGAAAAAGCTACTCTTCCGACCAGAATGATACTACATTGACATTCGACCTGATGATGAGCGATGGCGTAGAAATGACAAAATTTCTATTAGATTATCTCGACAAGAATAAGATAACATTGCTTGGTCATTCGTGGGGAACGTATTTCGGCTGTAACCTTGCGCTTGAATATCCAGAATATTATGAATGTTATATCGGGACAGGACAGCTTGTTGACTTCTATCAGAATGAAATCGCCTTCAAGGAAGAAGTCATCAAATGGGCAGGAAATGATGAAGAAAGCAACAGCCTTATTGAGAAATTGAATGTTGGCGATTTTTCGATGGAATATTATGCGGCCAGAAATGCCTTAATGGAAAAGTACGGCTATGATTTGTTTGCTGATGGGACAGATTATAACTTGAACGCCGCACAACTATTTAATCCATACTACTCACTTAAAGATTTTTATAAGTATATTAATTCAGATTTTAGCGTATATGAAGAATTTTTAAGGTCAGATGAATTTAACAAATTCTCATTACTCGGCAAAACTGACTATCAAATGCCATTTTATAATATAAACGGTGATAGAGACTATCAGACCAATTATCTGATTGCGCAAGATTATTTTGAATTGGTAAACGCTCCTC
>CAZKAO010000085.1:0-13334 GCA_964550745.1 uncultured Acetatifactor sp.
CCAGCACCCGCAGCAGGCAGTTAAAGCAGTGCAAGCTGAAATTTGCCAACTGCTACCAGCTCAACAACGGTATGGCTAATGTGCCAATATTTGTGGACAAGTTCATCAGCCGCATGAGCCTGGGCCCCCTGTCTCCTCATATGCTGGAGCATCTGTCGGGGCAGCTGATGCTCCTGGCTGTGGTCAGCGCAGGAGTGGGCGTGTGCAGAAGCATCATTGCGGGCAGTACACTGGGGCAGATCCTCCCCTTCTATATTGCCAGTATGATGGGGCTGTATCTCTTTTTCTCCATCTCCGCCATCGTGGATCTGAAGGGAAAAAGACGTGTGTTGAAGATCAATCTGGTGGATTATCTGGAAAACCACCTTTCCGGCCGCATGGGCGTTACCCAGGAGGACTTGGAGATGCTGTACGGCCAACAGGAATCCGGACGGGGAAAAAAACGGGGAAAGGGCGACCGGGAGAATCTCTATGCGCCCCGCAGCAGACGCCCTGTGAGAACAGGGGTGGATGTAATCCCCGTGGGCAGCCGGGGAACAGACAGCATCCGGAGCATGCGGGAGCAGGATACGGAGCCGACGCTGGCGCAGAGAGCGGCGGGAGAAGAAGCGGAACAGGGATTCACGGCCGTCCACGAGCAGGAGCTGGAGCAGCTGCTGCAGGAATTTCTGACCTCATAATATCTGCAATTCCCTCTTGAATAATCGGGACAACTTTGCTACACTGTAGATGGTAAACAGCTGTTAGAAGGCTGGAATATGCGGAACTAATAATAAAAAGGAGTGGAATTATGAGTAAACAGGTGACATTTGACTATTCCAAGGCGGGTGAATTTATCTCTCAGGAAGAGATAGGCTACATGAAGAAGCTGACCCTGGATGCCAAGGAAGTACTGGTTAGTAAGAGCGGCGCAGGCAATGATTTTCTGGGATGGATTGATCTGCCTGTAGATTACGATAAAGAGGAGTTTGCGAGAATTAAGCAGGCTGCGAAGAAGATTCAGAGCGACAGCGAGGTATTGCTGGTGATTGGCATCGGCGGTTCCTATCTGGGCGCAAGAGCAGCTATCGAGTTCCTGGGCCACAGCTTTGCCAACATGTTGGACAAGAGCGTGCGCAAAGCTCCTGAGATTTATTTCTGCGGCAATTCCATCAGCTCCACCTATCTGAAGCACCTGATGGACGTAGTGGGAGACAGAGATTTTTCCATCAATATGATATCCAAATCCGGTACAACCACCGAGCCGGCTATCGCATTCCGTGTGTTTAAGGATATTCTGGAGAAGAAATATGGCAAGCAGGAGGCGGCTAAGAGGATTTATGCCACCACAGACAAGGCTAAGGGAGCTTTGAAGCATGTGGCGGACGAGGAGGGTTATGAGACATTCGTTGTGCCTGATGATGTGGGCGGACGTTTCTCCGTACTGACCGCAGTAGGTCTGCTGCCCATCGCTGTCAGCGGCGCAGATATCGATAAACTGATGGAGGGCGCTGCCAGCGGCAGAAAGCATGCGTTGGAGAGCGATTTTGAGGAGAATGACGCATTGCAGTATGCGGCTCTGCGCAATATTCTGCTGCGAAAGGGCAAGAGCGTGGAGATTATGGCCAATTATGAGCCCAGCGTACACTATATATCCGAGTGGTGGAAACAGCTCTACGGTGAGAGCGAGGGCAAGGACCAAAAAGGCATCCTGCCCGCCAGCGTGGACCTGACCACAGACCTGCATTCCATGGGCCAGTTTATTCAGGACGGCGCCCGGATCATGTTTGAGACCGTGATTGATATCGAGAAGTCTCGTGAGGAGATCATTATAGGTGAAGAGCCGGTAGATCTGGACGGCCTGAACTACCTGGCAGGCAAGACTGTGGACTTTGTGAACAAGAGCGCTATGAATGGCACCATTCTGGCACACACAGACGGCCAGGTTCCCAATTTCATGGTACATGTGCCGGAAGTAAACGAGTTTTATCTGGGTGAGCTCTTCTACTTCTTCGAGTTTGCCTGCGGCGTCAGCGGCTACCTGTTGGGAGTGAACCCCTTCAACCAGCCCGGCGTGGAGAGCTACAAAAAGAACATGTTCGCCCTTCTCGGCAAGCCCGGCTACGAGGCCCAGAGAGAAGAACTGCTGAAGAGACTGTAACCAGCGTTATAACAAGTGAGCCCACAGCATACCCGCCGTGGGCTCACAATACTTTTAGTATCCCAACAGTTTTTTACTGTGACATGTTACATATAAACTTTTTCTGCAAAGTAAGCAGGGGGCAGGCCTATTATGCCCTATAGGCAACCCTTGGCAAACGTTGGTGCTTAGCGAGGTATTTTCGAGCTTAGCACCACTACGCTTTGCCACGGAGCGAGAGCGCGTTGCCAATAGGGCATAATAGGCCTGCCCCCGGAAACAGCCATATAACCTTAGGAGGAAACATCATGAAAATAGCCGTACTGGAAAGACACAGCGTAGGCTCCGACGTCCCGGTGCAATATGAACACCTTGGAGAAGTTACCTATTACCGTAACACCACCACCCCCCAGGAAGTCCGGGAGCGTATTAGAGATGTAGATATCATCGTAGCCAACAAAGCCCCCCTCAACGAAGAGACCCTAAAGGACGCTCCCAATGTCAAACTGATCTGTGAACTTGCCACCGGCTTTGACAACGTGGATATTTCCTACTGCAAGAGCCGCGGCATCAAAGTCTGTAATGTGGTGGACTACTGCTCAGCCATGGTTGCACAGCACACCTTTGCCCTGGCTCTTGCCCTGCTGGAAAAGCTGCCCCATTATGACGAGTATGTCAAGTCCGGGGCATACAGCGCTCAGGATCGATTTTCCAATTTTGATCTCCCCTTTCACGAACTGGAGGGTATGACATGGGGAATCATCGGCATGGGCAATATCGGACGCCGGGTAGCGCAGATCGCCGCTGCCTTTGGGTGCAGGGTGATTTTTACCTCTGTCACAGGTAAAAGCACCTGCACGGCTTATCCCCAGGTGGACAGGGATACCTTGTTTGCGGAGAGCGATATCCTGTCCCTGCACTGCCCTTTAAGCGAGATTACGAGGGGGATTATAGATGAAAATGCCCTGCGCCGGATGAAAAAGACAGCGATCCTGATCAATGTCGCCAGAGGAGCCGTAGTGGACAACCGTGCCCTGTATGAGGCGCTGGTGGCTGGAGAGATTGCCGCCGCCGGACTGGACGTGGTGGACGGCGAGCCCCTGCAGTCCTCCAATCCTTTAAGCCTGCTGAAGGACAGCAACCAGCTTATTATTACGCCTCACCTGGCTTGGGCCAGCGTGGAGGCACGCACCCGCTGCGTGGAGGAGGTGGCAAAGAATATCGAGGCTTTCCAGAGGGGAGAACTGCGCAATGTGGTGAACTCTTAAGCTTTTATAATAAATCTCTTTATCGAAATTGTGTTTCTGTCGAAAACCGATTGTTGTTAAGGTAAATATGGTATCCAAGAAAAACAAACGTAAAACAGAATCTGAAGGTGAAACAATAGTGAAAGAAAAAAGAATTTTTAGATATGAACTTGCTGATGCCTGGGGAGGTATGATTTCTCAAGTTGATGTAATTGAAAGTTTGGAAAAGGGAGATGTGAGATGCTTATATTTCGAAAGAAATAGATCTATTGACGATGAAACTAATACAAAGGTTGATTTTTTCACAGCGACTATTAGTTGTGAAGATATAAGCAAGATCAAGAAAGCAATGCATAAGCATAAGGATATTTTTTCTTTTAAGGAAGTTGAATGTCCAACGGTATTGGACGGTGTTATCAATACTTTTGAGTTTATACTTGAAAAAGATCTTATTAAAGAGATTAAAGCGTTCAATATCTGGGTGTTTGATGAAGCGACTGATGTTGGATTTTTTGGAAAGCCAGAACCACCATATAAAGGAAAAGAAGTAGTGATGGTATATAATGAAATTTCACAGATACTTATGGATAATGGGGTAAATGAAAAGTACCTTAAATTACACTAGCGGACCTTCTCCTGCGGGAACATTTTTCGAAAAGAGATAGTAGACAACATTGGCCGTTTATCATAAAGTTGCTTGACAAGCCTGTTTTCTCATAGTAAAGTAAAAGGCAGTTAATAAATATCTGGGAAAAGAGGAATTTTATGATAGAGAAAATAAAAGGGTTGATGAAGAAATACGAGGAGATGATCGCCTATCTGATCGTGGGAGTGCTCACGACCCTCGTGTCCTGGGGAGCCATGTATCTGGCCAGTTGGCTGCTGTTTGGTAACCCCCTGCACCCCACGCCGTTTCAGAATGCGGTGATGAGTACCGTCAACTGGGTGGCGGGTGTGACTTTCGCTTATTTTACCAATCGGAGATTTGTGTTTAAGAGCCATGAGCCCATGGGAAAGGAGATTCCCAAATTTGTCCTCTCCAGAGTATCTACGTTTATATTGGAACTCGTAGTACGCCAGGTCTTTGGCCTGCTGGGCATCAATACCTATATAACTACTTTCGTAGCGGCTGTGCTGGTATTCTTAGGCAACTATATCCTCAGCAAGCTGTTGGTATTTAAGGCTCGAAAGGGAGAGGAAGCCTGACAGAGAGAAATCAGATAGAAAGCGCTCCAACAGATGGATCATCCCATCCGAAGGAGCGCTTTTTGATTTACTTATACATTGTAAGGGTTATTGCCGGTATTCTGATTCATATCGGCATACATATCATTATAACCCGGATTTGGATTCATCTCCGCCTCCTTTTGACGGCGTAGACGGGTGAACTCATCAAAGTTCCTGTTAAACAGCTGCTTGAGCTCATCACTGTAGCCGAAGATCCCAGCAGGACATTTTTTATTCAACTCATCGATAAGCTGATTGCAGGCATCCTTGCTGGGCATAGACAGCTGATGCTGCTTTTTGTCCTCAGTATAGAGCATGATACTGTATGTAGTACTCACTGTGCGGCCGTATTTCTGGTGATTGGTCTGGTGAGTGTAGGCCCATGCCACCTGGCGCAGAGGGTAAAGCTTTGTTTTGGCGCTTGAACAGTCGAACAGATAGCTGCGTCCTACTTTGAAACCCTTGACCGGTTCGGCTGCAGATTCAAAATCTGTTTCGGCCCGCTGAAGCTCCATATCGCCCTGAGCTTTCAGATCTTTGATCAGCTTACTCTGGTAGCCGCCAGTGAGCGCTCTGACCAACATATATATTGCAATCACAAGCAATACCACGGCAAGTACATTCCCAGCCAGCACAAAGTTCACATCACCGTGGGACAATTGGTCAACCTTGATATAGTAAGGCGCGCAGTACTGCTTAAACTCTTCATCAGTGTAGTCGCTATAGTTGAAGAATTTTTTGTAGTAACGCAGCATCTCATCATCCATGGGGAAGATCTTTCCGGTCACCTGCATGTTGGTACTTAAATGTCTCAGGTCATAGTCTTCAAAGAATTTGTCGCTGTTGCGATCGATGGTTTTGACGGTGGTAAAATATTTGGACGGAATGGCCAAGCCGATATACTCAAACATCTTGTCGGTGTACATATAGGGCTCAAGTCCCCCGATCAACACGGCATGGTACTGCATGGATTCCCGCTCGGAGACCTTGACTCCGTTACGGGTGGTAGTGGTAGTCTCAGTGGCATAGGTGCCAAAGGTCAGTTCAAAGGTCATGGTGACATACTGATCCTTGATCTCATCCTTGGACAGATCTTCAAACTTTACCGGGCCCTTTACCCAGGTGATGAAATCCGGTCCAAAATACACCAACAAGGCCACTGCCGCAATAAACATGATGATGACTGCGGGCATTTTTTGCTTCAGGGATGCTTTCTTTAGTTGTTCTAACATCGTTCTCTCTCCTCCATTATAATATTTATAGCTTTTTTACCAGAACTTCAACCAGACGGGCGCAATGGCTGGCAGCCTCACGCTCGAAGGTAGGATAATCCATCTCGGCGCTGTCGTCTGCCTTGTCGGAGATAGCACGGATGACCACAAAGGGAATACCGTTCAGATATGCGGCATGAGCAATGGCAGCCCCCTCCATCTCTGTGCAGTCTGCATGAAATTCTGTAATCAACCTGTTCTTAACCTCCTTGCCGGAGATAAACTGATCTCCGCTGACAATGCGGCCCACTGTTGTATGTAATCCGGGATTGGCTTCCTCACAGGAATTGAGTGCTAAGCGGATCAAGGTGTCATCTCCGGGGAAAGCCAGGGTATTCAGCTGTGGAACCTGGCCCAGTGCATAGCCAAATACACGGACGTCCATATCGTGATGGATAACATCCTGTGAAATGACAATATCGCCGATATCCAGAGCGGCATTCAGGGAACCTGCCACGCCGGTATTGATCACATGGGTGACTTCAAACAGGTCAATCAGAATCTGCACACACATGGCGGCGTTGACCTTGCCGATGCCACAGCGGACGATAACCACTTGAGCCTGTCCCAGAGTACCCTCAAAAAAATCCATGCCGGCTTTAGTAGTCTGCCCAGTAACTGTCATCTGCGCCTTCAGAGTATCTACCTCCAGCTCCATGGCGCCGATAATACCGATTTTACTCATATACATTCTCCTCTCCTCAGTCAGGATAGACCAAGCGGTGGTCATCAATCTGATACAACACCTGATTCAGGTATCGTTCTGCCAGATAATTGGCCATATTCAGATTCATGTCCAGATAATTGCCGCAGTCCATGGGGGATGCGCCGGGCACTTCCCCTCGGAAATCCCTGATGAATTCGAACATCTGGGTAATCAAGGGAACGATATCCTTGGAGTGGTAATCCCCCGCCAGCAGCAGATAGAAGCCTGTGCGGCAGCCCATGGGGCCGAAATAGATGGTCTTGTTCCCATAGTCCGAGTGATTGCGCAGGAAAGTGGCTCCCAGATGCTCAATGGTATGTACCTCCGCCGTGTTCATGACTGGTTCGTCATTGGGGCTGGTCATGCGCAAGTCAAAGGTGGTGATTACCTCCTGTCCCACGGTATCTTTGCGGGAAACATAGACGCCGGGCAAAAGCCGGATGTGATCGATGGTAAAGCTTGCAATTTTCTCCATGAAACATTGACTCCTTTCCGGGCAAAACCGACGTCTTGCCTCAAAATATAAAAAAGTGTAAACTAAATTCTAGTATATACTATTTCGGGATAAATTTCAAAGATTTTTTGCAGATAGTATTCCATTGATTCCGCATACAAATCATGCTATCATAGTGAATATGGCAGGAAGGCTTTACCAATTGGGATAGTCAGGTATAAGGAGGTCGGTTTGTTATGACGAATAAGGAGACGCAGGGCATGGGTATGCGTCTGCTGAAAAAGGGGCAGAAAGGGTTGATACATGCGCTATTCAGCCGTTTTGGAGTGATACTGCTGCTGTTTCTTTGGCAGGTAGCGATTCTGCTTGGTGTGTTTATACGTTTTCGGGATATACAGCCATTTATTTCGGGATTGATGACGGTTTTTGCCGTGATTATGGTACTGTATCTGTTGAACAGCCGTTTTGATCCCACAGCGAAGATCACATGGCTGGTGGTCATCATGCTGATGCCGGTGTTTGGCGCATTTTTGCTGTGGTTTACTAAAAGCGAGATTGGTCATCGGCTGATAAAGAAGCGGGTGGATCAGATCATCAGGCAGGCAAAGGACTGTATTCCTCAGGATATGGAGGTGATCCGCAGACTAGAGCAGGAATCTCCGGGAGTTGTAGCGCTGGCGCACTATATGGGCAGAAGCGGCTGTCATCCAGTGTACGACAATACCGCTGTGACGTATTTTCCTCTGGGGGAGCGAAAATGGGAGGAGATGCTGCGGCAGCTGGAGCAGGCACAGCATTATATTTTCCTGGAGTATTTTATCGTGGAAGAGGGGCTGATGTGGGGGAAGGTCCTGGAGATATTGGCAAAAAAGGCGGCGGAGGGCGTTGAGGTCCGCATCATGATTGACGGGTTTTGCGAATTTACCACGCTTTCTCACAATTATCCGGAGAAACTAAAAAAGCTGGGCATAAAATGCAAGATGTTTGCGCCGCTCACCCCCTTTGTATCTACTCATTATAACTACCGTGACCACCGCAAGATACTGGTTATCGACGGTCATACGGCCTTTACGGGCGGGATTAACCTGGCGGATGAGTATATCAACCACAAAAAGAAGTTTGGACACTGGAAAGACACGGCTGTCATGCTGAAAGGTCAGGCGGCCCAAAGCTTTGCGCTGATGTTTCTGGAGATGTGGGGAATTGAGGAAAAGGAGCTGGAATTTGATCGGTTTTTATCGGCGGCTGCGGCCCCTCAGAGGGAGGAAAAAGCTCCCGGTTATGTGATGCCCTACGGCGATTGTCCGCTGGATGATGAGCGGGTGGGCGAGCGGGTATATATGGATATCTTGAACCGTGCCCACAAGTATGTACACATCATGACCCCCTATTTGATTCTGGACGGGGAGATGGAGACGGCGCTGAAATTTGCCGCCGAGCGTGGCGTGGACGTGAAACTGATCCTGCCCGGCATCCCGGACAAGCGGCCGGCCTATGCCCTGGCCAAATCCCACTATCGCTCACTGCTGGATTCCGGCGTTAAGATCTATGAGTATACTCCTGGCTTCGTGCATGCCAAGCTGTTTGTCAGCGATGACCGGGAGGGGGTGGTGGGAACCATCAATCTGGATTACCGCAGTCTGTACCATCATTTTGAGTGCGCGGCCTATCTCTATGGCGTTCCCTGTCTGGCGGATATGGAGGCGGACTGTCAGGCCACGCTGGCCCAGTGCCGGATCGTGACATATGAGACGTTGAAGGCGGAGCCTTGGTTTAGAAAACTGATGGGCTGCCTTATGAAAGTAGTGGCGCCGCTGATGTAGAATCAATTTGATTTCCGTTATTGTTACAGGCAAGTTGTATTTGACAAATCAAATGGGGCGTGTTAGAATAGTCCCATCTTGAGGAGAGGGGTGAAAAGATGAGAATTTAGTTCGCTTTTGATCACATGAAGGTTGAGAACAGCATGGGGGGAGTTCCCATGTTGATCAGTCATGTTGCCAAAAGTGGATTATGTTCTCATAACCCTTCTTTTTGTGCGGTAAATTTCCGGCAAGGTTTTCTGGGATGACAGTTTCAGATATGACTTTGTCAGAAAGGTGTGCTATAGCAATCAGAATAACAGGGCTTGAGGATGTGCAGAACTGTTTGGCAGCAAATGGTTCTGTTTTTTGTTCAGAGCCTTGAATGGAGGAATGCATATGGCACAAATTAATGTGAGTCACCTGACCTTTTCTTATGAGGGCAGCTTTGACAATATTTTCGAGGATGTTTCTTTTTCGGTTGACACGGACTGGAAGCTGGGCTTGCTGGGGCGCAACGGTAAGGGGAAGACCACTTTCCTGGGGCTGCTGCAGGGAAAGTTCCCCTACCAGGGAACCATCAGTACTCAGGCGGTGTTTGACTATTTTCCCTATGCTGTCAGCGATGGACAGATGCGGCTTTCTGCGGCGGAGTTCATGGAGGAACTTAAGGCCGGATGCGAGCCGTGGCGTGTAATCTGTGAACTGGAGCAGTTAGGTCATGGATCGGAGATGTTATACAGGCCCTTTGCGAGCTTAAGCCTAGGGGAGCAGACTAAAGTATTGTTGGCGGTCCTGTTTTCAGGGGAGAACGACTTTTTGCTGATTGACGAACCCACCAACCATCTGGACCAGGTGTCCAGGGAGGTTGTAAAACGCTATCTGGCGTCCAAGAAAGGCTTTATCCTGGTATCTCATGACCGGGACCTGCTGGATTTTTGTGTGGATCATGTGCTGGTGTTGAACCGGCGGACCATTGAACTACAGAGCGGGAATTTTTCCACATGGTGGGAGAACAAGCAGCGAAAAGATCAGTTTGTCCAGGCGGAGAACGAGAAGCATCTCAAGGAGATCGGGAAACTGAAGCAGGCGGCGGCACGCACTGCCAGGTGGGCCGATAAGAACGAAAGTACAAAGATTGGTTTTGATCCCATAGAGGAGCCTGACAGGCGCAAAGACACCAGGGGATATATTGGTGCCAAGACAAAGAAAGCGCAGAGTCGGGTAAAGCAGATGGAGAAGCGCATTCATCGGGAGATCGAGGAAAAGGAAGGACTGTTGGCAGACCTGGAGCAGCCGGTGGATTTAAAGATTATGCCGCTTCGGCACCACAAGGATACCCTGGTGAATATTCGGGAGTATAGTCTGCGATATGAGAATGCCGAAAGGCCGCTTTTTACAGATCTTGCTTTTAACATCAGTCAGGGCCAGAGGATTGCCCTACATGGCAGCAATGGGTGCGGCAAGTCAACGCTGCTGAAAATGATCTTGCAGAAGGCTGGCGCAGCGGACGAAAAATATCCCTTCCGGGCTGAAGTCTGCGAGACGGGAGTCTGTGAAACGGCCTCCGGGCTGGTGATCTCCTATGTGAACCAGGATACGTCCATGCTTAGAGGCAGTATTTCCGCCTTCTGCAGGGAGCGGAATCTGGAAGAAAGCCTGTTTTGCGCCATACTCAGGCAGCTGGATATGGAGCGCAATCAGTTTTTGAAGGGGATGGAGGAGTACTCAGAGGGGCAGAAAAAGAAGGTCTTAATTGCCGCCAGTCTGCTCAAGCCAGCGAATTTATATGTGTGGGATGAACCTTTGAACTATGTGGATGTTTTTTCCAGGATGCAGATCGAGAAGCTGATTTTGGACTATGAACCGACCATGTTATTCGTGGAGCATGATGCCAGGTTCCGGGAGAAAATTGCCACAGGGACGGTCCAGTTGTAGATTGAGGAGGGAAAACTATGGATAATATTTTTATCGAGGGATTACAGGGTATGGGAAAGTCCACTTTGCTGTCGGAGATTGCCCGCCAAAAGCCGGAGTATAAAGAGTGCCGGGAGGGTGATTACTCGCCGGTGGAGCTGGCCTGGTGCGCATGGATGGACGGAGAGCAATATGCAGCTGTATTGGAGAAATATGCCCCCATCCGCAAAGAGATTGAGGCAGGTACGTTTCGTGAAGGGGAACACTATATCGTCACCTACACCAGAATTATCACCGATATTCCGGGTTTTCACAGGGACCTGGAACAGTATGAGATATACAACGGCAGAAGGAGTCTGGAGGAACTGGAGCGGATAGTATTGGGGAGGTATGAGAGGTTTCATGGCAGTGGTTATCTGTTTGAATGTGCCTTTCTGCAGAACATTGTGGAGGACCTGATTCTGTTTCACCAGCTGAGGGATGAGGAGATTCTGGACTTTTACCGCAGACTGTACGCTGTTATGCCCAGAGAGCATTTCCGACTGCTGTATCTGTACAGTGACAAAATTGCGGAAAATATCAGAATCATACAGAAAGAACGGTCCGACGACCAGGGAAATCAGATGTGGTATCCTTTAATGATGGAGTATCTGGTAAACTCGCCCTATGGGAAAGCCCATAAGTATAAAGATTTTGAGGACCTGATCTCCCACCTGAAGCACCGGCAACAGGTGGAACTACGGATTATCCGGGAGATCATAGGGGACAGAGCCCAAATCCTCCCGGCTAAGAAGGACTTTGTACTGGAAAAATAAAGAAATTTTATTTATGAAAAAAGGAGTTATTTCGTTGACATTTGAATGGGACGAGGATATGAATCAATTAAATTTGGAGAAGCATGGGATTGATTTTGATACTGCAATTTTGGTCTTTAATGATTTACAATATACGGTTAATATCAGCGAGACTTGCCACAAAAACAGAAAGGAGTATTTATTATGATACGGACAGTTACTTTAGATAGAAATCAAAAGCCTACAGATGAGCAGATCAGGCAGATAGAAGATGCAGCAAAGAGAGAGATCATTTTTGATGATGATTCTCCTGAACTTACACCGGCAATGGAAAAAGCATTTCGATTGGCGGCAAAAAACCGTAATACCCAGAGGGAGATGGGCCTTTCATGATCTTGTCATAACAAAGAAGGAGCTGTGAGAAATGGAGTTTCAATCACTCCATTTTTTCACAGCCCCAGAGCAAGCCACCGGCTAAGCCGGTGGTCTTGACTTTGCCTAAATTAAGACAAAATGGTACAGGGTGTTTGTTTACTATTCCGGGCAGCATCTCACAGGGGAGACGGTATAGTGTTGTTTTGAAAATGCGGAAAGGAGTCAGAATAGTATGGCAGAGCAAACAAGGATGCCTAATACGAGAGAGAAGCGTAACTGCTGGAGGCAAGGGAATGGTTCATACAGTTATCGGGGAAACTGAAACATGGGATCTCACTGAACAGGAAATGCCGGAGATAGAATGTGCGTCATAGTGTAGACTTTGTGCAATAAAGCATAAACCATTGGCAACCTATAAAAACAACAATCAAATGACAAAATAACAAAGAAACATCGACAAGCCGACAAATAAAATATATAATATTAATATGAAATAAAGCAAATTGAGGCTGTGTTGGATGAATCTATTCAGGAGGGATAAATGTATGAAATATTTTAAAAAGTTTTTTGCTTTTTTGCTTGCGTTAGCAGTACTGTGTGGCAGCTCGATGGTGCATGTCAGTGCGGCCGAGAATCAAACTGAGAGTACCAATGCTCGCGCTGATCAAAATGTTGTGAAAGGCGATGCCAACGTTACATTCATATTTGATTACTCGGATGGATATACTGCAAATCTGGTTGCAGTTTGGAATCATAACACTGATAAATATGATATGCCCAATCCGCCCACATCTTCCTTCTCCAATGATACATGCTATGCATCTATAGTTCTGGTAAATAAATCTACAGGGGTACAAGTCACTCTTAGGGCGTGGTGTGATATTTACGGGCAAACGGATTGGTATTAAATTTATAGTATAAACATAAACAATGACTAATTCATTCAATGCGGCCATATAGAACAGAGCAACACCATCTCCTGTGTTGCTCTGCTTTATTGAAACGGAGAAAAATATTGCTTGAATATACCATAGCTTATATAATATAGTTACTAAGCAGCAAACTTTCCTTGTTCATGCATATCGCAGGCTGGCCGGTAATACCGCATAAATCGGTATATGAGACACTTGTGTTTCATGTTTGGGAGGAGAAAATAGGATGCAGAAACGAATGAATCAAAAAACGATTTTAGTGGGGATGCTTTCTTTTTGGGCGGGAGTGCTGCTATCTGCCTGCGGAAAGGGGGCGGGTACGGAGATTCCTGAAAAGGTTTTCAGCATGGATTACTCGCAGGAGCAGGAAATTCATTCTACCGTGCAGGTGGTCTGCGATTCGGACAGCGCATGGGTCATTACCACTGTAAAGAGAGATCCCATCTATAAGTGGGCGCCGCAGATCTCGGGAACAGAGCAACTCGAATGG
>CAZKAO010000086.1:0-13038 GCA_964550745.1 uncultured Acetatifactor sp.
TAAGCACAGCAATGTGTTCAGCTGACATTTACTAATCGGCCGAAAGTTTAACCAAGAAGGGAATAGAGGTTGCAAAACAACCTCAGTTGCCCCAAGGGGCAACTAAGCGTAATAGGGAAGAGGATGAAGGAAAAGTAAGTAAGCAGACAGGAAGATAAGATAGAAGCAGTTCAATGTTCGGTTTTGAGGGTATGGAAGATTAAACGCAAGCGTTTAACTTCGAGTAAAATGCAAGCAATATTTAGTTTCGGCAAAACATGCCACTATCGTATATAATTTTATCATAATGTTTATTCTAAAAGTAGGTTTGTGCCTGCTTTTTTTGTATTTAAAAACTTCTATAATATAAAATACATATTGACATATACCGCCTGGGGGTATATAATAAATATACCCGTAGGGGGTATGCAACGAGGAGGAGAGAGCTATGCCCGATAAACATATGCAGGAATGCTGTGGGAAGATAACAGACCGCTCAGAAGAAGAGCGTAAGAAACTGATTCACCGCCTGAACCGGATTGAGGGACAGATCAGGGGGATTCGTGGAATGGTGGAAAAGGATGCCTATTGTACGGACATACTGATGCAGTCTGCGGCGGTCAATGCAGCAGTCAATGCCTTTAATAAGGATTTGATAGCCAATCATATTCGGGACTGCGTCGCCAGAGATATTCGGGAGGGCAAGGACGAGGTAATCGATGAACTGGTGGCTACCCTCCAGAAGCTGATGAAATAAAATCGTAGTTATTTATTTTCAGAAAGGAGCATAATAGAATCGATTATGGAACAATATACAGTTACCGGAATGAGCTGTGCCGCATGCAGCGCTCGGGTGGAGAAAGCGGTATCCGGGGTGCAGGGCGTCACCTCCTGCTCGGTGAGTCTGTTGACCAACTCCATGGGCGTGGAGGGTACTGCAGCCGCCGGAGATATTATAGCGGCGGTTCAAAACGCAGGATATGGAGCGGCTCTAAAAAGTGGAGCCAAAAGTCAGAGCGCCCGGTCCGCCTCAGATGAGGAGGCCCTGAAGGATAAGGAAACCCCTGTATTAAAGCGACGGTTGATTGCCTCACTGGGCTTTCTGATTGCGCTCATGTATTTTTCCATGGGGCATATGATGTGGGGATGGCCGCTGCCCTCATTCTTCGCCCACAACCATGTGGCGCAGGGATTGGTGCAGCTCCTGCTTACGGTTATCGTCATGGTCATCAACCAGAAGTTTTTTATCAGCGGCTTTAAGAGTCTGCTGCATCGTGCGCCGAATATGGACGCTCTGGTGGCTCTGGGCGCCACGGCGGCGTTCGGTTACAGCACCTTTGCACTGTTCGCCATGACGGATGCGCAGGTCAGAGGTGATGCGGGAGCGGTTATGGACTATATGCATGAGTTCTATTTTGAGTCCGCTGCCATGATTCTGGCGCTGATCACACTGGGGAAAATGCTGGAGGCCCGTTCCAAGGGAAAGACCACCGACGCGTTGAAGGGGCTGATGAAGCTGGCCGCCAAAACAGCCACAATCCTGCGGGATGGCACAGAGGTTACAGTCCCCATAGAGCAGGTGGCAAAGGGAGATTGTTTTGTGGTGCGTCCCGGCGAGAATATCCCGGTGGATGGTATCGTCTTAGAGGGCAGCAGCGCTGTGGATGAGTCTGCATTGACGGGAGAAAGCATCCCCGTGGACAAAGCCGCCGGGGACAGAATATCGGCAGGCACGCTGAATCAGTCGGGTTTTATACGATGTGAGGCCACCAGAGTGGGGGAGGATACCACCCTGTCTCAGATCATTCAGATGGTCAGCGATGCGGCGGCGACCAAGGCGCCCATTGCCAAGGTGGCGGATAAAGTGTCGGGAATATTTGTACCAGCGGTCATCACCATCGCTTTTATCACCGTTATTGTGTGGCTTCTGTTGGGACAGACAGCAGGCTTTGCACTGGCGAGGGGCATATCGGTACTGGTGATCAGCTGTCCCTGTGCCCTCGGTCTTGCCACCCCGGTTGCCATCATGGTGGGCAACGGCATGGGGGCAAGGAACGGCATTTTGTTCAAGACGGCGGTTTCCCTGGAGGAGACGGGAAAAACGCAGATTGTGGCGCTGGACAAAACGGGAACCATCACCCAGGGGGAGCCTAGGGTCACAGACATTCTTCCCTTTAATGGCTATGACAGCAAAACGCTGCTGCAGCTTGCCTATTCTCTGGAAAAAAAGAGCGAGCATCCTCTGGCAAGGGCGATCAACCAAAAAGCGGAGCAGGACGGGGTGATGGCGCAGGAGGTCACAGACTTTAAGGCTCTTCCCGGAAACGGTTTAACGGCAACCCTGCAGAATGCGGTTCTCTACGGTGGCAGCTATAAATTTATCAGAGAACAGGTGTCTGTTTCCGAGGAAGTAAAGAAAAGCTCTGAGCAGCTCTCAGAGGAGGGCAAAACGCCGCTGTTTTTTGCCCGCGGCGGAGAACTCTGCGGTATTATCGCCGTGGCGGACGTGCTCAAGGAGGACAGTCCCACAGCCATTCAGGAGATGCGCAGCATGGGCATTCAGGTGGTGATGCTGACCGGGGACAACGAGCGCACCGCCAACGCAATCGGTGCCCAGGCCGGAGTGGACGAGGTGATTGCGGGGGTGCTGCCCGATGGAAAAGAGAGCGTGATCCGCAGGCTGAAAGAGAAAGGCAAGGTCATTATGGTGGGAGACGGCATCAATGATGCGCCTGCGCTGACAAGCGCCGATATCGGTGTCGCCATCGGTGCAGGGACGGACGTGGCCATTGATGCAGCAGACGTGGTGCTGATGAAGAGCCGGCTGTCGGATGTTCCCGCCGCAATCCGCCTAAGCCGTGCCACCTTGCACAACATCCATGAAAACCTGTTCTGGGCATTTATATATAATATTATCGGCATTCCGCTGGCGGCGGGCGTGTTTATCAGTGTACTGGGCTGGCAGCTGAATCCCATGTTTGGGGCGGCGGCCATGAGCCTGTCCAGCTTCAGCGTAGTTACCAATGCGCTGCGCCTGAATTTTTTCAGGATGCATGACGCATCAAAAGATCATAGAACCAGGTTTGGTTCGATCAAGAATAAATCTAATAATAAAAAAGAAAAGGAGACGAAAAACATGGAAAAGACATTAAAAATTGAGGGAATGATGTGCGGACATTGCGAGGCGCATGTGAAAAAGGCTCTGGAGGGGCTGGAGGCTGTGGCACAGGCGGTCGTCAGCCATGAGACCGGCACAGCGGTTATCACACTGACCGGCGATATTTCCGAAGATGTTCTGAAGCAGACCGTTGCAGATCAGGGCTACAAGGTGACGGATATCCAGTAGGTAGCTAAAGGACTATGCCAAATCTAAATTGTTTTGTTAAGCAGAGAAGGGGTGTTTTCGGGCACCTCTTTTTTTACGTGATCAAAAACAAGACATATAATCAAGATCTGTCCATTTTCGGTCTTTTCCCGAAAAAGTCAGTGGATTTGCATCAGGGTAAGATACACCTGTATATCTGCAAACAGCGCAGCAAACCGCAAATGTGCCAGGCAGCACAAAAAATCTGTATTTTGGGGCATATTGATTAACGTTGCGGAATATATTTCACTATAGTAGAATAATTGGAAGCAGGTTCCCCTCCCGGTGCACAGATCGGAGTCTGTGTGCCAGGAGGGGAACTTGCAGTACACTGATTGGGGAGGAATAAAATAAAGTATGGGAAAGGATAAGAAGCACAGGAAAGGAAGCGGCATTGTGATTTTACTCTCGATGTTTCTGGTATTGTGCATTCTGGCAGCGCCGTTTGGCAGCATTGGAGTGTTTGAGGCGGAAGCAATGGAAAGCCCGGCGGTTATTGAAATGAATGCACAGGCGGTAGAAGTCCCGGATGAGGGCGAGGATTCTCTGGTAGGAGCGGGCTACTGGGGGAACTACTATAGTTGCGTGATAGTAGATAACGCTTATGAGTGTGTGATCTTCAGATATACGGGTCCGGGCGGGGATGTTACAGTCCCCACAATGTTTGGGAGTTATAAGACGGTAGGTATAATGGAGGGTGCATTCGAAAATTGTTATGACATCACCAATATTACCCTGCCAAGGTACATTAGGACCATAGGCGACCAGGCATTTTCGGGCTGCAGTGGCCTGGAAAGCATTAATTTGCCTAAAGGACTCAAGCACATAGGAGAATATGCATTTAGTTATTGTGAGAGCCTGCAGAGTATAACAATACCTGAAAGCTGTACCGAAATTGGAGAATATGCATTTTATCAATGCCGTAGATTGGCTAATGTCGAGCTGCCCTATGGACTTACACAGATTAAGAAATGTACTTTTTTGGGGTGCGGTAAACTGGAGAGTATTAGTCTGCCGACCACCGTTACTGAGATCGGAGGATCTGCATTCTCTGGCTCAAGACTGAAAAAAGTAGTGCTTGGGCAAAATATGACTCGTATCGGTTCTGGAGCTTTTAGCGGTTTAGAGTCTTGTTGGGTGTACGCAGATTCCGTTGTGCTTGAGGAGTGTTCGATTAATGGATATCCGGTGACAATTTATGGCTTGAGGGGATCAACGGCGCAGGAATATGCGGAACAAAATGAGTATCCATTTGTCCCCCTTGGGGCTGATCTGCAGCCTGAACCCACGCCAACGCCAACCCCGGCGCCCCCGCCAGCGCCGACCTCGGCGCCTACGCCAACGCCAACCCCGGCGCCCCCGCCAGTTCCGACCTCGGCACCTACGCCAGTCCCGACCCCGGAGCCAACCCCGGTTCCGCAGCCGCCGGTTTCGGATAAGGACAGGCAATTTGTGGAATCCTTCGTATCAAGGATGTATACAATAGTGCTGAACCGGAATCCTGACCCAGCCGGAAAAGAGGATTGGGTCAGGCAGTTGTTGAACCATGAGACGGACGGGGCCGGTATTGCATATGGTTTTATCATGAGCCGGGAATTTCAGTATCGCAATACAGGAAATGAAGAATTTGTAGATATCTTATACCACACATTTTTTGACCGCACGGCTGACGCAGGAGGCCGCAGTGGCTGGCTGGGAGAACTGGCGGCTGGCAGGGAGAGGGGATATGTGTTATCCGGCTTTGTAAACTCGGCTGAGTTTGATAAACTTTGCGATACTTATGGCATCATCCGGGGGACTATGCGGGAGGATGGCATTCCTTATAATCCTGGTATCCGACAGTTTGTCGAACGCTGCTACACCAAGGTACTGGGACGGGATGGGGAAAAGGGAGGCATGGACGACTGGACAAACCGAATCAGCTCAGGTATCATGAGTCCCGAAGACGTTGCCAAAAGCTTTTTCCTTTCCAAGGAATACGTTGACAAAAAAACCAGTAATGCGCAATATGTGGAAACCCTGTATGAGACCTTTTTAGGCCGCGCCTCTGACCCGGCCGGAAAGAGCGGATGGGTTAGCCAGCTGGATGCCGGCATGGACCGCAATACTGTACTGGAAGGATTTTCCAAATCTGAAGAGTTTGCCAGGATTCTGTCAGATTATGGATTGTAATATATTCACAGCTTTACGTCCAAACCACCGGCTCTGCCGGTGGTTTGCATTGTCTATAGCTTTCTTAATAATGGTAACATTTTCTGCGTTTTCCTTTTTAGGTAGTCCAATCTCTCTTATCTCACATTCTGAACAGTTATACTCACGGACGATTAGATATTCATAGCACCACAAATCTAAGAACACGGAAACATGCACAGGTTTGGTGTTGCAATGGGCAGCCGTAAAGGGTAAAATAGCAGGAGAGGATTTAACCTCTCTTGCACACAGTCCCGATAAACAGCGGACTTGCAGACGATAATGACTCGCAGGAATTAATCGCCGTTTGTATAGATTTGAGTTGACAAATAATTGCAGCATGGAGGATATTATGAGAATACTCTTAGTGGAAGACAACGATGGAATCATCATGGGGCTGCAATATCTGCTGGAGCAGGAGGGATATGCCTGTCAGGCGGCCCGGCGCAGACGGGAGGCGGAGCGGATGCTGCAGAAGGAACTGCCGGATCTGATGCTGCTGGACATCGGCCTGCCGGACGGGGATGGTTATCAACTCTGCCAGTCTGTTCGGCAGCAATACGATTTTCCCATTATTTTTTTGACGGCCAGGGAAGAGGAGGAGGACGTGGTACATGCCTTTGAACTGGGGGCGGACGATTATATTATCAAGCCCTTCCGCAACAGGGAACTGCTCTCCCGGATTAAAAATGTGCTGCGTCGGGGAAATAAAGAGCGGGAAGTATTGCAATGCGGCAATATCGCCCTGGACGTGGAGAGCGGCAAGGTCATGGTATCCGGGGTAGAGGTGGCGCTGACCAGGCTGGAGTATAAGATTCTCAGCAGCATGATGACCTATCCGGACAAGCTCTTCACCAGAGATGAGATTCTGTCTGACATCTGGGATATCTCTGGGAACTTTGTGAATGACAACACCCTGTCCGTCACCATCAAGAGGCTGCGGGAGAAGCTGGGGGATACGGAGGGCAGAATCATCAAGACCGTCCGGGGCATGGGGTATCGTATAGAGAGATATGCAGATAGAGGTAATTATGAAACTAAGATGGAATGAGGAACTGAAAAAACTGATCCTGGGGCTGGCGGTATTTCTGGTCGCCACCATCCTGCTGGCAAACCTGGGTCTGGGAGCTTTCCGAAATCAGATGCGCAGGGAGTACACGGCATTGGCGGCGGGGATACTGGAAAATGTGCGGCGGGAATATCCCCAGGCGGCTGAGGAGGAATTGTTTCAGCTGTTGAAGACCCCTGAGTCTACCGAGGAGGGGGAGGCGCTGCTGGCGAGATATGGCATTTTTTCAGAATACGGCAGCCGCACGCTGGACAGTCAGGAGAAGCGGCTGTGGCATTTTCAGGCGGGCATGAATCTGTTTTTGATTCTGACGCTCTTTCTGGGAATACTGGCGATCATTGCTTATCTGCAAAGGCGGCAGCGGCGGATTGAAGAATTGCAGCGCTATATGGAGAAGGTGAGCAGGGGGAGTTACCGTCTGGAACTGGAGGAAAATGCGGATGACGAACTCAGCGGACTGCGCAATGAGGTGTACCGCCTCACGGTGAAGCTTAAGGAATCCGCTGCGCTGGAGCAGAGGCGGCGACAGGCGCTGGCGGACTCCGTGGCCAATATTTCTCACCAGCTGAAAACGCCCATGACCTCCATGACCGTACTTTTGGATAATTTGATGGAAAATGAGGAGATGGACCAGATCACCAGGCATCGCTTTCTGTCGGAGATCAGCAGGCAGCTGACAGGGATGTCCTGGCTGATTGCCACCATGCTGAAGCTCTCACGGCTGGAGGCCGGAGTGGTGGAATTGCAGCGAGCGCATGTGGAGGCAGGGCAGCTGATAGAAAAATGTGTCGCAAGGCTGCAGACGGCGGCGGAGTGGAGAGAGGTCTGTCTGAATGTGCAGCTACAGCCGGGCGCGTCCCTGGCTGTGGATGAGAACTGGACCGTGGAGGCGCTCTGCAATATTGTAAAAAATGCCATTGAGCATAGTCCTGCAGGCGGCAGTGTGCAGATTGCTGCCTCGGAGAATGAGATCTATACCGAGATCCGTGTGACAGACAGCGGCACAGGTATATCCGGGGAAGAGCGGGAGAAGCTGTTTCAGAGATTCTATCGGGGGAGCAATGCAGCAGAGGATAGTATCGGCATTGGTCTGGCGCTGGCCAAAGAGGTGGTGGAACAGCAGCACGGGCATATCCAGGTGGAGTCGCAGGAGGGGGAGGGGACGGTATTTTCCCTGAAGTTTATGAAGTGAGAATCGGAAATAAGAAAATCTGAAAATGTCACGGAAATGTCATTTCCATTTTTTATACTAAAGAAAAAGTAATCGCCGGAACAGACCTCCAGGCAATGGGTACAGATCTATGCACAATTGCTGATCATTTCTGGAGACAGCGGTTGTTCCTTCTGAAATGGTGCTGGTAGAGCGGTTACGAAACGATAAATAGTAAAGGTATGGTGATGACATGGAGATCTTACGAACGGAACATTTGGTCAAAAAATACGGCAAGGGCAGCAATGAGGTTCTGGCGGTGAATGATGTGTCTCTCTCTGTGGCAAAGGGAGAGTTTGTGGCAGTGGTGGGCAGTTCCGGCAGCGGAAAGTCCACGCTGATGCATATGCTGGGAGGCGTTGATCGCCCCACCTCGGGAAGGGTGCTGATAGAGGATACGGACATCTATGGGATGAACGATGACAAGCTGGCGATATTCCGCAGACGTCAGGTGGGACTGATCTATCAGTTCTACAATCTGATTCCGGTGCTGAATGTGGAGGAAAATATCACTCTGCCCTGTGAACTGGACGGACGGAAGCCGGACCCGGAGATGGTGCGGGAGTTGGTACACACTCTGGGGCTGGAAAAAAGGCTGGGGCACCTGCCCAATGAACTCTCCGGCGGACAGCAGCAGCGGGTGGCCATCGGCAGAGCGCTGATCACCAGACCTGCCATCCTGCTGGCGGATGAGCCCACCGGCAATCTGGACAGCCGGGCCAGTGATGAGATCATGGCGCTTTTACAGGAGGCCAACCAGAAGTATAAGCAGACCATTATCATGATTACCCACAATCCGGAGCTGGCCAAGCAGGCAGGCCGGGTACTGACCATAGAGGACGGCCATGTGCAGGAGGGGAAAGTGGCTGGCGTCCGGACCCCTGCCTTTGCCGGAAACGGCGCTGACAAGGCTCCTGGGGAATTTGAGTCGGGGAGGGCGGAGAGATGAACGTATTGCAGAAATGTTGCTTTCGCTCCCTGAAGGAGAACCGCAAGCGCACGCTGGTGACCATTATCGGCGTAATACTGGCCACGGCTCTGATCACCGGAGTGGCCTGTCTTGCCACCAGCTTTCGGGCCAGCATAGTCGCCTATGAGAAAAAACAAAACGGGGACTGGTATTACACTTTTCACGGGGTAAAGTCGGAGAACCTGAAATATTTTGAGCAAAATCGGCATTTGGAACGCATTGCGCTGATGCAGCCTCTGGGTTACGCCGTTTTGGAGGGCAGTCAGAATCCGGATAAACCCTATGTATATGTCTGCGCTGTCGATGAGGACGCTCTCCCCACCTTTGGCCTGGTGCTGACTCAGGGAAGAATGCCGGAAAACGGCTCAGAGCTGGTCGTCAGCAGGCATATCCGGTACAATGGCATGGTGGAACTGTGTGTGGGAGATACCATCACCCTGGAGGTGGGGCAGAGGATGACAGGAGATTATCCGCTGCACCAGAATAATCCCTACACTTACGAGGAGGAGATGCTGACTGACAGGGAAAGCCGAACCTATACCATCGTGGGCATGATCGAGCGGCCCAATTACAATGTGGAGGACCGCATTGCGCCAGGCTATTCCGTGTATACTTATCTGGAAAATCCCATGGAGGCGGAGGTTTTGGATATTTACGCCACCTACACGGACTGGGGACTTAAGCATGCCGACCAGGTGAATGCGGCGCTGAGGGATCTGGCCGAGTCTGTGGATGATAACTATTATCTGCTGAAATGGCTGCGGTTCACCTTTTCTTCCCGTAGCATGGATATGGTCTATGCCATGGCGGCGGTGGCTCTGACCATTATTATTGTGACCAGCGTATTCTGTATCCGCAACAGCTTTACGATATCCCTGACGGAGAAGATGAAGCTGTACGGCAGACTGGCCTCCGTGGGAACCACCGCAAAGCAGCAGAGGAAAATTGTTTATTACGAGGCGGCATTTCTGGGATTGGTGGGAATCCCTCTGGGGATATTGAGCGGCGTGCTGGCGTCCGTGATCCTGGTTGGGTCCGTCAGCAGCCTGATGGAGGATGCCACAGATATTCCGCTGGTATTCGGCATATCCTGGGCGGCGGTGGTCCTCTCTGTCCTTCTGGCGTCCGTCACGATCTTCTTCTCGGCGTGGCAGTCGGCAAGGCGGGCCGCCAAAATATCGCCCATCAGCGCCATACGGGCCAACGCCACCGTAAAAATCCGCAGGCGGGAGCTGCGGTGTCCCCGCTGGATTCCCGGGCTTTTTGGCATAGGGGGAAAGGTGGCCTACAAAAATCTGCGCCGTGCCCGGGTCAAGTACCGCACCACAGTAATCTCCATCGTAGTGGGGGTGGCGGTGTTCATCGGCATGACTACATTTATGCATGTGGTTAAGCACACTTCCGACATCTACTATAAAGATATGCCATATCAGCTTAGAGTCACATGCTATGATTCCGACAGCTATAAGAAAATGCTGGCTGTGGCGCAGATGGAGGGAGTGAAGGAGGCGGAGGTGGTAAGAACGGGGAACTTTATTGCTCCCGGGCAGTCTCTGCCGCTGACGGAGGATTATCTGGAGCGGTATGGTTTTTCGGACAAAACGGGGGAGCATATAAGGGTATATTCTCTGGGGGAGGAGGCTTATGCCCGCTATTGTCGCCGGGTAGGTGTGTCTGCCAGCCAGGATCAGGCTATTGCTTTCGCTGAGTATGAATATATTTCCTATGATGAGGAGGATATAAGGCATGAAGCCACGGGCACCATCGCCCATTTTGAAAAGGGGGATGTGATTGCGGGAGAAGGTGAGGAGCAGCTCTCGGTGACGGTGGCGATTCAGACAGAAGTGAAACCCCTGTTTATGAGCGGGTGGAGCTATGAGGGAATCGTGCTGGTTGTCAGCGACAGCTGGATGGATGCGAATTGGGAGGCGCTGAGCAAGGGCAACAGTTTCGGAACTATGACGGACATCTATATAAAGTGTGAGGACGCCACGCAGCTGGAGGCGGATGTGCGGGGAAACATGAATCTGGTAAATTATACGATCACCAATTATGAGGAACACTATCGGGCGGAGAGGAGCACCCGGATTCTGATATCCGTCTTCCTGTACGGATTTATCACGGTGGTGGCACTGATCGGCGTTACCAATATTTTCAATACCATCACCACCAACATGGAGCTGAGAGCGCCGGAGTTTGCCATGCTGCGGGCTGTGGGCATGACAGGAAAGGAGTTCCGCCGTATGATCTGGCTGGAAAGCCTGTTCTATGGGGGCAAAGCGATGCTTGTCGGCATTCCCCTGGGTATTGGGATATCCTACTGTTTTCATCTGGCTGTGAGCCAGGGAATTGAGATGGAATTCCTCTTCCCCTGGGGCGGCATCCTCATCTCGGCGGCGGCCGTGGCGGTGCTGCTGTATGGGACCATGCATTATTCCATGGGAAAGATCAAGAAGAAAAACATTGTGGAGACGATACAGAACGAGAACCTGTAATCAGATAAAGTGATAGTGCGCCAGGGCCTGGCGGACGCCGCCCTGGCTGGCGGGGGCCGTCACATACTCCACCTGCTCAAAAAGGCTGGCGGGGGAGGCATTTCCCATAGCGATGCTGTGTGGAACATAGGAGAGCATGGGCAGGTCATTGTTGCTGTCTCCCAGGGCATAGGCGTCCTCCAGAGTCAGTCCGTAGTACTTCAGGACATACTGAATACCGGTGGCCTTGGAGTAGCCATAGGGTACAAATTCCCGAAAAGTGCCGCCCCTGTCGATGCAGTCAAACCACTGGTCGCTGACCTGCCGGAAAGCGGTCAGCTGGGATTCCTCCTGATACCAGATCACGAATTTGTCCGCAAAAAAATTAGGGTTTTCCAGATGCTCCGGCATATGGTAATGCTGGTCTATGAAAGTCTGATAATGCCGCAGAGCTTTGGGATGCCGCAGGGGGCGGGTCAGGTCAAAGGCCACCAGAGAGCGGGATTCAAAAAGGATATCCACATCTGTCTGTCTGGCGGCCTCCAGGATGCGCATCATGGTGGCATGGGTCTGGGTCACATAGAGTACGTCCCGCCCGTCACAGTAGATATTGGTGCCGCAGCCACACACATAGCCGTCCCAACCGATATTGCGAAAGTGCGGGTCCACATTCCGAAAGCACCGGCCCGTGTTGATAAACATTAAATGGCCGTTTTCCCGGGCCTGAGCGATGGCCGCAGCCGCATCCTCCGGCACCGAGCCGTCAACCTCGGATGTCAATGTTCCGTCTAAATCAAAGAAAGCAATTTTTCTGGACATGTCAGTATTCTCCTTTGAATGAATTGAGTTTATCTTATTACAATTTTAAGCTGTATATCAGCACAGTGTAGGGTTGTCCGCTGCGGCTGTCAATCTTGGCCTCCGAGGCAATAAGCGTAAAGCCCTGCGATAGCGCCAGCCTGTTTGAAACTTCATTTTTCTCTCGCGCGGAGTAAATAAACTCTGTAGCTCCAAAATGTTCTCTGCAATACTGAATCAGGGCTTGAAGAATTTGTTTACCCAATCCCCTTCCCACATAATCGGGTCCCAGGCATATGCCGGTTTCCCCGTATACGGTAGGCGCCTTTTCTTCTATGGCTGCAAATCCAATGGGTCTGCCGCTTGACTTTTCATAGACCAGATAGGAGTCATGGTTTTTCTGAAATTCAATGGTTCTCTGAATTCTGGTCTTGGCATCGTTTTCATTGGTGGTAACATTCCAAAGCATGTATTTCGCGCTTTCTGGATGGGACCAGACATTGTGGTACATTCCCTCCCAGTCTGAGAATTTTGCCTTGTCAAGGATGAGGTCCTTTGTCTCAATCATTTTGTTCCCTCTTTTCAGTGCTGCTTTTTGCAAATTTTCCTGCCAGTTTATTCTATCATAAGCCATAGCCTAAAACAAGGCGGATTTGTCATTGAAACCACAGAGCTTTTATGGTAAGGTAGGCATATAAACAGTCCTAAACAGATATCTTTTGGAGAGAAACTGCGTCACCTTTTGGCGAATGCCGCAAGATGACAACAGGGAGGTTATATGACAAGGAAACGTCTAAATCGTGATAAGAAATGGTTTTTTCAGTACTTTCCATATTTCCAGATGCGAATGGAAAATGATATTTTTACAGGCTTGGTCAGTTTGATTAGGCTGACAGACGGCGAATATTTGTATTGGGATTTTTTCCCCCTGGCGGGCAAGGTGCCTGTGGCAGGGAAAGGCATGGCCTGGCTGCAGTTGATTCC
>CAZKAO010000087.1:0-12785 GCA_964550745.1 uncultured Acetatifactor sp.
AAAGTCATCATCCATCTGTTTAAAGAAAACATCTATTGCAGAGTCATTCTTTCCCATTACCAGAACTTTGTATCCCATAACATTTCTCCCCACTACTACAATTAGCGTAACTTGTTTTCAGATATTGTATCATTGCCTTTAAGTTAAGTCAACGCTATAATTTCCTTCCTCCAACGCCTTTTTCGTCTCTGTCTCAAGCGGCACCGGGTGGTGGACACGCCTCCTCTATCATCTCAAGCACGCTTTGTCTCCTCTTCTCAAACTCTTCCTGCGTATAATGCTGTAGCACCACTTCCCGATGATCTTTACTTCGTCAAATTTGAATTTGCATTGAAATATCAGACTCAATGGTAGCATCTGAGAAACTTTTGGGGAAAAAGAAAAACAGCACATGTTAAATGAGTCCGTTTTATAGTACACATATTTTGCTATTGTTATGTCATCGGATAAGATAAATCACTTTGAATGGGAGAGGAAGGAGAAAATGGATATGAGAATGTTGAGCTGAGAATCAGCAAGTATGATATATCATCGGCCGGAGTGCAGATATGGGCGAAAAATTTACATGAGAAATAGAATACAGATGGGTTGGGAAGAGGCTGAGTGGGAAGGTTATCGGCCATGTAAATGCTGTGACAGTGCAGTGTTTTTATACAATCAGGAGCTGAGGGAGGAGAAAACCATGGAAAAAATTTATTTTACGATCGCAGGTACAAAACACCATTACGGACAGGAGTACTTTGAGCCGAAGATGGAAGTGAAACTGGTGAAAGAGCCAGACAACGAGTATGACAAAGAGGCCATTAAAGTAGAGATGGATGGACTTGGTCTTGTGGGCTATGTGGCGAACAGTCCATACACTGTACAGGGAGAGAGTATGAGTGCGGGCAGACTTTATGATCGTATTGGCGATACTGCAAGGGGGATTGTTAAGTATGTATTGCCACAGGGGGTTCTGTGTGAGCTGGCAATCGTAGAAAACGAAAGAGGGTGAAAAATGTTTGATACTGGAAAAATTGGGAAGAGAATAGTGGTGAGAGGTGAACACTTTTGGGGAGAAAGGGATTAAATGAAAATATTATTTGAATATTTAACACATTCGTTTTCGCTGTTGGATAATCCTATTGATGATTATATGGCGATGGCTATTGTTGGCGTTATTGCCTACATGATTGCTTATAGTATAGTAGGAAAACTCTATAGATATGACATTATAGATGGCCGAGGAGCAGGTCGCATATTGCACTGGATTATCCGCGGGATAGTATTTGTAATTATTTATTATGTATTTGCAACTGCCATACGAATTTATAAATGGTTCAATGCATTGCCTGATTACAAATGGTGGATTATGTGTTCTGTAGCAGGGGTGCTTATTATTGGAAAAATCCTGTATAGGGTTTGGCAAGATAGGAGAATGGTAGCGGTAAAAGAAGGCAGAGACAATATAAATTAATTGTTACAAGCATCCTATTGTTTTTGAATATCAACTCATTTTTTATCGGGGGTCCATATATTTATTATATAATAAATATGTGGACTTTCTTTTGATTAAAAGATGATTACAGGAAATATGTTAGGGAGAGATAAAGCTATAAGTGCTGTGTGAAAAATGTATATTATAATTGAATAAAGGAATAAAATGTGCTAAAATTAAAAACAAGCATATTTAAAAATATGTCAAATATTAAGAAAACGTGTTAATATGTGAGAAAACTATTTGTTGGGAAGTAATACTTAATATGGAAAAAATTTATTTGGTTGATTTTGAAAATGTTCATAATAAGGGACTGGAAAATATAGATAATCTTACTAAAACAGATCACGTTCATATTTTTTATACAGCAAATGCGCCCAGCATCAGTTTAGATATTCTTGCAAAGGTAAAGGTGCCAGATATTGTCGTACATAAAGTTCCTGTCCGCAAACAATCTCTGGATATGCATCTCGTTTCGTATCTGGGATATTTACTCGGAATTAATGAGAACAAAATCTGCTCGTATGTAATTGTCAGCAACGATAAGGATTACGATAACATTATTGCTTTCTGGCGTGAAAACGGAATTAAGAACATATCCCGGGAGCAGAAAGTATCAAGCGGTAATGTAGTAAATCAAAAGCGAACAACGATGCCAGTAACAGCGCCTGCTCCGCAAACGACCAATAACAAAATAAACGCAGGTATGGCAAATAAATTGTCTGGGCCTGATAGAAGCAAATTAAATGTATATATGCAACATGGATTAATCAGTTTGGGTTATCCCGCAAAGGCAGCTAACACAATTTGCAAATGCGTTGTCGCGCACTGTAATGACGAGCGTAAGCTGATTGGGATTCATAACGATCTAAGAGAGGAATTCGAGAACTATTCTAAGGTCTATGGAGATGTAAAAACAATTCTTGATAGATTTGCGTCCTCTAAGAGTAGGGTAGCTAAACGTGAATCGCAAGTGCGTTCTTTTTTTGGTCAGCATTTTAGTAAGAAAATATATGTTGAAAAGAAAGAAAAAATAATTCAAATTGTTTTAGGTGCAACAACCCGGCAGCAGATTAATAATGAATTGATGAAGTTGTACCATAACGGTAATCAGGTAAAAGAAATAATAGAGACTTTGCAACCATTGATTAAAGATTTGCCAGGAAAATAGATCTTTAGATTGTAAAGTGTCAAATACAACAAATCATATAAGCAAACTCTCAGAAGTGACTTCAGGGTTTACGCAAAGACGATTAAAGCAGAAATATCAAAATATTTGGATTGTATTATCGATGTGTTGTTACACCCTAAAAATTCAAAAAAGTTATCCATGCTTAATAGCAAAAATCGTTAAGGAGGTTATTCATGAGCATTGCATTTGAACGTCGAGGCAGTGAGCTTATTTTAACGTTGGCCCCAGAAAGTATTTATACCCACGAAATTCTTGAAGTGCTAAACAAGGGTAATGAGTGGAGAATCTCCCGCTCTTTTTTTGTTTATAAAAAACACTTCCGCTTTGAGGATACTGAACAGAACGAGATTCAATTTTGTATAGGAACCGTCTACGATGAATACACGCTCATTTATAAGGATGTGCTTGGCACAGAACACGATTTTTACTTTTCCAACAGTATTAAGCTGGATAAGCGCCATTTTGTTGCTTACCGCAACATATCAATTCTTGCAAAAATTGATCATGTTGTAGATCAGGATGTGTACATTGGCGGAAAACATGCAGAAGGATATATACCTTTAGAGATTTTTGAGCTATTAGTTAAGAAATTCCCCAAAACTGCGGAGCTGGACTATTATGCTCATGCCAGAATTGCAACAATTATAAAAGAATTTTATCCAAGTGCGGAGCAGTATGAGAATAAGTTTGACAAATATATGGAGCGACAAGAAAAAAGTCTGTCCTCCACCTTTTCACACAATATCCAGACTGCGTTCAAGGAAAATGCCGCAATTGAATTTCGGCAATTCAACGGTGTTAAGCGTGATCTTATTGATCTACTAAACAGAGCAGATAGCATAAGCGAAAAAGTTTGGCAAGAACAGGTACATGGACTTTTGCGGTTGCTATATCCAAAATATATCGCTGGGATTCGTGAGGTTGTAATCAAAGGTGTTGACCGCCACGACAAGCGCCCGGATTTTCTTCTAGTAGATGCAAACGGGTACATTGATATTCTTGAAATCAAGAAACCCAGTGTCCAGTTATTGACCAAGCAATCTTCCTATCGTAACAATTATGTCCCTGTGCGTGAATTAGCCGGAGCAGTTCAGCAAATTGAAAAATACATTTACTGTCTTAATGCCTGGGGAAAAGATGGTGAGCAGAAACTTCAAAAGCAGTTATCCGGCAAGCTGCCTGCCACAGTTACTCTCAAGGTTGTTAATCCTCAAGGTATTTTACTTTTGGGGCGAAGCGATCAATTTAACAGTCAGCAAAGGGATGACTTTGAACTAATTAAGCGACAGTACAAACATATTGCCGAAATTATGACTTATGACGATTTGGTGCAGCGTATTGATAACATCACAGTTGCACTACAAAAGGAAATCGATAATAATTGATATAGAAACTGTTAAGAATTACAGGAGTGAAAACCAATGTTTCAAATCATTATCTCCCCGGCTAAAAAAATGAAGGTGGATACAGATTCTTTTGCCGTCAGCGGGATGCCGCAGTTCCTGGAGGATACTGAAGTCCTGATGCATAAGATACAGTCTATGTCATTAGCTGACGCAAGGGCATTGTGGAAGTGCAATGACGCCCTTGCGGAACTAAACTTCCAGCGCTTCAGCAATATGGACCTGAAGCATCGGCTGACTCCGGCGGTGATGGCCTACGAGGGGTTGCAGTACCAACATATGGCCCCCGCCGTGCTCACCCAGGGGGCGCTGTCCTACATAGCAGAGCATCTCCGCATCCTGTCGGGCTTCTACGGTCTGCTTAGGCCCTTTGACGGTGTGACGCCTTACCGCCTGGAGATGCAGGCCAGGCTGACAGTGGGCACATGCCGGGATCTCTACGAATTCTGGGGAGACCGTCTGTACAGGAGTCTGACCAGTGACAGCAGAACCATCGTCAATCTGGCCTCTAAGGAATATTCCCAATGCATTGAGAAGTACATTACTGACAAGGACAGATGGATCACGGTAGAGTTTGGCGAGCTGACAGATGGTAAAATCAAGCAGAAGGGCACCCTGGCAAAGATGGCCAGGGGCGAGATGGTACGTTTCCTGGCGGAGAACAATATTGATGATCCGGAGGGCATGAAAGAGTTTCATGAGTTGGGGTTTGTCTATTGTAGGGAGCTGTCTAATGAGGGAAAATATGTATTTTTGAATAGGCAAGGTAGAGATACATAAAAGACACTATGTCTAAAACCAGCCGATGATATGTATGGAGGACGAAGGGGAATAGAATAAACAAATAGATATATCACATGTATATTAACACGCGAATATGCATTGATATTTTACTTGCAATTGTATATAATGGGTTATAAAGGAGGAGATGAAAAATGCCGAATATTAAACCCATATCTGATTTAAGAAATTATACAGAGGTATTAAAAGAGGTAAGTAAAGATCAGCCAGTATATCTTACCCGGAATGGGCGGGGAGTTTATGCCATTGTAGATATAGATGAATTGGACAGGTTGAAAGCAAAGATAAAGCTCTTGACAAAATTAGAGGAAGGAGAGCAGTCAGCCAGAGAAAAAGGTTGGCTGTCGGCAGATGACGTAGAAGCTGCATTGGAATTATAATATGCTGAAACTGATATACACGCCAAAAGCGTTGGAAGATCTACAGAAAATACGATCTTATGTGGCAAAACAATTTGATAGTGGCACAGCAAGATCCAGTGTTCAGGCAATAGTCTCCGCCGCCAGATCCCTAGAGCAATTTCCCGAAGAGGGTCCTTGTCTGGATAAACTAATCGGGAGTCCAACGGATTACCACTATCTGGTCGTAAAACCCAATTATATTTTTTACCGTGTTGAAGATGACATGATAAAAATAATCCGCATTTTAAATGAAAAGCAAGATTTCCTGCAGATATTATTTGGGATAAAAAGCATTTCGGAGGAGGGGGAAAAATACTGGGGCAGAATTGACGAGTGAGAGAAATATGCATTAGTAAAATAGTAAGGTATTTTCGTTAATGGAAAAGAAAATGAACCATATAAAAATCAAAACAATGCATACTACATATGGGCAGGAGTATTTTCTACAAAGTATCGATGGGAAAATCCTGCCGGAATATTTACAAAGCTGGGCGGACGCTTTCCCGGATGATAAAAGAGTCAGGGGACTGTCCCCTTTTTCTGACCTGTGGCCCGCATGGAGTAAGAGTCTGGAATGGGAAGGGGATGTGCGGTTTGTCTGGAAAACCGTAGAGTTGGATAAGGCTGTCCTGCCTCTGCTGCTCTGTCCCGACGATGTGGATTTTACCTGTATCGTGGTAGTGGCGGAGGTGGAAAAGACAGAGGACTTTGTATATTGGAACAGAGTGGGCTTTGTGCTGCATGACAGGGAGGATTTCGCCGAGGAAAAGAAAAGCGGTATATTGAACTGGGAGGCGTACTCTGACAAGGATTGGGAGGTATACGGGGACAATATTGCGTGGGAGGAGGTTGACAGCCCGGCCTGGTGTCAGTGGATCAGCGAAAATTGGGCGGAGGAGCTTTACCGGAGGCGCATGAATTATACCCTGCCCTTTTATCAGACCGAGGGCAATGTGTTCTGGATGAAAGAGACGAACTGGGTATTTGACAGAAGCGAGTATGAGAACATGGTGCAGGAGTACTGGGAGATGGAGACTGAACGGAAGTTTCAACATTTCCGGCCCACCACGGAAAAGCTTACGATCCGTGATGGCGCCAGACTGATTTCGGGCTTGACAAGAGACGGCTGGGAGGCGTTTAATGAGCATCTGTGGGACTATGGCGAGATTCTGCTGCATCTATTCGCGGAGGACATCACTGAGCCTTTGCTGCATATGTTGGAAAAAGAATCCACATCCCGGCGCAGCATTGAGATATATTGTAAGGCTATTGAATTACTGTGGCAATATGGAGATGATGCGGTGGTCAATGTGGTGGATGTGACGATTCTGGAGCGTTTGTCGGATAATGCTGTTTTGTGGCATAAATTCGGATCTTATATTTCAGACGAATTCAGAACCTATATCAACACGGAGGTTCTGACCTACAATCTGATGATGGGAGGAGTGGCGCCCCTGTAATATTTATATCAAGCAAGCGGTTTATTGCCCCCTCCATCTGTGAGGAATGTTTTGGAGAAATCAGGAGGTCAAACAATGATTCTATCAGATAAAACCATGATGAAAATGCTGAAAGATAAAACGCTGGTCATTTCCCCTTTGGAGGAGAGCCAGATACAGCCCGCCAGCGTGGATGTGCGGCTGGGGAATACCTTCAGCATTGTGGAGGACACCTCCACAGGCATTATTACCTTAGACAGCGAGATCAAATACAAGACTATCCAGACCGACACCTACGTCCTGCTGCCGGGCCAGTTTGTACTGGCTACCACCATGGAATATTTTGAACTGCCGGACAATCTTACGGCCTTCGTGGAGGGCAGAAGTTCTCTGGGCAGGATGGGCCTGTTTATTCAAAACGCAGGATGGGTGGACCCCGGTTTCAAGGGGGAGATCACGTTGGAGCTGTTCAACGCCAACCGCTGCGCCATAGAGCTGAAGGCGGGAAGAAGGGTGGGGCAGCTGGTGTTTGCGGAGATGGACGGCCCTGCGCTGCATCCCTACCAGGGTAAGTATCAGGGACAGAGAGGCGCCACCGGCTCTAAGGTCTATATGGACAGTGACAGTCCGTCCGGAGAGAAGTAGATTTTATGATTATGAATTTCATGTGTTGTTTGGTCAAATGTATAAAGGGATGCGATTCATGATTATCAAAAATGCCGATGTATATACAGAAGAGGGGATATTTGCTCCTAAAGATATTTACATAAAAGGAGACTGTTTTGCAGAGAGTGAGGAAGATGCCGATGACCGGCAGGAGCTGGATGCCTCCGGCTGTTATGCCATACCAGGCCTTACGGATATTCATTTTCATGGCTGCATGGGCTTTGACTTCAGCGATGGGACAAGAGCTGCAATAGATGCCATGGCTGCTTACGAGGCTTCCGTGGGTGTCACGAACATAGTGCCTGCTACTATGACGATGCCGGAGGATGTACTGCATGCGGCCTGTGCAGCGGCCAAGTTGTATGCCCAAGAGGGCAATCACAAGGGAAAGGCGCGTCTCAGAGGTATTCATATGGAGGGTCCCTTTATCGCGCCTGGCAAGAAAGGGGCGCAGAGCGGAGCCCACATCCGCAAGCCGGACATCGCTCTGTTTGACAGATTAAACGGGGCGTCGGGGGGATTGATAAAAATATTGACAATTGCGCCGGAACAGGAAGGTGCAATGGATTTGATCCAGCGGCGGCACTCCGAGGTAATTATTTCTTTGGGTCACACCAATGCGGATTATGACTTGTCCATACAGGCATTTGAGAGAGGCGCAAGACATGTGACCCATCTCTACAATGCGATGAATCCTCTTCTGCACAGAGCGCCGGGACTGATCGGAGCGGCGGCAGACCGAGGGGATGTGAGCGTGGAGATAATCTGTGACGGGATTCATGTACATCCGGCGGCCGTCAGAACCGCATTCAAAATATTTGGGGATGACCGCATCATCTTTGTCAGTGACAGTATGCGGGCCACAGGACTGGAAGACGGGGAGTATCTGTTGGGCGGGCAAATGGTTGATGTGCAGGGGAACTATGCTCTTCTGCCGGATGGAACCATTGCTGGTTCCGTCACCAGCCTTTTAAACTGTATGCGCAGGGCGGTGCTGGAGATGGGTATACCGTTTGAGTCCGCTGTGAAATGCGCCGCCGTTAATCCCGCCAGACGCATGGGAATATACAGCGAATGCGGCAGCATCTCCCCGGGAAAAAAGGCGGATGTGGTGCTGCTGAAAAAGGAAGAGCTTAAGCTACGGCAGGTAATTCTAAACGGCGAACCGGTGCAGAGGTAATGCCCTGTCTCAGATACCATAGGAGTTCCTCAGATCGCTGGAGATATGATCCAGATCGGGGTAGACAACGCTCTCCGTGATACCGAACACCCGCAAGCTGTCAATAAAATACTTTTTCCTGTTGCGGGGAATGATAATTTTGTATAACGTATTCTCATCACAGATATCCTCCAGCCGCTGCAGGGAATTGTGGACCGTGAAATTGGCGTGCTGGGAGTACATTCGCAGGTCGTTTTCCGTGGAACTACAGGCCAGAATCCGGTCCACCAGCTCCAGGTTGTGATGATTGTGCTTGAAGGCTGGCAGCAGCATCTCCTGGGTGGTATCCGCGTCAATGGGATAGATGCACCGGCCAAAGCCCTCCATCTCGTTTAACAGGTCGGGAGCCAACACCCACACTCCGGCGTCAATCTCCGGCGTAGTCCGGTAAGTCTCCGTGGCGAAAAAAGCGGCGATCAGAGGTGACTCGCTCCAGTCAAGCATTCTGGTGGGCAGACCATAGTGCTGCATCAGAGACACCCAGGCTGCATAATTGTGCTTCCTGGGCGGATTATCCAGAATCTGCCTGGCGCGTATGTAAAAATCATTGGTGATATACCGCTCCACCTTCAGTCGTTTCTCACTGCGCTGGATGGAGGGAATCAAGGTCAGGTTGGCATTTTCCTCACCCCTGTACCACAGCCGGGACCCATGCTTTTCATATAGGCCGCTCATAAACTGTAAGAGTTCATCGATAGTCCGAATTTCTTGAATAATCATGGTTTATTTCCCTTCTCAGAAGTCAATGACACCAGTCAGCATAAGAAGCGCCATAAATTTTTTGGCTACTGCCTTGGGGTCGATTGCCATGGTGACGCCCGAGATCGCTATGATAAGTTTACTCTGCATTCATATTACATCAGCATATCCTGCATTGTCAATAATTCATTTCAGGGGAGCGCTTGTGAAAAATGCGCACTTGTGATAAGATACAGATAAACATTTGTAGGGAATTATAGATATAGACAAAAGTAAGGAGACATTATGAAAAAGGGTTTGTCGATTGCTGCTGTCGCTGCGGGCGTTTTCTATGTGGCAGCAGGTATTGGTCTGCTGGTGTTCCAGAATATCATCAAAACAGCCATGGGGTATGGACATGGTATAGAAACTGCCAATGTATATCCGCTGCACAATGTGATGCAGCTGGTCTTCATGGGCGTTCCCTGTGTAGTGCTGGGCGGCCTGTCCATGTCGGACTCCACGGACAACAGGAGAGGAATAGATATACTGCTGATCATTTATAGCAGTGCGATGCTGGTGCTGGGCGAAATTTTTACTGCCATAGGCAGTATCATCGATAATATCATTGCTGGCAGAACCATGGGTGTTGAGGGTCTGGCTAGTATGGGCGTGATCAGTGCGGCTTTCACCTATATTCAGTTTCTGATTAATCTGTCCCTGGTGCTGTTATTGCTGCGGGGAGCTCTTGATCTGGGTGATACAGCACAAAACGGACAATAAAAATGTAAATAGCCCTAAACAGTTTACAAATGTAATCCGATATATGAGATATAGGTGCAGATTCTGTCAAATGGAATTGGCAGCATAGAAAAGAAAGGGATTTCTTATGAAAACGAACAATGTGAGTTTTTTTGTGGGTGACAATACTCAACGTAACCGTCAGGAGCTGATGCCATTCACGGGGAAAAAGGAAAACAGCAACACCTTTTTTGCCGCAGCACTGAATGGCAAGGTAGATCCCATCGCTCTGAAAAAGCAGATGGCACAGAAAAAGGCCCTGAAGGTGGTGGGGGACGCTTTTGCAACGGATCATAAGCTGGACACCGAGATAGCGGACCGGGAAGCTAAGATAAAAGAGATGCGTGCCGAGAACCTGGAGGCGAAGTTAGCCCTGAAGGACCTGGATGCTCAGAAAAAAGAGGTCGGTAAGGAGTATGGTCTGAGCGAAGAGGACTTGGATATTTTAAAAAAGGGCCAAGAGACACCCATACTTTTAAGTGATGAGGAGAAGGCCCGTTATCAGGAAATGGATGAGCAGGGATTGACAGGAGAGTGTTACAGCCGCTGTAAGGACATTGACGATCTGGCAAAGCCCTATAAACAGACGCTTGAAGACAATACCAAGATGATCCGCAGCTATGAGGCTGCCAACAAGGCAGTACATAAGGGCCGTCTGGATCTGCGCAAGGGCAATCCTATGATCCGGGCACAGGAGGAGGCGGAGGAGATTATGGATGCCGCCCGCGAGGAAATCATCGGTATGCTGGTGGACGAAGGCAAGAACCACATCGACGAGGAGCTGGAGGAGAAGGTGGAGCAGGCCCAGGAAGCCAAGGAGAAGAAGGAAGAAGAGGAAGAGAAGCTGGAGTCCATCCGGGAGGACAAGGTGGAGATCGAGAGTCAGGCGGAGGCCGCTCGGGCGAGAGCGCATGAGAATGAAAAGCGCGCCGAGGAGCTGATGGAGGCTATGCCTACGGAAGAGTTGCTGCAGATGAGCAGCGGCACATCAGATTTCCAGCAGGAACTCAAGGATATCATGAATAAGATGAAGCTGCTGGAAGAAGATATGAAAGGTGCGGCAGTAGACGCCACCCTGTAACAGAGGTATTCCCCCTTGAAAATATATAATACGAAAACGCCCGGTGTAAGCCGGGTGTTTTTGTATCAGCTACAGAACAGGCGGATAATCCGGTTTTTGGAGGTATCAGAATGGACATAGTAGAACAATTGTGGCTGTTAAAGCAGATTTATAAAAATGAAAACAGCTATTACGACAGGGAAAAGGGCGCCAGCCTGCATCATATACCCGGCGGCATATCGCAGGATATGCTCAGAGAGCTGGATAAGTCCCATCATATGCCTAACCAGCTGTTTACTCCGAAGCATGATGAAATATTAGTGGAGCTTTCCCGCCTGGCTGATACTTGGACTTTTTCGGAGGCGGCGGACGCCTTCATTGCCAGCCTGTGGTCAGCGCCGTTTCTGTGGCGGTCTGCGCTGCCAGCCAGACTCTTGTCTCTGGTGATGCCGTCCCATCCGCATTCGCCCTATGCCGGTTCTGCCGATACCTGCATGGTATGCGGTTTTCGGAGCAGAACGGTGGACATGACGATGTCCTGGTATCATCGAATGATTGAGGGAACGCCGCTGGATGGTGACCCTGTGGGCTATGTACTTGCACTGCAGGAGATGGCCGGCCTGGAAAAGCGTCCCATCCCCACAGAATATGACATATGGACTTTTCGGGCGATTCTGACAGTGATCCGGCTTGCGCCTCCCAAGACAAGGTATGGCAAACTGCGGGATATGCTGCATAAGGAAAAGCTGCTGCCTACATCAAATAAATACGCATACGGCTCCCTGCTGGAGACGATGGCGCTAATTGGTCTTCTGGACACGGAGCAATGTCCCGGCCTATGTACCAGGTATACCAGCTATTCCCAAAGAGATGAGCGTCCCTCTGTGCGGACGGAGGTACAGGGGCCGTTGGCCGCGTGGGATACCTCTGTGGGAATAAACGATGCCACACTGAAAAAGCTGTTTCCGGATCTGGACGCTTCATCTGTAGATCTGACAGACCGTCCGGAGTCCGTTCCGCCGATGTCTCAGACAGTGACAGGTGATCTGGAAAAGAGAAGATTGCCACGTCCCAAAGTGGTCAAATCTCCGGATGCAGGGAGCGGCCCTGCCCAGGCGGGAGACGTGTATGCGGTGCGCATCCGGGATAAGGTGTGGGTTACGGTGTACTGCCACAAGGTGGAAGACAGATATGTGTATGTGGAGTATCTGGACGGCATTTTCCCGGAAATGCCCATGAAAGCGCAACTGAAGAATAGCGTCCGCCCCCGCAGAAGCGGCAGATGGCAATTAAGGGCGTCGGGCATGGATAAAACCACCGGGGTCAGGCGGGTCGCCAGAAACATGCCAGTTCCTGAAACGGACCTGCCGGAGCCGGAGAAGGTGTCTTTTGGCAACGCAGGGGATTTGAAGCGTTTAGCGGGCTGGTGTTTTGTGGAATTGTGACATCTGTTTTTTAATTCTGAGGACAATCATAACCGGAACCCGCCCGCAATTCTTTCTCTAAAAACTGCTTTATGTACGGATTGTTTTCCTCACTTAATGTAGGCTGGAACGCCATGTAGCGGCATTTCTGATACTGCTCACCATCCAGCACAAAGGTATATCCCATTACACATTTCGGATTACAGTCATCGGGATTGATAAGC
>CAZKAO010000088.1:0-12517 GCA_964550745.1 uncultured Acetatifactor sp.
CCCACAGCTCTCTCTTCATTGCCAAATGCTCTTTGGTGCCGGAGCGGAGCAGCAACACGCTGGAGACTGTGGTGATAATCTCCAGATAATTGTACATATACTGATACAGGCGCCTGTCCGCACTGATCTCCTCAGCATTCTCCGTAAAATAATCAATCATCTGCTTGTTTACAAATATCTGCTGATCAATACGGGAGATCATGACACTCTCGTTCACTGACTGATCATCCCGTCCGATATAATATCGATAGAAATTCACATCCAGATAATACATATTCTTCACATAGGGCAGCGGCTCAAACACATAGAGATTGTCCACATAAAAAGTGTGTCTGGGAAGCATCAGGCCGCACTCCCGCAGCAGCTTGGTGCGAAAGATCACGGAATGCATCAGGATATAATGCGCCTTTGTAAAATGATGGCAGTCCTCCCATGTAAAAATCTGATTCACCGGAAGAATATGCCTGTAATTCATAACCTTCCTGCGCTTTTCCCCCTCTTTTTCATAGACAAAATTGCAGATCAGCATGTCCAGCACCCTGTTAGTGCCTGTCTGCTCCCTGAGCGTCTCCAGCACCTGCATATATGCCTCTTCTTTTACCCAGTCATCGCTGTCCACCACCTTGAAATACAGTCCTGTGGCGGTCTCAATCCCGGCATTCACTGCGGCGCCATGGCCGCCGTTCTCCTGATGCACCGCCTTGACAATACCCGGATATTTTGCGGCATACTCGTCTGCGATCTCCGCCGTATGATCCTTCTGGGAGCCGTCATCCACAATGATAATCTCCACATCCTCGCCGCCGGGCAGCAGAGATTCAATACACTTGCGCATATATTTTTCTGAGTTGTAGCAGGGTATGGCTATAGATAAAAGTTTCATGCTGTCTTTCTCCTGTTCTGTTTCTTTTTTATTAATAGCTATGCCTTTGATTATTATAAAAATTTCCCTTGGCGCATATTCATATAAGTCGCATATGCCGCAAAAGCGGAGGGTATGGGATACCGCTCCCGGGTCTCCTCCGGCTCTACATACAGCCAGCCTTCCGTCTCCCTGCTGCTGCCTTTCGGCTCCAGCTCGTCCACACGGATCATATAGCCCTGCATATGCCATTCTTTGTGGGAAAAGATGTGCCTGCTGTCCTCCAGCTTCCGGATACGCAGGATCTTCAGACCGTTATCCGCCAGATACCGGGTGATATCCTCCGCCGTCCGATAGCCCTCCAGCGCCGGAAACTCATACATCCCCGCAAGCAGTCCTCTGGACGGACGTCTGCGCAGCACCACGCGGCTGTCATCCTGTATGAGCAGCACCGTTCTTTTCTCGATGGAGCGTTTCTTCTTTGCCGCCTTCCTGGGGTATTCCACCTCACAATGTTGCTCGTGAGCCAGACACAACCCCTTCAGGGGACATTGCTCACAATGAGGCTGCCCATGGGGAATACATACCATGGCGCCAATCTCCATCATCGCCTGATTAAAATCGCCCGGACGGGACTGGCTCATCGCCTCCCGCAGCTGGTTCTCCACCCTCTGCTTTACCTTGGAATCCGTTATCTCATCCCCATCCATGCGCAGCCTGGCCAACACCCTGAGTACATTGCCATCCACTGCCGGCTCCCGCTTTCCGTAGGCGATAGAAGCAATGGCTCCGGCTGTGTAACTGCCGATACCTTTCAGCTGCAGCAGCTCCTTGCGGGTATCCGGCAGCTCTCCGCCATATTCCTCCACAACTTGACGGGCAGCAGTCTGCAGATTGCGTGCCCTTGAATAATATCCCAGGCCCTCCCAGAGCTTAAGCAGTCTCTCCTGGGATACCCCGGCCAGACTCTCAATATCCGGCAATTCGCCCATAAAACGCTCATAATATGGCTTTACCGCTTCTACACGGGTCTGCTGAAGCATGATCTCGGACACCCACACATGATAGGGAGTAGGATCTTCCCTCCAAGGAAGAATTCTTCTATGTGTATCATACCACTTCAGCAGAGGCTCCGCAATCGCAGAAAGCCCCGCTTTTCTTAGGTTTTCCTTAATATTTTCTGAAATACTGTTAAATTTTTCCAGATATACCGGAACGGCGTCCGCTATAGCCAGGCTGTCCGCAGTTACCCGGCAGTCATAAGCCAGCATCTTCACCCCTGCCTGGGATGCCCTGCGCAGTGCTTCAGCAAATTCCGGGTGAGTGGCGGCGTTGGGAATCAGATAGTTTACCCCTTTCATCTGAATCACAAAAAGCACATAGGCTTCATACCCTTCCCGCCTGGCCCGGATCAGTTCTTCCACATGCTTTACCGCCCGCTCCGACGGAGCATCGGGGAAACGCGCTTCTCCGTCCTCCTCCAGTGTTACCCCCTTCACCTCCATGAAAATCTTCTCTCCGGCAGTCTCAATATAAAAATCAAGCCTGGAGCTGCCATATACCGTCTCCGGACGGATGGATACCAGATCCGGAAAAAGCTGCCGGGTCTGCAGCCATTCCAGCACCACCTGGTTGGGAGCCTGGGAATCCATATTGATCAGGCGCCCCTTCTTCTCTACGGCAATCAGGTCATAGGCCGTACTGCGGGCCGGATTGCCGCTTTTTTCCAGATAGACAGGCGCCCCCGGAATCAGTAATTCCCGGCAGCGCCCAGTATTCTTCACATGCACCTTTTCCCGCCTGCCGGCAATATCCACATATGCCACAAAACGGTTGGGGCGTTCAATAAAACGCCCCTCTTCGATATTCTCGTATCTCATATTCACCTCAGCCGCCTAATCTCAAAGCGATCCTTCATAATCAGACATTGCTTCAGCTCCTCATAGCGCTGCTCCACGTCATCACCCATCACCTCAATATCACAGCATAGGGCCATAGTGGTGATCATCTCATTGGTGATCCTGTGATGAAGCGCAGTCAGAACATTCAGACGCTGCTCGTAAGTACGGGCATCCAAAAACTCCAACACTAGAGGATCAAGTCCCGGCTCCTCTGGCCCTGACTCGGCCGCTGCGGGGCTGCTCTCCTGCTTAGTCAATTGTGCCTCAGTAGTCACCGTACTCACCGTCTGGGACACCGCCTCCTCTGCTGCCGTTCCCCCGGGAGCCGCCTCTTCCTGCCGTCCTGCCCCCGGCCCCTGCAGCTGGAATCGCAGTTCCTGATCCGCATCCGGATATTTTGTCCGATCCACCGGACTGACAAACATCTCCATCGGCCGGGCATAGATCTTGAACTCTCCGTACATCGCCTGATAAACTACGAGTGCTTCCCCTGTCTCCGTATGTTCCGCCACAGCCAGCACCTGATACAGCCCCCCTTTGAAATGTCGGTATATCTCTTGCGCTCTGGGTATAAATCTCTCTGCCATATCTCTGCCTCCTGTTCTGTCAGTTCCTGCATCCGGCGGTCAAACTACTGAAGCAGCTGCGCTGTGAAGCTGCAGCCCGGAACATAGAATCCCAGATCACTCACCTGCTCCAACAGTTCAGCCAGCGCCTCTTCCTCCAGTCTGTCTATAGCACCGTGATGTATCAGCACCCTGTAGCGGCGCTGCCCTTCTCCATCCACAATCCTGCTTAAGGTGACTCCGCTGTTGCGATATCCCTGCTCCGTCAGAAAATTTCTCACCTGACCAATGTATTCCCGCTCCAGCTGCTCATAGTATGCCTCCTGGGCCCTCAACGTATCCGCCGCCTGACTCTTGATACTGCCTGCAATACACATTGCCGCCGCCATTGACAGCACGATTGCCGCCAATCCCCATATGATTCTGTCTGTCCATGATTTGCTCATAATGCGTCTTCCTCCCGCCTCTGGCGGCTTCGCCGCCTGTGCTTATGAGTCAATCATAGCAGCTATTGTGTCCAATAAAACTCCCTCTAACAAGCCAAATGCTCTCTACGGCAACAGGTTTTATCTGCCATCCCTCCGCTACTGCCGATTATAGTAGTCAATGCCGCCGCTGGGGATAAAATATGTCCGGATATAGCCGTCTGTAGATACTACCACAAACTCACTGGTAGCCTCCAGGAAATAGACATCGTCATTGTCCTCAGCCTCCTTTTTGTGCAGCACATCCGGGTGGTTGATCACCGCATTGGCCGCCGCCACATACTCTTCTATGGTGGCGAATCCCATCTCAATCCCATGCTTTTCATAGTGCTGGTTCAACAGACGCTCGTTGCGAAAGGTGTACTGCAGCACCTGGGGAGACTCTGCCCACTCGGCGGACGGCGCAGCTTCCAGAATGGACTCCACGGATTCCGGCACACTTTCCGGCAATTCTTCGGAAGAACTGCCCGCACTCTCATCAGGAGTCTCTGACGGAATCTCTGCGCCTTCGTCAGGAGTCTCTGATGGAATCTCCACTGCTTCATCCGGGACCTCTGACGGGATCTCCGCAGTCTCATCCGGGACCTCTGACGGGATCTCTGCAGCCTCGTCTGAAACCTCCATCGTATCTTCCGCACTACTCATCAAAAAAGTAATCTCGTCATTCCCATCGACTTGCAGAATATTTCCCGCCGTCTCGGCGCTGCTTTCCGGTGTCCGCATTGTACTCAGCACAAGCAATGCCGCTACTAACACAACACCACATACAAATAACAAATTTTTAATGTTGTTTCCGTCATTTTTCATCCCTATGTCTCCTCACGCTTTTTCTTCCTCAAATACCGACACAATCAGTATCTCCACACTCATCACATCATTCATCCGACCGGTTTTCACCGCCTCCTCCGCCTCCACGCACCTTGTCAGCGCCTGACGCAGCACGGAGGACTTAAAGCGGGATGCCTGACCTAAGTACTTGTTCACCGTAAAGGGCGGAACACCCAAGCCGGCTGCGATCTCCTTGTTTGCCATTCCCTTGCTTTTCATGGCCTTGGCCTGCAGCAGCAGATTGCACTGCCGGGCGACCAGAAAGAGTATCCGCATGGGCGGCTCCTTCAGGGTCAGCAGGTCATAGTACAGCCCCAGCGCGTCCTTCTGCCGTTTCTCTGCAATGGCGGTTACCATGTCAAAGATATGGTTGGACACTCGGGTGGTACAGACCGCCTCCACATCCTGAGGCTCCACCACATCCTTGTCCATACAGTAGCAGATCAACTTTTCCAGCTCCATATGAATATTGTCCATATCCGTTCCGGTCTTGTTCAGCAGCTGCAGGGCCGTACTCTCGGTAATCTTTTTTCCCTCTTTGCCCAATGTTCCGGCCACCCAGCGTTTCAGAGTGTTCTCATCCTGGGCCGCAAACTCCACTGCGCAGCCCTGGGCCTGCAGAGCCTTAAACAGTTTGCTTCGCTTGTCCACCTCCGCCTCCGTAAATATCAATACGGTGGATTCATTCTGCTCTTTCAGATACTCTGCCATCTGTTCGCCGCCCGACTTGAACAGGCCGCTGTTGTCCATGAAAATCACCCTGCGCTCCGCCAAAAAAGGCAGAGTCTCCGCCAGATCGATAATCTCCCCGACAGATATGTTTCTGCCCTCGTAAAAATGGTTGTTCATATTGTCGTCCGGGGCGCACAGCGCTTCTTTGAGCTTGGCCCGGTACTGGCGCTTCAAGTAACGCTCCTCCCCGTAGAGGAGGTACACAGGCTGAAACTGCCCCGATTTGATATCGTTTTGAATCCGCTGCATAGCGTGCCGCCTCCTGCCAAGAGTTCTGCTTTACTATTCACAATAACACAGAATCCTTGATTTTTCAATGAAATTTCTTGCTTATCCTATCGTGCAGAGTTTTCCTCTCAGCACATACCCAATTTTCTCATAGCAGGCATTGGAGGCCGTATAGTCAGCATCCGTATAAAGCATAGGCATAGCTCCTGCGCTTTCGACGATCCTGGTTACCTGATACACCAGATTCTCTGCATAGTGTTTTCTACGGTATGTCGGAAATGTATATACGCTGCCAATTGACGCCACGTCGCCGTTTGGCGCATAAGAACAGCATGCCACCGTGCGATTGAGGTCATCCTTCCAGAAAAATAAATGGCTGTCCTTAATATGCGTCTTGGCTCTATTTAGATATCTTTCTTCATCACTTTGGTCGATGCCAACTTCTTCATGAAACATTTTGATGATTTCGGCGGCCTCCTCCAGATCATCCCATGTGCATACATGAATATGTCCGGCTGCTGTATTTTCCGGCGCAAGCGGTTTGGGGCAGTCATAGGCAAACATATTCATCATGATTGCCGCATTCAATCCCTGTTCCTTTGCCTTAGGAAGAAAAAACTCGGCCAGGTCGTATTTCAGATTATACCGATACCCGTCCGCCATTGGACAGGCTCTTGAAACAGCATCCCAGGCCCGTACCTTTTCTTCTGTGGAGATGTCGTCCGGCGTCCATATCCACACAGGAAATGGATTCACTGAATGGCAGATAATCAATCGCTCATGGTCCGTCAGTATTAATCTGCATGAATCATTCAGAATTCTGCCCAACACCGCAAATGTATACTTATCACCTTCAAGCAATTTCAGATCTCTCTTATCCGCTTGGCTATCCATTTTCTTGTCTTCCTCCAAAATTTTATACTCACTAACGATTAGATTTTCCTTTCCGCACAGTGCATGTTGCCCGATTATTTTTCTTCATCCTTCTTTTACCTGTCACCTTTTCTACTACCAGTTTAAGAACTTTTGTACGAGGCATCACTGCTTTATCAAACAGACACTCTTCCTGATGGTAATGTTTCATCAAAATGCATAGGGCATCGTACTTTTCATCGTCAGAAAGTATTTCGATATGCCCCTGTCCAATAACACTCTCATACTCCATCGTACAGCTGCAGCTATCTCCTTTGACTTCTGTCACTAAATTATGTTCACAATCCATCTCAAAGCTGGCCCTGTTGTCCTTTTGGATCAAATCGTATTTTGTGCCATCCACCGCTCCATGAAAATACAATTCAATTTTATCTTCCCTTATACACATACCAAAATTGAGCGGCAATATATATGGATATCCATTATCATTTAAGGCAATCCGGCACACATCACATTTTTCCATAATAGCTACAATATCTTTGAATTCCTTTACTTCTCTATCCGAACGACGCATATTTACCTCCAACCTCCATAGTATTTACATTATACCGACAGACAAACGCACTGTCAAAGGATTTTATTTTTCAAACTCTGGAATTCTCCCTAATGCATATTGAATCATGCAGGTGCCTGTGATAAAATTTAGAGCAGCAAATTGAGATTCGAAAGAGGGATTACTATGAAATACCTGATAGATTTTACAGCTTTGGCTCTCTTATATGTTTTTGTTTTTTTCAGAAAGTGGAAAATCAAGGGCAAAGATATATTGCTTGTCAACACACTAATGTATATATATCTTTCTTTTGTGCTTTTTTTTACTTTGATGCCGATAATAACATCCATCCCATTTGTTCTAGACCATCCCTATACACCTATGAATTTGGTGCCGTTTATAGATGTTTCATTGGGGAGAGGGGATTTTTTAAGACAGATAGTATTGAACATTATTATGACCATACCATTTGGTTTCCTGTTTCCGTTGACCCAAAAAAGAACTGCTAAATTTAGCAGAACGGTATTTTTCTGTTTTTTGATGAGCCTGGGTATTGAAATACTGCAGCCACTCATCAATGGTTTCAGATCCTCGGATGTCACGGATTTAATCACCAATGTGATTGGCGGAATACTCGGATATGGTTTTTATGTTGTCTTCAAGCCAATTACATTTTGGATTTTAGATCATCTATCTTAAACGTTAGTCAGTATATATCTCCCATAAATCTGAGAGGCATCTTACCATAGTTCACTCTGCAGATTTCCTGTATGATTTCATCCTTGCGATCTACCGCATCTGGCAAATCACATACAATATCATTCAGATCATATGGCCCATATCTAAAATGTCCCACGCTGGCTCCGTGAAACTCACCGTCTATCAAAAGATACTGTAACGGTTCATGATCATACTCCAGGTCCTTAGTTAATTCCGCTATCCAGTCCTTCAGCTGAGGCTCAAATGCTTTATAAAGAACATCATTCCTATGTAACGCACACACAAAATTCCTTTTTACCGGCACATAATCTGCCAGAATATCCATATCAGCCTCAAGCACATAACCATTTTCTTCTATTTTCAAAACTCCCTCTGATATCAATTCTGTAATGGCTGCTTTAATCTCCTTCTCAGGCAATTTGTAGAACGCTTTTGCCATCCTGAAATCAAACCATACAAACCGGTACGCAAAACGCACCAATACCTTCTTCAGCGCCTCTTTCCTTGAATATTTTTCTTTATTGACCTCTGGAAACATTTCGACAAACTTATACCAGCCCCGGTCCCACTCCCCGTCATACTGATCTTCATATATTAAGAACGCTTCCTGTAAACGATGGAGAATCGGCGTTATTTCTTTCACCAGCAAACCGGTCTCCTCTTTAATTTGCTGGATTGTATAAGGCCCGGATTTCTCAATCAATTCCAAAAGCATTGCCTGATTGAGAGTAGGATTAGTAAGTGGTTTATGATAAAGTCCTATAAACAATTCCATATCATCCGGCATGATCCATCCCAGATTTCCACCTGCAAATCTTCCCTTAACCAGCTTGCGTTCCCTCTGCCTTTGCCTGTTAAATTCTATATCATCAAATGAAGCTCTATAGGAAAGAACCGGCGGCTCGCCAAATCCATTCCAATAGACGTTCAGCCCCGGCTGCAGATCACGATACAAGGCTATATATTCCTGCTCGTCTGCTTTTTTTACAATAAATTGTCTTTCCATCCGCAAAGATATTACTTTATCTTTATCCATAAAAAATACCTGCTTTCCTATTCTCTTCCAAAATGGAATTCATCGCTCTGTTTGCTCGGTCATAATGCCCCAACGAATTCCAAATTTATCAACAAAAACAACTCGGCAGGAACTGTATGGCGTTGCTTCCAGCTGATATATTGTCTTACTTCCCTCTTTCATGATTTCATATGCTCTTTGTACTTCTTCTTTTGTATCATACATAATGGTGAGAAAATTTGAATAGCACGTTTGAAATTCAATATCCAAATGGTCAGCCATAATGATTCTTTGATTGTCCAATACAAGTTCCGAATGGTATATATATTCTTTTTGATTTTCTTTAAGTATCGGATTATATTCAGGGTCGTTCGCTTCTCCGTATGTAATCATACAGCTAATCTTTCCATTAAATGCTTTTTCATACATTTGAATTGCTTCCCGACAATTCCCTCCAAAATTTAGGGTAGGTACAATCTGCATTTTGGTTCTCCTTTTCTGTTTGTTTCTGTTTAATTAGTATAGCATTTCAAACAGGACAACTGTATGTCATGTTTGTTAAATTAAATGCTTTTGCCATTCTCCAAAATCCAGCCGATAATAGCATCAAATCTCTCCTGGGTCAATGCATGCCCACCCTCATATCTCAAGTGGCGCAAATTGTTTATTGCATTATATTTGGCATATGTTTCGCTTATTTTTTCGACAATATAAGGGGCATCCTTAGAATATTTGTCATCCTCCGCGGAGACAATCAGCAGCTTTCTCGGCGCAACGCATGACAGCAAATCATCCACATCATATTTGGCATGCAAATTGGGCACTACACTCGCAAGTTCAATTCCGACGCCGTTTTTCATACGATTTTCATAGGTACATGCGCTTCCACTTGCGCATGAGAACGAAATCCTCTCATCCATAGCGGAGAGAAATTGAACCGTATTGCCGCCCATCGAATGACCCAGTGTCCCGATACAGCTTTTGTTGACATATTCAAGTCCTCGAAGTAATGAAATGCCGTTCATTGTATCTTCCAGAAGTTTCTTCATCAGACACTCACCATTTAGAATTCGATAGCACATCTCGTCCAAATGCTGCCAGAAATCCAAATCATCCTCCAGCGGTTCAATTCCTTTTGCATTTTTTCGCCTGTCTTCAAAGCAAATTGTATCCGGCGCTAACACGACAAATCCACGCCGCGCTAACTCTGGCCCGAATGCCTGCAATGGATTACCTGCCAAACCGCACACCTCGCTCTTTCCGAGATGACGCTCTCTGTTGTGCTGATGATTTATAAGGATGGCAGGATTGTTGTCTAATTTCTCGGGAAGGAGCAAAAATGCCGAAACCCAATCACCAAATGAATCATATTCTATTCTCTGCCTTACGTATCCATGTTCCGGAACGGATTCCAATACTTTATATTCAATGTTTTTGTTGTAGTTGTAAATATCTATGCCGATTATTTCCGCCAACTCATCCCGCAGTGACATCACATATCCCCCCATAGTGAGAATTTATACTCACTAACGATTAGATTTTCCTTTCCGCGCGGCGCATGTTGCCCGATTACGCGACATGCACCGCGCGGAAATTGGAAAATCTTAACGTTAGTCAGTATATAACTGTTTAAAAAATGTTTTCAATTCAGTTTTACACATATCGTCCAGTTGCTTAATCTCCACGCCTTGAATAGCCGCCTCCAAATGATAGAGTATGACTACGCAAGTATTGGGATATTGTTTCTTGAGCCGGAAGACCGCCTGTTTACTGCCGAGATTTTTCAGCTCCTCAGCCGAATGAATACCCACCGCATGAAGTTTCTTTTCCATTGTCTTACCAAGTCCCAAAGTTGTAACAGCCGCCATTATTTTCTCCTCTCTGTATGGGGTGTACTGACAAAAAACACATTACTATCATAACCTCTTGCAGGCAGATATGCAATTTGTTTTTTCATCCCTCTTTTCTATCGCATGCCGATTTTTATAACTTTTTTGACATAAATTAGCAGATATGATATACTATATACGATTTTAGCCACTAACTAAATGGCATTGATTACTTAAAAGGAGGAAAAAAATGTGACACCCACAGGAATTGCCTTAATTGCAGGATTTATTGTTATTTTGATCGTCTGTATAATCATTGACAAGAAGAGTAGTAAAAAATTTAATAAGGACATAGCGGATCAATATCCCCCCAAGGCAGTATTTGGCCCTGCCTATGTCGCAGAAGGAGGGGAACTCTTATTTCGCTGCGACTCCGGAACGTTGGTAGGATATAAAAAATGGAATTTAAATGATATTGCATATGTTGCTACCTATAAGGGAGAATTTTCTTTTCTGGACAAGGATGGAAAGGCTATGCGTGGAGAGTATTTAACACCCTCTAAAAAGAAGCTCTTAAAAGAAAAGGCATATGCTTCTTTTTCCATTGGCATAGGCCAGATAAATGATTTTGTGGCCTTTGTAAAGAAACATGGACCACATATTGAACACTCTGTAGGCGGGAAGGTGATTCAGGATGAATGAGACTAAAAAGGTTCCCAATCACAACACGAAAAAAGATAAAATCACTATGGCCATCATTGCAGCGCTTATAATCTTTTCGGGGATTTATCTCTTTTGGGACAATTTTATGGGAGTCCAACCGGACATAAAGATTGACGACACACAGATTTCCATGAGAAATACGGTTCAGGATTTATTGGATAAAGGATTTGTTCTTTGTGACAATCATGGATCGGTTAAAGATTCTTTAGATTTTACCCTTACCGCAAAGCAAATTTACAATACAGAATATTATATTGGCGTTCCGCGTGAAGGCGGCAGTTTATTCTGCGACTGTTCAGGGGTGGCGATTGCTGTCGCGAACTTTGACTCTTCCAGCAAAAAGTTCAGGGACTGCGCCATTTATCAGATGGCCTATTATCCACACAATCAGGACAGTATTGTCAAAGTCTTAGTGAATGGAGAGGATCTAAGGGATGCAAGTATTGATGCCTGGCTGGAGTTTTTTGAGAAAGTCGGATATCCTTTTAAAAAAGAGGATTTGGACGAATTCCGCCGGGGAGATACACAGTTTCTTTATGAAAAGAAAGGGCGATACATATTTGATGTGGATACGTCGTCTATTTACAGTGAAAGGGAGATATTTTCGCTTACCTTTACCAGAAATGTAGAGGTGACATATAAGTCCAGATGACCGTTTTCCGTTGAGGCGGATGCTGCCAAATGGCTATGCTGCAGGACATAGCCATTTGTACATTGCGGTGCATTAACCTAATTCTAAGCCATCGTTCAAATCTTCACTAAATAACATTCGGCACTTTGAACACTCATACACATAATCTTCAGAAAAAATTTTGTGGAGAACTTCTCCACATTGGGGACATCTGACAAACCACTCAATATCCCAGCCATCCAGTTTTTTCCACTCAAAATCTTCTTTAAAGTCATTGTAGCATTCTTCACAAATACAACAAGTTAAATCCGTAGGGACAAACCACCATTGATGCAGATTATCCTGCACTGGTTCTAAGCAGAATTCGCAATGTTTCAGATGGGGCGCGTACCTACATATCTCTTCTCCATCAGTCGGATTTATATATGCCTTTTTCAAATATGCAACATCATTCGATAATCGCCAGTCATTTTGTTCAACCATGGCCGCATCCCCCTGCAATGTGAAGTTTATAGAATTTTTGCCATATAATATTCGTCTACAAACTCTTCCCCAACATGCATTGATTTTC
>CAZKAO010000089.1:0-12108 GCA_964550745.1 uncultured Acetatifactor sp.
AACTAAATGCTACTGTAGTTTGAGGTAGTGGAATTTAAAATTTCATTTCAGGTATGAGGAGATTGTCTAATCTCACGATTGAAACTTACAGCTTGGTATGGTATGATGAAAATAGTAGGCAGTAAATGGGAAAGGACAGAATGGTTATGAGTGAACTGGAGAATATGGCGGCTGAGGAGGCCACAGAGGGGAAGGTCTCCCGGAATTTCATCGAACAGATTATTGATAAGGACCTGGCGGAGGGCGTATATGACACCGTGCATACCCGTTTTCCTCCGGAGCCCAACGGTTATCTGCACATCGGGCATGCCAAGGCGATACTGACCAACTATCTGCTGGCGCAGCAGTATGGCGGGAAGTTCAATATGCGCTTTGACGATACCAATCCGACCAAGGAGGATATCGAGTTCGTGGAGTCCATCAAGGCGGATGTGGAATGGCTGGGCGCCGACTGGGAGGACAGATTGTTCTATGCATCCAACTATTTCGGGCAGATGTATGAGGCGGCAGTGAAGCTGATCAAAAAGGGCAAGGCCTATGTGTCTGATCTGACGGCGGAGCAGATCAAGGAGTACCGGGGCAGCTTTACCGAGCCGGGAAAGGAAGATCCCAGCAGCGGCCGCTCCATCGAGGAGAATCTGCGGCTTTTTGAGGAGATGAAAGAGGGAAAGTACAAGGATGGAGAGAAAGTACTCCGCGCCCGCATTGATATGGCGTCCCCCAATATCAACATGCGTGACCCTGTGATCTACCGCGTGGCACATATGAGCCACCACAATACCGGCGATACCTGGTGCATTTATCCCATGTACGATTTTGCCCATCCCATAGAAGACGCCATCGAGGGAATCACCCATTCCATCTGTACGCTGGAGTTCGAGGATCACAGGCCCCTGTACGACTGGGTGGTGAGGGAACTGGAGTATCCCCATCCCCCCAAGCAGATCGAACAGGCCAAGATGTATCTGAAAAATGTGGTGACGGGCAAGCGATACATTAAGAAGCTGGTGCTGGATGGTAAGGTGGACGGCTGGGACGACCCCAGGCTGGTGTCCATCGCAGCGCTGCGCCGTCGGGGATTTACGCCTGAGTCCATCCGCAGGTTTGTGGAGATGTGCGGCGTGTCCAAGGCGCATTCTGTTGCGGACTATGCGGCGCTGGAGTACTGTATACGGGAGGATCTGAAGGCACAGGCGCCCCGCTATATGGCGATACTGGATCCGGTCAGACTGGTGATCGACAACTATCCGGAGGGACAGACGGAGTATCTGTCTGCGGTGAACAATCCGGAGAATGAAGAACTGGGCGACCGTCAGATTCCCTTTGGCAGAGAGCTGTATATCGAGAGGGAGGACTTCATGGAGGAGCCGCCCAAAAAGTACTTCCGCATGTTCCCCGGCAATGAGGTACGTCTGATGAATGCGTATTTCGTGACATGTACCGGCTGCGAGAAGGATGAGGAGGGCAATGTCACCGTGGTACACTGCACTTACGATCCGGCCTCCAAGGGCGGCAACAGCCCGGATGGCCGCAAGGTGAAGGGAACGATCCACTGGGTGGCGGCGCAGACGGCAGTGCCCGCCGAGATCCGGCTGTATGAGAATCTGATTGATGAGCAGAAGGCGGATGAGCAGGGCTCTATCTACGATGAGAATGGGGAGCTGTATCTGAACCCCAATTCTCTGGTGGTAAAGCAGGGCTATCTGGAACCGGCATTTGCGGGGGCAGGAGCCTATGAGAGGTTCCAGTTTGTGAGACAGGGATTCTTCTGCGCGGACGCTAAGGATTCCGCGCCGGAGCATCTGGTATTTAACCGGATCGTATCGCTGAAGAGTTCTTTTGTACTGCCGAAATAGACATCGGCAGGGAATATGTGAGACTTTAATAGGAGAGAGGAAAATTAATTATGGGAATTTTTTCGGGACTTAAGAATCTGGGATTTGGCGATTTGGAGGGTAAGGATCTGTATGAAGAAGAGACGAAGGTGGAGCAGGCGGCAGCTGAGCCGGCTCAGCCTGAGGAGAAGGATTTTATCCTGGATAAGTCCTTTACCTGCCCTGTGTGTGACAAAAATTTTACCGCTCGTGCCATGAAGACAGGTAAGGCCAAGCTGGTATCCATGGATCTGGATCTGCGTCCCCGCTATGTGGGGGTTGACGCTACAAAATATGATGTGGGGCTGTGCCCTCACTGTGGTTATGCGGCGCTCACCCGTTATTTCACCGCTTTGACTACCAATCAGATTCATCTGATCAAGGAGCAGGTCAGCAACAAGGTGAAGATTCCGCAGCACACGGAGGAATACTATACTTACGAGGAAGCCATGGAGCGGTATAAGATAGCGCTGGTATGCGCTATGGTAAAGAAGGCCAAGAACAGCGAAAAGGCTTATATCTGCCTGAAGTGTGCCTGGCTGGTCAGAGGCTACAGAGAGGAGCTGGAGAGCAAGGGCCAGCTGCAGCCCCAGCAGAAAGAGGAACTGGATGTGCAGGAGAAGGAGTATCTGCAGAATGCATTCAAGGGTTTTGTGGAAGCGCAGAAGTCGGAGAGATACCCCATGTGCGGGATGGATGAGTACACGATGGATTATCTGATGGCGGCTCTGGCCTATGAGGTGGGAGAGTTGGATAAGGCGTCCCAGTGCGTCTCCAGACTGCTTGCTTCCATGGCCAACAACAGAGTCAAGGACAAGGCGAGGGACTTGAAGGACTTGATTGTGGCCAGGAAAAGGGGAGCTGCAAATTAGTGAGGGACAATGCCCGCTGAAACGGGAAGATAGGGCGATGGTATGTATGATTTGACCATTGAGCTTCATACAGACAGTTCAAAATGTCTGTATGAACAGATCTATGAATATATTAGACAGGAAATCAGAGAAGGGAAGCTGCGCCCGGGGGAGCGGCTTCCCTCTACCCGTTCTCTGGCAGATTATCTTCAGATTTCCCGCAGCACAGCGGTGCTGGCCTATGAGCAGCTGCTGGCGGAGGGATATATTGCGTCAAAGCCCTACAGGGGATATTATGTTTGCCATATCGAGGACCTCTGCAGGGTGGACGCCGGGGAGGAGAGCCGCAAAGACGGGAGTGAGAGAACGGACGGCGAAAGGCGGCGGTATATCTGCGATTTCTCTCCCACTGCCACGGATATGTCCCTGTTTCCTTTCAGCGTCTGGCGCAAGATCAATAAAAATGTTCTGAGTGAGAGCAGCAGCGGCCTGTTTGCCCAGGGAGACGCCCAGGGAGAGTACAGTCTGAGGGAGACCATCAGCCGATATCTCCATTCCTCCCGGGGAGTGAACTGTTCGCCTCAGCAGATTATTGTAGGGGCAGGGAATGACTATCTGCTGCTTTTGCTGGAGAAGATACTGGGGCGGCATGTCAGGATTGCCATGGAGAATCCCACCTATAAAAGGGCTTACCAGATCTTCCGGTCTTTTGCCTATGAGATTACGACCGTGGATATGGATGAGGCGGGAATGTCGGTGGAGGGTCTGCGGCAAAGCGATGTGACGGCGGCCTATGTAATGCCTTCCCATCAATATCCGACCGGGACGTTGATGCCCATTGGACGGCGGCTGGAACTGCTGAAATGGGCGGACGAGGCGCCGGAGCGGTATCTGATCGAGGATGATTATGACAGTGAGTTTCGCTATAAGGGAAAGCCTATTCCCTCTCTTCAGGCTTCTGACAAGCGTGGGCGGGTCATCTATATAGGCACTTTCAGCAAGTCCATTGCGCCGGCCATACGGGTCAGCTATATGGTACTGCCCCAGACATTGCTGAAACGATACCGGCAGCAGTGTTATTTCTACTCCGCCACGGTATCCAGAATTGACCAGAAGGTGTTGGAAACATTTATTGGAGAGGGATACTTTGAGCGTTATCTGAACAAGATGCGCAAGCATTATAAGGAAAAACATGATGTGATGCTGGAGCAGCTGAAGGATTTTGAAAAAGCCTTTCATATCACCGGGGAAAATGCCGGGCTGCATCTGCTGCTCACTGGCAGGCAAGGGCAGACGGAGGAGGCTCTGCTGGCGGCGGCGGAGGCCGCAGGCGTCAGGGTCTACGGTTTGTCGGAGAGCCTGGTGGGACAGGCGGGCGTACAGCCGAGCCGGACAGTACTCTTAGGCTACGGCGGTCTGGAGAAAGAGGAGATCATAAAAGGCCTGACGCTTTTGCGGCAGGCCTGGCTGTAAGTATCCTATTCTGTTTCGGAATCTTCCTGGGCGGGAACATCCTCATCAATCAGGGAATCCTCCTCCTCAGCTTCCTCCTCGTCGAAGAACTCCTCCACATCCTTTTCCATCTTCTCCTCGGCATCCGATATGGTCTGGGACAGGGTGGTGAAGTGGTCTTCCGCATTGGAGAGCTTTTCGGAGAGGGTGTTCACCGCATCTCCCACTTTCTGCACAACGGTTTCGGCAACAGCACCGGCTTTTTCCACAGCCTTCTCAGAGGCTTCTCTGGCCAGAGACACATAGTTGCGGACAGGGGGCGCAGTCTCCTCCTCCAGATCGTCGCCGAAGTTGTCATAATCGTCATCCTCGTCGACGACAGCGACAGGGGTGTTATCTTTTTTGGTCAGATAATAGTAGGCGGCGGCAGCGGCGGTACCTGCGGCAGCAGTAAAGAGTAGGAATTTGCCAAATTTTTTAGCCATGGGATTACTCCTTTCAAAATATCATTATTGGTCTGATATAGATATTTTAATACTATTTTGTGGAAATGAAAAGAGAATATGTATAAAAAGTTTATAAAAACTATGGATAGACACTTTTTAGGGGGGTGTCAGCAAGGGACGCTCCAGATGGGTAATTGCTTCTGTCTTCACAGAAACAATTATCCACCTGAAGCTGGTTGCTGACAAAATATGATAATACATGGAATGAACGGTTTTCATGGGTTAGTTCTTGCAAGCGCATTCGGGGTATGTTAAAATGGTTTCTCGAAAGGTATGTTGAAAGGGAATATCATGAACGGGAAATTTTTTGATCTGAGGAAGGAAAAACAGGATAGAATGATTAATGCGGCCCTGAAGGTGTTTGCCCTGCAGGGATATCGGCATGCCAGCACGGATGAGATTGTGCGGGAGGCAGGGATCAGTAAGGGGCTGCTGTTTCACTATTTTACCAGCAAGCTGGGCGTATATACTTTTGTCTACGACTACAGCGTGAGGTATATGATCTTGGAACTGGATACCAGGGTGCCTGCGGGGGAGAGGGATCTGTTTGCTGTCTGCAAGGCGGTGGAACTGGCCCGGATGCAGGCCATGAAAGGTTATCCCTACATGCAGCAGTTCCTGAACCGCTGCATGCGGGAGGATGTGAGCGAAGCCCTGCTGGCCACCGAGGAGAGGCGTGAGAACCTCTCCGCAGAATACGAGAGAATACAGGGTCAGATTGATTATGACGCACTGCCTGCCGGAGTGGACGGCCGCAAGCTGGAGCAGATGCTGTCCTATACCGTGCAGGGACTTATGCAGCAGCGCTTTGTTGACGCCTCTTTCCAGCCGGAGATGCTGTATGCCGAGATCGTGGAATACATTGACATGATGGAGCATATTGTAAAAGGAGGCTGATCCGGTGTTACAGGCGGCTATTTGTTCATCTTGTGTACAGGATCGGCGGGATAGCCGCCCTTGAGCTTCTGCATGCCGCGCTGTATAGCGTCGCGGGAGTTCTTCCAGTCGGCATCCTTGTTCTGATAGTCGAATTTTTCTACCATCCAGGATACATCCTCATACAGACGATCCATGTTGCGCTCCATCAGGGGCAGTACTACATCGTAAAACTGCTTCAGTTCCTTGTCGGACAGCCGCTCGTCCGCCGCACTGCACAGATCTCCGAAATGACTCAGGCAGAAGCCCTTGCTGTTTCTGACCTTTTCGCAAAAATCCTCATCACGGCTGTACATATGGAAGAAGGTATCCATATAGCGTGAGTAATTGTCCTTAAAATGATCGCAGATATAGCAGGAGTCATTCTTGCGGGAGACCCACATGCTGATACTGTTGCCGCCGGTATTTCCCTTTAGCTTGTCTCTCAGGGAGACTTTGCCGGGTGAGAAGGAGGCAAACTGCTGCTTCATCTCCCGAATGGTTCTCTGATAATGGGTTTTCAGTATCCAGGCGTTGCCCAGAGTGTTGCCGTAGTCAAACATTTTCTTGAAATGCATACGGCAGAAGCCCGCTTTGTCTGTGGCCTCACGGATGTCCGCTTCCATATAGGAGCTGCTGTTTCCCAGGCAGAAGTCCATTACATCCTGTTCCACGGCGCGCTCGATATAGCAGAAAGGGCATTCGTCATGGGCATCCATGGCATCGTTAAGAGGTATGGTATAGAGTTGTTCTTTCATAATCTTGCACCGTCCTTTTGGTGTTCTGGCATGCCAGAACACAGAGTCTCTTTACAACAGTGTAAATCATTTTTTAAGACTTGGCAACAATTCTTAAAAAGATGTAACAAACTTATGAAAAAAAGAAATGAAAACTTAAGATTAATTTTCTTGTATTTTAGAAGAATAGAAGTTACAATTTTATTATAAAAATTATGTGAGAGATGTGGTCGTCTTGGTATTCAGCAGTATCGAATTCTTGTTGTACTTCCTCCCGATTTTTATCCTGGTATATATGATTGTCCCGCCGAAGTTGAGAAATGTAGTTCTGGTGCTGGGAAGTATGGTGTTCTACGCATATGGGGACCCGCTCCGGCTTACATTCTTAGCGGCACTGACGGTAGTCAATTATATGATGGCCAGGAGGATGAATCACCGGAGGATAACGCTGGTTGCTGCATTGGCAGTGAATTTCAGCGTTTTAATTTTCTTTAAATTTTATCAGGGTGGAGCGATGCTTCCTATGGGCATCAGCTTTTACACCTTTCAGGCTGTCTCCTATCTGATCGACGTATATCGGCAGGAGGTGTCTGCGGAGAGAAATTTCATAAACTTTGCGGCATATATTATGATGTTCCCCAAACTGGTCATGGGTCCGATCGTCAGCTACGGAGATATGCGCAGACAGCTGCACCGCCGCCGTTGTGATGCGGAGAGCCTGCAGGAGGGGTTTAAGCTCTTTATCCTGGGACTGTGTGGGAAAGTGCTGCTGGCAGACCGCCTGGCATTGCTGTGGCATGAGGTACAGGTTACCGGTTTCGAGAGTATTTCTACGCCTCTTGCCTGGCTGGCGGCGTTGGCCTACTCCCTGGAGCTGTATTTTGACTTTGTCGGATATTCTCTGATGGCAGTGGGGCTGGGGCATATGCTGGGTTTCCGACTTCCGAAGAATTTCAGACAGCCCTATATGGCAGGGTCGGTGCGGGAGTTTTATCGCAGATGGCACATAACGCTGGGGGAGTGGTTCTGCAAGTATGTGTATATTCCTCTGGGCGGCAGCCGCAGCGGAGAGGGCAGGACAGTCTGCAATCTATTGGCAGTGTGGATGCTGACCTCCCTGTGGCACGGCGTCACAGGCAATTTTTTGATATGGGGCATGGGGATATGCCTGCTGATTATTCTGGAGAGGCAGGCAGGAAGACTGTGGAAGCGCAGGGTCCCGTTTGTCCGCCACCTGTATCTCTGTGCGGTGATACCAATTACCTGGATGTGCTTTGCCATCACGGATCTGGAACAGTTGAGGATATATTTGGGCAGAATGTTCTACGTGGGTGAAGGAGTGGCGGTACATGCACAGGACTGGCAGAAGGCGCTGGGCAATTATGGATTGCTCCTGCTGGCGGGTATGGCAGCCAGCACGCCGCTGGTGCAGTGGATATACCGGAAGCTGGAGAAGCGCTGGGTGGGCATGATCCTGCTGGCGGTATGTTTTTGGTTCTGTATACATAGGATATTACTCGAGGGTGAGAATCCATTCCTGTACTTAAACTTTTAATGAGAAATAAAGGTGGGGTAGCCTTGAAGTGGTGGAAAAAGTGGTCCTTTGTGATCATACTGATAACAACTGGCATATTTTACTATATAGCGGATGAGATTCTTCCGAAGATGTCATATTGGGAGAGCCCGGATACGGTGGAAGAGGAGAAGCCGGAGGAGGACCGGCAGCTGCAGCCGGAGGAGAATACACCGGAGCCGGTGTCTGATATTCCTGCGTTGGAAGAGAATCTTCCGACAGAGTCGGGAGGGGGAGAGAGTGAGTCATCAACGCCGGGGACTGATACGATTCAGGGGCCGGAGTCTGGAGAGCAGGATGAGACTATGCCGGAGGAGTCAGAGGTAGAGGAGGCGCCTCCAGAGCCGGAGATTCGGTTTGGCAGAGTGGAGGACGATTATTTTTATGACGCTTTGTTCCTGGGAGATTCCCGGACAGTGGGTATGCAGCAATACGGAGGACTGGAGGATATTGCCACTTTCTATGCGTCTACCGGAATGACCATCTACAAGCTGTTTAGTGCGGAGATTGTGGAAGTTCCGGGCCAAAGTGAAAAGATCACCATAGAGGAGGCTTTACAGGATCAGAGCTTTGGCAAGATATATATCATGGTGGGTATCAACGAGATGGGCACAGGTACGATAGAGCGCTTTACGGAGACTTACAAGGAAGCTGTGGAGCATCTGCAGGAGCTGCAGCCGGATGCAATAATCTATATTCAGGGGATATTAAAGGTCACCACAGCCAGATCTAACAAGGGTGATTATATCAACAATGAAGGGATAGAGGCACGCAACGAGGCGCTGAGCCAGTTGGCTGACGGGAAAAAAGTATTCTATGTGGATGTCAATCCCGCAATCTGTGACGAGGACGGGGGGGTAGTAAAGGATTATACCTTTGACGGAGTTCACCTAAAAGCCAAATATATCAGCCTGTGGAAAGAATATCTGAAAGATAATGCGATTTTGCTTGACTGACAGGGCCGGACGGGTTAATATAGAGAGAAAGAATAAGCATGCATACGACATAGAGGGCTGCGAGGGAGTTTGCTCACCAAGCAGCCCTTTTGTAGGGTGTGCCAAATGTGTATGAGGCATGCTTCATTTTGATTTACGTGCCCGCCGGGGCGGGCAGATAGGAGGAGAAGAGATGAGTGACAAAACAACTGCACTGGGCAAGAGCGATATCTATGATGCCAAAAGCCTGGGAACACCCAAGGTGGTCATTTTGGGCATCCAGCACATGTTTGCCATGTTCGGCTCCACAATTCTGGTGCCAATGCTGACAGGGCTGGATGTGTCCACTACACTGCTGTTTGCGGGACTGGGCACACTGCTGTTTCACCTGCTGACCAAGAGGAAGGTTCCCGCTTTTCTGGGATCGTCCTTTGCCTTTCTGGGAGGCTATATGGTGATAGCGCCCATGCTTGACGGACAGCCCAATAAGGAACTGCTGCCCTATGCCTGTTTTGGAGTGGCCTGTGCGGGCCTGCTCTATCTGGTGCTGGCGCTGCTGATCAAGCTGTTTGGCAGCAGCCGGGTGATGAAATTTTTCCCTCCCATTGTCACCGGTCCCATTATCATTTCCATTGGTTTGACGCTGTCCCATACGGCTATCGACAGCTGCAGCACCGACTGGCTGACTGCCCTCACAGCGATCCTGCTGGTGGTCATCTGTAATATCTGGGGCAAGGGCATGATTAAGATTGTCCCCATTATTATCGGTGTGATCGGCTCCTATCTGCTGGCGGTGGTATTGGGCAGAGTGGATTTTATTCCTATACAGCCGGTGGACTTCACCGCTATACGGGAGGCCGCATGGGTGGGGCTGCCCATACATTGGAACGAAACTGTATTCTCCCTGTTGGGCAAGGCAGACACGGAGCTGCTGATTACCTCTCTGATTACTATTATGCCCATCGCGCTGGCGACTATGGTGGAGCATATCGGCGACATATCCGCGATTTCCTCCACGGTCGGCAGGAATTACATAAAGGACCCGGGTCTGCACCGCACTCTGTTGGGCGACGGTCTGGCTACAGTTCTGGCGTCCCTGTTCGGTGCACCCGCCAATACTACCTATGGGGAGAATACTGGCGTATTATCCCTGACCAGAGTGTTTGATCCCTTGGTAATCCGTCTGGCGGCCTGCTTTGCCATTCTATTCTCCTTCTGTCCCAAGTTTGCGGCGGTGATCGGCTGTATGCCAACCGCAACGGTGGGCGGCGTATCCCTGGTGCTGTACGGTATGATCTCTGCAGTGGGTGTGCGGAATATCGTGGAGACCAAGGTGGACTTTGGCAAGACCCGCAATGTGCTGATCGCGGCGATGATTCTGGTGCTGTCCATCGGTATCGCGTACAGCAGTGCAGGAGCCATCATCTTTACCGTGCGCGGTGTGACGATCCAGCTGTCCGGTCTGGCTGTGGGTGCCCTGGTAGGTATCTTTATGAATGCGGTTCTTCCCGGCAAAGATTATACCTTTGACGAGGAGGTGCCCTCCGAGACAGGAGTGGATTTCTCCGTGAGAAACAAAGAGAAATAATTCTGGACATAAAACGATTGTAGTGGAAAATACAGCGGAGGATACCCGAAGGGCATCCTCCTGTCTGTTATGGAGGGTTAAAAATGATTATTGACATGCACTGTGACACGATCAGCGAAATCCGTTATCGACAGGGAAAAGGAGAGGATTGTGGCCTGCGGGAAAATAAACTGCATATCGATGCCCGGCGGCTGAAGGAGAGCGGTTATCTGATGCAGTGTTTTGCGCTGTATGTGAGTCTGCGGGGCTGTGGGGGTATTGACGATCAGGGCGTGTTGTATCCCGACAAGTCGTGGACGGATCTGTTGGAGTTGTATCGGGTTTACCGACAGGAGATGGAGCGGAATGCAGATCTGCTGCAGCCAGTGAAAAGCGCCACAGAGCTGGAGCAGTGCAGGCAGGAGGGGAAAGTGGCGGCTCTGCTGACAGTGGAGGAGGGCGGTGTCTGCGGCGGCAGCCTAGAGCGCCTGGAGGAGCTGTATGATATGGGTGTGAGGATGATGACACTGACCTGGAATTTTCCCAACGAATTGGGGCATCCAAATATTAATGGACTGAGCCCGCAGCGCAGCTATTCCTCCCTGTTTCAGGCGGATGTGGAATATGGCCTGACAGAGACGGGCAGAGCCTTTGTGACTCGGATGGAGGAACTGGGGATGTTGGTGGATGTATCCCACTTGTCGGACCGGGGCTTCTGGGATGTGATAGAGACGGGACGGAGGCCTTTTGTGGCCAGCCATTCCAACGCCCGGGCGGTGTGCCCCTGTGTGCGCAATCTGACGGATGAGATGATCCATGCCCTGGCGGAGAGGGGCGGCGTCATGGGGCTCAATTTCTGCGCGGACTTTCTGCGGACGGTGCCGGAGGGGACGCCCAATCCCGGCAGACTGGAGGACGTGGTGGCTCATGCCCGACATATCTTTCAGGTGGGCGGAGAGGACTGTCTGGGGCTGGGCAGTGATTTTGACGGGATCGATACCAACGAAGCCCTGCCCGGCGCCCAGGCTATGGAGAAGCTGTGGGCGGCCCTGAGGCAGAGCGGGTTTACGGAGAGACAGCTGGATAAGATCTTTTATGCCAATGTGCTGCGGGTGTTTGAGGATTAGAGACTGTTTGTAAGTTCCGTCTCTACACTTCAGTGCCCCTGAGGGGGGAATATTGGCGGCAGGCCTCCAGCAGCGCCTGCACATCAGCAAAGGCATAGGTGGGTTTATACTGGGTGCGGGACACCTCCTCGGGGGTGGCTTCCCCGGTGTAGAGGACGCAGGTATCCACACCGGCGTTTAGTCCGCAGGCGATATCTGTATAGAGTCTGTCTCCCACAACCAGGGTCTGGGCATCGGAAAAGCCGCTGTCGGCCTGGCACAGGGCCACCACTTCGGGATTGGGTTTGCCAAGGTATTGGGGACTTTTGGCGGTGGAGGCGGTGATCATCTGACAGATGGCGCCGCAGTCCGGGATAAAGCCAAAGTCGATGGGGCAGCACAAGTCCGGATTCGTGCCGTAGAAAGGGATATCCCTGCTGGATAAGAGCTGACAGGCGTTGACCAGCTTATGGTAGGTCAGCTCGCTGTCATAGGCAACGACAACGCAGGACGCATCGGGCTCCGGCTCCTCCGTGACGGTCAGGCCATTTCTTCGCAGCTCCGCAATATAGGAGGCTGTGCCCAGCACATA
>CAZKAO010000090.1:0-11882 GCA_964550745.1 uncultured Acetatifactor sp.
TTAAGCGTATTTGCTATATAATCCATGTGTTGACCTCCTGTTGTGATTCATTCAAATTCAGAATTGAATGATTAGTTCATGGTAGCCAGTACAGCGCCGGCCTCAACCGCGTCTCCCACTGCCACATCAATGCTGGCAACAGTGCCGTCCTGCGGTGCCACAACAGGGATCTCCATCTTCATAGCCTCCAGAATCACCACAGCGTCGCCTCTCTTCACGGCCTGGCCCACCTTGGCCTCCACCTTGAACACCTTGCCTGCCGCACCTGCCTCGATCTTCACGCTGCCTGCACCGCCAGCCGCCTTTGGAGCCGCTGCCTTGGGCGCTGCGGGAGCTGCCACCGGCTTAGGGGCCGCAGCCGCAGTTCCCTGAACGGCAGTTCCTTGAACTGCGGTTCCCTCCTCTACTACTACGTCATATACGTTGCCATTTACGGTAATGGTATAATTTTTCATATTTTCTCCTTTCCATACCCACAGTATTGGGATGTATCAACTTTTTATGCTCTTCTTACTCTGTTCACCTTGCGGATGCTTCTCACCACGAAACCGTCTGTGGAGGCTGCTCCCTCGCTGGCGGCAATCGCCGCGGCGATCACGGCTACCAGTTCCAGGTCATCGGATACATCCGTGACCTCCTCTGCCTGAACAATCTGTGTGGCAGCGCTGTCAGCGCTCTCCTTAACTGCGTTCTTCTTCCTCAACTTGTCCTGAATTATCGGAATAAAGCGAAACAGGGAAATGACACCGATAATGATGATCAAGACAGCAAATACTGTGCACATACCGATCAAGGTATTCAGGGCTGCTGTCGTCATCTTGCTACCCAGATCGCTTCCACAGGCTGTCAGGCTAAGGACGCAGGCTGCCGCGCAAATGACTGCTGAACGTTTCTTCATATATACCTCTTTCCCGCATATTGCAAGCCGTACTCGCAATATTGCGTTAATGCGTATTTGGAAGTTCTGCTTCCAAAATTACCTCTTTCCTGTATAACACGGACATCCCCGTGTTATTGCGTTATTCAATCTAGACAGTTCCGTGCTTTTTCTCCGGACGATCCTCGCTCTTGGTACACAGCATCTCAAAAGCGCCGATAATGTACTTTCTGGTATCGGCAACCTCCACGATCTGGTCCACATAGCCCCTCTGCGCTGCGCTCAGAGCGCTGGTCTGCAGCGCCGCATACTCTGCAGCCTTGGCGTCGATTACCTCTGCGCCCTGTCCGTCATACATGATCTTGGCGGCCAGCTTGGCGTCCATAGTACCAACCTCTGCGGTGGGCCATGCGTAGGTCATATCCGCTCCGATAGCCTTGGAATTCATTGCCACACAGGCAGTACCATAAGCCTTGCCCATAATCAGATTGACCTTGGGAACCGTCGCGTTGGCAAAGGCATATGTCAGCTTTGCCACTGCCCTGGCGATGCACTTCTCGGAGGCTACCGTTGCCTCATAGCCCTTCACATTGGTCAGAGACAGCACCGGAATATTGAAGCTGTCACAGAAGGAGATGAAATCCGCCGCTTTCTCACAGCCCGAAGCAGTGAGCACCGGCTCCATCTTCTCCGCCAGCTTACCATCTCCGTCATACACCTCGCAGCGGTTGGCTACACAGCCGACGGTTGCGCCGTTTAAGCGGATAAAACCAGTCACCATATCCTTGGCATAAGCCGCCTTCACTTCCAGGAAATCTCTGCCATCCGCCAGAATAGACAGAGCGATGGCGGTATCACCCACACAGCCTGCCAGCTCCGGAGTAGCCCTGTTCAGGTCATCATTACAGTCCTCTGCAGCCACTTCCTGATTGTTGGCGGGCAAAAAGCTCACCAGTTTGCGGATACCTGCCAGAATAGAAGACTCGTCGCCGGTCACATCCACAATGCCGCTCTCCTTTGCCTGGAACTGGGCGCTGGAGGAATCACATTTTGTGATCACATTGCCATCCAATGCATTGGGCGCATTCACAAACAGCCTTGCGTTCTTCTCCTCCATAAAGGTAAAGTCGGTCATCGTGGGGAACAGCCCCAGTCCGCCGCCACAGGTTCCGAATACAGCTGTGATCTGGGGAATCACACCGGAAGCAAGGGTTTGCTTCAGATAAATCTCGCCAAATGCATTCAATGCATCTGTCGCCTCCTGCAGACGCAGTCCTGCCGAGTCGATCAGCCCGATGACAGGCGCACCTGTCTTCATAGCCAGCTCATACAGCCGGACAATCTTCCTGGCATGCATCTCGCCTACGGACCCGTTCATCACGGACGCATCCTGACTGTATACATAGACAAGATTGCCGTCGATCACTCCATAGCCGGTGACAACGCCGTCTGAAGGAGTCTCGCTCTGTTTCAGATTGAAATCAGTGGCTCTGGCGGTTACCAGGGCGCCGATCTCAACGAAACTGTTTGCATCGAGTAAAGCTTCGATTCTTTGACTCGCTTTTGAAGTAGTACTCATGTTTCAGCCCTCCGTTTATAATAAAATAAAAATATAGCGAATTAACACAGGGCTCTCTCACCAAATCCCCAAAGGCCCCCATGATTAAATTCTCACCTAGTATAACACAAAAAATGCAACTCGCCTAGCACGAATTGCATTTTTTTGTAATATTTTTACCATTTTTTATTACCGCAGGAGGCATATACCCCGAATATGCAGAATTATAGCAGAAAATACTGCAAAATCTGCTGAAAACACCATCGGTAATCGATTTTACGCACCGACCTTGTCGTGACGATATGCTCCTCCCGATATACCTGATCCTGGAATATGTACTGTATGGTGCCCACCTGCGCGCCGGCTGTCACGGGGGCCTGCAGCTGGTTCTCCATATGGCACTCCACCCGAAACGCTTCCCCTTCCCGCATCAGAAGTCCTGTGACGCTCTCCATCTCCTCTCCTGTCGCCGGATCGGGATTGTCGTATTCTCCGCCTGCGTCTCTCTCCAAAATCCGCACCGGCACATAGGCAGTCTCGCCGATTGCCATGGTCTGTCCCCGCAGTACGGGAATCTGCTCCAGCCGCGACTCCTCATATGCCACTTCGTCCAGAGAGTGATAGGTAAACTCCTCCAGCCCGTAATTCATCAGCAGTCTGGTATCGCTCCACTTATACCCCCTGTTGTTCGGCCAGCCGCAGGCAAGAAGCGCAACCACCAGCGTCTTGCCGTCCCGCTCCAGGGCCCCCACATAGCAGTATCCCGCCTGATTGGTAAAGCCGGTCTTACCGCTGATGGCCCCCTGCATCATCTGCAGGAAAGCATTGTGATTGGCGCAGCAAAAACTGCGTCCATTCTCAATGGTAAAGCTGTGGGAAGGAGTCTGGGTGATTCTCAGAAATGTCTCCTTCTGTGGGGAGCGGCGTATGCAGTAGCACATGATGGAGGCCAGGTCCCTGGCTGTAGTGGAATGACTTTTTTCCACGGTATCCCCATTTTCCAGCGTCAGAGTCTGGGTAGCGTCCAGTCCGTTGGGCGTGATAAACCAGGTGTCCTCACAGCCGATCTCCATCGCCTTACGGTTCATCAGCAGAGCAAATGCTGCCACCGCCTGTCTGCTCTCCTCCAGGGTATAGTCCGCAGGAGATTTATCCGCCAGCTGTGCCTGCATTTCCGCAGGCAGATACTTACTGCCCACATGCTCCGCTATGGCCACCGCCGCGTCATTGTGGGACTCCAGCATCAGACTGTACAACAGATCCTCCAGCCGGTACTGCTCGCCTCTCTGCACATACAGCTTTACCTTGGGCATGGATGCCGCGTAGGAGGAGATATCCACCGTCTCCTGCAGGTCCGCCAGTTCCAGAGTAAGAATGCATGTCATGATCTTGGTAGTGCTGGCCATGGCCAGAACCTGTGAACCGTTCTTGTCATATAACACTCGCCCGGAATCCGCATCCATAAGCACAGCTGCCTGAGCATAAAGCTCCCCCGCCCCCGGCTCCTGGGCAAAAGCCGTAATCTGCTGCAGTGTCATCAACAGACAACAGACCACACATATGTATTGTCTCAGTTTTTTTTGAATCTTCATATAAGCGACCGTCACAGACAAAGCTTATCTCAATATATGCCGCTGCCGCCGGATATATGAAACGCTATATATCTAACTGCATCTGTACCTCCGCCTCCGCCTGCTGCTTGAACTCCTCAATCTGCACTGTAGAAAGCTCCGGCAGCTCGTCCAGGCTTGTCACGCCGAAGCTGCGCAGGAACTGCTCCGTGGTTCCAAACAGCAGCGGTCTGCCCGGTGCGTCCAGCCTGCCCAGTTCCATGATCAGGTCATACTCCAGGAGCTTGTTGATGGCATGGTCGCAGCTAACCCCCCTGATCTTCTCGATCTCCACCCTGGTGATAGGCTGCTTATAGGCTATGATGGACAGCGTCTCTATCACCGTATCTGTCAGAACCATCTTTCTGGGAGCCTTGGCAATCCTGATCAGGTACTCATACATCTCCGCCTTGCTGCAGAGCTGCACGGCATTGTCAAACCGGGTGATGCCGATTCCCCTGTTCTCCTGTTCATATTCCTGCGACATCTCCTCCAGAATATCCTCTGTGTACTTCACATCCTCCTCGATGGCGTCTGCGAGACGGCTGATTTCCACCGATTCTCCCATGGCAAACAGTATTGCCTCTATTGCTGCTTTCGTCTGTATCCGCTCCATTTTATAATTTATCCTTTCCCCGTAAACTTGTGTCTCATCCGCCCACATACACGTTGGACTCAATCAGAATATCGTCAAATATATTTTCCTGGGATATGGTGATCCTGCCAGTCTTCATCAGCTCCAGGATCACCAGAAAGGTGACGATAATCTGCATCCTGCTGTTCTGCTGCGCCAGCAGCCCCCGGAAACTAAAGCTTTTGTGGGTTTGAGCATACGCCTCCACATACAGGGAGCGCTCCTCCATATCCACCTCGTCCTTCTCGATATTGCCATAATTGCTGCGGATCGGGTCAATCTTGTCCACCTGACGCCTGAGCATGGTCTTGAAAATGTCGTTGAGCTTTGCCAGATTCATATCGCCGATGAGCTGCTCATAATCCACCGGCTGCCGGTATGCCGCCACCTCCTCAGGCAGCTGCTGACGGCGGTAAAAATTCTTCTCCGCATCCACCAGTCTGTCCCTCAGCTCAAAGGACATATGCTTGTACATCTTATATTCCAGGAGCTTCTGCACCAGCTCGGCCCTGGGGTCCTCCTCCTCGCCGTCCTCGTTCACCTCTTTGGGCAGCAGCATACGGCATTTGATATCAATCAGCGTGGCCGCCATGACCAGGAACTCGCTCATGATATTCATATCTTCCATTTCCATCTGCTGGATATATTCCAGGTACTGCTGGGTAATCTCCACAATAGGGATATCATAGATATCCACCTTGTTCTTATCAATCAGGTGCAGCAACAGATCCAGGGGACCCTCAAACACCTCTAATTTTACCGGTATCGCCATGCTTTTGTCCTTTCCGCGGCTTTTCTCTAAAAAAGTATTGTACCTGTTTTTCCTGCCTCAATCAAGCAGAACTATTGTTCTGTAAAGTCAATCACAATCACCTCGGCCGGATTAAAAAGGCGGAAAGGTATCGTGTGGATGCCCAGTCCGCGGCTTAAAATCATAGTGCTGTCTCCCTCCCGGTATACACCGCCGTCATATCTGGGAAAGAAGCGCACATTGGGGGACAAAAGGCCCTTGCCCCAGAAAGGAATGCGCACAATGCCGCCGTGTATATGCCCGGCCAACACCAGATCGGCTCCCCATTCGGCGTACCTGGGGAAATAGTCCGGATTATGGGCGAGAAGAATCGTATACGTTCCCGGATCGGGACTGCCCAGCAAACGGGGCAGATACTCCGAATCCATCTCCGGTATCGTAAAGCGCTTGTAGTAGTATTTATCTATCTCCGATCCATAGATAGTCAAATTGATTCCCGGCAGCTGCACATGAGTATTAACCATGGGAACGATACCCAGCTCAGTCAGTGAGGCGGCGTATCTTTCCGCTTCATCCCCATAGGTGCCCGGATACAGCTTAATCCGATGCTCATGATTGCCATTGGCATAATACACCGGATACTTCTCCTTAAGTGCGCGCAGCAAATTCACCGCCCGATCCAACTTCTCTCCGGGTTTCCCATTGATCATATCTCCGCCGACCAGCACCGCATCCGGCCCGATCTCCTCGATAGCCTCCAACAGACGGGCATTGTTCCTGCCGAACTGCTTATTGTGCAGATCTGACAGGAACACCACCCGGTAATGCCCGCAGACCCGCCGGTCCCGGACCTCATGCCTCACCACCACAAAGCGGTTGCTGTCGTAGAGCATCACCCAAAAAATTATTATAATTAGCAAAAAAAGCACAAGTAACAATATATTCAGCATCTCTTTCTCCATCTGTAATTCTTCCGCCGCTCAGAAGTATTTTACCACACTCTGCTGCTTTACAAAAGAAATTCGTAAAAAATTTTACACAGATAATCCCTGTACTTCGCTTTTGCCACAGATTCCCCATACAGCAGAGGAATACTGCCAATCTCCACGCCGTCCAGCATGTATCTTGCCCGGCCCGCCTGCAATCCCTGCTCTACCGGCGCCGGTGCCGCCTCCGGCAGATCTATCACCTTTTCCACCTTGCTCAGGTCTTTTCCCTCGGTATCCAAATAGCGGAACTCCCCGGCATATACCAGCGGTACTTTCTCCGCCACACCGCGCTCCACCTTCAGGCCGGGCAGCGGCTCCGTATTGGGATCTACATACATGGCGCTGATATTAAAGCCGTACGTCAGCAGCGTCTGGGCGTCCTTAAACCGCCCCCTGGGGTCCGGCGCACCCATAATTACGGCAATCATGTCAATCCCGTCCTTGCGGGCCGTGGCCGCCAGGCAGAACTTTGCCTTTTCTGTAGATCCGGTCTTTAACCCAGTGGCATAGGAATATTGCTTGAGCAGCTTATTGGTACTGCTCAGGGTAAAATTAGTGGTTCCCTGACGGGTCTCATGAGTGATATCCTCCATCCAGATCTGCGTGTAATTGTAAATCTGCGGATATTTGGTGATCAGTTCCCTGCTCATCAGCGCCACATCCCTGGCCGTGGTATAATGTCCGTCTGAGTTGGTCAGGCCGCAGCAATCCTCAAAATGCGTATCCACCATCCCAAGCTGCCTGGCTTTCTCGTTCATCATATCCACAAAAGCCTCCTCAGAACCGGCGATATGCTCCGCCACCGCCACGGAGGCGTCATTGCCGGAGGCCACGGCAATGCACTTGATCATCGTGTCCAGGCTCTGCACCTCGCCCTGGGCCAGAAACACCTGGGAGCCGCCCATAGAACTGGCATACTCGCTGGTGATCACGTCCTCATCCAGCCGGATTTTGCCCGCTTCTATCTGTTCAAAGGTCAGAAGCAGCGTCATGATCTTGGTAATACTGGCGGGACATCTCTTCTCCGTGGCATTCAGTTCAAAAAGCACCTGACCGGTGGATGCCTCCATCAGGATCGCCGAGGGCGCCGATATCTCTACCTGGGCCTGCACCGGTATGTCCGTACAGACAAACTGAAGCAGGGCAAACCACAGCCCTATGGCCAATGCCGCCCACCTTCTATGGTCTCTCTTTACTCTGTAAAAGTTTATATGTATTTTTCTTTCTTTGGAATTTCCTGTCATTCCCAGCACCTTCCCTGCATTATTCTACCACTAATATATGGTACGCCAGGAAAGCATATGCACATTTGGCATTCAAACTCCGATAAAAACAGGGGCTGCGGCACATTTGCCACACCCCCCTCATAACCTTATGCGAAACTGTTCTGCCGAGCTCGCAGCCTGTGTCAGTTCCATCTTGCTCGGAAGTTATCTACCTTTTCCGACAACTTTTCCCTCTGCGCCGCCAGATCTACATGGAAAGCATGCAGCAGCTGAACAATATAGTCGATGGTCACCAACAGCATGATACCTCCTATCAGCTTGGTTCCCACATGCATGGGAACCCTGTCTATCATCTGCTGTATCCACCCGTTGAGGAACAGAACAATACCCAGACCGTAAAAGCCCCATGCCACCGTACTCTCCAGGCAGATAATCCCCTTATAGTTGAAGGGCTTTTCGTTATAATCCCACCACAGTTCGCCAAAGAGCCGGATCATCAGCTTTCCCACCAGAAACTCAAACGTGGTGGCAGAGAACGCTGCCACAAAATACAACACCACATAGTTGAAGCGGAACGGACACAGGAGCAGATAACCGATCACCGCACCGAATCCGTAGATCGGACAGAAAGGGCCTTTTGCAAAGCCTCTGTTGGTCAGTTTCTTATTGCAGAATGACATATAGATGGATTCCACCAGCCATCCAAGCATACTATATACAATAAACGCCGCAATCAGATGATAAATATCCGTTCCAAACATCTCTTTTGTCCACATAATTCACCCCTCCTAACGTGCCACAGATTACACCACATACGCACAGGAAAGCAAAAGTCCCTGGACTGAGCCAAGGACCTTCATGTCATTAGTTATATTTGCGCTTTCTTGCTGCCTCGGACTTCTTTTTACGCTTTACGCTCGGCTTCTCGTAATGCTCTCTCTTACGAATCTCCTGCTGGATTCCAGCCTTCGCACAACTTCTCTTAAAACGACGCAATGCGCTGTCCAAAGTCTCGTTCTCTTTTACAATTACGTTTGACATGATTACACCTGACCTCCCTTCAGTCCCTTGCAAGCATCTTGACTGACTGGGTTAATATTATGTACATTGGAAAATCACATGCACATAACACATTATATCACAAAAGACGGATACGTCAACTGTTTTTTTGGATTTTTTTCACTTTTTCTGCTTTATTCATTCGACTTGCGCTATCGTTCCAGATAAGTTGTCTATGTGACTGCGCAATTTTAGTTTACTTTTATAACTACTACGTCCCCTACTTGCTTAATATAACCCTTCATAGGATAAACAGGCATATTATCAATGTCTGCCTCGGCTATCTCAACCTCACAGGAATTCGTGGACCATATATTTATATTGACTCCACAGAAATAACGAAATATTCCCCTCCAAGATTTCATGGAGGAATCAGAATCTGTCCAGCCTACGCCAATCATCGCATAATTATTGGCATATGCATATGCTTCACTCACATAGAACAATCTATTCCCAGCCGGTATTCCAATAAAGCAATATCTTAGATCGGTATCCAGGCATTTTTCTTCAGCAAGTTCATTTAGTATTTCTTCTGCCATAGTGCTGGCCGCAACCTTTCCCTCATACATAGCATTCTGATCTACCTGCACCTGATATATATTTCCCCACAAAACTACCAGAGCTACCGCCCCTCCTACTACTTGTATCAAAAGAGGTAGATTAATATTGCTCACCACTTTACTGGCGAGACAGATAAAGACGGGTATGGTAAGTGCCAAGGGAGCCGTCATTTGGATGGCAACTCCTGTATCAGTCGCGATCAATACTACTGCATTTGCCGCAACAGGTAATAAGATCATCAAAGCCAGAAAACAAATGGCCCTGATGCGGCATCTGCACCAAATCTGTATAAAACCGATAACAATAATCACAGCTGCCAAAATAAAAGGAACCATATATATTTTGTAACTTTGGAGCATATTTACTCTATATAGATCCTTAAAAAAATACATGGTAAATATTGAGTAGGCATTCTTTATAGATACAGGCAATTTTTTTATGCTATTCCAGAAAGAGTAGGTGTCTGCTCCATTATAGTTTGACAAGGAAGTATGGAATATTATCAGATGAACCTTTAGTAATAAGACATAAAGGATTCCACCTGTTAATACCATTGCAGCGCTCTTTCCCATGTATATGGCAAGTTGTTTCCATTGAACATCCGTACAATATAATTTCCAGAGAAGATATCCCACTATAACCAAACAGGTACACCCCAAATACGCCTGATATGCACCCATGGATAGCGCAACCATAAAGCTGCCCTGTATGACAGGCAATACAATCTTATCCATTTTAATGATCACCCATACTGCAAGAACACTCAACAAAAACGCAAAACCGAAAATTGGAGACATATATCGGTAAGATAACGAAACGCATACCGCTGTACTGCTGATAAAAAGGGCAGAGATTAAAAATGAAATTTTCTTGTCCTCCAGACAGAATATATCTAATATAACACACATGCCAATTGAAAAAAGCATAATTGTCAGGATGGATGTCCATGGATCATTGTTGATGCCAAAATGAAATCTATCCAGATATAGCCAAAACCACCTTCCTAATGACAATTCCCACTTACCAGCCGAATGATATGTATATTCCCATAACCCATCATAAGCATTTACCAATTGCTGGGTCATGAGCTGAGAATACAAAACTAATCCAAATGCACAAACCAGTGTACAAATGAAATTTTTCTTTAAAAGTTTTAAGATCCCCTCCCATAGCTGCACAATATTGTCGCTTACATATGGCCCAATTTGCATGGTCTACTCCCTCCTTTATGATTATAGGGCTGATGAATAGTAACTAATTATTTTGAATAAAACGGCACATTTTTAGATAATGTACATATAGGGATTGATATAATACAATCCACTGAACAGATGAATGGATAACAACAGCCACCCCACAATAATGGTAATCCTGTTCCACCTGCCGCCTCCGCAAGAAACTGACCGATAAATCAGACATGCCGCACTGACTACCCATATGAGCAACATACCGGAAAGCATGGGCCATGCAAAATTCAGGTGACTCAGTTTAAATCCGGTTTCGACGATAAATGAAAACTCCAGCGTTCCCACTATGTATCCGATAACACTGAGCCTTCCTTCCACAGCGTGCAGAAAATATTTCCAGTTTGTCCACACTATCCAGAAGGGAAAAGCCATGGACAAAATCAGGGATTTGGGTACATTTGGCGAATATATATGCCATGCTGTCAAAAAAGGATAAATGGCGATATGGGCATCCGAATTGGTACCGCCCCAGAAATAGAAAGCGGCATATTCAAAAGCCAGATATACCAGTGCCGGAACAGATGCAATAGCCATCCTCCAGCAGAATCTCCATAGCTCCTTACGACCTTTTCCTTTATGCATCATGATCAGAATCCAATCGACCAGCAGATATAAAGCGCCTGCAGGCAGAAACATGTACATGAAAGTCGGCTTGGTAAAAGCAGATAAAAGCAATATTGCCGCAAAGAACATATAGAGCGATCTGGAAGAATGTATACCACAAAAATAAAGTTTTTCTTCCCCCTTATAGCATCTTATCAGATCAACAGCAAACATAAAGCAGAGCAGGCCCAGGGGCTTTACCGCCATATGCGTAGGATTAAATATTGGATTAATAGAAAACTGTCCTTCATACTGATAGCTGTTGAACCAGTAGATATACATCGGCTGTACAAGGCTCAGCATGGCAGCGGCGCAGGCTGCCATTATTCCGGTATCTCGCTGCGCAAGTCTGGAGGCCGTGCGGTCCAGAAGATAAAAAGAAACAAAATAGGTAAATACTGCAAAAGCAGCGCAGACGAATGCGGATGCCTCCGTTACGGGCATCGCCAGAAATTTAATACATCCTTTGACACACAAATGCCAAAGCAGATAAGGACGCTTCAGCCACGCCTCCCATAGATTATTCAAATACATATTTTGTGCATGTAACGTATGTTCAGTCAGATCATTAAGGACATCTGGCTTAAGCTGGTTCAGACTATACTTATAAAGAATGACAAAGACAACCACCGACCAAAAAGCCGCTAATGCATATTTCATATTACTTTGTTTATCATTCTGCATTTTTCTCCTCCCGTATTCCAATATAGACTCTCGGAATCTCAAATCCTTATTTTATGCGGTTTCTGAGATTCCTTTTTTATAAA
>CAZKAO010000091.1:0-11818 GCA_964550745.1 uncultured Acetatifactor sp.
TGGATACTATTACAAACGGGGCAAAAGAATGTACCTTTGAGATTATGTAGAGGAGCCGTCTGCCGCTTATTTGTTAAGCACAAAGGTGGCGGTAATTGCGGGAATTGTCGGGGAAACTTTAGTGGGAGGTGTCCGCATGACCTGTCGGGAATGTGAGAAACAGATACCGGATTTTATCGGGCGAAAGATGGATTATCTGAAAATAAGGCGTTTCACGGAGCATGTGGACGTCTGTGACAACTGTCGGGAGGAACTGGTGATTCAGTTCCTGATTCATGAGGGCATGGTCCATCTGGAGGAGGGTGACGTCTTTGACCTGCAGGGGGAACTGCAGGAGAGGATGGAGGAGGCCCGGATGAAGGTGCGTGTAAACGAGGGTATTCTGCGGGTGGGAACCCTGTTTGAGGTACTCACCATGGCGGGAATCCTGGGGATTGTGGCGTGGATTTTACTGTGACAGAGACATAAGGCAAATAAAGGATATGTGAGGAGTGTATAATGGCGGAGAAACTGGTACTTATCGACGGACACAGCATACTGAACAGGGCATTTTACGGAGTGCCCGACTTAAGCAATGCAAAGGGACTGCATACCAATGCGATTTTTGGTTTTTTAAATATATTGTTTAAAATTCTGGAGGAGGAGCATCCGGATTATCTGGCGGTGGCATTTGACGTGCATGCGCCCACCTTTCGGCATGAGATGTACGAGGGCTACAAGGGGACCCGCAAACCCATGCCGGAGGAGCTGCGGGAGCAGGTGCCCGTGATGAAGGAAGTGCTGCAGGCCATGGGGATTACCATTATGGAGCAGGCCGGGCTGGAGGCGGACGACATTCTGGGCACTCTGGCCAGAAAAGCGGAAGGCCAGGGCATGGAAGTGTCACTGGTATCCGGGGACCGGGATTTGCTTCAGATCGCCACGGAGCAGATCAAGATTCGCATTCCCAAGACAAAAATGGGGCGGACGGAGATCGAGGATTACTATGCGGAGGATGTGAAGGCGCTGTATCAGGTGACCCCCACTCAGTTTATTGAGCTGAAGGCGCTGATGGGTGATACCTCAGACAATATTCCCGGTGTGCCCAAGGTGGGAGAAAAGACCGCCATAGCGCTGATGACGGAGTATGGCTCCATCGACAACATCTATGCCCATCTGGAGGAGATCGGCAAGAAGAGCATTCGTGAGTCTCTGGCAGAGAACCGTGAACTGGCGGATCTGAGCAAGAAGCTGGCCACCATCAAGACGGACTGTGATCTGACGCTGGACTATGAGGCGGCCAGGGCGGAGGGATATTACACCCCGGAGGCATATCAGATTTTCAAGCAATTGGAATTTAAAAATATGCTGGGGCGTTTCGACCGGCAGGAGGCGGACAAGAGCCAGGAGGAGGTCGCGGCAGGGTTCCACCTGCTGAAGGACAGCGGGAAGATGGTGAAAGTGCTGGATGGACTTGCGCGTAAATCCGGGACCGGGGCTGATGCGGTGGGCCTGCTGGTGCTTACGGAGGCCGGAAGACTGGCGGGAGTAGCCGTATCGGACCAGAAAAAACAGAGTTACTTCTATTTTGCGGGTACAGGCAGTGTCCTGATGGAAAACCAGCAGTTGTCGCTGTTTGACGAAGTGCAGGATACATCGGAGGATACGGCGCTGCTCCAGGCGGTGCGGCAGTTGACTGCGGCCAGGCCGATCTACACACTGGATATCAAAAAGCAGTATGGCTTTTATGGCTGGGAGCAGAGTGGGGAGAGCGAGCCTGTGGGGCAATATTTTGATGCCATTATCGGCGCCTATCTGCTGAATCCTTTAAAGAGCGATTATGACGGGGAGGCTATTGCCACGGAGTATTTGGAACTGTCCATCCCCGGCTACAAGGAATGTTTTGGAAAGAAGAGTCTGGCGGAGGCAGCGGCAGAGAATCTGGAGCAGCTGGCGGTATTTTACCAGTATCAGGCATATGTGGCTCTGCAGGCCGGACAGGTGATCCGGCAGAAGCTGGAGCAAACCGGTATGCGGCAGCTGATGGAGGAGGTGGAGATGCCCCTGTCCCTGGTGCTCTATGAGATGGAGCGCGAGGGCGTGGCGGTGCGCCGGGAGGAGCTGAAGAGCTACGGGGACGCCCTGGTGTCCCGGATTCAGGAATTGGAGCAGAGTATCCATCAGCAGGCGGGCTGTACCTTTAATATCAATTCCCCCAAGCAGCTGGGGGAGATCCTGTTTGAGCAGATGCAGCTGCCCGGGGGAAAAAAGACCAAGACCGGGTATTCCACGGCGGCGGATGTGTTGGAGAAGCTGGCGCCGGAGCATCCCATCATAGCGGATATTCTGGAATACAGAGGTCTGACCAAGCTAAAAAGCACCTATGCCGACGGCTTGGCGGAATATATTGACGCAGGGGGCAGGATTCACACCAATTTCAACCAGACGATTACGGCCACCGGCCGTATCAGCTCCACAGAGCCGAACCTGCAGAACATCCCCATGCGCATGGAGCTGGGACGCCGGATTCGCAAGGTGTTTGTGCCCAGAGAGGGCTGTGTGCTGATGGATGCGGACTACTCCCAGATCGAATTGCGGGTGCTGGCCCATATGTCCGGGGACGAGGAACTGATCCAGGCATACCAGATGGATCAAGATATTCATCGGATCACCGCCTCCAAGGTGTTCAAAACGCCTTTTGAGGAGGTGACGGATCTGCAGAGGCGCAATGCCAAGGCTGTAAATTTCGGCATTGTGTACGGCATCAGCTCCTTTGGGCTGAGCCAGGATCTGAGCATCAGCAAGAAGGAGGCCGCGGAATATATTGAGCAGTATTTTGCCACCTATCCCAAGGTGAAGGAATATTTGGACAGGCTGGTGGCGGATGCCAAAGAAAAAGGCTATATCACCACCATGTACGGCAGACGCAGACCCATCCCCGAGCTGTCCTCCTCCAATTTCATGCAGCGCTCTTTCGGGGAGAGAGTGGCCATGAACAGCCCCATACAGGGCACGGCGGCAGATATTATAAAGATCGCCATGATCCGGGTGTGGAAGGAGCTGCGCAGGGCGGGGCTTAATTCCAGATTGATTTTGCAGGTACATGACGAGCTGGTCATTGAGACCCGCCAGGAGGAGATAGAACAGGTGAAGCAGATTCTGGAGGAGAGCATGAAGCAGGCGGCGCAGCTTGCAGTGCCTCTGGAGGTGGACCTGCACACGGGGGAGAACTGGTATGAGGCCCACTGATATCAAAATAGAAAAAAAGGAAACGTTTCCCGCTGAAGACGGACATATAGAAAGTATTTTGATAGGTGTTGACCAGGTAAAAGTATCTTTTCAAACATGGGATTGCCGAAAATTAGTACTAATTTTTGACAATGTAGAAATGATAACATCGTCACATTCGACATATGGTGACATAGGAGAGTTTAAAGTTGATTATGGTAGTAATAATCTAAAAAAGTATATCTTCTATAGTGCATGGTATGATGAGAATAGAGATAGTAAGGAAGTTTTGCTAATTGAAGCCGAGAAAATGGAAATATTCCAAGTAGGTATAAACGCAGAGATAAACTCTGCAATATTTGATGTTGGATACGAATATATAGGTGATCAAAAATGCCCATATTATGAATAACAACATAATCAAATTATAGTTTGTGGAATAGTTAATGGGAACACTTTTCCGAAAGAGAGTTTTTATAAGGGGACGGGCAGGATGCGCTTAATTGGAATAACCGGCGGTGTGGGAGCCGGAAAGTCAACCATATTGGAATATATAAAGGCCCATTACCTCTGCCGGATTTATCTGGCGGATGAGGTGGCCCATGTGGTCAAGGAGCCGGGACAGCCCTGTTATAGGGCCCTGGTGGAGCTTCTGGGACAGGATATCCTGGAGGAGGATGGCCGGATCCACAAGGGCAGAATGGCGGAGAAGATTTTTCGAGATGAGAATCTGCTGGAGAAGGTCAATGCCATCGTTCACCCTGCGGTGCAGGAGTATCTGCTGGAGAAGATCCAGGAGGCGCGGCAGGAGGGGCATACAGAATTGTTTTTCATCGAGGCGGCGCTGCTGATCGAATGCGGCTACAGGGATATTGTGGACGAGATGTGGTATATCTACGCGGGGGAGGACATGCGCAGGCAGCGGCTTTTAGAGAGCAGAGGGTATACCCTCGAGAAGATAGAGCAGATTATGAACAGTCAGCTGACGGAAGAAGCGTTCCGGGCAGGCAGCGATTTTGTCATAGATAACAGTGGAGTGCCGGAGGAAAGCTACCGGCAGATCTGCAGGAGGTTGGAGGGATATACATGGCGGCAGTAGAGAGCAGGGAATTGGTATTTGGATTGGATATTGGCACCAGGAGTATCGTGGGTACAGTAGGCTATAAGGACGGCACCCGCTTTCATGTGGTGGCCCAGCGGCAGAAGGAGCATGAGACCAGAGCCATGCTGGATGGACAGATTCACGACATCGGCAAGGTAGGTGCGACCATCGCTGAGGTGAAAAACCAGCTGGAGCAGGATCTGGGGCGAAAGCTGACCCAGGTATGTATCGCCGCCGCCGGCCGTGTGCTGCGGACAGTCACCACTTCAGTGGAGTACACTTACGGTATGGAGAAGGAGATTGCCAGCGAGGATATCTATGCGTTAGAGACCATGGGTGTGGAGCAGGCGTACGAGGAATTTACCAGGGACAATGATACAGATATGCAGTTCTACTGCGTGGGCTACACCGCCATGCGATATTATCTGAACGGTTATCCCATAGGCAATCTGGAGGGACATAAGGCCCGGAACGCCGGGGTAGATCTGATTGCCACATTTCTGCCGGATGAGGTGGTGGACGGTCTGTACAAGGCTGTGGATGCTGCCGGGCTGCAGGTGGCGAACCTGACTTTGGAGCCTATTGCGGCCATCCAGATAGCTATTCCTGAGAAATTCAGGATGCTGAATCTGGCCCTGGTGGATGTGGGGGCAGGAACCAGCGATATCTCTATCACGAAAGAGGGCACTATCACTGCATATGGAATGATTCCCATTGCCGGGGACAGCCTGACGGATATCCTGGTGCAGCATTGTCTGGTGGATTTTGAGACGGCGGAACAGATCAAGCGGCAAATCGGTACAAAAGAAAATATAGAATACACGGACATTCTGGGGCTGCCCCAGTCCATCAGTTCCGCGCAGGCCCAGGAATTGCTGCAGGACAATATCCATCAGATGACCAAGCAGGTGGCGGACTGTATCAGGGAACTGAATGGGGAAAAACCGGTTAGCGCCGTGTTCGTAGTAGGTGGAGGCGGCATGATTCCCGGTTACACCCAGGTACTGGCGGAGCAGCTGGGACTTGCAAAAGAGCGTGTAGCTATCCGGGGGCAGGAGGTTATGCAGACCATCAGCTTTGACATGGAGAATGCCCGCAAGGATTCCCTGATGGTAACGCCCATCGGCATCTGCCTGAGCTTTTATGAGCAGAGCAATAATTTTATCTTTGTGGGATTTAATGACCAGCGGGTAAAGCTCTATGACAATGGCCGTCTGTCCGTGGTGGAAGCTGCCATCGCCGCAGGGTTCCCCAATGAGAACCTGTTCCCCAGAAGAGGGGAAGCCGTAGAGTTCACAGTGGACGGCAAAAGCCGCATGGTCAGGGGAGAACAGGGAGAAGCTGCGGTCATCACAGTAAATGGGCAGAATGCGGATATCCATACCCGCATCCAGAGCGGCGACAAGGTGGTGCTGGTGCCCTCCACAGCCGGGGAGGCGGCACATCCTCTGCTGGACAAGCTGCCGGAGATGGCGCAGCAGGTACATATCACCATATGCGGCATCCAGATAGAGCTGCCCAGTCTGGCCTATGTAAACGGCGAGCGGCAGCTGGGATCTTATGAGATTCAAAACGGGGACGAAATCCGTATTCAAAACTGGTACACGGTGGAGCAGGTGGCACAGTATGCGGATATCTCTATACAGGGGCGAATTCTGGTGAATGATGCTCCCGCCAAAACAGACACAAAGGTTTTCGAGGGATTTGATGTAAGGTTTGAACAGGGCGGCGAGGAAGAGGAGGAATCTGTGCGGGAGGAGACCTGGGAGGATTTGCCGGACGAGATAGAGGAGATAGAGGAGAACCGGGAGGACACAGCGGCTCCGGTGCAGGAACATAAGGCGGAGACCATCGGGACGCAGGAAGGCGAGGAGCTGCAGGTGGTGGTAAACCAGCAGCCGGTAGTTCTGCGGGGAAAAAAGGAATATGTGTTTGTGGATATATTTGACTTCTATGAGTTTGATCTGGGGGATTCCAGAGGCAGAAGTATTGTGACCCTGCTCAATGGCCGTCCGGCGCAGCATATGGAGATGTTACATCAGGGGGATGTGATTGATATACATTGGAGTTAGCACATGTTCTTTTCGTTGATGGGGAGCGTGGGCGCAGTAGAACAGACAGGAGGAGAAGGGGCATCGCGCCCCGGAAGATAGAGAAACATGAGAATGTGCAGTATTGCAAGTGGGAGCAGCGGCAACTGCATCTATGTGGGGTCGGATGCCACACACTTGCTGATTGATGTGGGAATCAGCGGAAAGCGGACGGAGGCCGGACTGGAGGAGTTGGGACTAAGCGGCCGGGATCTGGACGGAATTCTGATCACCCATGAGCATGCAGACCATATCAGTGGTTTGGGAGTGCTGGCCCGCAAATATGAGATTCCGCTGTATGCCACCAGAGGAACCATAAATGCCATAGGAAAGATGAAGAATATGGGAAATATAGACCCGGAGCTGTGGGTGGAGGTGCGGGAGGACCAGCGCTTTACGATCAAGGATCTGAGTATAAATCCCATGCGCATCAGCCATGACGCCGCCCAGCCTGTGGGCTACCGCATCAGCTACGGCAGCAGGCGGGTGGCGGTGTGCACGGACCTGGGGGAGTACAACGATTACACGGTGGAATGTCTGAAAGGACTGGATGCCATCTTGCTGGAGGCCAACCATGACGTGAATATGCTCCAGGTGGGTCCCTACCCCTATCCGCTGAAACAGAGGATACTGAGCAGCCGCGGCCATCTGTCCAACGAGAATTCCGGCAGGCTGCTCTGCCGGATTCTGCATGACGGACTGAAATATATCTCGCTGGGGCATCTGAGTCAGGAGAACAATCTGCCGGAGCTGGCCTATGAGACAGTGCGCATGGAGATCACGCTGGGAGAAAATCCCTACAAGGCGGAGGATTTTCAGATACAGGTAGCCAGGCGCAGCGAGATATCGCCGGTGATGGTGATATAATTGGGAGAACAGGGCTTGCTTTTGCGGGCTATTCGTATTATGATACAAATTGTAATAAACGCAGAAATCCGTGAATGGAAACAATAACAGGAGGCAGAGATGAAAAAGGCAATAATTACAGTGGTGGGCAAGGATACCGTGGGCATTATCGCCAGAGTGTGCACTTATCTGGCGGAAAACCGGGTGAATATATTGGATATCTCTCAGACTATCGTGCAGGACTATTTTAATATGATGATGATTGTGGACATCGGCAATATGACCGGGGAGTACGGGGATATGGTGGACGATCTGGAGAGACTGGGCCGGGACATCGGCGTGGCGGTGAAGTGCCAGAAAGAAGAGATTTTTGACCAGATGCACAGAATCTAGGAAATCAGGACCGGAGCATAAGAGAGGAACTTTGAAACTATGATTAATATATATGAAGTTGCAGAAACCAATGAAATGATTGAGAAGGAAAATCTGGACGTGCGCACCATCACCATGGGAATCAGTCTGCTGGACTGCATAGACTCGGATTTAAAGCGCCTCAACGAGAAGATCTATGAGAAAATCTACCAGTCTGCCAAAGATTTGGTGAAAACGGGGGAACAGATCTCCAGAGAGTACGGCATTCCCATTGTGAATAAGAGAATATCGGTGACGCCCATTGCTCTGGTTGGGGCGGCGGCCTGCAGAAATTCCCAGGATTTTGCGGGCATTGCAAACACTTTGGACAAGGTGGCCCATGAGGTGGGAGTGAATTTTATCGGCGGCTATTCCGCATTGGTCAGCAAGGGCATGACGCCGGCGGAGGAGATGTTGATTCGCTCCATTCCCCAGGCGCTGTCCGCCACCGAGAGGGTCTGCAGTTCGGTGAATCTGGGGTCCACCAGGACGGGGATCAATATGGATGCCGTGAGGCTCATGGGGGAAGTCATCAAGGAGACGGCGGAATGCACCAGGGAGCAGGATTCCCTGGGATGTGCCAAGCTGGTGGTGTTCTGCAATGCGCCGGACGACAATCCCTTTATGGCGGGAGCTTTCCACGGCGTGACCGAGGCGGACCGCATTATCAATGTGGGCGTCAGCGGACCTGGCGTGGTAAAGACGGCACTGGAGAAGGTGCGTGGTGAGAATTTTGAGGTGCTGTGTGAGACTATCAAAAAGACGGCATTTAAGGTGACCAGAGTGGGACAGCTGGTGGCTAGGGAGGCATCCCAGAGACTGGGCGTGCCCTTTGGCATTGTGGACCTGTCCCTGGCCCCCACCCCGGCAATTGGAGACAGCGTGGCGGATATACTGTGCGAGATCGGTCTGGAGTATGCGGGAGCGCCCGGCACTACGGCGGCGCTGGCTCTCTTAAACGATCAGGTGAAAAAGGGCGGCGTCATGGCCTCCTCCTATGTGGGGGGCTTAAGCGGAGCCTTTATCCCGGTAAGTGAGGATCAGGGCATGATCGACGCGGTGACGGCGGGGGCGCTGACCCTGGAGAAACTGGAGGCCATGACCTGTGTTTGCTCGGTGGGGCTGGACATGATAGCCATTCCCGGAGACACGAAAGCCACCACTATATCCGGCATTATCGCCGACGAGATGGCTATTGGAATGGTCAACCAGAAGACCACAGCGGTCAGGGTCATCCCGGTGGTGGGCAAGGGAGTAGGAGAGACAGTGGAGTTTGGCGGTCTGCTGGGCTATGCGCCGATTATGCCTGTGAATCCTTTCTCCTGCGACGACTTTATCAACCGGGGGGGACGAATACCTGCACCGATTCACAGCTTTAAGAATTAGAGATGTGGAGAAAATAAAAGCCGGGTGGAAGAGACCATCCGGCTTTTTTATGTATATTTGCGGCAGGTTATACCACAATCATGGGTCTGGTGTACTCGTGATACATTTTGTGGCCGGCCTTGGCGGCCTGAATGCTACTGTAGATATCGGTGATCTGCACCTCCTGCTGGAACATATGCCGACCGCCCCCCGTCAAAAGTTTCTCGGCATCCGCCATCTTCGTAATCAGCGGGATGGAGGTTTTTTGGTCGATGACGGTCAGCAGCGGCTTGGCGTCCTCACGAAAGCCTAGCAGCCGTGCATAGGATATGGCATCTTGATTGTCTATGTAAAACTGCATATTGTCCTTGGTGATGTTCAGGAGGATATGCAGCAGGCAGCGGCTGATCCGGGTGTAGGTCATATCCTTGGACTTCAGCAGATCACAGAACTCGCTGAAGGTGGTGTATTGATATACATATTTACATATTTTGTCGGACAGGTCCGGTGTGATATCCAGATAGTCCGTGTAACCTTTGGCCTGCTCCGACAGCAGCTTGTAGTGCAGCAGCGTGGAGAAATCATCCTGAAACAGAGGCTTTTCCCGGTCAAAATAGTCTGTCAGTATGCTGTATGCCTCCTCCGGCATCTGCGAGTGCAGCCCCTCTATGCTGCGGTCGCTCTGTATGGCCAGACGCAGTGCTCTGGATGAGCTGTGGAAAGGCCCCAGGCGCTGATCCCGGTGATCGGAGCCCATACGGCGGATATTGACAGGGTGAATGAGACTGCGCCGCCGGTGCAGTGCCTTGATATACTCAATTCCCAGTATATTGTTGGGACTGGATATAACCGATATATCCGCCGCCAGCTCGGGATAGGCAATCACCAGTGCATTGGAGCGGGCGGTGGGGTAAGAGTAGCCCAGTTTGAGCTTTTCCAGCAGAATCTTTTTATAAGGTTCCGGCTCCTTCAGGAAGATATCCGCAAACTGCGACAGAAAATGTATCTCTGAGCACTCGCTGCCAAAACACAGAAAATCCACCATGCCCAAATGATCCAGCATGGATATGGCGCCCCTGGCAAAATATTCCGCGCTGCCCGCGGAAAAGCAGGTGGGCAATTCCAGTACCAGATCAGCGCCGCAGGAGAGTGCGGCTTTGGTGCGGGCATATTTGTCTACCAGCGCCGGTTCTCCCCGCTGCACAAAATTGCCGCTCATCACAACAATAATATAGTCGGCATCCGTAAGCAGCCTGGCCTGCTTTAAGTGATATGCATGGCCGAGGTGGAAGGGATTATATTCCGCAATGACAGCACATACCTTCATGGTGTTTTCCTTTCTTTCTGTAGTTATGCAGGTTTACTCACAGAAATAAACTAAATAACGTCAACAAAAAACAAGGAACTATGTGAAAAAAATAACACACGGTGTAAGCGTTTACATGTACATAAAAATCACGTTTTTTATGTGGGGTAAAGAGGTCTTTTGTATTCCAAAATATACAATTTAACGCATATTAGCGCTTGTTAATTTTTTCTATCTCTAGTATAATATAAAAAAGGGTATTTGTTAAGCAGTTTTTTGAATTTTTACAAAAAAAATAAAAAGATTGCGGCAATTCCGCAGGAAGGAGAGAATATGTCATATATTGACACTATCAAAGCTCGGGCAAGGCTCGACAAAAAGACCATTGTGTTGCCGGAGACCACCGACAAGAGGACGCTGATAGCGGCGGCAAAGATTATGGAAGAGGGTATTGCGAACATCATTATGATCGGTGACGAGGAGAAGATCATGGATGGTGCAGGCTGGCTGGAGGTGGACCTTACCGGTGTAGAGGTAATCAATCCCAAGACCACGGACAAACTGGATAGCTATGTCAATCTGCTGTATGAGACCAGAAAAGCCAAGGGGATGACGCCCGAGAAGGCAAGGGAGATTCTGCTGAGCGATCCGTTGACATTTGGCATTGTGATGGTAAAGGCCAATGAGGCTGATGGTATGGTGGCTGGCGCGTGTCATTCCACGGCTGACACTCTGCGCCCTGCCCTGCAGATTTTGAAGACAGCTCCCGGCGTGAAGTTGGTGTCCGCTTTCTTTGTGATGGATACCCAGTTTAAGGATCAGGGTGAGAACGGTACTTTTATTTTTGCGGACTGCGGTTTGAATCAGGACCCCACGGCGGAAGAACTGGCGGCCATTGCGGAGACCTCCGCCAGAAGTTTCAAGAGCCTGGTAGGCCCCAAGCCCGTGATCGCCATGCTGAGCCATTCCACCAAGGGCAGTGCCAAGCATGCGCTGGTGGACAAGGTGGTGGAGGCCACCCGTATCGCCCATGAACAGTATCCACAGCTGACACTGGACGGCGAACTACAGGTAGACGCGGCGCTGGTTCCCGGCGTGGCCAAGTCCAAGTCTCCCGGCAGCAGCGTGGGCGGCAGAGCCAATGTATTGATTTTCCCCAATCTGGATGCGGGCAATATCGGCTACAAGCTGGTGCAGAGACTGGGCGGCGCCGAGGCATACGGCCCCATGCTGCAGGGCATTGCCAAGCCGGTCAACGATCTGTCCAGAGGCTGTTCCTGGCAGGATATCGTGGGTGTGGTGGCGCTGACGGCGGTACAGGCGCAACTGGTATAGGAGTTACGGAACTAAAATCAGTAACCGCCTGAACAGTGCCTGGAAAAAGTTTTGGCTGTATTTAGAGACAAAACTTTTTCCATCGGGTGTGGTACTGGAAGGGCGGTTACGGAACTCTAAACAGTAACCGCCTGAACAGTGCCTGGAAAAAGATTT
>CAZKAO010000092.1:0-11573 GCA_964550745.1 uncultured Acetatifactor sp.
GATTAGATTTTCCTTTCCGCACAGTGCATGTTGCCCGATTATGCGACATGTGCTGCGCGGAAATTGGAAAATCTTAACGTTAGTCAGTATATGTCCGCCTGGATATGCAACTCAGAAACAGTAACTGCACGGACAGTTACGGAACTCAAAATAAAAGGAGAATGACATGAACGTAGCAAAGAAGTATGGCAGATCTTATTTTATGCCGCCGGAGGTCACCTACGACTGGGTGCGTAAGGACATTATTGAGAAACCCCCGGTATGGTGCAGTGTGGACCTGAGGGACGGCAATCAGGCACTGATTGAGCCCATGAGCCTGGAGCAGAAGCTGGAATTTTTCCGGATGCTGGTGGATATCGGTTTCAAGGAGATCGAGGTGGGTTTCCCTGCGGCCTCTGACACAGAATACCAGTTTTTGCGGGCGCTGATTGAACGGGATATGATCCCGGAGGACGTGACTGTCCAGGTGCTGACCCAGGCCAGAGAGCATATCATCCGTAAGACCTTTGCGGCTCTGGAGGGTGTGCCCCACGCCATCGTCCACCTGTATAATTCCACCTCCGTGGCTCAGCGGGAGCAGGTTTTCGGCAAGAGCAAGGAGGAGGTAAAGCAATTGGCAGTGGACGGTGCCAAGCTGCTGCTTCAGATTGCCGATGAGATGGAGGGGGATTTCCGCTTTGAATACAGCCCGGAGAGCTTCCCCGGTACGGAGGTGGACTACGCTGTGGAGGTGTGCAACGCTGTGCTGGACGTATGGCAGCCGACAGCCTCTCATAGGGCCATCATCAATATTCCCACCACAGTGCAGATTGCCATGCCCCATGTGTTTGCCTGCCAGATCGAATATATTCACAAGCATCTGAAATACCGGGATGCGGTGGTGCTCAGCGTACATCCCCACAACGACAGAGGATGCGGCATCAGCGATGCGGAGTTCGGCGTGCTGGCCGGGGCTGACCGGGTGGAGGGCACCCTCTTTGGCAACGGCGAGCGCACCGGCAACGTGGACGTGGTGACGCTGGCCATGAACATGATGTGCCATGGCGTGGCTTCAGGACTGGATTTCTCTAATATCAATCCCATCCGGGAAAAATATGAGATGATGACAGGTATGCATGTCAACGAGCGTTCTCCCTATGCAGGAGACCTGGTATTTACCGCCTTTTCCGGCTCCCATCAGGACGCCATCTCAAAGGGCATGGCCTGGAGGGATGCGGGAAAAAGCGGGGAGCGCTGGGAGGTACCCTATCTGCCCATCGATCCCCAGGATCTGGGCCGGGAGTATGAATCCGACGTAATCCGCATCAACAGCCAGTCCGGCAAGGGCGGTATTGCCTTTATCCTGAAGCAGAATTTCGGCATGGCTTTGCCCGCGCAGATGCGGGAGGAAGTGGGGTATCTGATGAAAGGCGTCTCCGACCAGCGCCACAAGGAGCTGGCCCCGGCGGATGTATATCGGATTTTCGAGGATACCTATATCAAGCCCAGAGAAGTGTTTGATGTCACGGAATGCCATTTCAAGCAGGTGCCGGACGGAATTATCGCCAGCGTGACCATTCAGCAGGGCAAGGAAAAGCGGGTGGTTGACGCCGATGGCAACGGCCGCCTGGACGCGGTCAGCAATGCATTGAAGATGTATTTTGGCATTTCCTACGAGCTCTCCGTGTACGAGGAACATGCCGTGTCCAGAGGCTCCTCCTCCAAGGCTGCCTCCTATGTGGGAGTGCTGCAAAACGGCAGCTTCCAGTGGGGCGTGGGCATTGACGGCGATATCATCAAGAGTTCCATCGCTGCTCTGGTGGTGGCGGTGAACAAGTTGACGAAGGCTTCCAACATGACCCAGGGCCGCCAGGAACGGATCATGGAAATGATGAAATATATCCAGGATCACAGCCAGGATGTGACATTGGAGGAATTGTCCCAGGTATTTCACCTGTCAAAACCGTATGTATCCAAGTACATCAGGGAGAATACAGGGACTACTTTCCAGGAGGCGGTAAAGGCGGCGCGGATGAAACGTGCCCGCACCCTGCTGAAAGAGACCAACCGCACGGTGGAAGCGATTGCGGCAGAGGTAGGGTACGAGACCGTGGAGCATTTCAATCGGCTCTTCAAGAAAGCCTATGGCATGACCCCTGTACAGTTCCGCAGGAATAAATAGGTAAAAATTACAGAAAAGTCATTTCGGAATGATTCTTTTTCAAGAAAAATCATTTTGGAATGACTTTTTTTGATTTAAATCTCTGCGAATAGAAAAAACTATTGACATATATTTTCTCTGGTAGTATTATCCTGTTGTATAGTTTGAGAGTCAAAATATTTGATACTCAAACAAACAGAGAAACATACTATTTTATGTGGTTTACAAAACCACGAAAAGAAGTCAGGTGATTGCTCATTCCCTGTTATCCAAAACAGAGTTACGCAGTCACCAAGAAAAAAGAAATGATGAAAAGGAGAAGAAAATCATGTTTGAAAAAGTGAAAGAAATCATCGAGGAAAAGTTGAACGCAGACGGTATGGGCATCACAGAGGCCACAAGCTTCAAGGACGATCTGAACGCGGATTCTCTGGATCTGTTTGAGATGGTGATGGCGCTGGAGGATGAGTTTGAGATCGAGATCCCCTCTGAGGACCTGGAGCAGCTTCTTACGGTTGGGGATGTGCTGGAGTATCTGAAGAATAAGGGTGTGGAGTAGGGATTGTAGGTACAGCCGGAACTGAGCGTGTGACGAGTGTGAAAAATTCTTGGATGTCATATCACAGGAGAATTCTGCGATATGCGGGAAAGAGGAAAGATGAAGACAAGAGTAACGGATATGCTGGGAATTGAATATCCCATTATTCAGGGCGGCATGGCCTGGGTGGCGGAGTACCATCTGGCGGCGGCAGTGTCCGAGGCCGGAGGGCTGGGCATCATCGGCGCCGGGGGAGCTCCCGCCGAGTTCGTGCGGGAACAGATCCGAAAGGTGAAGGAGATGACAGATAAGCCCTTTGGCGTGAATCTGATGCTGATGAATCCCGAGGCGGATGCCATCGCTCAGGTGATTGTGGAAGAGGGCGTGAAGGTGGTGACCACCGGGGCCGGGAATCCGGGCAAATATCTGACTATGTGGAAAGAGGCAGGCGTGAAGATCATCCCTGTGGTGGCCAGCGTGGCTATGGCCAGGATGATGGAGCGGGCCGGGGTGGACGCCGTAGTAGCGGAGGGCACGGAGTCCGGCGGACATATTGGCTCCGCTACCACCATGACTCTGGTGCCCCAGGTGGTGGACGCCGTCAGTATTCCCGTGATTGCCGCAGGAGGCATTGCGGACGGACGGGGGCTGGCAGCGGCCATAATGCTGGGCGCAGAAGCGGTGCAGATGGGCACACGCTTTATTGTGGCAAAAGAGTCTATTGTACATGAGAATTACAAAAAGAAGGTTATTGCCGCCAAGGATATCGACTCCGAGGTGACTGGAATGAGTCATGGCCATCCCGTGAGACAGCTGCGCAACCAGATGACCAGAGAATATCTGAAAAAAGAAAAAGCGGGAGCGCCTTTTGAAGAGTTGGAGCAGCTGACCCTAGGCGCGCTGCGCAAGGCCGTGGTGGAGGGCGATGTAGTGAACGGAACCCTGATGGCGGGCCAGATTGCCGGTCTGGTACATACGGAGCAGACCTGTGAGGAGATGATCCGGGAGATCATGGACCAGGCAAAGCAGTGTATGCTGCGTCCGGGTCTTGGATAATATGGAGGCAGTGAAGGAATATGAGTAAGACAGCATTTATTTTTCCCGGACAGGGAGCCCAGTACTGTGGCATGGGCAAGGATTTCTATGAAACATATGAGGTGGCTAAGGAAGTCTATAAGCTGGCGGAAAAGGCTACCGGTCTGGACGTGGCAGCACTCTGTTTTGAGGAGAATGCTCAGTTAAATATCACGGAATATACTCAGATTGCCATGCTGACTACAGAAGTGGCGATTCTGAAGGTGTTGGAGCAAAAGGGCCTCAAGGCGGACTGCTGTGCGGGCCTGAGCCTTGGAGAGTATGGCGCTCTGGCGGCAGCACAGGTAATGGAACTGGAAGATCTGTTTCGCCTGATTCGCAGTCGGGGGATTTTTATGCAGGAGGCCTATCCCACAGGCGGCGCTATGACGGCAGTGCTGGGGCTGGATGCGGACACCATACGGGAGGTCTGTGAGAATACGGAGGGTATCGTCTCCATCGCCAACGACAACTGCCCCGGACAGATTGTGATTACCGGAGAGGAGAAGGCTGTACAGGAGGCGGCGGCAAAGCTGCAGGAGGCAGGCGCAAAGAGATGTGTGCCTCTGAAGGTCAGCGGCCCCTTTCACTCTCAGCTGCTGGCAGGGGCCGGGGAAAAGCTGGCCCGGGAACTGGCGGATGTGGCGGTACAGGACCCCGTTATCCCCTATCTGTGCAATGTGGAGGCCGCACCGGTGACAGACAGCAGCAGAGTGAAGGAATTATTGGCAAAGCAGGTTTCCGGAACAGTCAGATGGCGCGAGACCATGGAGCGCATGTTAGCAGATGGCGTGGGCACCTTCATCGAAATTGGTCCTGGCAAGACATTGACGGGATTCCTGCGCAAGATCGACAGGGAGGCCAAAGTATTTAACGTGGAAAAAGTGGAAGATCTTGAAAAGCTGACAATATTGGAGTAGTGGGGAATTCTGTCAGAATTCAAGTCCATGGGTATTTACAGGAAAAATGCTCCTCAATACCCATGGGGTTAGAATATTTCCTTGAATTGGTTCCCTATATGGTCCTATGCGGGTCTATATGGGTCTAATAGAGAAAAAACTCCTCCTGTACCCACAAACTGTCCAAAATGTGGGTCTGTGAAGAAAAAATTTTTTGTATAGACCCATAAACAAAAAAGGGGTTGGATTGCTACCTGAAATGGGTGAGGTAGGAGTGAGATACCTCCCACTGGATTCAAAGATACATATATAAAATAGAGGAGAGACAGATGGAAGAAATGAGTAAATCCGGCAAAGAGCTTGCCGACAAAGTAGCGCTGGTCACCGGAGCCAGCCGGGGGATTGGCCGTGGCATTGCCAGAAAACTGGCGTCCCTGGGAGCCACAGTGCTGATCAATTATAACGGTTCCGAGCAGAAAGCCCAGGAGCTGGCGGAGGAGATCATCGCTGCGGGGGGGCAGGCGGAATGCGTCGGCTGTGACGTGTCCGATTTTGCCGCCTGCGCCGATATGGTGGAGCAGATCATCGGGAAGTACGGCCATGTGGACATACTGGTGAACAATGCGGGTGTGACCAGGGATAACCTGCTCATGCGGATGTCTGAGGAGGACTATGACAAGGTGCTGGATATCAATTTAAAGGGCGCTTTCAACACAATGCGCCATCTGTCCAAGTACTTTTTAAAGCAGCGCAGCGGCAAGATCGTGAACATTTCCTCTGTCTCCGGCGTACTGGGCAATGCAGGGCAGGCCAATTACAGCGCCTCCAAGGCCGGACTGATCGGGCTGACCAAGAGCGTGGCCAGGGAGCTGGCATCCCGCGGCGTGTGCGTCAATGCAGTGGCTCCCGGATTTATTGACACGGATATGACACAGGCGCTGTCTGAGAAGGCCAGAGAAGCCGGTGTGGCCGCCGTGCCCATGGGCAGGATGGGCAGTGTGGAGGACATCGCGGAGCTGGTGGCATTTCTGGCAGGAAACGGATCGAACTATATCACAGGTCAGGTGATCTGTGTGGATGGAGGTATGGCAATATGAGCAGACGAGTGGTAGTGACCGGCATGGGCGCCGTGACGCCCATTGGTATCGGCGTGGAGGCATTTTGGGAGGGCATTAAGCAGGAAAAAATCGGCTTTGCCCCCATCACCAGATTTGACGCTTCCGAGTACAAGTGCAGGCTGGCAGCGGAGGTCAAGGATTTCCAGCCGGAGAATTATATGGATAAAAAATCTGCCAGGCGCATGGAGCTTTTCTGCCAGTTTGCGGTGGCGGCTGCCGGGGAGGCATTGCAGGATGCGGGCCTTGACATGGAGAAGGAGGACGCCTACAGAGTGGGATGCAGCATTGGCAGCGGCATCGGCAGCCTGCAGGCTATAGAGAGGGAGTATGGCAGGCTGGTGGAGAAAGGCCCTTCCCGGGTGGCCCCCCTGTTTGTGCCGCTGATGATCTCCAATATGGCAGCAGGTAACATCAGCATTGCTTTTGGCCTGAAGGGTAAGAGCCTGAATGTGGTCACAGCCTGCGCCACGGGAACCAACTCCATCGGCGAGGCATTCCGTACCATTCAGTACGGGGATGCGGATGTGATGGTGGCGGGCGGCACGGAAGCCGCAGTGACACCTGTGGGCATTGCGGGTTTCACATCTCTGACAGCTCTGTCAGACAGCACAGACCCCGCCAGATGCTCCATTCCCTTTGACAAGGACAGAAGCGGATTTGTCATGGGCGAGGGCGCGGGCGTTGTGGTTCTGGAGGAGCTGGAGCATGCCAGGCAGAGAGGCGCTCACATCTATGCGGAGGTATTGGGCTATGGATGCTCCTCGGACGCCTATCACATCACATCCCCTGCGGAGGACGGAAGCGGCGCCGCCAAAGCCATGGAAAATGCTCTGGCGGACGGGAATGTGACGCCTGGGGAAGTGACCTATATCAACGCCCATGGCACGGCGACCCATCACAATGACTTGTTCGAAACCAGAGCCATCAAGCTGGCATTTGGGGAACATGCGAAGAACCTGAAAATCAATTCCACCAAGTCCATGGTCGGCCATCTGCTGGGCGCCGCCGGGGCAGTGGAGTTCATCGCCTGTGTCAAGGAACTGGAAGAGGGATTTATTCATAGGACAGTGGGCCTCCAGGAGAGCGAGGAGGAGCTGGATCTGGATTACTGCAAGGAGAGCCGCCGGGAGGAGATTCCCTACGCCCTCAGCAATTCCCTGGGCTTCGGCGGCCACAATGCAAGCATCCTGGTAGGGAGGTATTAATATGTCATTATATACTGCACAGGAAATCATGAATATCATTCCCCATAGGTATCCCTTTCTGTTGGTTGACACCATCGAGGAACTGGAGCCGGGAGTGCGCGCCTTGGGTAAGAAGTGCGTCAGCGTGAACGAGCCCTTTTTCCAGGGGCATTTTCCGGGCAATCCCGTGATGCCGGGAGTACTGATCATAGAGGCGCTGGCCCAGGTTGGAGCGGTAGCCATGCTGTCCCAGCCACAGTTTCAGGGACGCACCGCTTATTTCGCGGGGATTGACAAGGCGAGATTCCGTCAGAAGGTGGTTCCGGGAGATGTACTGCTGCTGGAGATGGAGATTGTCAAGGTGAAAGGTCCTGTGGGTGTGGGCAGAGCTATCGCAAGGGTGAACGACAAGGTGGCGGCCCAGGCGGAACTGACCTTCTCCATCGGATGACCATAGACTGATCTATGAAAAGGAAATCCAAAAACGCAGACAGAGGTAAAATTATGAACATGGACTTTTTGAAACAGAAAAGAGCGGACTATTTTGCCAGAAAATTAAGCAAAATAAATGCTTCCCTGGCGGCTTCCAAGGTCCGCAGCGCCGCTCCGGAAGGCGGCGGAGAGAACGCCACAGACGGCAGCGCGAATGAGAGCAGCCAGCCCCAGTCCCTGGAAAACTACATGATCCGCTGCCCCAAGTGCGGCAAACAGGTGAACCGCCAGCGGGTGGTGAAGAGAAAATATATTTGCTATGAGTGCGAGGGATATTTCCGGGTGAGGGTGCAGAACCGGATTCGCATGGTGGCTGACCCCCATACCTTTGAACCCTGGTTCACGGACATACCGGTGCATAATCCTCTGAATTATGAGGGCTATGAGGAAAAGCTGACGCAGGCCAGAGAGAAAACCGGGCTGGACGAGGCAGTGACTGTGGGGCGTTGTAAGGTGTTTGGCGAGGATATCGTGCTGGGCATCTGTGACTCCCGTTTTCTGATGTCCAGTATGGGCCAGACCGTGGGGGAAAAGATTACAGCCGCCATCGAGCGGGCCATTGAGTACCGGCTGCCGGTGTTTTTGTTCTGTTGTTCCGGCGGTGCCAGGATGCAGGAGGGTATTGTATCCCTGATGCAGATGGCCAAGACCTCCGCCGCTGTGCAGAAGTTGGGCGAGGCAGGTCTTCTGTACTGCACTATACTAACAGATCCCACCACAGGCGGCGTCACCGCCAGCTTTGCCATGCTGGGGGATGTGATTATGGCGGAGCCGGGAGCGCTGGTGGGCTTCGCCGGTCCAAGGGTCATCAAGCAGACCATTGGACAGGAGCTGCCGGAGGGCTTCCAGACTGCGGAGTTTCTGGTGGAGCATGGAATCATAGACGGTATCGTAAAGCGGGAAACATTGAAGAAGACCATATATTTCCTGATCAAGGCGCACCAGTGCCAGGAAAAAGAGTATGCAGGGTTCACTCCCGGTAAAGACAGTCATTTTGTACTCAGCGAGATCCTGAAGGAGCAGTCTTTCAAAGTACAGCCCCTGAACGCCTGGGAAAAGGTCAAGGCAGTCCGCAGGGTGGAGCGCCCCCAGGCATGCGATTACATGGAGCATATCTTTGACTTTTTTGTGGAGTCCCATGGGGACCGGGCTTTCCGGGATGATCCCGCCATCATAGGCGGACTGGCGTTTCTGGACGGACAGCCGGTGACGGTGATCGCCGAGCACAAGGGCAAGGATATCAAGGAATGCCAGAGACGGAATTTCGGCATGCCCATGCCGGAGGGCTATCGCAAGGCCCTGCGGTTGATGAAGCAGGCGGAGAAATTCAACAGGCCCATCATCAGCTTTGTCAATACCGCAGGGGCTTTCTGCGGCATTGAGGCGGAGGAGAGAGGGCAGGGCGAGGCCATCGCCAGGAACCTGAAAGAGATGGCGGCGCTGAAAGTGCCCGTTCTCTGCATTTTTATCGGGGAGGGCGGCAGCGGCGGCGCACTGGCAACAGCGGTGGGCAACGAAGTGTGGATGCTGGAGAATGCCACCTATTCCATCCTGTCCCCGGAGGGCTTTGCGTCCATCCTGTGGAAGGACGCTTCCAAGGCAAGGGAGGCCAGCGAGGTGATGCATATCACGGCCCAGGATCTGAAGCAGCTGAATATTATCGAGAAGATTATCCCGGAGTTCGGAGGAGCCGACAGCACTACCGCAGCGGCCATCGGGGGCTATATGAAGGACCAGATTGCAGACTTCTTAAAGCGATGCCGGGGGATGAGCGGCGAGGAACTTGCGGCCCAGAGATATGAACGGTTCCGAAAATTCTAATGGATGCGGAAATATGCGGAACTTTAAATCAGAAAGGTAGATATTATGGCAGTAAAAATAATCGGGACAGGGAGCGCCCTTCCCCGGAAAATAGTGACCAATGATGATTTATCACAGCTGGTGGACACCTCTGATGAGTGGATCAGAGAGCGCACCGGCATCGGCGGCAGACATATCTCCACTGGGGAGACCGTGGTGTCTCTGGCGGCGGAGGCATGTGAAAAAGCGCTGGAGAGCGCGGGCAGAAATGCTGCGGAGACAGATCTGCTTCTGGTAGCTACCTGCACGCCGGAGGTGGGTATTCCCTGTGTGGCCTGCCAGGTGCAGAGTCTGCTGGGAGCTGCCCACGCAGTGGCCTTTGATCTGAATGCGGCCTGCGCCGGATTCCTGTTTGCCCTGAATACCGCCTATGCCTATATTGAGGCGGGAATCTACAAAAACGCCCTGGTTGTGGGCAGCGAAGTGCTGTCCAAGATCATTGACTGGACGGACAGGGGCACCTGTGTCCTGTTTGGCGATGGCGCCGGAGCGGTGCTGGTGGAGCGCAGCGAGCAGCCCGGCATCCTTGGTTTTGTGCAGCATTCGGACGGCACAAAGGGGGAGGTGCTGACATGCGGCAGCAGACAGCTGAAAAATCCTTATGTCTCCATGCCGCTTGGCGATCCCTTTGTGAAGATGGATGGCAGAGAGGTGTTTGCCTTCGCTGTGCGCCAGGTGCCCGCAAGCATCCGGGAGGTGCTGGAGCAGGTGCAGCTTGCGCCGGATGATGTGGACTTATATGTGCTTCATCAGGCCAACCGGAGAATCCTTGAAGGAATTGCCAAACGTCTTTCCCTGAATATGGACAAATTTCCCATGAATCTGGACCAGACAGGCAACATGTCTTCCGCCTCCATTCCTGTTCTTCTGGACGAACTGAACAGGGAGGGACAGCTCCGGGAGGGAATGACGCTGGTATTGTCAGGTTTTGGCGCAGGACTTACCTACGGCGCATGTGTGCTAAAGTGGTAGTAGACGATTACTAAACTCCCTGTTTCCCAAAAAAGTGTTTCGCATTTATCAATGAAGTGGTAGAATGGAAAGGAAAGAAGGTGACCAAAGAGAATGCCAAGGGACAGAAAACGTTCATTGAACGAAATGCTGGTCAATCTGTTCAATCATGTGATGGATATGGAAGGCCGTGCGGTGATTACGGAGCAGTTCAAGGACATTACCAACAATGACATGCATATTATTGAGGCCATCGGAATCGAGGCGCCCAGGAATATGTCTGTGATTGCCCAGAAACTCCATGTGACGGTAAGTACTTTGACCATCAACATGAATGGTCTGGAGAAAAAGGGATATATCTGCAGGGAGCGTAGCCAGAAAGACAAGAGAGTGGTATATGTGACGCTGACGGACAAGGGCAGGAAGGCATTTTACCACCATCGGGACTTCCACAAAAAAATGATCAAAGCCATTGTGAAGGATCTGAGCGAACAGGAGACGGAGATTCTCTACCGCTGCCTGGAGAACCTCAACAGCTTTTTTGAACCGGAGAAGAAAAACGATTGACGTAAACAGGACGATATCCCCAGGTAAAAAGGATATGCGAAAAAAGACTGGAAAAAAAGAAAAAAACAGAGTATGATAATATATATACTTGTTGCATTATGGATTGTCTTTTTGGCTGTCATTTTAGGGATTCGAGGTTATAGTTTTGCTGAATTTGAGGTTTAAATGGGTTGTGGCCATGAATGGTCTGTATGCGTTATTTACAGTTCCGCTGGCTAATTATGTGATCAATCACAAAGAGATTTATTCTGCGGAGCAGAGATTTGAACTTGCCCGCAGGATGATCAATCATATGCGCAGATGCAGCCGTACTGCCACCCGCGTGTATGGGAAAGAGAATATCCCCAAGGAGGATGGCGTTATCTTCTATTCCAACCACCAGGGCAAATATGACGCCCTGGGAATCCTGCTGGCGCTGGATAAGCCCTGCGGTGTGCTCTGGGAGAAAAAGCAGGCCAACAAGCTGCTCGGCAAGCAGGTGTGCAGGCTGCTGGAGGGAGTGGATATTGATCTGGCGGACCCCAGAGACAAGGTGCGCAGCATCCACAAGGTGACGGACGCCGTAAAGAGTGGGAGGGATTTCCTGATCTTTCCGGAGGGCGGATACAAAAATAATCACAATGAGCTCCAGGAGTTTCAGAGCGGCTGCTTTTCCTGCAGCCTGCGGAGCAGCGGCCCCGTAGTGCCGGTGGTGATTTAGTATGACGGGCATGTTCCGAACCTGGGGTGAAAGTCCCAAGGGGCGTAGTT
>CAZKAO010000093.1:0-11039 GCA_964550745.1 uncultured Acetatifactor sp.
GGCCCTTGTCGTCGATCATGGCGCGGACCTTACCGTGGCTGGAGCCTGCGGAGATGAAATCTCCCACCTGCAGACGGCCCTTCTGTACCAGCACCGTCGCCACGGGGCCGCGGCCCTTATCCAGCTCTGCCTCGATTACCAGACCTCTGGCTCTTCTGTCAGGATTGGCCTTCAGCTCCAGGATATCAGCGGTCAGCAGAATGGTCTCCAGCAGATTCTCAATGCCCTCGCCAGATTTGGCGGATACGGGAACAAACTCTGTGGTTCCACCCCAGTCCACCGGGATCAGCTCATGCTCCGTCAGTTCCTGCTTTACCCGCTCGATATTGGCGGCCGGTTTGTCAATCTTGTTCACCGCCACGATAATTTCTATGCCTGCTGCCTTGGCATGGCTGATCGCCTCCACCGTCTGGGGCATCACGCCATCATCGGCCGCCACCACCAGGATCGCAATATCCGTGGCATTGGCGCCTCTCATACGCATGGCGGTAAACGCCTCATGGCCGGGAGTATCCAGGAAAGTGATCTTCCGGTCATTTATGGATACAGTGTAAGCGCCGATGTGCTGAGTGATACCGCCGGCCTCCTTATCGGTGACATTGGTCTTACGGATAGCATCCAGCAGGGAGGTCTTACCGTGGTCTACATGGCCCATAACACAGATTACAGGGGGTCTTTCCACCAGATTCTCCTCTGCCTCCTCGTCCTCCTTCAGCAGCTCCTCGATCACATCAACCTTTACCTCTTTTTCACAGAGGATATCGTACTCCATGGCGATGTTCTCCGCATCCTCATAGGAAATCTCCTGGTTCACGGTAACGATCTTGCCCTCCAGGAACAGCTTCTTGATGATGGCCGCGGGCTGCAGCTTCATCTTTTCCGCCAACTCCTTGATAGTGATGGACTCAGGCAGCACGATAACCTTGATGACTTCCTCCACTACCTCTTCCTTTTTCTTCTCAGGTTTGATAAAGCGTCCGGGCTTGTTCTTCAGCGCCTCGTCGTCCTCATACATATAATCCTTGCGGTTACGCTTATCCTTCTCCTGACTGATGCGCCTCTTTTCCTCTTCTCTATGCTTCTCGCTGTCCTTGCCGGGAGCCTCGCTGGCAAAGCCCTTGCTGCCCTGCTGCTGGCCGCGGAACTTGTCGCCCTGGCCTGGTCTGCCGCCGCCAAAGGAACGTCCGCCGCCATTGTCCTTGTTGCCAAATGCCGGTCTGCCGCCGGGAGCTGCGCCGCGCCCGCCGAACTGACCGGTGCCGCCCTGACGATTCCCCTGGTAGCTGCCGCTTCTCTGACCGTCACGATTGCCCTGATAGCCGCCTCTGGTCTGGCCGTCCCTGCTTCCCTGTCCGGCCGGACGATTTCCCTGGAAACTGCCGCTTCTCTGGCCGTCTTTTCCGCTCTGGAAACCACCGTTTCTCTGGCTATCCTTGCGCTCGCCGCCATGGATATTCCTGTCAGAGCTGCGCTCTGGATTTCTATTCTGATCCGGCCTGCGCTCCTGAGACTTACCTGCTGCCGGTCTCTCTGCTGCCTGCAGAGGCCTCTCTGCCGCAGACGGCTGAGGCGCCACATTCTGCGCTGCTTCCGGCTTCTCCACAAGCTCTTCCTTGGGCTGCTTCGGCTTGGGCTGGGGTCTGGATGTCACCATCTGCACGCTGGGAGTTGGAGACGGCGGAGTCAACGGCTTGATCGGTGTTCTGGAAACCGGTCTGCCGCCGTTTCTGCTGCCCTGTCCCGTTCTTCCCTGCCCCTGCTGGCCGTTGCCCTTTCCTCTTTGACCGGACATCTTGGAATACTCCGGATTACTTACAAAAATAATATTCTTTTTCTTTTTCGGTGCCGCCTGCTGGCCGTCTTCCGCCCTGGCCTGGGCAGCACTCTTTGTGTCCGCAGGTTTTTTCTCTTCAACTGCCTCTCTGCCACCTGCCGGAACCTTCTCCTGAACCGGCTTAGCTTTCTTCCCCTCCTCAGGGGATTTCTCACCAGTCTCTCCCACCTCTGTATCTCCTTTTCCGCCAAAGGCTTTCCTCACCAGCTCCACATTGGCTTCCTCCACAGAACTGTTCGCCGCCTTTGCCTCTATTCCTTTTTCCTGTAAAAATGCCAGGATCTCCTTGCTTTGCCTGTTTACTTCCTTCGCCAACTCATGTACCTTCATTTTTGCCATGCTCACTACCTCCCTTTACCTGGCATACACCTTCACTTTCCAGTGCCTTTATAACCGCCTGTGCCAAACCTGCATCGCATACTGCCAGAGAAGACCTCAGTTCCTTTCCGATAGCGCTGCCCAGGCTCTCCCTGGTTCCATACTGACAGACCGGGACGCCATAATAGGAACTCTTGTCAATAAATAACTTTTTGGTATTCGCTGACGCATCCTCCGCCACAATAACCAGCATGGCATGACCGCTCTTTACTGCGTTCTCTGTCTGAAACTCACCGCTTACCAAATTATGCCCTCTGATTGCCAGTCCAAGCAATGATAATACTTTATTCTGCTTCAATACTTTCCTCTTTCCCGCATATATTCAAACTCTCAAACTCCCTGTCCAGGGTCTCATATACTTCTTCCGGAATACTCATCTTAAACGATCGTTCCAGCCCCTTATTTCTGCGGGCCTTCTGCAGACATTCTCTCTGTGTACAAATATATGCGCCCCTGCCGTTCCTTTTTCCTGTAACATCCAGACAGATCTCACCCTCTGCGGTCTTCAGAATCCTTATCATTTCCTTCTTGCTCTTCATCTCACCACAGCCGATACACTGTCGCAAGGGAACCTTCTTTGCCATTGTCCAGCCCCCTTATTCCTGATACTCTCCGGCATACTCCTCATCGCCGCCGTCATATTCTTCAATATAATCCTCTTCGTCGTCATACTCCTCGTCGATGTAGTCCTCATAGCGGAAGCCCGGCGCATCCTTCGCCTGGGTCTCAGACTTGATATCGATCTTGTAGCCGGTCAGTCTTGCCGCAAGACGAGCGTTCTGCCCTTCCTTACCGATGGCCAGAGAAAGCTGGTAGTCCGGCACCACCACCTTGGCAGTCTTCTCGTCAGGGTCCGCAAACACAGCTACGATCTTGGCCGGGGACAACGCATTCTGGATCAGATTACCGGGGTTCTCATCCCAATTCACTATGTCAATCTTCTCTCCCCGCAGTTCCTCAACGATGGCGTTGACTCTGGCGCCATTCAATCCCACACAGGCACCCACTGCATCCACGTTGGGATTGCGGGACCACACAGCCAGCTTGGTGCGGCTGCCCGCCTCACGGGCGATGCTCATAATCTCCACCGTTCCGTCCTTGATCTCCGTCACCTCGGACTCAAACAGTCTCTTCACCAGCTCCGGATGGGTACGGCTCACATTGATACGGGGGCCCTTGGGAGTGTTCTTTACCTCCAGCACGTACACCTTGATACGCTCTGTAGGCATAAATATCTCTCCGCGCACCTGCTCGCTCTCGCTGAGCATTGCGTCCGCCTTGCCCAGATTGATGCTGATATTGCGGCCGATGTAGCGCTGTACCACGCCGGTCACCACATCCTTTTCCTTCTCATAATACTGATTGTAGATCACACTGCGCTCTTCCTCGCGAATCTTCTGCAGGATCACATTTTTAGCATTCTGGGTGGCGATGCGGCCAAACTCCCTGGACTTGATCTCCACATTCAGAACATCCCCTACCTGCGCCTTCTGCGAAAGCTCCCTGGCATCCTCCAAAGCGATCTGCAGAACATCATCCTCCACATCGTCCCTGCTCTCCACCACCTCTTTCTCCATGTAGCACAGAAAGTCGCAGGTCTCACGGTCAATTTCTACCTTCACATTGTCCGCCTTGCCGAAATGATTCTTACATGCCGTCAGCAGAGAGTTCTCTATTGCCTCAAAAAGAGTCTCCTTGCTGATCTCCTTCTCCTTCTCCAGAATATCCAGTGCCTCCATCAGTTCCTTATTCATTTTCTACTTTTCCTCCATTCCGCCTCACGGGCAATTCCTGTTTAAAAGTCAAGTGCCAACCGAACTACCGCTATGTCGTTTCTGACAAAATCTCTGTCTCCGTTCTCCCCGGTTATCACTATATTGTTCTCATCAAAGGCCTTCAGTACGCCGGCATACTCCTTGACGCCATCCAGCGGTTTATACAGCTTGATCTCCACCTCGCTGCCTATGCTGGCTGCCAGATGCCTGTCCTTCTTCAGTGTCCGTCCCAGCCCCGGGCTGCTCACCTCCAGAATGTATGCGTCCGGAATAAAATCTTCCCGGTCCAGCGCATCGGACAATGCCCTGCTCACATTCTCGCAGTCCAGAATGTTGACCCCCTCAGGCTTGTCAATATATGCGCGCAGATAATAATCGCTTCCCTCCTTCACATACTCCACATCATAGATTTCCACGCCGAAGGCCGCCACAATCGGTTGCAACAGTGCCTCCGTCCTCGCCTCATAGTTCTCTCTTTTCGACATAACTTCCTCTTTCCCGCCTGTCAGCTATAACATTAAGAAAGAGTGGCTTGCGACCACTCTTACACTGATAACTATATTGAATTCTACCTAAGTATATGCCTTTATACTGCTCTTGTCAATATACTTTTTCAAATTTTTTGCCAATTTCAGTTTATCTTTTCTCAACCGTCAGATATCCAAAGCACAAATTTCCTCCGTATCGTATAATGCTATTTTGTTTCCCTGTAAAACGAGCTAAAATACCTCTCAACTACTATTATTATTACACGCTAAAAACGATGGATATATGGAAAGGGGAAGCTATGGATTTCGGTGAAAAACTGTATCGGCTGCGGATTGAAAGGGGAATATATCAGAAGCAATTGGCGGCATATCTGCATGTGTCCGTCGGTACGATTTCCAACTACGAAAACGGCGTACATTCTCCTGACTTAAAAACACTTTGCAAACTCGCCAATTATTTTCATGTATCAGCTGATTACATGCTGGACCGCACAGATTATATCTCTCCTATCGAGGATCTGAATCTCCAGCTGACAGATCAGTACACTGTTGGCTCTATTATGAACGCCATTATCGAGCTGTCTCCAGACAGCCGCCAGGATCTGGTGAAGCAGCTGACCCTGTTGGCCGTGTGCGACAAGGAGGAGCTTCCGTCCCTCTCCTCTCTGAAATACGATGTCCCAGGCCCTGATGAACCCTGACCTGGGACATTCACTTTTTTATATTCGCCTATCGCTCTGCCCGCAGAGGATTATGCAGAAAATCTTCATACGTCAGTCGTATTCCCTCTTCCAGTTCCGTCTTGTACTGCCAGCCCATGGCTTTTGCCTTGCTCACATCCAGAAGTTTTCTGGGCGTGCCGTTGGGCTTGTCTGTATCCCAGCGTATCTCTCCCTCATAGCCTACGATATGTGCCACCATCCCGGCCAATTCTTTGATACTCAGCTCCTTGCCCGTTCCCGCATTCACCGTCTCATTACCGCTGTAATGATTCATCAAAAATACGCAAAGCTCCGCCAGATCATCCACATAGAGAAATTCTCTCAGGGCGCTGCCATCCCCCCAGCAGGTCACATAAGGAAGCCGCTGCACCTTCGCCTCGTGAAAACGTCGAATCAATGCGGGCAGAACATGACTGTGATCGGGATGATAATTGTCGTTGGGGCCGTACAGATTAGTGGGCATCACCGAGATATAATCCGTTCCATACTGTCTGTTCAGATATTCACAGTATTTCAGTCCTGAAATCTTGGCAAGCGCATATGCCTCATTGGTTTTTTCCAGCTCGCTGGTCAGCAGACAGCTTTCCGGCATAGGCTGAGGAGCCATACGGGGATAGATGCAGGAAGAACCCAGAAACTCCAACTTCTTACAGCCATGCTTCCAGGCGCTGTGAATCACATTCATCTCCAACATCATATTGACGTACATGAAATCCGCCAGTGCACTTTCATTGGCGGCAATACCTCCCACCTTTGCCGCAGCCAGAAATACATACTCCGGCTCCTCAGCAGCAAAAAAATCCTCCACCGCCTGCTGACAGCACAGATCCAGCTGCTGATGTGTGCGGGTAAGGATATTGTCATATCCCTGCTTTTCCAGCTCCCGCACAATAGCGGAACCCACCATCCCCCGGTGGCCTGCCACATATATTTTTGCATTCCTGTCCATCATATCACACCAACTCCATTCTCATTTACTGCTTCTTTTACTGTACAAAATAGCGCAAAACAGAAGCAATCACCGTTCTGCTTTGCGCTATTCATGCAGGAGAAGGGACTTGAACCCTCAAGGTGTTGCCACCACACGGACCTGAACCGTGCGCGTCTGCCAATTCCGCCACTCCTGCAAGCAATATGTATGATACATCATTCACAAAAAAATGTCAATAGGAATATTCAAATTTTTTCAAAAAATTTTTATTATATCTACAACAAACACTATAAAACCTTCTGTTATGCAAAATCACGCAATCGCATCTGGGGGATTAAGCAGCAGATATCTGACCGATAAACCAGGATCTGTCAGCTAATCTTATTAAAGATAACAGTTTGTTCCTTCATAGATATTTTCCCAACTTGATAGCCGTACTCTGTAAGTTCCTTCTTGTATTTTAGAAAGGAGTGGTCTATTGGTATCCCGGCAATATTCTGTATTTCTTCAAATGTCAGCTTAAAAGATTGGCTTCCACTGCTCTGCACATATTCCCATAAAGAATTGTACTTGCTCATCAAGTTTCACCTCTTTCCAGTTTCTACTTGTCTAGGTATTATTTTATTGAGAAATTGTTTCCGCTTTTTTATTGAAGGACTCTTTACAAATGGAAGGATTTTATGCTTTCTTGACATTCTTTCCAAGATATGATACAGTATACTCGAACTCAGCAGAAGCGGTTCTTTAGGTCTCTATCCAGACAGGGACCTATGTGGCAATCCGGACAGAAGTTCGGCGATATATCTTTTACGTTTCAGACAATACAGTTAATCAATAAACTATGATTTTGTGCGCTTCAGCGCACATTCTGTTCAGAAGAATTAAATGCGAAGCATTTTACTCATTATACCAGGAAGGTATCTGCGCCCTGAAGGGTACGGGTGCTTTTTTTGCGCCCAGCTCCAAACTCACCTGACAGGCAATTATGCCCGCCGAACGCTATGCAAATACCTGAGTACTTCAAATCGAAAGGAGAATTCTATGAAAAAAAATGTTAAAAATCTGTGTCTCTCAGCCGCCTGCCTGGCTTTATGCATGGTGCTGCCCTTTTTCACCGGGCAAATTCCCCAGATCGGCAGCGCATTATCTCCCATGCACATTCCGGTGCTGATGTGCGGCCTGCTCTGCGGCTGGCCTTACGGCTTGGTAATCGGCTTTATTGCGCCTCTGCTGCGCTTTCTTCTGTTTGGGATGCCGCCCCTCATGCCCACCGGTTTGGCCATGATGTTTGAACTGGCAGCCTATGGCGCCGTCTCCGGGCTTCTGCTCAAACTACTGCCCCGAAAACTGCCTTTTCTGTATGTCTCTCTGATCGGCGCCATGCTGGCCGGCCGCATCATATGGGGAATCGCAAGGTTCATTCTGGGACTGGCAGTGGGACCCGCCTTTACCATCTCCGCATTCCTGTCCGGGGCTTTTGTCACCGCCATCCCCGGCATTATCTGCCATATCCTGCTGGTTCCCCCGGTGGTCATCGGCGTGAGGAGGGCGCTGCGGGAGTGATTCGCTTATATCCCACGCGGATCACTCCGCCACCTGATATTTTCTCAGAAATTCCTCTCTGGGACAGGGTCTGCTGTAATAATAGCCCTGGATAAAATCCGATCCCAGCTGCAGGATCTGCTGCTGTTCCTCTCTCTCCTCTATGCCCTCGATCACGATGCGCAGATTGATACTGTGTACCATATTGATGATATGGCTCAGCAGCTGACGTTCATAGTTATTCTGCAGAGCCTTCATGGTAAAGCTCCTGTCAATCTTTACAATATCCGGATTAAAGTTGGCGATATTCTGCAGATTGGAATAACCTGTACCAAAATCATCCAGCGCGATCTGGATGCCGGCCTCCTTAAACTTGCGCCACACCTTCTGGACATTGATGCTGTTTTCCAGATAACCGCTCTCCGTCAATTCCATAATCAGGGCATCCGGCGGCAGCTGAGTCTCCTGCAGCGCATTCATCACTTCCACAAAAACAGGACTCTTCGTCAACTGGATATAGGATAGATTGATGCTGATCCGGAAATCCGGATATTTCTTCCGGCAGATTCTGCACATATCCGCCGCCTTGCGGATAATCCACTTTCCAACCGGCAGAATCAGTCCGCTCTCCTCCAGAATCGGAATAAACTCTATGGGAGAGATTCTCTCCCCGTCCGGCATCTGATAGCGCAGAAGTGCTTCAGCCCCATACAGCTCCTCACTATGGGCATATACCAGAGGCTGAAAATACAGATCCAGTCCCTTGAAATCATTGGAGACCGCCTTTCGCAGACTTCTGCTGATGGCTCTGTTGCGTAAAAAGGCCGCATAGTCCGTCTGAGTGAACATATAGACCTGATTCTTGCCCATGCGCTTGGCCTGCCCCAGAGCAAACTCCGACAGACGCATGATCTCCTCGTAATCCAGCCTTTGCATATCCTGCGTATTGATAATACCTCCGGATATGGTGTAGACCGCCTCGTAATTGCGTGCAGCTATCGCATGCTCCACCGCCAGGCGGATATTGCAGTACAACTTCTTGATCTCCTCAAAAACTGCTCCTGACAGATCCAGAATAAGAAATTCATCCGAGATAACACGATATACAGACTGCCCCGGCTGCAGACTGTTCTCTATGCACTGTGCCACCTGCCGCAGCACTGTGTCGCCGTACTCCACGCCCAGCCGCTCGTTGATGATCCGGAAATCATCGATACCAATACGCAACACAAATCCCTCTGTCAGGCTGCCCTGCTGCTCCAGATAATCCTGCAGGGAGGACGCACCCAGCAGGCCGCTGATATTGTCCGCCTTCTGCTTCCGGCCAATCTCATTGATGCACCCCAGCATCAGACCGGAATGCCCGTCTTCATTCGACACCACAATTCCTTTGCAGACAATCCAGATCGGAATACCGTTCTTACCCATCCAGCGGTATTGCATCTCATGCTCCGCCTTTTCTCCTGCCAGCAGCTGCCTGATATCCGCCACCAGCATAGGATAATCATCGGGATAGATAACTCTCTTCAGATTGTCCAGCACATTATGAAACATGCTCCCCGGCAGATCAAAACGCTCTGTGGCGCTCTCCGTGATAAAATAGGTATCGTTCGTAATGTCATACACATAGAGGTAATCGTTCATACACGCTGCGAACTGCTGCGCCACTTCACAGAATGCCTTAAAATCCTGTTTTCTCTCCATAATAAATCTCCCCGCATATCTGATGCGTGTGATACTGCCCCACACCTGCCATCCTTACTGCGCATATTCCCAGCTGTGCCTGCGATATCCCTTCTACTGTTCCGTGGGACGAAATCTCTCAATCAATGCCGGAATCTTCTCTGCCATCAGAATGATGTTCAGACCCATGGGATTGATCACAATTCCCTTGACTTCTTTACCCAAGAACATCTGGATATTGGTAAATTCAATGATCGCCGCACGAAATTTTCTCTCTGTATCAAATTTAGCCATCTCCTGAACATCCGTAAACAGAGGCTGGAACATCTGCTCCTTCGGATCTCTTACACAGGGAATGCGGACATTGGAGCCATCCGGCAGAGGCGCATCCCCCTCTATCTCGTGAGGCATCAGGAAACGACTGCGCACAATGTTGGCCGCCATCTCCTCCTCATATTCCTGAAGTAATCTGGCATTGCGATCCCTGCGGTGCATTTCCTGCATAAAATGAATGCCGGAAAGCTGCATCTGCGGATTAAAAAGCTGCCGCCTCTCCTCCGGTACTCCGGACATATCCGGCCGTTTTACCAGCTTGTCCAGCGGGATTCTGGTCAGGCGCTCCTCCTCCTGAAACATAATTATATCAATGCCATAAGCGAACAGACTGAGGAAAAACTGCAGCAGCATCTCTTTTGACAGCTTAACCACTACCACTGCATCCTGAAAATTCTCTCTCCGCACATCCACATAATGCTTTGCCTTCTCCTCCTCCACAAATGTCCATATCTGGTCTGTAAAGTCCTCGTCATCACAGGTGACAAAGGGAAGCCGGGTTCCCGCGCCGAAAATCACATACAACTGCTCCAGCTGCGGAATTCGCATCGCTTGTTCAATAAATGTATTATCGTTATCCATAGTTATCCGTTTATCCTCGTTTCTCCATATTTCTGTATAAATATATTATCACAAATCCTGTCCACTTACAACAAAAAAGGAAATAAAAAGAAATATACTGGAAATGTTTAAAAAGCATTGACATTCTCAACATAAAATGATAAAATTCTATCTGTTTGATGAACTATATCAATATAGGAATACGCGAGAGTGTCGGAACTGGCAGACGAGCAAGACTAAGGATCTTGTGCTGGCAACAGCGTGTGGGTTCAAGTCCCATCTCTCGCACTGGTTATTTTGTAGCTGAAATCTTTGAAATATCAAGGCTTTCAGCTTTTTTCTGTCTACATGTCCAAGCATATCTTTTACCGCACTTATATTCAAACCATTGTGCAGCAATGTGGAACCATATGATTTCATATTTCTCATCAATATTTCATATAATAAATCAAACTCATATTTATGGAACAATGCTCATGAAAATAAAGGATAAAAGTGCCTTAATTATTGCCATCCTCATTCCTGTCACTGTTGGAGTATTATCAGCTCTTTTTAGCGGAAACATGTCACTATATTCTAAAATAAACAAACCGTCACTTAGTCCTCCAGGCTATATCTTTCCTATTGTATGGATAATACTTTACATTTTAATGGGAATTTCATCTTACATAATTTATGAATCCGATAGTCCTGAAAAATGGAAGGCCTTAAAAACTTATGCTCTTCAATTATTTTTCAACTTTTGGTGGAGTATAATCTTTTTTAGATTTTCTTTATACTTATTCGCTTTCC
>CAZKAO010000094.1:0-10700 GCA_964550745.1 uncultured Acetatifactor sp.
CTGATGCGTTCTAATATTCCATGTGTTATTCTGGGTTCTAAAGAAGATTGTGATATGTTTGAGAAGATTGCAGTAAATGTTGCAAGCCTAGTATTATACAGACCTCTCTCTGCTAAGAATATCCAAGCGAAAATCCAGGAATTCATGGAAAAACGTTCCAAATCGGCAAAGGAAGGCAAAAATGTTGCTTTTGCAGAGATGCTGGGGTTAGATTCACTGGCGCTGCCCGGATTTGATTTCAGCCCGAAACTGGGTTCCCAGTCTGGCTCTGGCAATCCTATTCATGGCAAAAAACATATTCTGATCGTGGATGATAATGCTATGATGTTGAAAGTTATCAAAGAGTACCTGCATGATAAATATGATGTAGGGACTGCAGTCAGCGGCAAGGTTGCATTAAGGTTTTTAGAGAGTAAGACTACGGATTTAATTTTGCTGGATTATGACATGCCGCAGGAGAATGGACCGGCTGTCTTGGAAAAGCTGCGTGCATCGGATGCGACTAAGGATATACCGGTTATATTCCTTACCGGAGTTACTGAGAGCAAAAAGATTAAAGAAGCCCTTGTCCTGAAACCACAAGGCTATTTACTCAAACCGGTAGACCGTGAGAAGCTGCTGGCAGAAATTAAAAAAATCATAGGATAATATATAGACTAATCAATATTCAGGGGACAGCCATTGTAAAGAAAGGAAATTGATTATGGATATAAATTTTGATGGGCTGAAATTGACAGACCTGATTGATAGCAAAGTTTTGCAGAGGATACAGGATGGTTTTTCCGATATGACAGGAATGGCGGCTCTCACAACGGAAAGTGATGGCACGGCTGTGACAAAAGGCAGCAACTTTTCGGATTTCTGCATGAAATATACAAGGTGCTCAGAACTCGGCCGTGCGCGCTGTGAGCAGTGCGACAGCAAGGGGGCAAGCCTTGCGTTAGAGCACGGGGAATCTGTCATTTATTTCTGCCATGCAGGTCTTATGGATTTTGCTGCTCCGATTATGGCAGAAGGGAAAATGGTCGGCTGTTTTATCGGAGGCCAGGTGCTCACAGAGGCTCCGGACCCGTTGCAGATAAGGGAGATTGCGGCGGAAATCGGCGTTGATGAAGATGAATATGTGGAAGCTGCGAATCGGGTACATATTCTCGAGCGGGAGAAGATAGACAGTGCGGCAAAATTCCTTCATATGCTGGCAGAGGTTTTGTCTGATATGGCTTATGGAAAATATCTTGTCTACCAGGCAAATATGGATCTTAAGCGTTCCTCACATATGAAGTCCGATTTCCTTGCCAATATGAGCCATGAAATCAGAACGCCCATGAATGCGGTAATCGGTATGGCGGAGCTGGCGCTCAGGGAGCAGCTTCCCCCGGCTGCAAGGGATTACATTAACCAGATTAAGGATGCAGGCAAATCATTGCTTACCATCATCAATGATATTCTTGATTTTTCCAAGATAGAATCTGGGAAAATGGACATCAATGAAGTGGAATATGAATGGATGTCTATGGGGTATGATATTGCGAATATTATCATGACGAGGTTGAAAGATAAAGATGTAGAACTGATTATTGATGTTGCGCCGGATCTGCCCTGTAAGCTCTGGGGCGATAACATCAGAATTAAGCAGGTATTGCTGAATCTTGCCAATAATGCAGTGAAATTTACTATGGAGGGCAGGATTCTTTTGAAAGTGGATTATCGAAAGATATCATCAGACCAGATAGAAGTATATATATGTGTTGAGGATACTGGAATCGGTATCAGAGAAGAAGACCTCGGCAAGCTGTTCCAGTCTTTCCAGCAGGTGGACAGTAAGAGAAACCGCAATATAGAGGGAACGGGTCTCGGCCTTGCAATCTCTAAGAGGTTGATGACATTGATGGATGGAGATATCCGGGTGGAGAGCGAATATGGAAAGGGAAGCAGGTTTTCCGTTGTCTATCCCCAGAAAGTCATAGACGAGACGCCGGCAATTGTGATTAAGGAGCCGGATTCCATTCTGATGGCAGGGTTAATATCCAATCCATATGTATGGGAAGGGCTCTGCACGGTTGCCGGGCGTATGGGTTTAGAGTGTATCCGTCTGCATTCGGAAAAAGAATTTGACCTTCTTTTGGATGATAAGAGAACGTTTCTTTTCATCGAGTATCCTATGTTCACAGAAGTAGTGGAGGAATATGTCAGGAACTATTCGGAGATTACTGCAATTCTTTTAGTAGGCTTTTACGACCAGGTAGAATACCATATTCCCAATCTTCTTGTGGTAAGAAAACCTCTGTTTGCATTGAATATTGCTTTAATATTAAATGGAGAACAGCTGCATATTTATAACAAAGAAGAAAAAGAATTTGATTTTATAGCTCCTGATGCCCATGTGCTCATTGTAGATGACAATGCCGTCAATCTGACTGTAGCAGAAGGGCTGTTAGAACCATTGGAAATGCAGGTAGATACCGTAACCAGCGGTCAGGCTGCTATTGACAAGATTCAGAATTTCCGCTACGACATTGTGTTTATGGATCATATGATGCCGGAGATGGATGGCGTGGAAGCAACGCATATCATTCGACAACACTATTACGGATATGATGATATGCCGATTATCGCCCTCACAGCAAATGCAATGGAAGGGACAAAAGAGATGTTCTGCCGGGAGGGAATGAACGATTTTGTCGCCAAACCTATTGAAATCTACATTTTAGTGGATAAAGTTAAAAAATGGCTTTCGCCAGAGAAGATTAAGAAAGTAAATGTGGGGGTCCGTGTATCAGCAACAAACAAGGCGCCCAAAAGCGCAGAGCCGATTGTGGTAGGGGATCTTGATACAAAAACAGCTATGGGATTCTTTTCCAATGAGGAACTGTTCTTTAAGACGTTAAAAGTCTATTACCGCAGTATTAAGAAGAAAGCAGAAATCATCAAATATATGGAGGAACAGGAGGATTGGCCAGGATATACTATTGAAGTCCATGCACTAAAGAGCACTTCCAAGCAGATTGGTGCAATGTCCTTGTCAGAGAAAGCTGCTGCTATGGAGGAAGCAGGAAACGCAGGGGATTCTGCCGCAATACATAAATGTACGGACGAGATGCTGAAGCAGTATCTTGGATATATTCCGGTACTGGCGCCTTTCTGTGAAGAAGAGGAGGATGAAGCGGATAAGAAGGAGATTTCAAACGATACGTTGAAAGACTTCTTTGCAAAGATGGCTTTTGCTGTGGATGATTTGGACATGGACCAGATGGAAGAAGTAATTGATAAGATGAATGAGTACCACTATGGGGATGAGCAGCGTGAATTATTTAGAAAGCTGGCGGAAGCAGTAGAAGAAGTTGACGTTGATTTATGTGGGGAGATATTGAAAGAGTGGGAGAGTAAGTTGGAATAGACAATACCTCATCTGTTTGCAGACAGGTGAGGTGTTTTTACTTATAGGAAATTCCGGTTCGTTTATGAATTAAACAAATTTTTCGCTTATGTTTGGAAAAAGTGTGTTTCTGTTGAACAGGAAGCAGAAAAATTAATGCTGGAGAACATTGATTATAGTAGCAGAAGTGAACTAGCTGCCGTTGCCCTTTTTTATCAATATCTATCTGAAAAGAATGAAGACTTTTTGCAAAGGAATAATTATTCAAAAGAAGAGGTGCTTGACGGAATAAATCAAATAATGCAAGAGGCAGGATACAATGATCTGGTAAAGGTTATAGAATAGCTTTGAATTTGAAACTACTAAAATCATCCCTGATCTTTATAGCTTTATTATAAAATCTACCACGGTTCTAAAGAATCTTCCGCATCAACCCACATTTGCATATTGTCCTCAAGGTAAAGACGAGCATATACTAATGGTTCATCAATAACTTCCACAGCGTCCTTGCGTCAGCTAACGACAGAGACTGTATTATGTGCATCGGGAACTGAGGCATCCCGCTGATGGCAAAAGATTCTGTATCCACATTCATTTTTTTAGCTGGAGAGATAATGATTTGAAACATTGGTTTTCACTCCTGCAATTCTTCTGTTCCAGGGTCCTGCATCTGTCCTGACAGTATCACTACCGTAGGAGATACTTCGAATCACGGTTTGGGCAGAACTTTATGTCTCACTCCCTTATTATAGCAAATCTTAACTAATTGACAAACTGTATTTTAGAATCATGTTATTAAAGCACTGAAAATACCTCATATATATTTCCATATCCCGATTTTTCTGCCAATCTTTTCAACCCATCTAAAGCTTCATCTCTTGTGTAATTGTACAGAGTCAGGAAGTCCATATCTTTCTCACTTACATATTGATAAAACAAGACCGCTGCAATTATTTCCTGTTGATTCGTGTAGTCAATGTTTTCCAACAGTATATTTTCCGCTTCGTTTACAAGACCCTGATCCACCATGTTCTGGAATTCTTCCAATGCCTTTCCAGAAACCTCATACTTATTTTCATTTTGTAATTCCACGGACTTATACTGTTTTCCAAGCATCAGAGAAAAAAGCACTCTTGCTATTTCTTTGATCATACGCATAATATAGTCTTTCTCATCATTGAAATCCATTTTCTTTCCTCCTGTACAGTGACTATACTCACTAACAATTAGATTTTCCTTTCAGCTTATCAGATTTCTTTTTGGAAAGACAGGAGATTCCTCTGAGAAAAGCATATGATACTGCGGAAAAGACAATGAAAAAACATATTGCCCCACCGATAGCGTGCATGAAATCCATATTTTCCATTAACACCAGACAAAATACTATACTAAATATGCCAGTACATATTATACTTACAGCAAGATCTCTCTTTCGCGTACTTTTTGTCTGTTTTTCATCCCATGCTCCATTTTTTACCAAATAATATATATATACCAGGCCACCGGCAACCAAAATAACAGTTTCCCCAATCACCAGTAGCAAACTTCCTATCATAATCATCTGTATAATGACGGCCAATGCGCAAACCAAAAACATAATTCGAAATGAAATGTTCCCGGCTCTTACTGCCTGTTGTTTTACCAACTCATTATAATCCGCAACTTTTAACAATGTTTCTTTTAATTCCTTGTCCATGTTCTCGCTTTTCCTTTCTCCATTTAAAATTTCTTTAATTTCAACATCATAGTATTCTGATATTTGAACCAGAATACTGAGATCCGGCAGATTGCTGCCTGTTTCCCACCTTGAGACAGTTCTTCCTGAAACTCCCAGAATCTCCGCAAGCTGTTCCTGTGTGATGCCTTTCTCACTGCGAAGATGTTTTAAAAATAAACCAATCTCCTTTGGATTCATAGTGCTTCCTCCTTTCACATATAGACTACCTCTTCCTGATATAAGAGAACACGACACAAAGCGAGGAATGCCGGTTTTCTTATATCAGACATGGATGTCTAGTGGTATTTCACTGAATGTAACAAGTTTTATGACAAAATTCAAGGACTATGCATCATAGCCATCAGTTTGTCAGCGGTCGCAAAGTATCAAGGCATTAATCCGATAACTTGAAAAAATCCCGTGACAGGCTGCTGCAGGAAATCTCCGAAAGGGAAAGTATTCTTAAAGACGAGGCGAGGTATATTGAACTTAACAAAATTAATAAGCCTTGTTCACTCTCATAAACAAGGCGCGATATATAAATGTTATTATTGCAATAAAATCCACATAGATTATCTGCTTAAACAGATACCTTATTATCACCTTGATTCATCTGAAGTCTAATATAATGCTCCGTACGATCTTACGAAACCGCATATCAGTTCGGTGTATCTCACCGGCTGCTCAAACCAAGACAGATGTGCGCAGCTGGTGAGAACTTCTGTCCTGCCGTTTTTTGAGTGCTTGCTAAAATACTCCCTCTCGTAATCCCCGCAGGTCATGTCGTATTCGCCGACGATCAGAAGCTGCGGCTTGTATATGTCAGCAAGATACGGCAGATAGTTCTCATAAAAATCCGCCGATTCAAAGAGCTTCTGCCTGAAAGCGGCAAACTTGCCCCAGCAATCCTCCGACACCTGAGGATCATCAATATGGTCATTGATATAGGCGTTATACTTTTCCGTGTCTATTATATGACAGTAACGCTGAACCTCCTCGTACAAATCTATGCTCATAGACCTGTCAAAGGCTTCTTTTGCAGATATGCCGTTTCTCAGAATTTCTTTGCAAAGTCCGATCTGCTCCGCATTATCACTCTGCTCAAAGTACGGCAGAGTGGCATTCGCAATCGCCCTTGCGGTATGCAGAGCGCTCCACATGGGGTTGTCGTAAATGACAGCATCGGTGCTGTCGGGGTATGTGCGGGCATAAATGAGCGCAAGCATTCCCCCGAAGGAATGTCCAAGCGGTATCCAGCTCTTTATGCCGAGAGCTATCCGCATTTGCTCTGTCATTTCCACAAGGTCATTCACACACAGCTTACAGTCCTCAGGGAGAGCGTCAGAGCGGAACACTCCGTACTGGTCGAAGCTGATAACACGGTAATATTTTCCTAGCTGCTTTGCCTGATAGGTATATGTCAGGCAGCTTTCACCGGGACCGCCGTGAAGATATACCAAAGTCGGACCATTCTCTTCACCGTATTCCTCATAGTATATTTGCTTGCCGCAGATGTTTATGTATGGCATATTATATTCTCCCACTTAATCTTAGTAATTTGTGTATAATGATATGTAGACATATACCATATCATCAATCAATAGTCAATTATCAAATGCCTTAAAACCGTAATTTAAGGCTTATATTCATTATTCATAAAATAGCCTAAAGAACAGTCAAAGGCACTTAGATTTTCTTAAGTGCTTAGTGCTGTTTTCCCCTACAAACTGGAATTGGATTTGCCCTATTTTAAGGGAAGTTATCTCTTACCATAGGGCATTAACCAAGTCCTCCAAAAGCCTTGCAAATAAAAGGTTTTTCGCAGTGAGTTCGCCTTATCCCTTTATTCGGTTTCACACATTGTTGCCCTTGTTCTGACAGCTCATAAGGGCAAAAACAAGGGAAAGAAAATTCCATAACTGGATATAACAAAGCGTAGCAATCGGGGAACTGTGACGTATGTGCGAATATATTATAGCGGAGGATTTCAAAATGGACAAGTACATTTTTGACGAGAGCAATGGACTATGGTATGAGCGCTGTGTAGACTACTACATTCCCTGACTGACATTGACCAGCAGGCACAAGATCGGTTGGAAACCATCATCCAGCAGATGGTCCAGGCCCAAGGTGTCACTGAGGCGCTGAAAGCTGCCAACCAAATGGCGTGGGTCGGCAGGATGAACAACATTCGGGCCAGCGCGATGGAGATCGTGGGCAAAGAACTCATATATACATAAACATAGTGACGGCGGGGAGTATTCCTCGCCATCATTTTATTCTACCATATGCCAGCAGCGCAAAACAAACCTCTATGGTTTTATCTACAAAACCTGCGGTTGCATTTCTGAAAAAACACCTCTCTTGTATGCAACCAAGAATTTTGCTATTATACAACCATCGAACGAAAGGACGGTGCTTGTATGCCGAGTATGTTAAGTGAACGCATTGCCGCGCTGCGAAAAGAGCGGGGCCTCACCCAGGAGCAGCTGGGCAAGATGGTTGGGGTGTCCTATCAGGCGGTCGGCAAATGGGAGAAAGGCGGCGCGCATTGATGTAAAGGATGCAGTGGGCAGCTGGCTCCAGGGGTTTCCCAACGAGGAGCGGATGAGCCAATTCTGTCGCTTGGTCTGGTCATCTGTCAAGCACTTCCTGCCGGATGGGCTGAGTATGCCGGAAATGGGCTATCTGGAAACGTGCCAGCCTGACTTGGGTGATGACAGTGAACGGCTGATGCTCAGTCAATGCGGGGGCGGGGGCGGCATTCTGCTGGATATCCATGCGGAGGATTTGTCTTTCGTTACACTCTGGCCAAAACCCGAGAAGGGTTACGCACAATGGTTCGCGCCCAAAAGCGAGTACCGCCGCCTGTTTGAGCTTCTGGCAAAGCCCGGCTGTCTGGAACTACTGGAATATCTTCACAGTCGGAAACTCAGCTATTTCTCCCCTACTGTAGCGGCAAGGCATCTAAATATGCCCCGTGAAACGGTAGAAGAATTGTTGGACGCATTGGCGGAAAGGAATATCCTGCGTTCTGTGGATTTGGAAGTGGAGGATGGTGAAGTAAAGGCTTATCAGGTTGCGGAACCACTGAAACTTGTCCCATTCCTCTATCTGACCAGGTGCATTATGCAGTCTGACATGAACAGTATGCGGCTTGGGGATTGGGCGCCACCTTTGGGGCCGGACGAGACATGGAAAGACGAGAAGGAGAAGAAGTAACATGAAAAACAATAGCAAAAAAGCTGCTATGGGCATGGCCCATTATTTAAAGAAGTTTTGGAAGGACAATTTCCTGGCAATCCTGCCGGTTCTGGTGGTGTGCGCTCTGCAGACCGGAACGAGCCTGGTGATGATTCAGACCTTTCAGAGCATTATCGAGCGTGACCTGAGAGGATTTGGGTTTTGGATTCTTATGATGGTGGGTGCATGGTTCCTCCTGTTATGGATCAACAGCTTGCAGGAGTTCTTCAAGGGCCGCGCAGTTCGCGCCATGAACAATGCCGTCCGGCAGGACATGGCGGCAACACTGCTGCGCAAAAGCCATGGGGAGTTCCATAAACTGGATACCGGGGAATATCTGTCCTGGTTCACCAACGACATCAACCAGATCGAAAACCTTGCCTGGAATCCCTTCTACCAGTGTATTGATTCCGCCGCCACCATCGTATTCAGCGCCGCCGCTTTGCTGACGCTCCACTGGTCCCTGCTGGGGGCCGCGCTGGTGACCACTGTGGTCATGCTGTTTGTCCCCCAGCTGTTCAACAAATGGATGGAAAAGCTGGGCGGTGCCTGCGCCCAGGAGCAGGCGGCAGCTACCGGCAAGCTGAAGGATCTGCTGGCGGGATATGATGTACTGCGCTTCTTTGGCCGGGAGCAGCGGTTCAGTCAGGGTACGGATGCGGCCAGCGACCAGATCGAAAAGCCCAAGTTCCGCCTGACCTATGTGAAAGGCTTCATCGGTGCGGGGATTGGCTGCGTCAATGTCCTCTGTCAGATGCTGGTCAACGTTCTGATCGGCGTGCTGTCTATCCAGGGCGTGATCCTCCAGGGCTCCCTGATGGGCGGCGGTAACCTGTGCGGAAGCCTTTCCAACGGCCTGGGAAATATGGCCCAGCTCCTGCTTTCCTTCTCCTCCTCCAAGCCCTATTTTGAGAAGATCACTGTCCACGCCGACGATGTCCAGGCAGAAACCGTCACCGGGCTGGAACAGGTGAACAGCGCTATCACTGTAGAGAACCTCAGTTTCCAGTATGGTGAGCGCCCCATCCTGCGAAACCTGTCCCTCCAGTTCCAGAAAGGCGGCAAATACGCCCTCACCGGCCCCTCCGGCTGCGGGAAGTCCACTCTGCTGAAGCTGCTGCTGGGCTGGCTGCCGGACTACAGCGGGGCCATCCGCTTCGATGGCAAAGATGCCAAGGATTTCACCCCGGAGCAGCTTCAGCAGCAGATGAGCTATATTGAGCAGAACGTGTTCCTGTTCAATTCCACCATTCGAGACAACATTACTCTGGGCGAGACATTCACTGACAAGCAGATGGAAAAGGCCCTGCGGGACAGCGCCCTGGCGGGCGATCTGGCCTCCATGCCGGACGGCCTGGACACCATCGTGGGCGAGGAGGGCGGCAACCTCTCCGGCGGACAGAAGCAGCGGGTCGCCATTGCCCGCGCCCTGATCCATGACCGCTCCATCCTCCTGGTGGATGAGGGCACCAGCGCCCTGGATCAGAAGAACGCGGACATTGTGGAAAAGAGCCTGCTGGCCAATCCCGACCTGACGCTGATCCTGGTCAGCCACCACCTCACTCAGGAGCGGAAAGAGCAGTTTACCCAGGTGTACGACTTGGCGCCGGCAACACCTGGTCTGCAATCAGCATGAGGCACAGGCCCGATTGCCACGGATAGAAAGGAGTAAAATTTATCCATGGCAAAAGGTTCTGTGCGCAAAAAAGGTAAAAAGTGGTACTATCGCTTCTATATCGAGGACGAGAGCGGAAACCGGGTGCAGAAGGAGTACCCCGGCACCGAGAGTAAGTCCGAGACGGAAGCCCTTCTCCGTAAGGCGATGGAGGACTACGAGGAAAAGAAGTTTGTGGCGAAGCCCGACAACCTGACGCTGGGTAGCCTTCTCGACTTGTGGGTGGAGGAAGAACTGAAACTCGGAAATCTGAGTAACGGAACGGTTTCACTCTATACAGGAACGGTAAGGCATATCAAGCAGTATCCCATCGGACAGCGGAAGCTGAAAACCGTAACCGCCGAGCATTTGCAGAAGTTCCTGGATGATCTGTGCTTCGGTCATCAGAAGCCGGACAGCACGATGGAACCGCCCAAGAGCAAGGGCTACACCCATTCCTTTTCGGCGGTCTTGCAGTCGGCGTTCCGTTTTGCGGTGTTCCCCAAGCGGTTCATCAGCTTCAATCCCATGCAGTACGTTGTCCTGCGGAAGAACAAGGAGGAATACGACCTGTTCGAGCAAGGCGGGGATGCCGCCGCGCCAACGATCTCCCATGAGCAGTATCAGGCGCTCATGGAGTACCTGGAGCGCCGTAACCCGGCGGCGGTACTGCCCATCCAGATCGCCTACTATACCGGGCTTCGCATTGG
>CAZKAO010000095.1:0-10512 GCA_964550745.1 uncultured Acetatifactor sp.
CTTGTGCAGATTTACTAAACTTTGCATAAAGTTAAGTTTTTACTTGCAATTTACAGCATTTAATGCAGATTCTCATTTATTATTACTCATTAAGATACAGTGTCACCCTGCTCTGAATCTTTTTCACGGTGTCCTCCAGGGTGGCATCCCCCGCAAAATACATTCCTGTTTCCTCCTCCAGGATTACCCTTACGGGATTGTCATTCATATAGAATCCCCAGGACCAGTATACGGCACGATCCAACATCTCCCAGACCCGGTCAAAATCCTCCTGCGTGGCATGCCGGACATTTTCCAACACATAGCCAAACTCCGGGGAATTGTCCTCTTCCATAAGATAGGAGTATGCTAAATACTCCTCAAAGCTGTCCCGTCTCGCCGGGAATCCCCAGTCTATGCCGTTCTGTAATTCCTCAGAAAGCAGAAATTCCAGAAAATCCCATGCGCCCTCTTTATTCCCGGACGCGCTGTTCATAACAAATCCATCCATTATCCGGAGCTTAGTTTCCGCCCCATTCCATCCGGGATATCCCAGCCAGAAGGCGTCTTCCTCGTTATGCAGCAACACATCATCCATATTTCTCATATCTATCCCTTTCAACAGCCACTCAGATTCCTTGGGATACTGCGCCTGCGCCTCTAATGCCTCTATGCTGTCCGCTCTTACAGGAGTCGGCAGCTCTGCCTCCCAGCTGTTGCACCCCTCCAACACCCTGCGAAACTCTTCACTGTCAAAATAGCATTCCCTCTTCTCATAATTCACAAAATGCCCCCCAAGACTCACACCCATACAGTACCAGAGCGCGTCCTCTTGCTGCGCCGTTGAAAACATAAGGTTCCCATCCCCCTGTACCAGCTCCAGAAAACACAGGGGTGTCCAGTCATCGGCCTCCACCTTTTCCGCGGAAAGCATGGTGGCCAGCTCAAACGCCGGGATCACCACCATATCCTGCCCCATCACCCTGCCGGCCTCCCTGACGGCCTCCAGAATCTCCCCGGAATTGACCACATCGCTTGCTTCATAATAAGGCGTCAAATCTTCAAGGGCGCCCTTTGCCGCCAGATTATCTACATTCAGACACTGCACTTCAATCAGATCCGGACCCTCTCCCCGCATAAGCTGCATCTCCAATTGCCCGAAAAGCTCATCCCGGGAGTCTCCGGAAATCATATCTTCATCCGGCAAAAGGATTACCACCTTATATTTCCTGCCCTGTCTGTTATACCGCCGCACCAGCTCCTCCATTTGGTGGAGGCCGTACTCCTCAAAGATCTGATACTCTGACCGGCTTATAGTGACCACCTGTTTTTCCGGATAATCCTGACGACTCCCAAAACCCACAGAGACAAAGGTCAGCGTATCCCCTTTCCATGGCAGACCGTGCCGCCTCTGCGGCTCGGTTCTTTGACATGTCAGGTTTATGGTTTCTTTTCCTCTAAAAATATGGCTTATCTGGCTGCGATCTATCTGCACATACTCATCGTCCCACAGCCACAGCCGCTTTGTTTCCCCCGTCTCCGGGCCATACTGCCACAAGCCCTCGCCGGTACACAGATAGATCCCATCCTCACATCCGCTATATACCTGTAAAGGCATGATCGGACATACGAATCCTTCCCCCTCATCCTCTATATTTACAAAAACCGGTTCCTCCCCGGTGATACAGTATCCGTATACCCGGCCTTCCTGTCCCTCCGCGATGCCTTCCAGGCTATCCAGCTGCGGCGTAAAATTTCCCTGGAAAACGCCGTCTGTCCCAAACACAAAGGCACTGCCGCCCTCACCGTAGTCATAGAGTATCACCCTGCCATCTCCTGTGACTATTCCATCTGTGAGACATTCCCCCTTGTCCAGCAGCTGCGGCGCCGCACAGTCTGTATGCCACAACAATTCTCCGTCCACATCATACTTTTCCAGGAAAAAATTCGCGCTATTCTCCCTCATAAACAGATAACAATTATCTTCCCTGTCCGTCACCAGGGCCCGGAGACTTCCCTCTCTTGTGATATATTTCTCCGGCTCAAATTCATCCGCCACCCTGCCCCTGTAAACATACCAGCGGATCTGCTGCATTTCCCTGTCATACTCGGAGCTGGTCACATAAAACCAGTCTTCATTGAACGTATAGTGTCGAAACCACCCCATCGGAACAGGCAATCTCATATCCTGAAATTGCGCCACGGGCACCGTTGCCTCTTCTTCAAAATCCGAAACCGACTCCTCCGTCTCCTGTATTCCACAGGAATACATCACCAGAGACAGAAACAACACGAACAGACAGAATCTTATTTGTTTTATCTTGTATTTCATAGTTCACGCTCACTCCGCCGGTATAATCTCCCTGATATTCTTCTCCAACAGCCTCCTGGCAATCATGATCTGATGCCCGCAGCCCTTGCATTTTAATCGAAAATCCGCTCCCACCCGGAGCACCTCCCACTCCCGGCTGCCACAGGGATGCTGTTTTTTTAATTTCAAAATATCTCCTATATTAATATCCATTGCACATACCTCTTCAAAAATGCCCCGCCATAAAATCCTTCACCACGCCCATGAACTCCCGCAGCAGATTGTTAGGCAGCGTCCAGGGATAGGAACTGGCGGCAAGTCCCTCCACATGTTCATAGCCTGCGCCGTCCGCAAGCCGCAGCGCCCGGTACATATGAAAATTGTTGGTCACCAGCACCACACTGTGTTCCTGCCGGTTCAGCAGCATTCCGCTGAATTCCAGATTTTCGCGGGTATTGCGCGAAGCCTCCTCAAGCTGTATACGATCCGGGGCAATTCCCGCGCTCACCAGATAGTCGTACATCCCTCTCGCCTCGCTAACCGGCTCGTTGCTGCCCTGGCAGCCGGATACGATGACCAGCGTCTCCGGATTCTCCCGCAGATAGACCAGCGCCTGATCCAGGCGGCGCTTCAGCACATCGCTGGGGCCATTACTCTTCATCTGTGCGCCCAGAATAATGCAATAATCCGCTCCCGGCTGCGCCTTTGCCCCGAATTGCGTGAAGATCAGGCACTCTGTCACCAGAAATACCGCTATGCCTGTTCCGAACAACAGTCTCCAGCAGATTTTCGTCCACCTGGGTATCCTTTCCGTTCTCTGTCCGACCAGCAGCCACCCCCATATGGCCAACACCAGTCCGCCCATTCCCCAGATCAAGAAAAACCATGTACCAAAGCTCACAAAAAACAGAATAAACAGGCAGTACAACAGACACAACAACCCCAGCCCGATAAGTATCCTTCCAGCTCTGACGCCGGCCGGCCGCTTCTTGCCCCGACGGTATACATAGATGACTCTTTTTGTTTTGTGAAAAGGAATCAGTTCCTCCCGCTTTCTCCTCCTCATAACAAGTAACCTCCGACTTTAGTATTTTTACTATATCAGAAAAAACAAGCCTTCTCAACTGTTGAAGTGCGTATCAATTCTTAAATTTTTCTTATCTGGCAAAACACTTTCTGTTTTTTGTTTTAAGTACTTGTCTAAATTATCCACAAATGGTAGAATATAACAAAGTATAGTGTGCAATTTACACTAAATAAGTATCAAAAAGGAGAATCTGTATGGCAAAAGAAATGATTGCAATGATCTTAGCCGGCGGCCAGGGCTCCAGGCTGTATGCCCTGACACAAAAACTGGCTAAACCTGCAGTTCCTTTTGGCGGAAAGTATCGGATTATCGACTTCCCCCTATCTAACTGCGTCAACTCAGGTATTGACACTGTTGGTATCCTGACTCAATATCAGCCCCTGGTGCTGAACGAGTACATCGGCAACGGACAGCCCTGGGATCTGGACCGTCTCTACGGCGGCGTACATGTACTGCCCCCTTATCAGCAGGCACAGGGCTCGGCTTGGTACAAGGGAACGGCAAACGCGATTTATCAGAACCTGTCCTTTATCAAACGCTATGATCCGGAATATGTCATCATCCTGTCCGGCGACCAGATCTGCAAGCAGGATTACAATGATTTCCTGCAGTTTCACAAGGAGAAGGGCGCTGAGTTCTCCGTGGCGGTTATGGAAGTGCCCTGGGATGAAGCTTCCCGTTTCGGCCTGATGGTTGCGGACGAAAATGATAAAATCACGGAATTTCAGGAAAAACCCAAGACGCCCAAGTCCAATCTCGCATCCATGGGTATCTATATTTTCAACAGGGATGTCCTGGAAAAGTATCTTATCGAGGATGAGGCAGACCCCAACTCCTCCAATGACTTCGGCAATAATATCATTCCCAATCTGCTGCGGGATGGTCGTCAGATGTATGCCTATCATTTCAAGGGATACTGGAAGGATGTGGGAACCATCTCCTCCCTGTGGGAAGCCAACATGGAGATCATGGACCCTGAGACCTCCGGTATCAACCTTTTTGACGAGAGCTGGAAGATATACAGCCGCAACAGCGGCATGACCGGACACAAGATCGGCGGGAATGCTGTGGTGGAAAATTCCATGATTACCGACGGTTGCCGCATCAACGGCCATGTGAAACATTCCATTCTGTTTGCAGGCGTAAAGGTGGAGGCCGGCGCTACCGTAGAAGACGCCGTGGTAATGGGCGGCAGTATAATCCATGCCGGCGCTACCGTAAAGCACTGTATTGTAGCCGAGAATGCGGAAATTGGTTTCAACGCCGTGGTAGGAGCCATGCCTGAGGGTGATGAAAATGGCGTGGCCACTGTAGGCCCCGGTGTACACATCGGATCAAGAGCTCTTATCGGCCCCCAGGCCATGGTCGAAAATGATGTAAAGGATGGTGAATCACTATGGTAAATACGAATCAGGATGCCTTGGGCATTATTTTCCCCAACAGCTATGACAATCAGGTTCCGGAGCTGGTAAGCGAACGTCTGATGGCTTCCATCCCCTTCGCAAGCCGTTATCGTATGATCGACTTTCTGTTATCCAGCATGGTAAACTGCGGCATTGACAATGTTTCCGTAATTGTGCGCAAGAATTACCGCTCCCTGATGCGCCATCTGGGTTCCGGACGCGAGTGGGATCTGACACGCAAAAACGGTGGTCTGAACATCGTTCCTCCTTTTGCTGAGAAGACCGTAAAGGTATATAACGGACGTGTAGAGGCCCTGGCCAGTATCGTGGAGTTTCTGAAGGTGCAGCGCGAGAAATATGTACTTATCTCTGATGCCAATATTGTGGCCAATTTTGATTTCAATGCCATGATCGATGCACATATTGCCAGCGGAGCGGATGTGACCATCGCCTATAAGAGAGAAGAGATTCCTTACGGCTTCATGAATCTGCAGCCCACCCTGTCGTCCGATCTGTATTATACGCTGACAATGGATGCCGACAGCCAACGGATAACCCAGATCAAGACCAACCCCAAGGAACAAGGGCCTCAGAATTTCTCCATGAATATTTATCTGATTGACCGCGAGCTGTTGATTGAACAGATCACCAACGCCTACGCTCATGGTTTCAGCTATTTTGAGAGGGATATTCTGGCTCCCCAGCTGGATAACCTGAACGTATGCGGCTATGAATATACCGGCTACACTGCCCGTATCAGCGATATGAACAGCTATTTCAGCGAGAATATGCGGCTGCTGCAGGATGAGAACCTGAATGCGCTCTTTAACCGCTCTCCTATCTACACCAGGGTTCGGGACGACAACCCCACCCGTTACATCGGAAAGTCCAAAGTGAAGAATTCCATGGTAGCTGACGGATGTGTCATTGAGGGTGAGGTAGAAAACTGTATCCTTTTCCGTGGCGTCAAGGTCGGAAGTGGCTCGGTGGTTAAGAATTGTATCCTGATGCAGGATACTACGATTATGAATAATGTGGAGATGGAATATATCATCACAGACAAGGAAGTAACCGTTTCCGCCGGCAAGGAATTAAAGGGTAACGATAATTTCCCGATATTCATTCCCGCCTACAGAGAAATCTAGGGAATAAGATATCCCGAGACGTTTAACGCAAAGCAAAGCCCAGGCAAGGAATATCCAATAAACACCTTGCCTGGGCAATTCTAACTATACTTGAAAGGAGTACTCTATGTCTAAAGAAACCGATTCCTTCGTCCGAATCATTCAGGACAGCAAACATATCGTCTTTTTCGGTGGTGCGGGAGTCTCCACCGAAAGCGGCATTCCAGACTTCCGCAGTGTTGACGGACTCTACAACCAACAGTATGACTACCCGCCGGAGACGATCTTAAGCCACAGCTTTTACCGCCGGAATCCTGAAGAATTCTATCGCTTCTACCACAACAAGATGCTTTTTCCCGATGCCAGCCCCAATATGGCTCACCGCATGCTGGCCCGTCTTGAGGAACTGGGCAAGCTGGACGCAGTGATCACCCAGAATATTGACGGTCTGCATCAGGCGGCAGGCAGCCAAAAGGTCTACGAACTCCATGGTTCGGTGCTTCGCAACTACTGCGAGGACTGCCATGCTTTCTATGACCTGTCTTATATCATGGCTTGCGAGGGCATCCCCCGCTGCAGCAAATGCGGCGGTCCGGTCAAACCGGATGTGGTACTCTATGAGGAGGGCTTGGACCAGAACGTCTTAAACGGCGCTGTCAGGGCTATCAGTCAGGCCGATGTACTGATCATCGGCGGCACTTCCCTTGCCGTCTATCCCGCTGCAGGTCTGATCGACTATTTCCAGGGTCAGCACCTTATCGTCATCAATATGTCGCCCACGCCCAGAGACCGTTACGCCGACCTGTGCATACAGGAGCCCATCGGTCAGGTATTCGGAGCTTTGGAGAAGGTCCTATGACTGAAATATGTCATTTAATACATTCAGGTCATGCCCTCTCTTGCTGATAACTACCACACGGTCTCCGGACTGAATACAGCTGTTGCCATCCGGGATGATGACTTCTCCCTGACGAATAATCAGGGCGACCAGGATGTCCTTTTTTACCTTAAACTCAGGCTGCTTAAAAGTAATTCCGAGTTTTTTGCAGCTGTCATAGGCAATGAATTCTATGGCCTCTGCCCGCCCGTTCGAGAGCTGATACAGGCATTGAATATCATTGCCTTTGGCATTGTATACCGTCACATTTTTCACAAAGCCCATAATCCGGTCTGCTGAGATCACCGCCGGAGAGAGAGTAACATCCATATTGACCTGGCTTAACAGCTTCTCATAGGCCGTGGTATTGACACGGGTCACCACGGACTCCACACCGCTGGACCAGGCGAACAGCGACACCACCAGATTGGTGTCGTCACTGCCTGTCAGGGATACGCATACGTCTGCCTTTTTTATTCCCTCCTCCAGCAGGACGTCTGCGTCTATACCATCCGCAAAACTGACCTCTGCTTCGGGCAGCAGCTCTGCCAGCTCCGCACAGCGCCTTTTATCTTTCTCCAGAATCGTCACGCTTCCCTTGTTCTCCAACAGCTTTTGGGCCAGATAGTAAGCCACTGTGCCGCCGCCCACAAGCATAAACCTTCGAGCGGGCTTATGAGACAGTCCCAGCTTCATGATAATCTGCGAAATCGCTGTATCTGCGGCAATGATTCCTACCACATCCCCGGGCTGTATGACAAAATCGCCCCTGGGAATGTACAGCTTTTCTCCCCTTATCACAGTGGCCACCAGCATATCCGTGTCAAAAAAACGCTTCACCTCTGTAAGCGGCATACTTCCCCCGGGAATGAGGTCCTGATCCATCCTGATACGAATAATCGTAGCCACATCGCTGAAATACGCATCCGCCTTGACTCTGCCGGGAATCCTGATCTGCCGATACATCTCCAGCGCCGTGTCCCGTTTGGGATTCACGACATAATCAACCCGAAATGTCTCCGCAAAATAGTCCTTGTCTGCCGACAGCTCAGGACGATGGATTCGCGCCACTGTGTAACGGGTGCCGCAGTCCTTCGCCACCGCACAGGCCATCAGGTTGACCTCATCATGCGGGGACACGGCGATGATGACATCCGCAGCAGCCGCTCCCGCCTGCAGCAGAATCTCTCTGGAGGCTCCGCTTCCGCACACGCCGCTGACATTGTAGAGATTGGTCACGCTCTCCACCCTCTCTTTGTCGCTGTCTATCACTGCCACATCATGGTTTTCTTCGGCTGTTCTCTGAGCCAGTAATGTTCCGGTCTGCCCAAGACCTACGATTATGATTTTCATCTGCTTTTCTCCCTATTCTGAGGTTCTTTTAGCTCGCTTTGACGGCGGACTCGTCGAGACTTATGCTGTTCGATAAGCCGGTAGCCGCTCTTTACGGTCAGTCCCTGTACTACCACTGTAAAGAGAATCGTTATGTACGCTGTATTTAACACGATCAGATATGCCTCCTGATCCAGCAGCTCCTTGGTACTCATGGCAAGCGCAAGGGACAGGCCGCCCTTGAGAGCGCTCCAGGTCATCAGCGACACAAATTCCATCAGGCTGTAACTGCTGGGAATCTTGTGCTTTCCCAACAGCAGACTGGACAGAGCCACTCCCGCAAACCTGGACAGGATCACTGCTGCGACCGCCACAGGTACTATGTAAAAAATGTAGGAACTGATATGCACATTCAACACCGACAGCCCAATCATCACAAAGAGCACCGCATTCAGAATACTGTCCAAAATATCCCAGAAATCCACATAGAGATTGTGTCTGTCATACACCTGGCGCTTGCGCTCCTGACCGCCCATCACATAGGCAAAATACATACCGCAGACCACGGATGCGATAACCCCCGAAAAGCCAAAATGTTCACAGATCGCATATACCACAGCTACGTCCAGCACACTGATCAGTATCTGCCTCACCGGTTCTTTGGTCATTTTTATCAACTGTCCCAGCAAGAAAGACACCGCCAGCGCTACCACCAGGGCGCCCGCCACCTCTTTCACCATCACCACCAGAAAATTGCTTTCCCCGCTGCGGCCCACGATACTTTTGAAGAAAACGAACAGCGCTACCCCGGTTCCATCATTAAAGAGAGATTCGCTCTCAATCACAGATGTCACATTTTTAGACAGCCCCAGCTTGTTCAGGATACCCGTTGCGGCAATGGGGTCCGTAGGGGAGACAATACATCCCAGCAATATGCATATCCAGATATCCACCGGCATCCCCAGCAGACTTGCAGCTCCCCAGAAGAGCAATCCATACAGCAGGGAGGAGATAACTGTTGTCAATAACGCAAGCAGGCTGATCACTTTCAGGTTCTGCCGGAATTTCCGCAGATTGACCTTGCTGGCTCCGGCAAAGAGCATAAAGCAGAGTACTGTGTCCAACAGATATGCCTCAAACTCGAAGCTGGCAATCTGATGCAGCGGGCCGGAAAAAGACTCTCCGGGCAACAGCATGCCCACAAGCAACAGAACCACACTGATCAGCAGAGAGAAACACACCAGCGCAATATCGCTCTGCAGATGAATCCATTTTTCATTGACCAGGCCAATCCCCACAATAAACACCAATATGACAATCAGGAAGCCCATAATACTCATTTGCTATACCTCTTTCCGTCAAAAAAAGACCCTAATTGCTTTTTCAATCAAGGTCCTGAATTATCTTCTCCTTTTTGTATTTGCCCGCAGAGCAAAAGCAATCATTCCCAGCAAAATAGATATCACGCCAATAATCAGCAGCATATTGGCGGCAGGCGTAAACACCAGTGTCATCAGATTGCTCCGCACATCCATAATATGGTTGACCAGGGATACCAGACTTCCCCGCAGCAGCGATGCAATGCAGTCTGCAGCTCCGACTATGACCAAAATCATGCCATATACGCCATATCCTTTAAAGCTGTGCCCATACAGATACCAGAATGCGGCTCCCGCTCCCGGAACGCACAATACAGCGGCGGCAATCAGAAACCATACCGACAAAACCACTCCGGCGGCAGCAAGCAATATCGGTTTTTGACTGCGGTAACTCGCCAGCGCGCTCCTCTCTGTCAACGCCAGATTATCCCATATCATCTCGTATCTCTCCAGATCTGCCGCACTGATGCTATATTGCAGATCCTGACAGACAGCATCTCTGTTTTCCTCTTCCAACTGCACTAACTCTGAAAAAAATATTGTTCCCTTTCCGTTATTCCTCAGTAAGTCATCCCGATAATCCCGAATCTTTGCAGCAATAAAATCTTTGGTATAATCAGCATCTATCAGATTTATTGTGCCCTCCTCACTGATCCCCGGCGTTTCCATCATCACCACCAGGAACTGCGCCATCGACATATAGGCGGCAATCTTGGTAATCTGCATCTGAGAAAGCTCCCACTCCTGCACCATTGTCTCTATGGCACTGTCCCTCATGGCAAAACGCAGGCTTCCGGCAACGCTGCCCAGCAATCCCATCAGGCACACAAATATACTGAGCAATATTGTTATTCCTGTTTTCTTTCTGTGGCTCATTGCAATCCTTCTCTGCTTCTTCAATACCCTGACACATCTCTGTCCGTATTGGAGTTATAGTAAAAAAGAACCCCAACAGGGGTCCCTCTCAGAGGTGCGAGCCGGATTTGAACCGGCGATAACGGTGTTGCAGACGTATGCCCT
>CAZKAO010000096.1:0-10232 GCA_964550745.1 uncultured Acetatifactor sp.
TGCGCATATGGGGAGCCAGCTTCTCCGTGATCAGGTTGATCTGGCGGTCATAGAGCTCCCGACTGACTTTCTGGTCAAAGAGCAGATAGTCATATACCGAATCAAAGCCCCGCAGAGTGGACAGAACTTTTTCCGTCTGCACATTGGCATTGTAGGCCGTCGCCGTCACGTTCTCATACTCCCTGATCTTTTTGGAAAAAGCGTCAAAAGCTGCCCGGCGCACCTGGGTATCCGGCTCGTACTCGTAGTCATCCTCAAAAAGGGTGTAGCCTAACGGGTACTCCTTTCCGTCCACCACAAAGGGATCAAATTTCATATCCGCCAGCTTTGCGATATTGTAGACCTCATAGGGTGTGCCGTAGATGCTCTGGCTCAGTGCGGAGACCACCCGCTCCGCCTCCGGATGCAGTCTGTGGGCCTTATCCCTCAGGACATTCTGCAGAAAATACTTATTGCCATTGCTGATGGCAATAGCCTTTTGGATAACCTCCTCATCCTGCTCCATAATCTCGCTCCTGACAAAACTCAGGCTGCTCTGCAATTTTGCAATCAGGCGGCTGATTTTGCCGTTTCTCTCCTGATTATAATTGTCATAGTAGTCCACAGATACCGCCAGATCGCAGTAACTGCCCGTGAGCGTCATCAATTCGTACACCTGCCTGTAGGCCGTGACGCAGGCTTCTATCTGCTCCGGCGTATCCAGATGGCCTTTGTATTTCTCCACGATCTCCTGAGACAGCTGCTCCATCTTCTCCGCATCCCGCAGCATGTCCTCCTCCGAGGCGTATATATGGGATAAATCCCAGGTCAACTCCTCCGGTATCTCTTTCCTGCTCTTCAATTCCTCTGCCATTTTCATGTCCTCCTTATTTCTGTTCAATTTTTATCATAATCTGTGGGTCTACAGTTCCTCAAGCGCCACGAACTGCACGCCTTGCCGATTCGCCACGCCGCAGTATAAAGTCTCATCCTGCCGCCCGGTCTGCAGATAGTGTCTGATCACATAACCCGCCGTATAGGGCATGTCCCTCCCGCAGACCTCTGTAAGCGGCACCCACTCCAGAACCCCCTCATCACAGGTATCCTGAACCACCGCCCCTGTCGCCAGTCTGGCGAAGAAATAATAGTTCTGCCGAATCTCGCCATCCTTTTGCCGCAGGGTGATATACCGCAGCCGCAAGTCTTCCAGATCCTTTTCCGCCAGCCCAATCTCCTCATTTACCTCCCGCAGCAGCGCCGCTCTGGCATCATTTAATTCCTCTTTCTCAAAATGCCCGCCAATCCCGCACCAGCAGGGGCTTTTGAGCACCCTGGAACCGACGCGGTACAAAAGCAGCATCCTGTCTCCTGCCATGAGATAAAGACTCACCATGTTGCGCAATTTTCCCTCCATCACTACCTCCATTTAAGTATCCATAAAAGACACTGCCGCCGTCTTGCAGGATTTACAGATCTGTACATATTCCACCCCCACTCCGAGACTGCAATATGTTGCGTCAAGCTGGGCCAGATGTGTCATTGTCTTTCCACACTGGGGACACTTGGCGTAATGTGTGTTGGGATGATTCAGAAAACAGGGCCTGCCGCCGATGGCGCTTCTCTCGTCTCTTTTGCAGTAATTCATGGAAACCGGCTTTTGCGACAGGACAAAACGGGAATGCTTACTCCAAACATCCGCACAGATTGTGCTGCTGCCATCTGGAGGAACCTTAGGACTCCAGGGCTTTCCCGCAAACTCCCAGCCGATAAACTCGCTCTCGCCATCCTCCTGCCATCTGCAAAAGCTGTAATCCATCTCCGCAACACAGGCAGCACAGTATTTTATCTTGATTTTCCCAGGAATGCCCAGAAAGGCCAGCCGCTCATCCCCTCCGTCAATAACCAGCTCATTCACAAACTTAGAACCGCAGGAGGGGCAACTGTCCTCACAGACGCCGCCAAAGACATTTTCCCCTAAATTTTTGTCCTCCGTCTTTTCCAGCGCATAACATCTGTCAAAATAAAGTTGCCGTCTCTCACCCTGTTCCACAATCCAGCCTCCCGCCTTGGCATAGTGCATGGGATGACTCGCCAGCTTTTTCATCCAGAGCCTGGGATGGGCTTCCCACTTTACAAAACATTCCGCCGTAGTCTCATCCCCAATGGCCGCAAGTGCCGTTAGAGCACCGAAAACATCCTCTGTTCCATAATCCTCCAGCAGAGAGATCAGCCTGTCCCTGGTATCCGCATCCGCATTCTGATACAGAAAATTCGGATAAAAAATTCCCGCCTCCAGCGCCGCCCTGGCAAATCGGGGACTTTCCACGCCCTCGTCGCAGATTAACTCCTCGCAGGGCTCGTCATACTCCCGTCCAAGGCATTCAATCGCATCGTCAATCCTCTCCTCCATTTCATCATATTCCTGCTTAAAGATCTCAGCTGTCTTATCCCTCTTCTCCTCCATCTTTTTCCTCCATGACCGTAATCCAGTACCTCTTAATCCACTCTCCGTCTACCGGCACTTCTTTCTCAAATACACCGCCACATCCCAGAATCGTCCGCTCGCTGGCCGGATTGTTCCTGGTGCAGGTCACCATGACCTTGCTCAGCCCCCGACGCCTGCAGTTCTCCAGATTCAGCCGCAGCATCTCCCTGGCGTAGCCCTTGCCCCGCTCATCGGGCCGCACAGTGTAGCCTATATGGCCGCCCCAGAGTCCCAGTATGGGATGGTCAATATGATGCCTCAAGTCAATGATCCCTACCAGCCTTTCGTCCGACTGCCGGATGGCCAGATACACATGAGAGGGCACTTTTCCCGGCTCCACCTCCTGCTCCTGCCGCCAGACCATCTCCATCCATGCTCCCACATCCTCATAGTGCTCCAGCCTGCTGCAGCCCGCAAAAGAGTCCGCATCCCCAGCCTCCAGCAATTCCTGCCTGAATTTCTGCAATTCCTCTATATGTTCCGGTGCAGGACGCACCAACCGCAATTCTTCCATTGCCTATCCCTCCTGCCAACTCCCAATTCAACATAGTGATTTCTGACTAAAGAATAGTGAAAAGGTGCTCTCGGAAAGCCGAAAGCACCTTGCACTTTTTAAACAATGCTCGCTCCAAAAGGCATCAGCGCCAGCTTTGCCAGTTTGAAATGCTGTATTCCAAAAGGAACCCCTATGATGGTGATACTAAACAGGCATCCCCAAGCCAGATGATGTATTGCCAGCGGAATCCCGGATATCAGAATCCAGATGATGTTTACCACCAGAGATACCGTCCCGCCGCCGTATACAATTTCCTTCCCAAAAGGGAAAAAGGACATAGAGGCGAACTTAAAGCATTGCACCCCTATCGGTGCCCCTATGATGGTAATACACCACAGACACCCGGCCAGCAGCCAGCCAAGACCGCCGACAAACCCTCCAAATATAAACCACAGAAGATTACCCAGACAACTCATTATAACGAATTTCCTTTCCTGCTATACACATATCACAGACCACACCATTTTACCGCTTTTTCTCTTTGGACGATAATATGGCTATGATGATCAGTATCGTGATCACTGTCAGCACTTCCGCCCCAAAGAGGCTCATCGTGTGCATCTTCATAAATCTATCTAATATATCCAGATCGTCAAAATCTGTTATACTCCCATCCGTCAGACCATCAAATTTGTAATCATTCAGAAAAGAATCAAGATTAAATTCCTCGTCCGCGTCATACCCGCCAAAGGAATCATCGGCGCTATCTTCTCCCGCTGCCAGAGCAGAGGAATACCCTGACACCGCCCGGGCTATCTCCCGGATCGTTCGCTCCTCGAAAATGCTCTTTAAACCGCATTCCTCCAGAAGTTCACAGTAATTTGTTGTCAGTCCGTATGTAGTCAACTCCATATATTTATCGATTCCCGCCTGACGATCCTCCAGAGCGATGGTCCAGATATCCAGCGCCGCCAGCGCAGAGGTGCCATAGCTGATATAATACATGGGCGAGGAAAATGTATGGGGCACATCCACCCAGTCGTATGCCTCATCCCCATTGTCATAGTAAACATAACCATACTCCTCCGACAGTCTGCGGAAAAGCTGGTTGACCTCCTGCTGCGTCATCTCATGATCTGCGGAAAACACTGCTGTCTGGAACTCATCATACAGGCATCCGTCAATCACGGAATACAGGATCTGATATAACACAATCTGCCGGGCGCTGTCTCCCAGCCCCTCTCCATACACTTCATCCGCATAGTCCAGATAAAGCAGCTCCAGTCCCTGGGAATGAATCTCCGCCACATCCATATTGGTCACGTCAGTAATCAGAGTAGTTCCCGCATGGAACGCCTCATTGTAATGACCAAACTCATGAATCATGGTCTCCAGATCATAGTAGGAATAATCCGGCGTATTGAAGATAAACGGCTCCTGATATTCATACAGCGTAGTGGTATAACCCACATTCATCTTGCCGGGGTCATAGTCGATATCATAGAGATGATGATCTACCATGTACTGATATACATCCGCCAGTGCCGGGTCAATATCCCCCATATGCCGGCCAACCACATCTATGACATATTCCTCTGTCAGATAATCCATGTAGAGCAGGTCATTCAACCGGCCGGAATAAACATACTGCTCCACCTCCGCCAGCGCCGGCACAATATATTGCTTTACCGCCGCATATACAGACTTAATATCCTCTGTTGTATAATCGCGGTTGTACAGATCCGTATAGGCATACTCCGCATAATTATCATACCCGTAGATCTGCGCGCGGGCATTCCGGTTTTTCACCAGATCCAGGAAAATAGGGCACATTGCCTCATTTTTTGCCTGGTCCAATGCATTGCTGATGGCCACCAGCTCCCGCCAGTTCAGATCATCGGCAGCCGCATTGTAGGACTCCTCCGTCCATTCTTTCCCGTTGACCGTCACGGTGTATTCCGCCATGCTTGCCTGGTCATACTGCTGTTCCAACGCATTCTCCTCGTCTAACAGAGCCTGTAGTTCCTCTGTCATATCCTCATACTCGAGATAATCCTCCACTATATCCTCATCGCCGATATGCGCGCCCAGAGATTCCCGATAATCCGTTGTTGCCAGCACATCTCTCACTGCCTGCAGGAACTGATCTACCACCTCGCGATAGATCTGCTGAAGCTCGGTATCAATGCTGGCGTATTCCTCATTATTAACATCCCGGTAATACCGGATCTCATTCAGCGCCTGCTGGGTATACATCTTATCCAGCTCCACACCCATCAGATCATAGTTCTGACAGATCTGCTCATCATTCCCCGCCTCCTGAGACAAAGTGCGTATTTCTTCTATCAAAGTATATGCATATGCAGGATCATAGCCCACATATTCCATATCCTCATAGTTCAGATCCGCACGCACGATATCCGAATCGTCATACCACTGAGTCTGTGCAGAAACCGACAGCACCTGAAAGGCGGCCACTACTGCTGTCAATAAGAACAAACCCACTTTCTTGAAATTTTTGTTCATTACTAATACCTCACTTTTCCTTGGCATTGTACTCAATACACCTTGTTTTACGCATCCTGTCGCATATTTGCCATACCACTATTGTCCTATGATCCGGCCCTCTTGTCAAGTACCGATCTTGCCCGAATAACAAATCACCTGTTGATGAGTCTGCCGACCAGAATTCCTTCCGATACTGTCTCACCTACAGTATTGTCTCCATCCCGATCTTCTGTGGCACTAGGCCACATTTCTCATAAAAACGCTGAGCCGCATCATTGCAGGACCAGACATTCAATGTCACATTATAACAGCCCTGCTCTCTGGCAAAATCCAGCACATACTCATAGATCTGCCTCCCGATATGCTGTCCCCGGCAGTTTTCCTCCACGCAGAGGTCATCTATGTACAGCGTCTTGATATCCGTCAGAATATTGCTGCCAATATGCTGTTGAAATACACAGAAAGCATATCCCAGCACCTGCTGCGTCTCTTCCTCCACCCCCACAAAGATTGGGCGGCTGTCGTCCCGAATCATCTCCGCCAACTCCTGATCCGTATATTTTTTTACATTTCCCTTAAAGAGATCCGGCCGACCATTGTGATGTACCATCAACACCTGATACAACAACCTGTTAATCCCTTCCATATCTCTCTCCTGCGCCCTTCTGATATACATATGCCTCTCCCTCCAATCTAAGTTCCGCATACTCTCCCAGCACACATATCCGTCCCGTCTCACTCAAACACAGTACACATCTGTGAGGTTTCCCTGATGCCGTTCACACCGTTTACTACAACCTCGCCCCACTCTGCGGAAAGTGTTTTTCCCTTCCAGTCCTCCGCCAGGTCCAGATATTCCACACCGCCGCCGTTCCCCTTCCAGGACCATGCGATATAGCCGATCTGATTGTCCTGACAGTACTGCATCAGATAATCCTCCTGTACATCCCCATCCGTGTGGGTATAGCCAAATTCCCCCACGCAGACACAGAGATTCAGATCCGCGGCATAGTTCAAATTCTTTTCAATGGAATTTTCGCTGCCTCCTGCAGTGCCGTACATGTGGATGGAAAACATCACATTACCCAGGGGATCTGCTTCCAGAAGTTCCTCTCCCCCATCTTGAATGCATTTGCCATACTGCCCCCACCCTGAGCTGTCGATCATGATCGTGTGTGCCAGACCTGCCTCACGCAACATGGGGATGGCCTCCAGATATGCCTCCTTCCACAGCTTGGATTCACTGTCTCCCTGCCACTCATTGGCAATATTGATAATCACATAATCCTCCTGGCCGATCAGGCTGTCCTTTATATCTACAAAGTACTGCGCCGCTTTCTGCAAGGACTCCTTGTCCTTATAGCCAGTGGCGTCATGCACCTCCAGAATGACAATCATCTTCTCCTGCTTACAGCGGCTGATCAGCGCCTCCAACATTTTGGCGGAAGTGGCTTCCCACTGCTCCCCGTCCGCCAGAACAAGGCGGACACAGTTGCTGCCTGTCTGGGCAATACCCTGTATTGCATTGATTGCCTGATCCTCATACCAGCAATGCGCATGGTTGATACCACGCAAAATAAAAGGATTGCCATTTGCGTCATAGAGCGTACTTCCCTCCACATAGAAGCCCATCTGCTCCCGCAGGGCAGTCCATTCATCCGTCCGTTCTGTGTTTTCCGCTTCCTGTCCGGATTCCCTTTCCTGCTGTACCGCCGCAGACCCCTGTTGTTCTTCCAAAGGCTCCTGCTTTCCGCAGGCTGCCAGAAGTATGGCTGCCGCCAATAAAAATGCAGTGAGATGCGCTGTTTTCTTTCTCACGATGATGGTCCCCTTTCATATTCTCTGGTTCTTCCAAGTGATTGCAAAGCACTTTCTCCGCCAATGCTTATTTCAGTGTATCATACACGCACCAAGCTGTCAAACGCCTAAGCGCCACTTTCCTGTTGACTTTCTACAGCCATCCCCTATATAATTATCCCATCATACATAATTGACATAAGGCTCGGAGGGAGGCCGTACAATGGACCAGAGATTAAAGCAGATACGAGACAGCGAGAGAAAATCTCACACAGAAATATACACTGCCAGCGAATTGTATCAGGAGGGCAGCTGGCTCAGCAAACCGATTAAGTCAGTGCGGGATCTGATGCCCCTGTTTCAGGATTACCGAGAGCTGCATGTGCTGGACCTGGGCTGCGGCGTGGGAAGAAACTGTATCTTTATCGCCCAGCACTACCAAAGCATACCCTGTGTTATTGACTGTGTGGATATTCTGGAACTGGCCATAGAAAAGCTTTGCGCCAATGCAGAAAAATACGGTGTGTCCGCAAGCATACGGGGAACTGTCTGCCCAATAGAAAAATATCCCGTCCGGGAGGAATATTATGATCTGACTCTTGCCATATCCGCTCTAGAGCATGTGGATTCGGAGGAATCTTTTGTCCACAAATTGCAGGAGATACAGACCGGAACACGCAAAGACGGCGTTGTCTGCCTGGTTGTCAACTCCCAGGTAAAAGAAACCGACATATCCACCGGGGCTGAAATGCCTGCCCAATTCGAGGTCAACCTTTCCACAGAAAAAATGCTGACGATTCTCCGGCAGACTTTTGCCGATTGGACAATCCTGAAATCCTCGGTTCAAAGCCAGCAATATGATATTCCCAGAGAGCGGGGCACTGTGTCACTGACCAGCAATGTGGTTTCCTTCATAGCAAGAAAATAGTTGCATCTACCCCGCTCACGGGTATATAATATCGTTGATGTCAGTTCTGGGAGGAGTGCGGCCTTTGGCTGTATTGCTGGTGTCTAGGAGCAAACACACAGAGAAAATCCCATAGAACACGCAGCAGCTGACATCTTTTATAAGTGTGACACAGGCTTACCTTTCCACCAGTTGACAATCATGCTTTTTAAAGAAATCTACTCTCGGTTCCAAATACTTGGGTTTATGACTCTCCACGTCTGCAATATAAAAAGAAACCGGCTCAAATATATTACTCCAATCCCACAATTCTTCTCCCAAATTTAGATATTCTCTAAACATTTCACATCCTTCCGGTGCAATTGGATGAATTAGTATTGCCATAACCTTACAGGCATATAGGCAATCAATAACAAGCTGTTTTCTGAATTCCGCATTATTCGTGGCATCTGCAATCTTTACATTGTTTACCCAATGCTTGTTTACCCCCCGGATAAAGTCATCTAAAACATAAGAGATGCGATGAAACTCATGGTTATACATATAACGCTCATAATCAAGAACCGTTTTCTCTGTCATAAGCCTTATTTGTTCACTCACATCGCCCTTAGGAATTTTTCCGTCACAATTATTCTGAATAGCATAGAAACAGGTCCGGATTAGCCGGTTAAACACATTGGTTATTAAATTACCATCTTTCAGAACCATATCTACGCCAACCCTGTCTTCCTCTTTCATAAATACCTGCGGTTTAAAACCTACACTTTTGGAAGACAGACCCAAACTCATAAAATGCATTCGCAACTGATCCTTAGTGTAATAATTAAGCAATTCATCTGCCATAGGAGGCTTTAATTCAGAACTGCTGCTGGCTTTTGTATCCATATACAATAAATGCCTGTTGGCTATGATATGAGATAAGTATACTGTCTCCATATCCGGTACTTCCCCTTTGGGAACCTGTAATCCTGTAAATAACCCTGTCTGAGCGATGGCATAGAAATAAATGTTATCTTCTCCAATAAACTGATAAACTTTAGATTCCTCATCATACCACCATTTGGATAAGTCGGTTTCCTTTCCCTGCTCTTTCAAATATGCTAAAGTAAAGGAAATCGGCGCCCACAGCGATTCCGGCCATACCCAAAAGGTGAGGTCTTTTAATTCTTCACACTCTGGGAATGGCACACCCCATTCCACATTACCGGACAGCCGAAAGGGAACCAGTGTCTTTCCGGAAGTATAATGAATATTGTTTACTTCCAATACATTTTTAGCCTTGTCACGGTCATCCAGATTTTCAAATTCAAATATAATGGACGGTTTCTTTTCCTCATTAATCAAATTGTGAGGGGGCAGCTTGGCTGCCAATTCTGCCAGATCGCCTATATACTTTCTTGGTACATATATTAAGGGTTTTTTCAAAAATTCTTCCACGGTTTCCAGCTGATACTTACGCGTATTTGTATTTTTTCGCAAGAACTCATTATATTCCTTTACTGCAGAAATACAGTATTCCAGATTAAAATACCAGTTTTCCACATCTCTGAGGACAGGCTTTTTATTTGATAAGCAACTGACGGGATTAATAAGTTCCGATGGCAAAAACTGATGTCCTAATGAACACTCATCGGCATATGCTTTTTCCGAAGTGCATCCCGGTATAGGACATTTCCCGGTTACTTGTCTTCCGTTTAAAAACATCTTTTTTTCTTCATCATAAAACTGAGGCATGGACATTTTCTTAATATATCCGTTTTTGTATAAAGTATGAAACACTTTCGCTGATACCTGTTTGTGAATCGAACCTGCTTCTCCCAGAGCCGATGCTCCAAAGAAATCTAAACTGATACCATAGTTTTCCAGGGTTTTCTTCTGATTCTCATGGTTAACACGTACATAATCTTCCAAAGTACCTTCATACCCTGCTTCCTGCAGCTTGCGATAGCTTTCCATGATAGGAGAACCATAACAATCTGTTCCTGAAAGAAAGATAACATTGTCTTTTCCGATTCGATCTCTCAAAAATCGCGCAAAAATATCTGCATGTATAAACATAC
>CAZKAO010000097.1:0-10089 GCA_964550745.1 uncultured Acetatifactor sp.
CTCCCGTGTCCACATAGATAATATTCAGTTCTCTGGCCACCGCCTTGGCAATGGTACTTTTTCCGGCGCCTGCCGGCCCGTCTACAGCAATATTATAACTCATATCTTCCCTCCTAATTAAGTTCCGCAGATTCCCTACCAGCACCTGCGGCGCTGGCTCCTGCCAGGTGTCCGGTGGACCAGGCAATCTGCAGATTATAGCCTCCTGTCAGCGCATCCAAATCCAGCAGCTCTCCCGCAAAATAGAGACCCTGCACTTTTTTGGACTCCATGGTGGATGGATTCACCCCCCGGACGGCGACACCGCCCTTGGTGATAACAGCCTCCTCATAGCCCTGCACTCCGGTCACAGTCATGGGCAGCGCCTTGATCAGCTCCACAAAAGCCCTGCGCTCCTGGCGGGTGATCTCATTCACCGACTTTTCCGGTAAAATACCCGACAAGTGGATCATAACCGGGATCAGCTTTGCCGGGAACAGCTGCCCCAGCGCATTCTTAAACTGCTTATTTTTACTCTCCTCAAAATCCCGCAGCACTCTTTTGTCCAACTGCTGCTCGTCCAGGGCAGGCTTCAGATCCAGAAGCAGCCCTGCCTCCCCCCTGCACTTCGCCGTATAATAGCTGCTGGCGCTCAGAACCAGAGGACCGCTGACTCCAAAGTGAGTGAACAGCATCTCTCCAAAATCCTGATAGATCTGTTTATTGCCCTGATAGAGACTCAGGCGCACATTGCGCAGAGACAATCCCATCAGTTCCCTGCACCACTCCTCCTTGATTCGAAAGGGAACCAGCGAGGGCTTACAGTCCGTCACTTCATGGCCCGCCTCCCGGGCGAAATCGTAACCATCTCCGGTAGAGCCGGTGCTGGCATAGGACAGGCCGCCGGTGGCCAGGATCACCCGGTCGGCTGCCAGCCGCTTTCCATCCGACAACTGTACACCGCGAATTCTTCGGGCCTCACCGGATACCTCCTCCCAACACAGCCCCTTTACTTTGGTGTTCAGGCAGATCTCCACCTGCCGCCGCTTTAACGCCCTGGCTAAAGCGGCAATGACATCCGAGGAGTGATCGCTCACCGGAAATACTCTGTCTCCCCGCTCTGTCTTCAGCGGACAGCCCTCCTCCTCCAGCAGTTCCATCACTGCCCGATTGTCAAAACCATAAAAGGCGCTGTACAGAAATTTCCCATTGGTCATGACATGAGAAAAGAGATTGTCCATATCTCCAGCATTGGTCACATTACATCTTCCCTTGCCGGTAATAAACAGCTTCTTGCCCAGCTTTTCATTCCGCTCCAGCAGCGTCACCCTGGCTCCAGCCTGGGCCGCGGCTATAGCCGCCATCATGCCGGCGGCTCCGCCGCCCACCACAATCACATGCATCCGCACTATTCCTCTTTTCTCAGAGAATAATTCAATATCGGTTCATCATCAATAAAGTTGATCTCATCGTTCAAATATACCTGGTAATTGTTCCAGGTCTCCTCCAGCATCTCCAGATTCTGCTTTACCTCCTGAGGACACTTCAGGCACATGGCCACCACCAAGGCATTGATCACGCTTAAGGGAGCCACCAGGGAGTCCACGATGGACACCATATCGCTGCGTGCCAGCAGATTGCAGGAAGAATACAGATTCATAGGGGAGTGGATGGAATCTGTGATGGCAATCACCTTGGCATTCCTGTCATTGGCAAATTCCATAGCTTTTAAAGTACGCATGGAATATCTGGGAAAGCTGATGCCGACAAAACAGTCTTTTTCATCGATCCTTATCATCTGTTCAAAGGTCTCGCTGACGCTGGTAGTCTTCAGAAGAATCACATTCCCCCGGATCATATTCAGGTAGAAATGCAGAAATTCCGCCAGCGGCTCATTGCTGCGCAGTCCCATAATATAGAGATGATCCGCCTCCAGTATGGTATCCACTGCCGTCTCAAAGGCGGCCGCATCCAGATGTTGTATAGTGTGCTGCAGCTTCTCTATATCCGCCGACAGAACAGTAGTCAGAAGTTCCGACTGAGTACTGTGCCCGTATTTAGCGTCGATCTTCTGGACACTGCTCAGTTTACTCTGCACGCATTCCTCCAACGCCCGCTGGAATTCCGGATAACCCTTGTAGCCGATTCCCGCCGCAAAACGCACCACCGTGGACTCGCTGATACGCAGGGCATCCCCCAGCCGTGCCGCTGTCATGAACACTGCCTGATCATAATGCTCCAGAATAAAAGAAGCAATTTTTTTATGCCCCTTACTCATATCCGCATATTGCTCTCTGACCCGTTCAAGTACATCATACTGCATCCGCAATATTCCTCCTATTAGAGCTTGGCATGTTTCCTTCCAGCGCACACGGCAGAACCCGAAGCATCCTACTGGGCAAACTGCCTATATACCTGCTTCAGTACAGACAGAGTCTCCACATCTGACAGATCATAATCTCCCGTGAGCGCCATGCATGCGCTTCCATGGATGAAAATCCACATGCGCATAAAGACATCCTGAGGATGGAGACACCCTTCTGATTTCGCCATGTTGATCTCGTATAGCACATTGCTTTCCGTCCCATTTAAAAGATCGTACATGCTCCTTCTGTTTTTCCTCTGGGAGAGAAAAAGCAGTTCAAACAGATGTCCCTCCTTGCGGGCAAAGGCGATATACGCCATCCCCAGATTGACAAAGGGCGTCCGGGCCATGCGGGGATACTGACTATAATAATCCTGAAAAAAAACGGCTGCCTTCTCATAAACCGCATCCCACAGTTCCTCCATGTTTTTATACACCCGGAAGATAGGCTGGGTAGAACAACCAGCTTTTGCCGCCACTCTTCTGGCGGTCACGCTGGCAAAGCCCTCCTCGCGGGTCATGGCAAATGCGGTGTCCAATATCTGTTCTATGGTAATACTCTCTTTTCTGGGCATATCTTTTCTCCTAACACAATAAGCCGCAACATATAACACTTGTTATTTTACATGAAATAACTCCTTTTGTCAAGCACCTGTTACGGTCTCTCAAACCAGACAAAGACAGGAACCTTCCTCCTAAAAGAGAAAGGTTCCTGCATTCTTCAACAATAATATCACTTATTTAAAAAAACAAAATCATCCACATATTGCCAATTTATATATACCCCTAAATTTCCCCAACCGTCATCGACCACAGCAAATATGTTCGACATATAATTGGTATATTCATAAGAATATCCATAACCAACCACCCAATGTTCACCATATGTAGGTTCCGCATCCAAATCTAATATCACAGGAATATTACTATTTATTTTATTTTCATATATGGTGAAACTACCATTACTAATTGATGTCGCTGTTAGAACCGATGAATATCCCCAAGTTCCCAAATACCAATTAAGTCCAGAAACCAAATCTGGTGTATCACTTCCCCACGTTGTTCCCTCAATGTGAGGAAACAGATAATTAGTAAAATATATCTCATTATTATAGTATATAGATGGAACAAGACCCGAATACCCATAATCATTGTAGTAGCATAGCAATATGGCTGCGGCCACTGATCCACAACGACCATCGTCATTAATACTAAAAGTCTTAAAAGAACGATTAATACGGTTAGCGTAGATTGATCTCGCTTGTCCTAGCGTATCCATCGCATTATTATAGGAAAAATCTGTAATTGCAGTTGCTGTCGTAGCTTTAAAACAATTAACTTCTTTTGCTAGAATATCAGCACTAACAACTTGTTTAGTATGATATTCGTAGTAGAGATCATTTTCCTTAAAATAATACCGCAGTGGTCCCCCATAAAAAAGTTCTGCTGAAGAATCGATGTTAATAGTTAATTCCTCTGAATACTCAACAACAACCTGTTTAGTAGAATCTGTTATGAAATATCCATATGGCTCTACTATATATAACCACGCAGTGATATTTTCCTTCAAATCATACATTGGAATTTCTCTTAAATTCTCAGCTTGTGAAAAATGTTTACATACAAAGGAATTCACGCTATCCTCCTCCATGTAGATATTATTTTCACTCGCACTTACATTACATACACATAATAAAGACAATACAATCACCAGTAAAAAAGTAGTTACTTTCTTCATTTTCTCCTCCTTATCACTTTTGCTTACTTAATACTGTTTCTGGGAGCACGAGTAGGCATTCCATTCGTGTTATTTCCTGACATATATATATCGAAAACAATCTTTGCAAATGGCACCCCCTCCTCCCACTCAATCTCTTTTCCATTCAACATGACTCTGACATTCTGACCAATTTTAAGAAGAAACTCCTCGCTCCCAGTAAAAACCTGCTTATTCACTTCAAATTGCAAAATATTATCAACAAAACCACTATTCCGTTCTATGTCAATAATATATCCTCTTTCTGTTACATCAGAAATTTCACCTTGAATCCAGTCTGTGTAATTGCTATCATCCTGTTGCATGGGGGGGGATTGTGTTTTAGCCAACCATTCACCTCCCCCCATCCAAACTATAATCCCCAAAGTAACAAATCCAAAGATTAACACACCAATTCCCCAAAATATTTTCTCTCTTTTTTCTAAAAAAAAATTCCAATTTAAAAACATCCTAAATTTCCCCGCTATACACATTGCAAATATTTACGTTTCTTTATCTCATACATACTATTGTAATCACTGATACATCAAGCATATTTATCATCAATTATACGCTATATAGCATCTTAAAATTCTTCTGCTGAGTTTTGATAGTTCAATACCTGTCCTTGCTTATAGTATTATTCTGTATCTTGATATATTATACTCATTTCTTCTACAATCGTCAATAGTTTTAAAGATTATATTTATTTTATAATGTAACTTCAAAAAGAGACAAACAAATCCCCGGTTTTTATCGAACCAGGGATTTGTATTGTATCTCCTATTAATCAATTTCTCATACAGAATATGCGCCGTTCTTGGTGTCGGCCGAGGTCATATCCACCTTTTCCTGCTGCTTCCACTCCTTCATCACGCCCTCCAACTTATCCATCTCGTTAGTCAAAGTATCGGCAAAACGGCCAATCAGCCTGGTCACGCCGGGAAGAACCCTGTTGATAACCTCCCGGCTTCCGGAAAACATTTTAAGCCTCCATATAACAGCCTGCTACTTTTTATGCTCATCCAGATACATCTGTACACGGTTCTGAAGTACGCGTGCCACCTCCCAGGAATCCCTGTTTCCCTCATAGTAACTGCTGGTTTCCTCGAATATGATGTCCACAATCTCCTGATACCTCATTCCCTTCGGTTTGCTGTTTAGAATCAACTGATAGAATTGCTCTGCCTCCTCCTCATCATAATCGCGGTCAGAAGACGATGCCACGCACCAGTCATCCCTATAGGGCAATCCTTCTCTGGCATATACTCTCATGATCTGCCCCATTACCTCTGTATCCACCGGCAGAGTTCCACTCTCCTCCCATTGCTCCAGCTGTTTTTCAGGGGACATCAGATACTCCAAGAATGCCCTCGCGCCTTCCTTACACTCGGAAGCACGATTGATGGCAAACCCCCTCCCCTCTACAAAGGTGCCGTTTCCGTTCTCCACCGGGTAACCGATATATACGCAGGAATCCTCCAGAAAATTCAAATTACTATAATAAAAATCCAACATGTTGAGTGAGTCCGGAGATGCCATAGCATGTCCTTTTCTAAGCTTGTCCCACTCTGTCTCATAGTAGGCCGACTGGCACTGGTCGTCCCCCCACTCCTTCGTACACTCCAACAGTTCCACAAACTCCTCCGTCTCAAAATGACAGATTTCATTCTCCCAATCGACAAAAGTGGGATTTTCTTCATCATAGCACAACATACAATACAGGACATCCCTGTCCCTCGCCCCCTCATATAAGGTCTCTGCCGGCCGTGTCGACATGATCTCCAGCATTTCCTCCAGAGTCCAACTGCTGCGCCCCCCTGTAATCTCCGCTGTAGATACCAGAGAATCCGTGTTGATGCTATAGGGAGCGATATAACAGTGCCCCTCTACTTCACCGGAGCGTACGGCCTGAGACAACAGATTATATTGAGACAGCCAGTCCTCCAGCGGTTCCAGACACCCATTTTGCGCATAGGAATAAATAGGAAAGAAACGGCTATCGATCAGGTCCGGCCCCCTTCCGGCAGTCAGCTCCGCCTGAAAACGCAGACTCAGTTCCTCAAACGATTCTCCTGAGCAATCCCTGGCCACCACCACATAGGCGTCGCTCGCTATATTAAATTCCTGCATCGCCTTCTGCAGGAAAGGGGTCATGGGCGCCGCAATGGTAATCTGCTGCCTCTCCCCCGTATGCTGCACTTCCCTCTTATCTATCTGCAGCAGCACTCTACCTTTATAATTGAATCCCAGTAAAATCATGTGTTCTTCCGACTCCGCCCAGAGCGCAGATGCCTCCTGCAAAGAGATACCATAGGATGACCAGGAGAGGAGCTTCTCGGATTGATCGCCGTCCCTTTGAAATACAGCCTGGGTATCGGCGGCAAAGATACTTTCTTCCTCCTCCGCTGTCGGCAGCGCCTGAGCCACCGACCATGTGCCATCCTGCAATATCGCAAAGAATTCTTCGCCCCCGCTGTCCCTTAAATCCACATACGCCAGACCGGTGTCCGTCAGACCCTCTCCGGTAATATATGCCTCCTCCGCCAGATTAATCTCCGTGAAATCCAGCTGCACTGTATCCCACGTCTCATAGGGAGCCGCTATGGTCTGCAGATACCATCTTGCCTTACCCTCTTTTTCCCAGACTGCGCCTGCCAGACGGTACAGCGTACCCTTCACCAGCTTACAGTCATATTCCAGCACATAATCGGGATCTCCCTCTATCAGCCTGTCAGGATTGCGCAGCCGGATTTCCTTTACGATATAATTAAGTACCGGAAATTCTTCCGCCGCCTCCTCCCTGCCACAGCCGGTCAATACCAAAAAAACAGCCAGAAAAATAACAATATATTTCATCCTTTTCAATCGCTCACCTCCCATGGCCATTTATAAAAACAAAGCAGGAACCCATTTTTAAAATCAAAACGGGTTCCCATGACTCTCTACTGAGGATTGTGCTGAACGCTAGTCGCTACTCCAGTTACTTTAACAGTAGTTCCACAATTTACACATTTCCATCCCCATTCTTCCGTAATAAGGGCGTCTCGGCAGGTTCCCCATTCCAACACCTCACCTGTGACAGCTGATACTAGCTTGGGATAGGCATGCGTACCATTCCTTGACGTTTGAAACTCGAATAAATTGGACGACTTCATTCGTAACATGGGTAACGCATGCCGCATATACTGACATGGATGTTCCCACCAACAAAGCACAGGATAACAGCAAAGCAATCCTTTTCTTCATTTCATTTTCCTCCCATATAGTTTTTATGGTTGTGATTATCAGTATTATTATAATTTGCTTTGTTGTTTTTGTCAATTTATATTTTTATATAAGCACACAACAATATCACTTATCACATTTATTAATCTATTTGAATACTCTTTTGCATGGTCGTATCCTGCAGTGATATTTGTGGCATAAAAATCCCCGGTTCCTTCCGAACCGGGGATTACATACATTACTTATACAGGATATGCGCCGTTCTTAGTATCGGCCTGGGTCATATCCACCTTTTCCTGCTGTGCCTGACGGTATTTGAAGAAGTCGGTTGCCACCTGAGGGAACAGCGCATAGGACAATACATCCTCGTCCTGCTGCTTCCACTCCTTCATCTCGCCCTCCAGCTTATCCATCTCATTGCCAAGGGTATCGGCAAAACGACCGGTCAGTCTGGTCTCGCCGGGGATAACCTTGTCGATAACCTCCTGGCTCATAGGCTTGACGGTCTGACCGTACTCACCTCTCAGCACTGCCTTGGTCTCCTTGGTTGCCATCTTGTATCTCTCACCCATCAGCACATTGAACACAGCCTGGGTACCCACGATCTGGGAAGAAGGAGTAACCAGAGGCGGCTCGCCCAGATCCTTACGCACCTGGGGAATCTCACGCAGCACATCGTAGTACTTATCCTCGGCATTCTGCTCCTTCAGCTGGCTCACCATGTTGGAAAGCATGCCGCCGGGCACCTGGTACAGCAGGGTCTTGATATCCACGCCCATCACCTTGGGATTGAGCAGGCCGCTCTTTAAGCACTCATCCCTGTAAGGACGGAAGTAATCGGCGATCTCAGCCAGCAGATTCTGGTCAAAACCGGTGTCATAAGGTGTTCCACGGAAGGTCTCCACCATAACCTCAGTAGCGGGCTGGGAAGTTCCCATGGCCAAAGGACTCATGGCTGTGTCTATCACATCCACTCCGGCCTCCACTGCCTTCAGATAGGTCATACTCGCCACACCTGAGGTGTAGTGGGTGTGCAGCTGAATCGGCAGCTTGGTGTTCTCCTTCATGGCGGCGATCAGCTCGGACGCCTTGTAGGGCACCAGCAGGCCCGCCATATCCTTGATACAGATGGAATCCGCACCCATCTCCTCGATCTTCTTGGCCATATCAGCCCAGTATTCCAAGGTGTAGGCGTCACCCAGAGTATAGGACAATGCCACCTGAGCATGGCCTCTGCCCTCCTGCTGCTTCATTCTGTTGGTGGCATTTACCGCCTCCTGCAGATTGGGCAGATAGTTCAGGCAGTCAAAAATACGGATAATATCGATACCGTTAGAGATGGACTTCTGTACGAAAGCATCCACCACATCATCTGCATAGGGTCTGTATCCCAGAATATTCTGGCCTCTGAACAGCATCTGCAGCTTGGTGTTCTTAAATCCATCGCGGAGCTTGCGCAGTCTGTCCCAGGGATCTTCCTTCAGGAATCTCAGGGATGCGTCAAAGGTAGCGCCGCCCCAGCACTCTACCGAATGATAGCCGACCTTATCCATCTTCTCCACGATGGGAAGCATGAAATCGGTGGGCATTCTGGTCGCAATCAGAGACTGATGGGCATCACGCAGTATGGTTTCCGTTATTTTAATCGGTTTTTTAGCTTGTTCTGACATTCTTTACGTCTCCTTCTATTTAAGTTTCACGGCCGCCCTCCCAAAGCTACAGCTCCGGGAGGCAGCTGTTTTTATATTATCAAAATACACCAAAGATAGCCATAAAGGTTCCGGCTGCCACAGCCGTACCGATAACGCCGGCCACGTTGGGACCCATGGCGTGCATCAGCAGGAAGTTGGTGGGATCAGCCTCCGCACCTACCTTCTGGGACACACGGGCCGCCATAGGTACTGCGGACACACCGGCAGAGCCGATCAGCGGGTTTACCTTGCCCTTGGTGGCGATACACATCAGCTTGCCGAATAGCACGCCCGCCGCCGTACCGAAAGCAAAGGCAATCAGACCCAGAATAACGATCTTGATGGTATCCCAGTTCAGGAACGCTTCCGCGCTGGTGGTAGCGCCCACAGAAGTACCCAGCAGGATAACCACGATGTACATCAAAGCGTTGGAAGCTGTATCTGTCAGCTGTCTCACCACGCCGGACTCCCGGAACAGATTACCCAGCATCAGCATACCTACCAGAGGCGCTGTGGTGGGCAGAATCATACATACCACGATGGTAACGATGATGGGGAACAGAATCTTCTCCAGCTTGGACACGGGACGAAGCTGAGCCATCTTGATCTTTCTCTCCTTCTCAGTGGTCAGCAGCTTCATGATGGGCGGCTGGATAATGGGCACCAGAGACATATAGGAATATGCCGCCACAGCGATGGGGCCCATGATTGCAGTCTGTCCCAGCTTACTGGCCAGGAAGATGGAGGTAGGGCCATCGGCGCCGCCGATGATGGAGATAGCGGCTGCAGCCTGGTTGTTAAAGCCCATAAAGATAGCGCCAAAATATGCCATATAAATACCGAACTGAGCTGCCGCACCCAGCAGAAAGCTCTTGGGGTTGGCGATCAGGGGACCAAAGTCCGTCATAGCGCCCACGCCCATGAAGATCAGGGAAGGCAGAATCGCCCATTCATCCAGCAAGTAGAAGTAATACAGTAAGCCGCCGGTACCATTGGCCGATTGTCCAATGGACATCATGATATCCGGATAGATATTCACCAGCAGCATACCAAAGGCTATCGGGGTGAGC
>CAZKAO010000098.1:0-9984 GCA_964550745.1 uncultured Acetatifactor sp.
TATAGTCAATAATATCATTTCTCAATGTGTCAATATCCCATTTCACATCATGCAGCGCATTATATGGACAAATCTCAACGCACTTTTTACATGAGTCCGGGCAATTACTTTTTATTGTCCTTTGACCATATACAAATGGACTGTCTATCAAGACTGCAGACAATCTTACTCTTGGCCCATATTTTTCCGTAATGACAACATCGTTTTTTCCTATCCATCCCAATCCGGCATTGACCGCGGCATACTTAAATGAAAATGGAGCAACTAATTCTTCTTCATTGTTCTGAGCTACGGGCGGAATATAATATTTTACTTCATGCTCATTAAGAATTCCCTCTATTTGTATTAAAATTTCTTCCAATACTTTTCTTGCGTCCTGAATTCCCTTTTCAAACTTTTCTTCTGTATAATTATCAATCGTAAGCTGCTCTCCATAGGGAACTGCAAGCACCAGAGCAGACTTATACTGGCTTGCATATGGGCTATATGAAATACTCGTAAATCCATATATAACATCGGGATATTTTAGAAGCATCTGTTGGATTTTTTCTTCAAGCATAAGTCTCATCTCCTTGGTCGCTGTGATTGTGGTTATCGGTTATAATCCGCTTCTAAAGGCATTGCCGAGACGAAGATATTGGGGGAAAATATGTAACATAAGCTGTCAGCGATTTCTCTCATAAGAGAGAACACCGACAGCTTATCTGTCTTTTCATTTACGGGCACTGCCTACTGCACTGCCTTGAACGCCTCCTCCAGGTCCTCAATAATATCCTCAACATGCTCCGTACCGATGGACAGACGGATTGTGTTGGGTTTGATTCCCTGGTCTGCCAGCTCCTCCTCATTTAACTGGGAGTGAGTGGTGGAGGCAGGATGGATCACCAGGCTCTTGACATCCGCCACATTGGCCAGCAGTGAAAAGAGCTCCAGATTGTCGATAAAGTCCTTGGCCTTCCGGGCATCGCCCTTGATCTCAAAGGTGAAGATGGAACCGCCCCCATTGGGGAAATACTTCTGATACAACGCCTGCTGCTCGGGATCATCAGACACGGAGGGATGATGCACCTTCTCCACCTGGGGATGTTTCGCCAGATACTGCACCACCTTCAGCGCATTCTCCACGTGACGCTCCACCCTGAGGGACAGCGTCTCCAGTCCCTGCAGGAAGATGAAGGCATGGAAAGGCGACAGGGTAGCCCCGGTGTCCCGCAGCAGAATGGCGCGGATCTTGGTCACGAAGGCAGCCGGACCCACGGCCTTGGTAAAGCTGACGCCGTGATAGCTGGGGTTGGGCTCGGTCAGAGAGGGAAACTTGCCGCTGGCCTCCCAGTCAAATTTGCCGCTGTCCACAATCACACCGCCGATGGTGGTGCCATGGCCGCCGATGAATTTGGTGGCGGAATGCACCACGATGTCCGCGCCGTACTCTATGGGGCGTACCAGATAGGGAGTTGCAAATGTATTATCTATAGCCAGCGGTATCTTGTGCGCATGGGCGATGCCCGCCAGTTTCTCGATATCCACCACATCGGAGTTGGGATTGCCCAGGGTCTCGATAAATAGTACCTTGGTGTTGTCCTGAATGGCGGCCTCCACCTCCTCATAGTTGAACGGGTCCACAAAGGTGGTGCTGATGCCGTACTCCGTCAGAGTATGGGCCAGCAGATTGTATGTACCGCCGTAGATATTCTTGGCAGCCACGATATGATCCCCTGCGTGTGCCAGATTCTGGAAAGTGTATGCAATCGCTGCCGCGCCGGAGCCAACTGCCAGTGCCGCCACGCCTCCCTCCAGAGCCGCTATCCTTCGCTCGAACACATCCTCCGTAGGATTGGTCAGTCTGCCATAGATATTTCCCGCATCGCTGAGATTGAACCTCGCCGCCGCATGATCGCTGTTGCGGAACACATAGGAGGAAGTCTGGTAAATCGGAACCGCTCTGGCGTCCGTCACCGGATCGGGCTGCTCCTGCCCCACATGGAGCTGTAATGTCTCAAACTTTAAATCTCTCTCCGCATATGCCTTTTTACTCATAATATTGTTCCTCACTTTCTTTTTATATAATTCCTATCGGTTTACAAGGAATTCTAAACCTTTTATTTCTATTTGTCAACCACTTTTTTCAAATTTCTGTAAAAACCTTTTAACTTCTCTCTTTTCTGCATTACTTTCCTGTGGAAAACCGATTATAATCATGAAGACAATCAGGACTTGGGGGAGAAATGCATAATGAAAGAAATAAAAAGAGCGCGAGACGGGAATCGAACCCGCGACCCCCTCCTTGGCAAGGAGGTGCTCCACCGCTGAGCCACTCGCGCATAAACAGATTAACTCTGAACAACATATACTATACAATAGGATTTCATATTTGTCAACCGTTATTTAAAAAAATATTGAAATTGCATCTACAATATGAACAACTGGGGGAGCGGCCCACCGCTCCCCCCATTCCATCACTCAATTGTCTCCAAACGATCCGCGCACTTGATCCTGTATATTCTGCGCAGGGCATCATTGATTCTCTCCTCTGCGATCGTTCCGTCCTGTACGGCCGTCAGCACTGCCTCGTATGCCTCCTCAAAATTTTCCGGTGTCAGAATCATATCACAACCAGCTTTCAGCGCCAGTACCGCCGCCTGTCCGGAGCTGTAATACTCTGATATCGCCTTAGCGTCCATAACATCTGTGATAACTACGCCTCTGTATCCCATCTCATTGCGCAGAAGGTCTGTCACCACCGCAGGGGACAGGGATGCAGGAATATTGTCCCCTGTCAAAGAAGGAACCGCCACATGTCCAACCATAATCATCTGGGCACCAGAGTCAATACTGCTCTGATATACTGCCAATTCCTGACTGCGCAGTTCCTCTTCGCTCCGCTCGGATACCGCCAGCCCCTTGTGCGTGTCCGCCGCCGTACTGCCGCCGCAGGGGAAATACTTTATGCACGCCGTCACTCCCTGCTCCTGCAGGCCTTCCATCATATTGATCACATAAGCGGATACTGTCTCCGCCTCACTGCCGTATGCTCTTGCCGCCATCACGCTCTTATCCACATTGGCCAGATCTCCCACCGGGGCAAAATCCACATTGATACCATAGGAGGCAAGCCCCTGGCCCAGGCTGCTTCCCGCCTGACGGGCCGCGCCCACATCCCCTCCTGCGCCGATATCCGCTGCGGACGACTGTTTGTCAATCAGCCCCGCTGCCGCCAGAGGACTGATGCTGCCGCCCTCCTCCTCTATACCGAGGAAGATCGGATATTTGCTGTATAAATCCGTATTGCCCAGCATCTCCTCAAACTGCGCGGCATCTCTGATATTCTTTTTGTTATATAAAATACCACCTACAGCATAGCGCGTCAGCGCATCCTTGGTGCCGTCACCGGCCTTCACCGCCGTATCCACACCTGTGACCGCCTCAGGAGTCACAAAAAACAATCCGGCCACCTTGTCCTCCAGCGGCATGTATTCGATCATGGCATTGATAACTACATCCAACTTTTCCTCCGGGGTCAGCTCCGGTATGGGCTCTGCCGTTGGCTCTGGTTCCTCCGGCGGCGCCTCAATACTCTCCTCCTCTGTTGCAAACTGCTGCTCCAGCATAGCCTGCTGGGATTCCTGCTGTTCCTGGGCGTTCTGCCGCTCCAACTCCTGCCTGTTCTTTATATACCTGACTCCGCTGACAATGCCGACGGCCATCAGGGCGATCAATAACAATACTGTGACGTATGCCAGTATCTGGTTTCGCTGTCTTCTCCTGCGCCGTGCGTCTCTCTGCTGCTGTAATCTGTCCTGCCGATTGTCCATCTGTATCCTAAACCTTTCTATGTTAAGTTCCGAATCCGTCCTCTCATCGCATATACAGCAAAAGTATACCCCATCATTCGGCATATTTCCACATAAAAATACAATTTTTGAGAAAATTAAGAAATAACTGCGCTTATATTTGTATACAGCAAGAAAGCACATCCTTTTCTGATGATGTGCTTTCTTTAGGCTATGCTGTCCAACGGCCTTTACCTCCTTATTGTATTTTTTGATTCCATTATCTTTAGTACATTGGCCCTTCCTCCTGTGTTTATTTTGGAATCCGTTGCTTGATCTCTTTTGTATAATCTTATTATAGCATCTATTTTCTATTTGTCAACACATTTTTGCAATTTTCTTTTATTTTTTTCAATATTCTTTTTTCATTTCCATATTTTGACAATATTCGTCAATTTTATCTGCGTTTTCTGTTAATTACTGCTATAAAAAAGCCTGAACCGACTAATGGATTCAGGCTGGGTATATCTTTTTACAGCTGCGCAATTACAAAAATTTCATAAATGGCTCGAATGGCATTCTCAAAATCCTCATTGGCCACACCGATGATAATATTCAGCTCCGAGGAGCCCTGATCAATCATTTTTACATTGATATTGTTGTGGGCCAGTGCGGAGAAGATACGTCCGGCAGTTCCCCGGGTGGATTTCATGCCCCGGCCTACCACAGCGACCAGCGCCAGATCCGATTCGATCTCAATAGATTCCGGCTCTGCCAGGCGGTGAATGGCCGCCACTACCTTCTGCTCCTTGTGCATAAACTCGTCCTGGTGGACAAACACGGTCAGAGTGTCTATGCCGGAGGGCACATGCTCAAAGGAGATACCATTGTCCTCAAAAGCCTGCAGTACTCTTCGCCCAAAGCCGATCTCGGAATTCATCTTATCCTTTTCGATATTCACCGCGCAAAACCCCTTTTTGCCGGCGATACCGGTGATCACAAACCGGGACTTCTGGCAGGTACTGCCCACAATCCATGTACCACTGTCCTCCGGTGCGTTGGTGTTACGGATATTGATGGGAATCCCCTGCTGGCGCACCGGGAAGATTGCGTCCTCATGCAGCACGGTGGCGCCCATATAGGCCAACTCCCGAAGTTCTCTATATGTAATCACATCAATGGATTCAGGATGATTGATGATACGGGGGTCTGCAATCAGAAATCCCGATACATCCGTCCAGTTCTCATATACATCCGCCTTGATCGCCTTGGCCACGATGGACCCCGTGATATCTGAGCCTCCTCTGGAAAAGGTCTTTATCGTGCCGTCGGGCATTGCGCCGTAAAAGCCGGGAATCACCGCCGACCGGCAGCCGGACAGTCTGGCAGACATGACATCATTGGTTCTTTCCGTGTCAAAATCTCCGTTTTCATCGAAAAAGATCACCTCGGCAGCATCCACAAACTCATATTCCAGATAGGCTGCCATAATAATGCCGTTCAAATATTCCCCACGGGATGCGGCATAGTTGCTGCCAGCCTTTTCCCTGAACTGCTTTTCGATTACCGCAAATTCCTCCTCCAGAGACAGGGACAGCCCCAGACCGTCGATAATCTCCTGATACCGGGATTTGATGGCCTTCAGTTCCGCACTAAAATCCTGATCCGCGTCCGCCAGAGCATAGCAGCCATACAGCATGTCAGTGACCTTGGTGTCCTTCTCGTCACGCTTTCCGGGGGCAGAGGGAACCACAAATTTTCTCTCCTCATCTGCGTGGATAATGTTGCCTACCTTTTTAAACTGGTCGGCGCTTGCCAGAGAACTGCCGCCGAATTTCACTACCTTTCTCATGATACCCGTTTATCCTCTTTCCTCAAAAATATTTATATTCACACTAGGGAAAACATTAACGCATTTGTATCTGCCGCACTACGCTTCCAACCGTATCCTGCTCAGCACCTTGTCGCCTAATGCCTCCCACGCTGCCGCAAACTCCTTCTCTTTCATGGGACGGGTAAAATAGCCACAATCCTGGCTTCGTCCCTCCACTGCTATTTTCTCCGCGCCGGGGAAAGCTGCCTCAATGTCCGCTGCTGCCTCGCTCCTGGCCCTCACAAAAAATGCTCTTTCCACGTCACCGATATCCACCAGCTTTGCCTGCTCCTGATTCCAGAAACACATGATGGTCTTGCCCTGGTGTCTGGCGCAGTCCACCACATCAGATACCACTGCGCTGGCGGTGGGCAGCTTGCCTGCGCCCTTTCCGTAGTACATGGAGTCACCCAGCATATTGCCCCGCACACATACTGCGTTGAACACGCCGCTGACCATGAAGAGGGGATTCTCCGAAGTGATCATGCAGGGAGCCACCATTGCCAGCGTCCCCTCCGGGGTATCCTTGCTCATGGCCAACAGCTTGATGGATCTGCCTGCGGCTCTGGCGTAGACAAAATCGTCCGCCGTGATTTTGGAGATGCCCTCCGTGTATATATTCTCATAAGATACGTTCTGTCCAGTCATCAGGGAAGACAGTATCGCGATCTTGCGGCAGGCGTCATAGCCCTCGATATCCGCCTCAGGGTTCCGCTCCGCATACCCCTTCTCCTGGGCTTTTTTCAGCGTGGCGGCAAAATCCGCCCCCTCTCTCTCCATCTTGGTCAAAATATAGTTGGTGGTGCCGTTCAAAATGCCCGTGATAGCCTCCAATTTTTCCGCAGTCAACGAGTAATTCAGTGGACGGATAATGGGAATGCCGCCGCCTACACTGGCCTCAAAGAGATAGTTGCAGCTGTGCTCGCGGGCGATCTGCAGCAGCTCCGGGCCGTGGCTTGCCACCAGCTCCTTGTTGGAGGTGCATACGCTCTTGCCCCTCTCCAGCGCGGCTCTGGTGAAATCATATGCCGGTTTCACTCCGCCCATGGTCTCACAGATAATGGTGACGTCAGGGTCCTCCAGAATGATATTCACATCATGAACTACCTTCTGCTCGTAGGGATCTCCGGGGAAATCACGCAGATCCAGAATGTACTTAATCTCCAGCTCCGCTGCGGACTTTTTGTTCACCATATCCTTATTTTTTTCGATGACTTCCACCACACCGCTTCCCACAGTGCCATATCCCAATACCGCTACATAAATCATATCTTCCTCACATTCTGCTGCCCGGCAGCCCTCTCGTCTCATTATTCCTTTGCCAGAATCATCACATGGTGTACGCCCCTCTGGCTCTCCAGCTCCTGTATCATCCGCGCCACATCCCCTGTGGTCTGCAGCACCTGTATACTGATACTCAGGGAGGCCACACCATTGATCGGAATGCTCTGGTGAATGGTCAGGATATTCCCGCCAAACTTCGCAATAATCTTCAACACATCCGACAACAGCCCAGGCTCATCATCCATCTGCATCGTCAGGGTGATAGTCGTTCCACGGGCATTGTCATGGAATTCAAATATGTCATCCTTGTATTTGTAAAAGGAACTCCTGCTGATGCCCACCGCATCCACCGCTTCCTGTATGGTATCCACTTTCTCAGTTTCCAGGAGACTCTTGGCCTCCACCACCTTCAAAAGCACCTCCGGAATAGCTTTCCTCCGCACCATATAGTACTTGACATTATCCTTCATGATGTGTTTCTCCTGCGTACATTTGTACGTCAACGAAAGATATTTTAGCATGAGCCTGCGATAAACGCAAGCCCCAATTCACAAAATTTCTCAAATTAATTCCCAAAGATGCTGTTGTATCTATTTACTTTATCTGACAGCACCACATAGATATGCTTTAGACCGCCCAGATACTCTCCGGAGGGGTCCTCATAGGGCACTCCGCTCTCCACCTGCTTAATCATCCACTCAAAGGCCTGTATCAGACTGTTCCAATCGTCCACATACACCTGGCGGCTGGACAGAGATTCCATCATCAGCTGATTGTTGTCACTGACTGCCTCGTCATAGGCCGCCTCTGTCTCCTGCATCTCCTCAAACAGTGGATAGATCAGCGTCAGATCCAGCTCCGTCAGATTGTAATCGTCAATGCCCTGATCGTAGATCTCATCCAAAATCTGGGAAGAAATCGTCAGCATACGACTGAAATTATAGACGATCAGTTTTCCCTCCTCCAGCATTTTCGCCTCCCGAGCCGCACTTCTCTCGTCCGCTATAATGTCAAGCTGATCCAGATACTCATAGGCATATGTGGTAAACTCCTCCAGACAAGCCATCAGCCGTGCATGGTTCTCCTTGGGCTGCTGGTACTGGTTCTGCTCATAGGTGTACTCAGAATCGTCTATGGCATCAAAGGTCTCCATGATCTCCCGCATGGAGGGCAGTATCTTCTCCACCAGCCCGTCCAGCGTCTCGTAAGCGGGCGCCACATTGTATACCAGCTCCGCATCCTCCACCGTGTCCAAGTTGAAGCCCTTGATCTGATAACCATAGCTGTACTCGGCGTCATCACGAAAACGGAACTCCTCCGCCGTGTCCACTACCAGGAAATAGTGATCAATGTCGTCCAGAATCTCCACAATCGTATTGTTCAGCTTCACATAGATGTTGTATTTGACAATATCCATTGTCTCCTCGTCCAGACCAAACTCATTCAGACCACTGTTATTATTGTCACTTCCCTGACTCTCCTGCGCCCGGCTGCTCTCCTCTTCGGAAAAATTATCTCTCTCAAGGCTCCTGTCCACAGCGCCGCCCACCTGGGCGCCCGCAGCGCAGCCGCAGATGCACAATGCTGCGCTACAGACAATAGCCAAAAGACTTATCTTACTTCTTTTCAACGCCAGCACCTCAGTTCAGAGGATACTTGTCAGTCAGGCTCTGCACGATAGCACGCGCCTCAGGAATCTTCTCCTCGCCGCCCTTGATCACCATGGCTATGGCCTCCGCAATCCGGTCCATATCCTCGGTGTTCATACCCCGGGAGGTCACGGCAGGAGTTCCCAGACGCACGCCGCTGGTCACGAAAGGCGACTGGGGATCGTTGGGAATCGTGTTCTTGTTGCAGGTGATATGGGCAGCATCCAGCAGTTTCTCCACAGCCTTGCCCGTAAGCCCGTAATTGGTCAGATCCACCAGCATCAGATGATTGTCCGTGCCGCCGGAAACGATCTTGATGTCGCGGCTCAGCAGTCCCTTGCACAGCGCCTGGGCATTGTCGATGATGCCCTTCTGGTACGCCTTGAACTCGTCTGTGAGCGCCTCCTTAAAGCATACAGCCTTAGCGGCAATCACATGCATCAGCGGTCCGCCCTGAATGCCGGGGAAGATAGCCTTGTTGAAATTGTATTTGTCAGCCGCCTCCTGGTTGCACAGGATCAGGCCGCCTCTGGGACCTCTCAGGGTCTTGTGGGTGGTGGTGGTTACCACGTCCGCATAGGGAATGGGGCTGGGATGCAGGCCTGCCGCCACCAGTCCGGCGATATGAGCCATGTCCACCATCAGCACAGCGCCCACCTCATCGGCAACCTCCCGGAATTTCTTGAAATCTATGGTTCTGGCATATGCGGAGGCTCCGGCAATAATCATTTTCGGCTTGGCCTCCAGGGCGATCTCGCGCAGTCTGTCGTAGTCGATAAAGCCCTCATCGTTGACGCCATAGGGAACAATGTGGAAATATTTTCCCGACATGTTGACCGGGCTGCCGTGGGTCAGGTGTCCGCCGTGGTCCAGATTCATGCCCATGATGGTATCGCCGGGCTTACACACGGCAAACTGCACCGCCATGTTAGCCTGGGCGCCGGAGTGGGGCTGCACGTTGGCATAGTCACAGCCAAACAGTTCTTTGGCTCTCTCAATGGCGAGATTCTCCACCACATCCACACAGTCGCAGCCGCCATAATACCGCTTGCCGGGGTATCCTTCGGCGTACTTGTTGGTCAGCGGGCTGCCCATGGCCGCCATCACCGCCTTGCTCACCCAGTTCTCGGATGCTATCAGTTCGATATGGCTGTTCTGCCGGGCCTGCTCATCCTCAATGGCCTGAGCGATCTCGGGGTCAACGTTTCTCACTTCGTCTAATGAATACATATGCTTTCCTCCTAATTTTGCTATTTTATCCTAAAAATGCACATACATATAGAAGTATACCATATCTATGCAGGTTTGCAAGAAGTTTCTTTCTTGAGTTTCCTCAAAACTCGAGTTTCCTCACTTGAGTTTCCGCAAATTGTAACCAGAAAGTAAGTATATCTGCCCCAAGTACCAA
>CAZKAO010000099.1:0-9872 GCA_964550745.1 uncultured Acetatifactor sp.
CCCTCCTTCACCATCGTGGCGGAGATCACATGGTCAAAATAATCCCGGATTCCCAGGCTTCCCAGATATTTCTCCGTCCGCTGCATATCCGTGGCGGTGGCAATAGCTCTTCGGATTCCATGCTCCTTCAGCCAGGCCAGCAGTTCCAAGGCACCGGGCTTCAGCTCGATGCCCTCCTTGTCCAGCCGCTCCTCCATCAAGGCTTTTCGCCGTTCTCTGACGGCACTGTAATCCAACTCCGGCCCGAACATCTCCCGCAGACGAACAGGGGCAAAGGGACGCCCCAGGCTCCGCATGGACAGCGCCTGTTCATCTGTCATTTCATACCCAAACTCCTTCAGAGCCATGGGCCAGAAGATCCGATAATATTTCTCCGTGTCAATTAACGTGCCATCCATGTCAAAGATCACTGTGTCTATGGACATATGGCGTCCCTCCTCTTTCTTGTTCCCAGATTATTCTTCCGGTGCCTCCTGTTTGTCAGCTTTTCCCGGTTTCTTCGCTCTCCTGCGCCGCAGAAGCCTGCGAACTGCCAAAATCAGCACCAGGAGAACAGCCCCGCCGCCCAGTATAAAGTATCGCATGGGCATCTCCGAAGAAACCTCAACGACCCGAAATGTGCCCGGCTCTTCCATGGCAAACACGATATAACTGCCCATCGTCCTGCTCTCTATTGTAACATCCCCATCCTCCTGCCGCAAGTGTATTTCGTAGTGTTCCGGCAACAGGCTCTGATGCAGACGCACACTGACCGGCCGGTCATATAAGCCATCGGCGGTATGAATCCTGATGCGGTAATTGTCCTCCTCTTCCACCGTCACCTCCAGCGTGTCCTCCGGACAAAAGAGCCCCTCTACCAGTATCGCCGCCTGTTCCCCTGCCAGCTCCGGCTGACGGAAAGACAGGGCGGTGATCCACTTGGTGTATGCCGCTGCCAGCACATGGCTCTCCGTAATATGGCTGTAGTCCATCTCCGGCCACTGCCCATAATATCCCTCTTTCTCCGGCAGTTCGGGCATCTGATCCACACCCACACTGCTGCCGTAAGGCACCTGCAGGGTCGCCACCTCCTCCTGAGGCTCCCCATCCTCGTCCAGCACCACAAAGTGCAGAGTCAGCAGCCGAAACTCCTCCGGCAGCCCCTCTCTGGCGGCAAAATCCTCATAGGCCATCGAAGCCGCACCATCCATGTAGCTGATACCATCAATGCCCGCCACGCCGCTGTCCACATAATAATTGTCATACAGCATGCCCTGATCCTGCAGTCCTCCGGCGATAGCCCCCCGCTTTTCCCCGTCTGTCTTCAGGCTGTTCATAGCGTCACAGTAGTAGATCACGCTGCCCATTCCCGCAATGCCGCCCACATAACTTTTACCCTCCAGGAAGCCTGTGCTGAAACAGCTCCGTATGGTGTAGTCCGATCTGCCGGCTATACCGCCCACATAGCTGCCCCCGGTGCTTTGGATATCCGCATAGGACTCACAGGAGACAATGGCGCCAAAATCCGCTTTCCCGGCTATACCGCCCACATAATTCCTCTTGGCAATGATCCTTCCCTCATTCCGGCTCTCCCGCACCACCGCCTTGATGCTCTCCTGAATACTCAGGCTCTGCGGACCGGTCAGCTGAATATCATCCTCCGGATCCAGATCATGCTCTGTGGCAATCTGCCCCACGATACCTCCCACATTGGTGTCCGCCTCGATCAGCCCACGGTTCAAGCACAGGGTTATCTTTCCCTGCTGAAAGCTGGCGGTATCATACCATTTCTCCGTGACCGTGCCGCCCTCCTGCAGCAATTCCTTTTCCTGCTGGGAGTCAAGCTCCATAGCCCCTGTGTTCTCAATACTCTCACTTGCCGCCTCATCCGACGTATCATTGACCGTAATCCCCTCATAGCTGAAGAGATCATCCCTGATTTCGCTGATCAGCCGCCGCAGCTTCCGGGCCTGGGCCACCAGGGCGTCCATATCCGCATCCATCACGCTCTGAGCCGCATCCAGTGTGTCCGTAAGCTCAGCCATCCGGTCCATGGCCGCCTTCAGCTCCAGGTCAAACACTTTCAGATTGTGGGATACCGAAGCGCTCTGCTGAGAGGTGGTGTCCGTTATTTTATGTAAATGATTGCTGGTACTGCCCGCAAAATTTGACAACACATCCCGGTATTCCTGGGCATACTCCGGGGGCTGCCAGTCAGAAGGCCCGGTCCAGTCAGTATGATCGCTCCCGCTGACCGATTCCAGATCGTCACGCCAGTTTTCCAGACGGTCTTCCCATTCCTCACGGCCGGGCTGCGGGTCTGTCTCTGTCTGGTTCTGGTCATTGATGCCCTTAAGATCATCCGACAGGCGGTCAAAGTCACTGGATATCCCGGAGAGTTCCTGATTGTACACCTGCCACAGATCGTTGGTGATATTCAGCAGATTCGTGGCAGAGTCGGATACGTTGCGCAGATTGGCGTTAAGCTGCCTGGTGATGGCGGTGACCTGATTCCCATAGCTGCTCAGATGGTCATGGCTGGCCTCCAGCATATCCAGAAAAATATCCAGCTCCCGGTCCAACTCATCCAGCTTTCCCTCGATATACTCCACCTCCATGAAAGGCTCCATCTGCCCGGCAATTCCGCCCACATCCTTTCTGCCCAGCACATGCCCCGTGTTGGTGCAGTTCTGGATATAACCCTGATGCAGCCGCCCCACGATACCGCCGGTGTTGTAACCCACATGAGCATAGCCCACTGTCCCCGCATTGGTGCAGTAATAAATCTTGCCATCACTGATTCCCGCAATGCCGCCCGTATCCATATGTGCGTCCAGACGGCTGCCGGAAGACGCCTCCTCCAGGCTCTCCACGGTAAAGTCTTCCAGATCATAGATCATATCATTGGTATAAATATTGATATCCCCGCTGTTTACGCAGTTGTTCAGCGTTCCGTGGTTGCTGCCGGTGATCCCGCCGCTGCGCCGGGTGCCCACCACAGTCACATCCGCCATACAGCTGCGGATTACCCCGCTCTCCTCATTAACTCCGGCAACGCCGCCGACCTCTTCATCTCCCTCCAACACACCGCTGACCTGACAGTTTATGATGCTGCCGTAGTTACGCCCCACCAGAATCCCCGTCTGACAGGCGCTGCCCTGAGGGATCACCCGGGCTTCCCGCACCGACAGATCCCGAATTACCGCCCCCTGCTGCAGATAGCGGAAAAGTCCCATCTGTGACCCTTCCTGCGTGATTTCCAGACCACTGACCGTATGCCCCTGACCGTCAAAAATACCGCCAAAGACGGGAATAACCAATTCCCTGCCCGCCAGCTCCAGATCTGCTTCCAGTAGCACATACTTATCCCTTGACCATGCGTCATAAGCACAGAGCTCCGCCAGCTCCTGCAGCTTCTCCACGCTGTCAATCTGAATTGTCTCATACTGCTCTGCCTCAGTCTCCCGCTGATTCTCACCACTGACATATTGCTCATAGGTTACGGTTGGCTCCTCCTGAGCCTGCAGCGGCAGACAGCCCATGAGGATCAGCGTCAGAACCAGCCCGGCTGCCAGCAAGCGTTTCTCCCTCATTTTCCCTTCAGCTCTCCTCACCATGGCTATCCTCCTCTCTGTACTCCAACAATTCCCGTTCGTTCTCGTACACGTCTTTGGCACGGATCACCGCACCCATTTCCCCGTCAATCACCCCGGTAAAATCCCCCTCGATCACGCCATTCACATAACCCTTGATATGTCCCGTCATACGAATGCGCCCGCTGGAGGGCAGGGGCTTCGCCACCTCATGCTTCAGGGTAAAGGCCGTCTTTTCAATGATAATATCCCCCAGCAGCAAGGTCTGGGGCAGCATCAGCAGCACCATGATAATGGAGGTCAGCGTCCCTCTCCCCAGAGCCAGGCCGATGGCCGCCACCACGGCGTTGGAGGAGATATTGTTGATAATAAAGCCAGCCGCCACCAGCATGGAGCCACTGGTCAGGATAGTGGGAAACGCCTGGTTCAGCGTCTGAACAATGGCCTCCTTGATGGGCATATAGCGCTTAAGCTCCATATACCGGCTGGTAATCACGATGGCATAATCTATGGTTGCACCCATCTGGATGGCCGACACCACCAGATACCCCAGGAAATATACAGGCTCCTGCTGCAGATAGGGCAATGAAAAATTCACCCAGATACTGCCCTGAATCGTCAGCACCAGCAGCACCGGCAATCCCGCCGACTGGAAGGTAAACAGCAGGATGACCATGACAAACACCGCCGTCAGTATGGTGATGATCACATTGTCCATACTAAAGGAATCGCTCAGATCCTTGTTGCTGGTGGAAGTGCCCACCAGATAGATTTCCTCCAGATCATAATAGCGTGCCACGCACTGGCGGATCTCCTCCAGCGCCTCATAGGTTTCCTCCCCCTCTGAGGGAACGCCAAGTTCCAGCACAAAACGGCTGTAATCCTCCCCCAGCAGCTGATCTCGGGCAATACAGATCTGCCTGTGGGCGTTCTCCAGCGTCTCCTCCAGATCCTCATCCAGAGTGATACTTCCGCTCTCCTTCTGATCATATATGTACAGAAAAATGTCGATCAGCGGCACCTCATACTCGCTGATCCCGCTCACCACGGCTCCCAGATTGCTGTCATTCAGGGCATAGGCCATATACAGCAGCTCCGCCACCTCCACATCCATATCAATCAGCTCGGAGAACGCCCGGGGCGTCAGCAACTGCGTCAGCATATAACCGTCCATGGCCTCGATATTGGCAAGCCCCATGACGGAATCCACACAGTCCAGCCGCTCCAATGCACGCAGCGCCCTGGCCTCCTGTTCATAGTCCCCGTTTGGCACCAGCACCGCCAGCTGATTGACACGCCCAAACTCCTGATTGACCATGGCGGCGGAAAATTTATTCTCGCTCATCGTCTTGGCTTCCAGACTGCTCACATCATACACATAGAAAGCCCTGTTGGAAAAATAAAAGGCGGCAACCAGCCCCAGGATCAGCAGCGGCGGCACGATGAACCTGGTGGCGACACAGAACCGCCCCACCGCCGTGATATTCGGCACAAAGCTCTTGTGGTGCGTCCTGTCGATGGCCTTGGAAAAGTTCAACAGCAGCCCCGGCATCAAAAAGAACACTGTCACCAGACTTAGGATAATGGCTTTTGCTAGGATGATGCCCATATCGTAACCGATCCGAAACTGCATAAACATCATGGCAATCATGCCCGACACCGTAGTCAGGGAACTGGAGGAAATCTCCGGAATCGCCTTGCTCAGGGCCACAATCACCGCCTCCCTGGCATCCTTGTCCTCATGCTCCTCCATAAAGCGATGGGCCAGAATGATGGCATAGTCCACCGCCAGGGCGAGCTGCAGCACCACAGCGATGGAGTTGGTGACAAAACTGATGGTTCCGAAGAGAAAATTTGTCCCCTTGTTCAGAATCGCCGCCACAATAAAGGTCATCAGATACACCGGAATCTCCGCATAGGTGGTGGAGGTGAAAAGCAGCACCGCCACGATCACCACGCCTGCCAGCAGCAGAATCATGACCATATCCTTATTCAGATCCGCCGCGTCCCGCTCCTCCTGGCCGATATCCGAAGTATAGTAGACATCGTAATCCGCCAGAGCCTCCAGCACCGCCTCAAAGTATGCCCTGGTACTCTCCTGCTTGGCCTCCCCGTCAAAAGTAATGGCAAACAACGCCTCCATATCATGATAGCTCTCCGGGGAGTCATCGAAGTCCAGCATACTGACCCCCTCCATCTCCCGAATCTGCTCCGCCAGTTCCTCCGCCTTCTCATAGGTCACATTGCAGACCATGATTCTGCCTGTCCCGTAGGTGGTAAACTGCGCCTCCATCAGATCCATGCCCTGGCGGGTTTCGGTGTCCTCGGACAGATAGGTGGTCAGATCGTTGTTGACCTTGACCTTGTTCATGGAGATCAGGCTGAAAATAATCAGCAGAATAAAGATCAGATAAAAGCCCTTTCTCTTATCCACGATCATCGTAGCCAGCTTTATCATAAAGGAGTTGCCCTTCTGCTCTTTTTCCATAATGATATTCCTCCGTCTCTATTTATAGTCCCGCACCCGCCGGATGGCATCACGTCTGCCGGAATTCTATGCTCACCTGAATTTGTTTTATATTTTCATTCACATGACAAAAGTGTGTTAATTGAATTCAGTTTTTTTATCAACTAATGTTGATTTTCTTTGTAAGAGTAATTATAATGAAAATAAGATAAATGGCAATATTCAAAATATGTTGAACTGTGCATTTTGAAACATTTTTCAGGAATATGTTGATTTATGCCAAAGATTTTATGATTTGTTTATATTTCATCCATACATCCGAAAGAGAGGGGGAGTTTCATGGCACAGGAAAAAATGGACCGCCGGGTCCGCCGCACAAGGACTCTGCTGCTGCAGGGGCTGATCCAGCTGATGGGAGAAAAGGACGTCAAGGATATCTCCGTCAAGGAGCTGTCCGATCTGGCGGATATCAACAGGGGAACCTTCTATCTTCACTACAATGACGTGTATGATTTGTTGAGTAAGATTGAGGAGGAATTGTTTCAGGAATTCAATGAGATTCTTGAGCGGGATCTGACAATGGATGGTAGCCGTCCTGTGATCCCCAGACCGGTGCTTTTAGATCTCTTCATTTTTCTGGACAACAACCGCGCCCTGGCCAGGGTGCTGACAGGACCTCATGGTGATATGGCCTTCGTAAATCGGCTGAAAGAGCTGGTGAAGGAAAAACTCCGTATGCTGATGGACAACGCGGAACACACCGCAGAGCATTTTGATTATTTTTACTCCTTTATGGTCTCCGGCTGTATCGGGGTTATCGAGTGCTGGCTGAACCAACAGTCCCCGGTCCCCCCGGAGGAGATCGCAGGCTATTGCAGCAATCTGCTGTTGGGAGGACTGCCGGCGGTGCGGTGAACGAGGATTGATTACATACTGCGCCGCAGCGTCTCCAACAGGGCCTGGCAGCCCTCCAGCACATCCTCATAGGTGGCATCGAAATCTCCCGAATACCACGGGTCCGCTATATCCCTCTCTGCTCCCGCCCAGGACAGCAGGAGGGATATTTTATGTTCCGGGTCGCCGCCGCACATGCGGGTCATATTGCGGATATTGGCCCTGTCCATGCCGATCAGGTAATCGTACTTGTCATAATCCGCCCGGGTCAGCTGCACCGCCCGCTTACTCTCGCAGCTGATTCCATGTTCCGCCAGCTTTTTTCGGGCTGGAGGGTAGACCGGGTTACCCACCCCGTTCCAGATCTCCTCGGTGCTGGTGGCGGCCGAGGCGATGGTGAACTGGTGGGAGAGATTTGATTGGGCGACCAGGTCCTTCATGACGAACTCGGCCATGGGGCTACGGCAGATGTTGCCGTGGCAGACGAAAAGTATTGAAATCATGTTTATTTTTCCTCCTAAAATGCCGTGATTTGGGGAGTTTTGAACTATCTGTAAAATTCACATAAAATCTGTGAAATATGGTACATTACGCAAAATAAGGCAAACCGAGGCAAAATGTAATAATCAATCGTAGTCAATTGGTAGTCAATTTCACGGGTGCAGACTACCAACTTTTTAACAGTACTATCGTTAAAGGAGTTTCAACGGGTGTGCATAATTTAACGCTAACGCACAGTAATACTTCCAACCCTTTTATTATTCAGTCAAATTATAAATATGTATCTTTTACCTTTTTCGCTGCATACTGTAATTCAGGATATACATAAGATTCATCAATCCCCAATGTAGATAACTCTTTTAGAATTTCTTTCTTTTTCTTTTTATCAATTACTATGCTACAAAATTCCCTTTTCATTGTTTCTGAATCAATATTTTGAAGTTCACTATCAAATTTAAATCTTTTCTTCAGTGGATTTTCCCAATTATTTAACATGTACTCCCCTATTGTGTTCTCAATATAAAAATCAAAAAGGAACTTAATTGAACGATGCGTAACATAAAAATCCCTTGACTCAAAATCAAACGGTCTAACAGCAGCATTAGGATACATTTTTTTCAAAGGCTCACTTTCTACCATCTCTAAAAGGGTTCTAATGCTTTCATTTTCCCAATGATGACTATAAGCCTCTCTCCCTCCAGATACAAACAGTCCAAAATGGTCAAATAATTTATTAGGAAATATCATAAATACTGCTGCTTGCCTACGAATTCTTTCATTCCAGTAAAATGGTCGTGCAACCAAAAACCTATAATCCTCATTTCGATACAATTTTTGTAAATATTTTTTAGGAGATATACTTAAATCGTCTAGCCATATATCTTCTTGAACAAAATAATTATAAAAACCACAGATTTCTTCAATAATCGGATTTTGGGCCACATTCACATAGGCTCTATGACAAACCACCCTTGCATCTTTTGCTCCTATAAATTCATTGCAAGCAAAAAATAATGCAATCAAAGGATTTGTTGTAAAATCTAAGAGCCGTGTAGGTAATCCATAATGTTGCATCTTTGATAAGATTTCAAAATTAGTGCTCAATCCCTGAAACGCTTCTGGTCGTAAAGCAAGAAAGCTATTTACTAAATTAAATTCCTGTCCATTGCTTAAATCCGAACACCTTCCAAGTGACGGTATAAGTTTCCATTCTGCATCTGACATCCCACGATAAATTATTTCTCCACCAACAAAATTTTCATATTTTGTTTTGGACAATAATTCAATAATCCTCAAATAGTCAACCACGCTTTTTACTTGAAATGTTAGATGCGGATAGTCTTCATTATTACTTTCAATAATACAATCACCCAAGTTTTTATACATTTTGCGTGATTTAATATCTGCAGTAAAGGTTCTTATATTTGACATGTTCCGTCCTTTCCATAATATCCTATGCTCGGCATATTTTGTTTAGCGCCTTTCCACTTATTACTGATAAACTATTAGCAGAAACAATCTACATTAAATCCTATTATACCACAACATCTGTATTTTTCCACACACACAAAAAACGGATGACATTTCTGCACCTAGGGCTTCATTTTCATTCCTACTATGTTAAATTGCTTTGAACATTTTCTGACTAATCGGCTTTTCTCCTATTACTTTCTCAACGTCTTTCTCGACAGCCTCCAATTCCTCCAAGCGAACCATTTCATCCTTGGCATCATCAAATCCAAGATGGGTATAGGTATTCATTGTAACCGAAATGTCCGAATGCCCCATCTCTGACTCATAAGTAGCATAGGTACGATCATCAAACAGCCCCCAATGCACAATATCGATTTTACCGGGATTATCGGAAAGGAACCTATTGACTGTATGAACAGCTACCTTTGCCGCCTTATCCACAGGATAGCCATACACACCTGTGGAAATGGAAGGAAACACTATAGTACAGATTCCATTCTCGACTGCCACTATTAGCGACTTATAATAGCAGGATGCTAAGATATCTGCCTTCCTTCTCCACCATGCCATATTGGTCCTGCCGTGTGAATAACATAGTTGGCGAGAAGATTATATCCTTTAGTCAGCTTTGCTTCACCAGTCGGGCATCCGTGGAGTGTCTGGCACGCCTCTATGAGCTGCGGACCAGCCGCCCTATGGATTGCCCCATCTACACCGCCACCGCCCAAAAGTGGTTCATTAGCCGCATTGACAATTGCTTGAACATCGATTTTTGTGATATCACCTTTTATCACTTTAATCATTGTCTCACTCCGCAAACTTTTTGACTACCTCGCGTAGCTTCATAGCTTTCTCACAATACCACTCAAAGTATTTATCCCAATTATCAGTATTAAAATCAGCATTATACGTGTCATATCCAAACACCGCATCTATAGAAGCCTCATGCCATGTGATTTCCTCAC
>CAZKAO010000100.1:0-9805 GCA_964550745.1 uncultured Acetatifactor sp.
GCCGATTCTATGGCTGGTTTGAGGAGAAACCGTTCAAGGCGGAGTTTGACAGGATACTGGACGGGCTGCCGAATTTTTCCGAACAGGAACAGTGTTTTATCCATTCAGACCTTGGTCCGCACAATGCCATGCGCAGGGACAGTGGAGAAGTGGTACTCATCGATCTGGACGATGCAGGGATTGGGTCGAAGTATTTGGACCTGGGATGGGCCTTTATCATGCAGTTCGTTGACTTTAACCATCAGACAGAAGAGATGCGGTATCGGTTTGACCTGGCGCTGGCATTTTTGCGGGGATACTATGGAGAAAAGCCGCTGACGCGGGCGGAATATGACTTGATCTGGCATGGCGCGGTATATATGCACATTTCTTACATGCAGGTCTACGGCCCGGACGCGGTAGATTCCCTGTGGCAGATTCTGAAATTTGGTATGAACCAAAAAGAGGAGTTATGGGAGCAGTGGCAGAGTTTGAGAAAAATGTAAGAGAAGGATCAAATTATGCAAGAGCATAGGAAAAGAATGTAGAGTTGTAAAAAGTTGATATATGGAGAGGTAACATATATGGAGAAAGAGAGAATAGACATTTTCAGACGGAATCTGCCGTTTATTGTGCGGGATGATTGGACAGTGGGGCGGATATTGGGCCATGTGGATAACCATTTTATAGAAAAGCGGGATGATGCCGGAGTGCTAATCGGACTTTCTGTGGTCAACCGGGATGTGATCCTGCTGCTGTGTGTGGATGAGGCATATCGGCGGCGGGGAATAGGCACATGGCTGCTGAAACAGTCAGAGGAACTGATTCGTGAGGCTGGTCACGAGATATGCAGGACAGGTGTGGGATTTGATTATCTCATGCCTGGGGTGCCCACTAGTGTCCACCTTTTTCCGGCCCGGAATATCCGGTTATATCCTGAGTTGGACAGCAGTGCCAGTACCTTTTTTGAAAAAAGGGGATATAAGCATTCCTGGGAGAATGCGGACTGCTTTGATATGAGGTTCGACTTAAAGGATCTGGTGGAGACTGCCTGGCAAATAGGTGATACAATACAAGGAATTACCTACCGTTTTGCCACGCTGGCGGATCTGGGGGGGATTCTGGAGTGTACGGAGGATGCCTGCAGCGAATTTAGTGAGTTTTACAGGGAGGAAAGCCAGTATGCTCCGGAGGGTCCGGGACGAGTGCTGATCGCCTTAAAGGGACAGGAAGTATGCGGCGCATTGATGGTGGGTCCCGAACGAGGCATGCCGGGCTTAGGCAGCATCGGCTGTACCACCGTGAAAAGGAAATGGCAAGGACAGCACATAGCGACCAACCTGGTGCTGCTGGGCACCAGGGCGCTGAAGGACATGGGAATGCGGGAAGGTTATTTGAGCTATACCTATTCCGGGCTGGACCGCCTGTATGGGGCGGCTGGATACCAGATCAAAGTGTTTTATATGATGGCGGAAAAGAAATTGGCGCCAATGTCAGATTGAAGGCTGCGATTCTATCTGGTTACTCAACTTCAGCATGTCCAGAAAATAAATCAGATCCAGCGAGTGTTCGGGAGACAGCCTGGCAAGGATATTCATGATGTCAGCGGTGGTATGGGAATCTGTCAGTTTCTCATTCAGATCATCAATAGTACCGGTGTACTCTGTGCGGTCCAATAGATAATCCACAGATACTTGAAAGAATTCGGCGATTTTGGCCAGGGTCTTTAAATCAGGAGAATGGACCCCGTTTTCGTAGTTGGATATTGTGCCGATGGACACATGAAGATGTACGGCAAGCTGTTTCTGATAGATGCTCTTTTCCAGGCGAAGACGATACAGCCTTTCACTGAATTCCATAGGTATACTCCTGTTTTGACGAGATAATTGACGGTTACTAAATCTTATTTTAGCGTTATTTTTTCTAAACCAAAATAGGAGTATACGACAGGGGGAAAATATATGCTCTGAGAGGAATGAATCTTAGAACCTGTAAAATATATATTTCGTTTTGTCATAAAATCGCAAGAAATATATAAGGATATTTTGAAGAATCCGCTTTCTTCTTTCTGCTATACTCATGATAGATAAATCAGCATTTGCCCATACACATGAGTGTGAACAGCTGCCGGCGCCATTATGGACGGAGATTGTTCTGGGAGTATGCGTAACCTAAATATGAAGGGGATTTTGTCATGAATGCAGAGCGGCAGAGAAGACGACGGAAAATGCGTATTTGGAGAGCATGCAGGATAGGTCTGGCAATGACGTTGATCGGACTGATTTTTGCGGCGGCGATATGGTACGACAGAACGGATTTGCGGAATTATACGGGTTCAGGCACTGGACAGAGCAGGGAAGCGGACTATGAACAGACGGGGGGATGGGCTAAGACACAGGATGGACTGGAGTATCCGGAGAGCCTGCTGAAGTTGTTGGAACTGAACCCGGAAGCAGAAACATTTGTGCGGGGATATTTTGAAAACAGGGACAAGCATCCGGAGATTGATCTGTCAGATGAGGTGGTACAGGGGACTATCCCTCTTTTTCTGCAATGGGATGAACGGTGGGGATATGAGACCTACGGCAGCGATTTTCTGGCGATCACGGGATGCGGCCCCACCTGCCTGTCCATGGTCTGGTGCGGCCTGAGCGGTGGGACGGACTGGGACCCACTGAGCGTGGCACAGTTTGCGGAGCAGGGTGGATATTATGTGAAGGGTGCCGGAACTGCCTGGGATCTGATGACCTATGGGGCGTCGGAGCTGGGTCTGACAGAGGTGGATATTGTGTTTGACGCGGATCATATTCTGGCACAGCTGCGAAGCGGTCACCCCATCATATGTGCCATGAGGCCGGGAGATTTTACTACCACGGGACATTTTATCGTCTTAACCGGTGTGGATGAATATGGCAAAATAACAGTATGTGATCCCAACAGTAGAAGTAACAGCGAAAAAACCTGGGATGTGGAGAAGCTGATGCCGCAGATCAAAAATCTGTGGGGATATGGGTATGAATAGAGAGGTGGTTCTGGAGGCGGCGTTATCGTCAAATATGGAGGTCCTAACCTGTTTTTGCGGCAACAGTGGACGGAGAGGCGATCAACCCGTTGACTACAGAGTAGAACTGGGCTGGAAGGAACTTTTCTTACACTGGGTAGGGGAAAGCTGATATTGAACAATAAGCGCAGGCAGCGCCCGTGTTTCTATACATGGGTGCTGTTTGTTGTAATGGTTAAAAATCTTTTAATCCAAACAGTATATAACACTTGACAACAGATATATACTGTTATATACTGTTTATTAGGAGGAGAGAAAATGCGCATAATAGTAAACAGTTCTTCTATGGTTCCAATCTATGAACAGATTATGGAACAGATTAAAACCTTGATTCGAACCGGGGAGTTGCAGGAAAACAGCAACTTGCCTTCTGTCCGTACGCTGTCAAAGGATTTGAAAATCAGCGCGTTGACTGTCAAAAAGGCCTATGACAGTCTGGAGTCAGAGGGCTTTGTCGTGACGATTCACGGAAAGGGAACCTATGTGGCGGCCATCAATCCGGGACTTCTGTTGGAGGAGCAGAAAAAGGAACTGGAAGCTGATTTGGAAGCAGCAGTACAAAAGGGCAGGAGATATGGAATCAGTAATGAAGACATCCGAAATCTATTTGAATTGATTTTGGATGATTAAGTATTTGCGTTGCTGGAGATGGCATGATTGGATGTCTGCCAAAGCAGTCAGGGAGGTATCATTATGTTAAAAATCGATCAATTACGAAAAAATTACGGCACATTTTCGCTGGACTGTTCGCTGGAGGTCCGTCCGGGCTGCGTGACAGGGCTTGTGGGACAGAACGGCGCCGGAAAGAGTACTACCTTCAAAGCACTTTTAGGTTTGATTTCACCAGACAGTGGAAGTATCCGGATTATGGGGCAGGATGTTAGTAAATCCGGCGCCGCAGAAAAACAAAAGCTGGGGGTGGTGCTGTCGGATTCCGGCTTCAGCGGGTATTTGACAGTCAAGGATATCCCGCTGATCTTGAGCAATCTGTACAAGGATTTCGACAGGGCGTTTTTTTCGGAACAGGTCAAGAAGCTTGGCTTGCCCGACAATAAGAAAATCAAAGAGTTTTCCACAGGTATGAAGGCAAAGCTAAAAATTTTGACGGCTATTTCTCATAAGGCAAAGCTCTTGATATTAGATGAGCCCACAGCAGGTCTTGATGTGGTTGCAAGGGATGAGCTGTTGGAAATGCTGAGGGAGTTTATGGAACAAGACGAAGAACACGGAATTTTGATCAGTTCCCATATCTCCGGTGATCTGGAGGGCCTGTGCGATGACATTTATATGATACATGACGGAAAAATCATCCTTCACGAGGATACGGATGTATTGTTGGATGGATACGCTTTGCTAAAAGCAGATGAACAACAGTATGATTTTCTGGACAAACGCTATATCCTGCTTCGTAAAAAGGAGAGCTTTGGATACAGCTGCCTGACGAATCAGAAACAGTATTATATAGAAAATTACCCGAAGCTTGTCATAGAAAAAGGGAGTATTGACGGAGTGATCACGATGATGATTCGAGGGGAGGCATTATGAAAGGCTTATTGATTAAAGATTTTGAACTTTTAAAGAATAACATGAAAAACTCGCTGGTTTTGATTGTCCTGATTGGAGTCGGAATATCTGCTTATAACACTGACACAACCTTTGTCATCACCTATCTGGCCATAGTCGGTACTAGTTTCACAACCAGCACCTTCAGTTATGATGAATTTGACAATGGTTATCCTTTTTTGCTTTCCCTGCCGATCACGAGGCGGGGATATATAGCAGAAAAGTATATCTTCGGCTTATGCATGAGCATCGCAGGCTGGCTGACCGGGACGATTATCTCCATCATTGCAGGTATGACGAGGCATATAATGATGCCGACAGACACGATGCTGGCAGCTTTGATGCTGTTGCCTGTGGGATGGCTGTTACTGGCTGCCCAGATTCCCTTCCACTTGAAATTCGGCGGAGATAAGGGCCGGATTATTATGGTGGGAGTTATTGGCCTGCTTTTTCTTTTGCTTGTAATGGGAGCAGAAATTGTCAAATTCATAAATATAGACTTGGATGCTCTCTGGAAAAACCTGTCGGTGCTGGGGATGGGCACTGCGATTGCGGCTTTTTTCGGCATTGGAATTGTGCTGCTGCTTCTGTCTTATAGAATCAGAATAGGAATCATGGAACGGAAGGAATTTTAACCAGCCGCCACTCTGAAATTCACGTTTAGATATTATGTTGCGAATATATTCTGACATCTCATTACTATCGAACAGCTTTGAACTACAGGTTCAATGACAGACGACCCGAAGCGTGTTATAGTATCCTTACAAGCACGGGAGAAAAGGCGCACACAGCAATAAACAAAAACCTTAAAAATATTCAGCAAATAATGTCTACAGACAATATTAGCGTCTTGCGTGTGGAAAACAGTGGACACCGCTCATAACAACATCAGGTTATGAGCGGTACTTCTGTGGGGAGGAGCAGTGATGAACAGAGCGAGGGCAGTCAGATATGACAATGGAGATATGGAGAAAGAGATTGCAGCGTATGATATTTCCCAGACCCATGAGGTGTACCAGCGGAAAAACAAATCCCAGGCGCGTTCCTATATTCAAAATTACAATAACCGCTCCAGAACGGAAAACGGAGCTTGGGGGCTGAAAACTACGCAGCACGAACTGCTGGATCTGCACTTTCAGGTGTCCTCCCTGCGCAGATGCAATGCCCAGTACATAGGGGATAATTTTGTGAAGGCGTACTATGAGAACCGGCAATATGCGGTCAAATGGCTGTTTTATCTGCGGGATATTGCCCAGGGCCTGGGGGAGCGCAGGAGTTTCCGCATCTGTATGCGGTATCTGGCCGAGTCCCAGCCGGAGATTGCCCGGGAGGTAATGAAGCTGATTCCCCAGTATGGCCGATATGACGATCTGATGCTCTATCTGGACACGCCGCTGCAGGAGGAGATGGGAGCCTATGTCGCAGGGCTGCTCAGGGCGGACCAGGAGGCCATGGAGGAGGGACGCCCTGCCAGTCTGCTGGCCAAGTGGCTGCCCAGCATCAATACTTCCAGCGCGGCCACCCGAGCCATGGCGGTCAGGATTGCGAAAATGCTGGGTATGGACAGGAGAGAATACCGCCGGACATTGTCGGCCCTCAGAACCTATCTGGACGTGACAGAGGTAAAAATGTCGGCATCCCGGTGGGAACAGGTAGACTATGAGAAGGTTCCTGCCAAAGCCAATCTGTTGTATGACGCGGCTTTTGCCAGACATGACAGAGCGCGCCGGGAGGATTATCTGCGCCGGGTGTACCTGGAGGATGGAAAATTGAATATCGGGGGCGTCATGCCTTATGAGATCGTCCATAAAATCTATACCGGCAGCAATAGCTGCTACTGGAGCGCTTCGCTTAAAGAGAATCTGCTGGCGGAGCTGATGTGGCAGAAACTGCTCAGGGAGGGCTTTAAAAATGACTGGGGGCTGGAGGACTGTATCGTGGTGGCGGACGGCTCCGGCAGCATGTACTCTCCGGTGGACGGCTCCGGTCTGGTAAGCGCCATTGAGGTCTGCCATTCTCTGGCCATCTACTTTGCGGCGCAGCTTGAGGGGATTTTTCACGATATGGCCATCTGTTTCAGCCAGACTCCTCAGCTGATTGATCTGAGCAGGGGCGGGAGTCTGAAGGAAAAACTGGAGATCATGCGTGCCTATGACGAGGTGGCTAACACCAATATCCAGGCGGTGTTTCGTCTGTTGCTGGACATGGCTGTGAGTCATGAAGTGCCTGCGGAGGAGATTCCGGGGCAGGTGCTGATTATCTCCGATATGGAGTTTGATGCGGCCAGCAGCCAGTATTCTGGTGGAAGAACGCAGCCCTTCAACCAGACGCTGTTTGAGCGGATTGCCGCAGAGTATGCCCAGGCGGGCTATCCCATGCCCCGATTGATCTTCTGGAATGTGTGTGGGCGCAGCAATACGATACCCGCCGTGACAGGGGAACAGGGCATCTGTATGCTGTCCGGTTTTTCTCAGAATGCCATGAAGATGGCGGCTTACAGAGAAGTGCAGGATCCCTATGAGAGCCTGTGCAGGGCTCTGGACAGCCCCCGGTATGCCCCGGTGGAGGAGACGCTGCAGAGGCTGGCGGTGTAGCCGCCTCTGCCTGGGAAGACAGAGCAGGGGCTTTCGTTGAATGACAAGATTGGGAGGCAATTATGAAAAAGACAATCCGCGTGGAATGTAAAGATCTGGAATGGCTGTATGTTCCCAACGTGATGTACCACGAATATGAGAAAACCAAGAGATATTTGCAGCTGATCGTGCCGTATCGGCAGGAGTGGAAAGAGAACGAAAGGTATCCTTTGGTGATTTTCATTCCCGGCAGCGCCTGGTATGAACAGGAAATGTATAATAGTATCCCCGCCCTTTCCAGACTTGCGGAGAGAGGGTTTGTGGTCGCGGCGCTGCAGTACCGGGAGTCCACTATTGCCCGGTATCCGGCGCAGGTGGAGGATGTGGAGCGGGCGGTTCTGTTCCTGCTGTCCAAAGCGGAAGCGTTTCATATTGATTCGGACAGAATTTTTCTGGCGGGCAACTCCTCAGGGGGCCATATTGCGCTGATGACGGCGATGAGGAGCGCCAAGGGTCTGAAGGATGCCAGAGGATTTGCTGCCAGTATGGTCAAGGGAGTAATTGCGGAATCTGCCCCTGCAGATCTATTTATGTGTGCCGCTGAGCCGATTCCTGCCTTTATGCCGGAAGATTTCAGACCCAGCAGGGATTTGCTGGGAGTTGACGAGATTACGGAAGAGGTGGAATTGGCCCGCGAGGCGAGCTGCAAAATGTATATTGACAAAGACGCGCCTCTGCCACCCATCCTTCTGCTCCACGGCGCGGAGGACCGCCAGGTCAGTGTGAGACAGAGCCGGTATCTATATGATTTGCTCATGGCCTCAGGCAAAAACGTCGTCTATTGGGAAATAGAGGGAGCTGATCATGGCGGCGCTGTGTTTTGGAGCGATACTGTGCTGGACATTATCTGTGAATTCCTCCGCCGGGAGAGTTCATCCGGGGAATAAAGTACACAAAACCCTTGAAAGAAGGAGGAAAAACTGCTATAGTATATGAGATGTGTTCGGGAGATGTTGTAACCTTTGCAGTATCCATGAGGTATTGCAGTTTATTTTCGTTGACAGCCCAGATAGGGCGGGAGGGGAGGCAGCAATATGGAACATGTTTTTCCGATGATTGATCTGAAAGCCACCGGCAGGAGGATCAAGGAACTGCGGGAGCAGAGAGGTATCAGTGTCAGGCAGCTGCAGACGTTTTTGGGCTTTGAGCAGCCCCAGGCCATATACAAGTGGCAGAGAGGAGAATGCCTGCCTACATTTGATAACATGTATGCTATGGCTTGTTTTTTTCATGTTAAGGTAGATGAGATCCTGGTGGGCAACCGCCAGGATTTTGACATTATAAATCCTTCTTTTTCCCCTCAGACAACGTTTACATTCCTGTTTACAAATTTATTCAATTATGCTATTTATATATTTGACAACTTCTTCTGAAATAAAATAATTTTCGTGCGTAATATCATCAAATATTTTCAACTCGGAATTTTCAAAGCAATTCGACAATTTTTCCTGTAATGATGCACTTAATGTTTTATCTGCTTTTGAACCGATTACATACACTGAAGCAGTTACGTTTTTAGCATATTCAGCTGTATGAATATTGTTTGAAATAAAAACTTTAAAAGGTCCCCAGAATATCGGTATCATTTTATTGTATAAATCAGAAATATCCCTATAACCAGCCGCCAATACCAATGTTTTGCATTGTCTCACACTTGCAAGATATGCGGCCATACCAACGCCATAGCTATGTCCCATAATTATAATTTCTGCCTGCGGATACTGCTTTTGTGCCCAGTCATACAACTCCGTGGCAGATTTCTTCATTGTTTGCAAATTCATTTTTCCTTTGCTATCCTGTGTTCCATAATAATCAACCGCCAAAAACGGACAGGAAAACTTGTCTGCATATTTTCCAACAGAATTATAAGCGATATAATTTGAACCTCCAAAGAATAAAATCACCTTGTCACTGTTTGCTTCAAGATTATACCCATAGCCCGTCAATTTATCTGATATTTGAATGTACTGAGGCGCAGATGTAATATCTGTCATTCTCTTTGCCCCCTTATAAAAGGAATAGCTAATTGTTTGCATAACAAAATTACACCCAAATTCTACAATCAACACCCACATAATTATTTTCAAAAACATTCTCATAATTTCCATTTTATTATCCAATTTTTCTCCTCGCCAAATCCTGATTGTGACTTCACTAAATTTATCGCAAGTGAACTTTCCCTTATGTTATATCTTCCCACAGGGTATTACGAACCCTGATAAGGGAAACAAAATCACATAAAACATTATAACACAAAACATACGAGAATGGTGAACTGATTGAAATATATACTTATGCAGGCTATTTTCTACGGATAGATTGCGGAAGGGCAGAAGAAGGACTAAAAACCACTCCCTGCTCGGAATCTGCCTTAAATGCTTTGGCAATAGACGAACCTCTTGATATATGCAAATGTGGGTGGATGCGGAAGATTCTTTGCCATATATGCTTGACCTTGCCCTTAGGACATAGTTTACACTATACCTAAAGCAAATTTTGACGAATACTTAAACAGTATACAGGAGGGGCATTTTGAAAATTTTGAAACAGCTTATAAAATTGCACAAAT
>CAZKAO010000101.1:0-9433 GCA_964550745.1 uncultured Acetatifactor sp.
CCCTCCTTGCCGGGAGCAAACTCGATGAATGCGCCGAACTCCTTGATGCTGACTACCTTGCCCTTGAAGATCTGGCCCTCCTCAAAGTCTGTGGTGATCATCTTGATCATCTCCACAGCCTTGTCCATCATCTCCTTCTCTGTGCCACATACGGACACTTTGCCGTCGTCAGTGATATCAATCTTCACACCGGTACGGGCAATGATCTCGTTGATGGTCTTGCCTCTCTGTCCCACCACATCACCGATCTTCTCAGGATCGATCTGGATAGAGATAATCTTGGGCGCATAAGGGCCAACCTGAGGACGGGGTGCGGAAATAGCAGGCTTCATGCAGTTATCCATGATAAACAGTCTCGCCTCACGGCAGCGGGCAATAGCGCCCTCCACAATGGGTCTGGTCAGACCGTGAATCTTGATATCCATCTGGATTGCTGTGATGCCTTCTGTAGTACCGGTCACCTTAAAGTCCATATCTCCAAAGAAATCTTCCAGACCCTGGATATCCGTCAGCAGGACAAAATCATCATCTGCCTCGCCTGTCACCAGACCACAGGAAATACCGGCCACCATCTTCTTGATGGGCACGCCCGCCGCCATCAGGGACATACAGGACGCACAGGTGGAAGCCATGGAAGTGGAACCATTGCTCTCAAAGGTCTCGGACACGGTACGGATAGCATAAGGGAACTCCTCCTCGCTGGGCAGCACAGGGATCAGCGCTCTCTCAGCCAGTGCGCCATGACCGATCTCCCGGCGTCCCGGTCCTCTGGAGGGCTTGGTCTCACCCACAGAGTAGGAGGGGAAATTGTAGTGGTGCATATATCTCTTGCTCACTTCGTTCTCATCCAGCCCGTCCAGCTTCTGCTGCTCGGAAAGGGGAGCCAAAGTACAAACATTACAAATCTGAGTCTGTCCGCGGGTAAACATGGCGGAGCCATGCACTCTGGGGATCAGGTCAACCTCTGCAGCCAGAGGACGGATCTGTGTGATCTCACGGCCATCGGGACGCTTGTGATCCTTCAGGATCATCTTGCGCACGGTCTTTTTCTCATACTGGTATACCGCCTCGCCCAGCACTGCCAGCCATTCTTCGTTCTCAGCGAAAGCCTCCTCCAGCTTGGCAGTAATTTGACGGATATTCTCCTCACGGGTCTGCTTGTCATCGGTGAACACAGCCACTTCCATCTCCTCCGGGGTGGCAATCTTCATGATCTCGTCAAACATCTCCTGGGGGATTGCACAGCTGGTGTAGGTATGCTTGGGCTTGCCCACCTCTGCCACAATCTTGTCGATAAAGGCAATGATGGTCTGGTTGATCTCATGAGCCTTGTAGATGGCTTCGATCATCTTTGCTTCAGGCACCTCGTTGGCACCCGCCTCTATCATAATCACCTTCTCGCGGGTAGATGCCACGGTCAGGTTCAGATCACCTTTCTTCCACTGCTCCTGAGAGGGGTTGATGATAAACTCGCCGTCGATCATTCCCACCTGAGTCATGGCGCAGGGGCCGTCAAAGGGGATGTCCGAGATGCAGGTAGCGATGGCTGCACCCAGCATGGCCACCAACTCCGGGCGGCACTCAGGGTCCACGCTCATCACCATATTGTTCAGGGTTACATCGTTGCGGTAATCCTTGGGGAACAGGGGACGCATGGGCCTGTCGATTACACGGCTGGTCAGCACTGCATTCTCGCTGGCCTTGCCCTCCCTCTTGTTAAAGCCTCCGGGGATCTTGCCCACCGAATACAGCTTCTCCTCAAATTCCACGCTCAGGGGGAAGAAATCAATACCCTCCCTGGGCTTCTCCGATGCTGTCGCAGTACTCAGCACTGTGGTATCACCATAGTGCATAAACGCGCAGCCGTTAGCCTGTTTGCCCACTCTGTTGATATCTACGGTCAGGGTGCGGCCTGCCAGTTCCATTGAATAAGAATTATACATATTTACCTCTTTCCTGTATATTGCAGACCAATCTGCAATATCGTCTCCAGTTTCTTCGTTCTGCTATGGCAAAAAGGCGGAGCGCCGTATCCGGCTGCTGCTCCGCCTTCCCAATAGTTTTATTTTCTCAGACCCAGTCTCTCAATCAGGGTACGGTATCTCTCGATATCCTTGTCCTTCAGATAGGCAAGCAAGGCACGTCTCTGACCAACCAGCTTCAGCAGACCCCTGTTGGAATGATGATCCTTGGGATTGGCTTTCATATGCTCGGTCAATTCCTTAATCCTCTCGGTCAGTACGGCGATCTGAACCTCAGGTGAGCCTGTGTCACCGGCAGATCTCGCATACTCATTGATAATCGCTGTCTTTTTTTCCTTAGAAATCATTTTCTTTTCCTCCATTAATGATTATTATACGCACCGTACACCAGGACCGGGTCGGAGTGTCCCGTATCTGAGTGTCGGCGAACTCATACCGATTAAGAATAACATATTCTCCGGCATTTGTAAACTATAAAATTTAATCTTTTAATATCCGCACATATCTCACAGGAGTACGGTAATTGTACTTGTTGATCCGAATGCCGCTCTTGGGGTTACTGGCACTGATAACGCGGCCTCCCCCGATATAGATCGCCACATGGTTGATGGTTCCGCTGCTGTTAGCATAGAACACCAGATCACCGGGCTGAAGCTCAGAATAGGATATCCTTGTTCCCTCGCCTGCCTGCGCCCTGGAGCTGTGGCTTAAGGTTATGCCGAAATGCTTGTACACTCCCATGACAAAACCGGAGCAATCGGTACCCTTGGTCAGACTGGTTCCTCCCCACACATAAGGGTTGCCCAGGAACTGCTTGGCGTACTCTACCAGATCCACCCGAACATCGGAGACACCTTGTCCATATAACAACTCCGACATGGTAATCGCCGTATCCAGACGTTCTTCCACATGGGAGAATTCCGCGGACACGAAAAGATTGTCTCCATCTATATCCACCTGATACCAACCCTCCTGAGTGTCCACATAGTCCATCTCTTCACCCTCAGGCACCTGGGTATACACTGCTCCGTCCGTGCTGGCCTCATCCCGTACTCTCAGGCCGTCCGTATCCGCTACTACCACAGTCCTTACCAGCTCGTTGGCGCGCAGCTTGGCATCAGGACCCGTCAGCAGAAATTCCGTGCTCACATATCCGTCCACCTCGCCGGACTTGATATGAGCCCAGCCGATCTCCGGATATATCTCCAGCACTTCACATGCCGAGCCCTTGGGCATCTTACCCACCAGCTTCCCGCTGGTAGACGCTTCCGCCCTGACATTCAGATTGCCTGATTCCACCTCGGCAATTCCGATATTGGTATACCCCCAGGATGCGCCCTGCGCCTCCTGAGCCGCCGCTATGTATTCTTCCTCCGTGAGAGACACATCCATCATGGACGCAATACCCGCCTGCTGCAGCACATCCTTTGCGCTGCTGTTATCCGATGCCTCCGCCTCCATGGGCAGCAACAGACAAACCGCCAGACATGTACCTATCATTCTCACTGCAAGATTTTTGCGTTTTATCATATTAACTCCCATCATATCAGCCATAAACATTACAATTTTGTTACGTTTTTATTAACTGATATGAATTATAACAACATCCGCGCCGGTTTGTCAACTATTTCCGCATATTTCCTTGTTTTTCCTCAAACTTTGTACTTTTCACACCCTAACCGGTACTCAGATTCCATCCCCTTCCCTGATGGCAAACGCGATATTGGTAGCATGATCCGCTACTCTCTCCAGTCCGGAAACAATATCGGAGAAAATCATACCCGCCTCAGGAGTACACTCCCCTCTGGCCAGACGGTCCACATGGCGCTGCTGCAATTCTCTCTCCTTGTTGTCCACCTTATCCTCCAGAAGAATCACTTCATTCATATGCCTGTCGTCGCTCTTGGCGAACATTTCTATGGAATACTGAATGATGGTATTGACCATATCCAGCATCTCTCCCAGCTCTCTCTGAGCCTCCTTGCTGATGCTGATGCCGCCCTCTTTTCGCTGTCTCGCCGCATCCGCCACATTCTCCGCATGATCGCCGATGCGCTCGATATCGTTGACCACATGGAAAAGGGCGCCCAGACTCTTCAAGTCTTCAATGGGCAGGGTCGTCTGGTTGATCTTTACCAGATAATTGGTGATGGCATGATTCAGGAAATTGATATTTTTCTCCACCTCATAGACTTCCTCAATATCTTCCTCATCCAGAGTAATCAAAGCATTCATGGCCCTGTTCAGGTTCTCGCTGGCCAGAGAAGCCATGCGGTCCAGCTCCTTGATAACCTCCACCACCGCCGTGGCAGGGTTGAACACCACCTTCTCACCGATATATTTCAGCTGATAGCTCTCCCGATAGCCCACCTTCCTGTCCTCGCCCGGCACCGTGATGCTGGCCAGCTTCACGATAGCCCCGGAGAAGGGGAACAGGATAATCACCTGGAATATCTTGATAATCGTGTGGGCATTAGCCACAAATCTGCCATTGTCCGCAGAGATAGACTGAATCATCTGGATAATCGAATCTTTGGCAAAAAACAGGATCACATAAATCAGCAGCGTGCCGATCACATTGAACCAGAAGTGGATCAGCGCCGCTCTCTTGGCGTCCTTCTTGCCCGGCAGGGAAGTGATGAGAGCCGTGGCACAGGCGCCGATGTTACAGCCTAAAATGATATACAGGCAGATCCCCGGGTCCAGAAAGCCCTGGTATGCCAATAGCAGTACAATACTCACCGTCACGGAGGAGCTCTGAATCACCGCTGTCAGGATGGTTCCTGTCAGAGTAGCCAGCAGCGGACTTGTCAGGGACTTCATCAGATCCACCACTTCAGGCACGTTCTTCATCTCCTCCATGCCGTTCGACATGGTATTCAGGCCGGTGAACAGGATGCCGAAGCCCACGATCACCTCCGCAAGTTTCTTCACTTTTTCCTTTTTGCTGAACATCATGACCAGCACACCGCACAGCAGAATTACCGGCGCTGCGGCTGACAGATTGAGAGATACCAGCTGGGATGTGACTGTAGTACCGATATTGGCGCCAAAGATTACTCCTGCAGCCTGATACAGATTCATAAGTCCTGAGTTGACAAAGCTGACCACCATGGACGTACAGGCCGAGGAAGACTGGATAATTCCGGTAAATACAATACCCACCAGCATACCTGAGAAACGGTTGGTGGTGAAAATCTCCAAAATCCGGCGCAGCCGGGCGCCTGCCACCTTCTCAATGGAATCGCTCATCAGATCCATGCCAAACAGGAAGAGGCCCAGACCGCCTGCCAAAGATAAAATAATGCGTACACTCATGCTTTTATTCCCTTCATTCGTGTCAACATCAGGCAATAACCTGACATTAATATCCTATGCGACATACATTTCTATTCTAAGGGATACTTCTCAAACTGGCAATATTTTTTTACAAAAAAATATTAAGTATGTCATTCCCCGACAGATTCTTGATTCCAGTATCTGCGGCCGGCCTCCCTGTCCGCCCGCAGCTGACGTTTCAGGGCGGCCACAGACTCAAAACGCTGTTCCGGCCTGTGGAAAGCCATTAGCTGCACGGCGATCGTCTTTCCGTAGAGATTTCCTTCAAAGTCATACAGATATGTTTCCACGCCGACGCGCCCGGCGTCCGTGACCGTAGGCTTACAGCCCACATTGCTGATGGCGGCATAGCTGTTTTTCCCGTACAGCACCCGCGAAAAATAGACGCCGAAGGGCGGACACAGTCTCTCCTCCGGGAACGGCAGATTCGCCGTGGGCATACCGAATACGGCCCCCTTTCCCGCTCCATGGCACACTTCCCCTCTCACGGTATAGGGAGTTCCCAAAAGCTGCGCGGCCTCCTCCATCCTTCCGCTCTCCACGCAGTTTCGCACATAGGTGGAGCTGACCTCCTGCCCGCGGATTTTGATTTTCTCAATGGTCTGCACCTCATAGCCGCACTGCTCGCCCATCCGGCGAAGCAGCTCCGCGTCTCCCGCCCCCCGGCTGCCGAAGGACACATCCTCCCCCGCTGCCACATAGGCGCATTTGAGACGCCGTACCAGTACCTCTTTTATAAAAGTCTCAGGCGGCATGGCGGCAGTTTTCTTTGTCAGAGGAAACTCTATCAGCACCTCCACCCCCATCTCCTCAAAAGCCTGGCGCTTCTCCCAGCGGTTCATCAGCTCTTTTCCATCAGAGAGACCGAAAAGCACGGCTGGAGACGGCTCAAAGGTGAACACACAGGGGGCAAGTCCCCGGTCTTTCTGCTCCAAAATCCTGCCCAGAAGTTTCCTGTGCCCCACATGCAGACCGTCAAACTTGCCCATTGCCACCGCCGTATTCTTATTCAGTTGAAATTCCAATGTGTTTGCAATAATTTCCATAATTCAGTCAATCCAAAAACATCTTCACCGGCTGGTATCTGCCCTTTCCCTCATCATAAGCGTAAATGCCCGCAAAGCGGTTGTCCGGCCGGCATACTCTCACCCAGCGCCCCGGCGCATACTGCTCTTTTTCCGCCGTCTGCTCCACCGTCAGCGCATTGCCGTTGTCGAGAAGCCTTTCCAGTTCCCGCCGCACATGCAGCACCGGACAGCTCAAGAATACGCTTTCCACCGATGACACCGCCTCCGAAAGCCGCCCCTGGTCCCGCAGCTCCTGCAGTTGTCCCAAGGTGAGCGCTTCTTTCAGTGAAAACTCTCCCACTCGGGTGCGCACCAGACTCTCCATGGCTCCGCCGCAGCCCAGCTTCTGCCCTATATCCGCACACAGCGTCCGAATATAGGTGCCCTTGCTGCAGACTACGCGCAGCCGCAAAGTCGGCAGATGCTGCTCAAGGATCTCTATCTCCTCGATTCGCACCTCTCTGGCCTGACGCTCCACCTCCTTACCCTCTCTGGCAAGCTCATAGAGCTTTTTTCCGTTTACCTTAAGCGCGGAATACATGGGCGGCGTCTGCAGATAACTGCCCTGAAAGGACAGCACCGCCTCTCTCACCTGTTCCTCATCGGCCTCTACGGTATGCTCCGCCAGCACACGGCCGGTCATATCCTGAGTGTCCGTCTCCACTCCCAGACGCAGCACTGCCACATACTCCTTGTCCCTGTCTGTCAACATATCGCATAGTTTTGTGCCGCTGCCCAGACACACGGGAAGCACCCCTGTAGCCTCCGGGTCCAATGTGCCGGTGTGGCCGATCTTTTTCTGCCCGCATATTCCCCGCAGCTTGGCCACCACATCATGAGAAGTATATCCTTTCTCCTTATGAACTGTAATTATACCATGATACATTCTCATCCGTCACTTTCCATATGTGTTTTTTTCCAATATTCCGTTTCTTCTATACATTTTTTCATATTGGCAGAAAGGTAATCCCCCATCTGTTCTTTGATACGGAGGGAAAGATTGTTCACACAGTCGTGGAAGGTCCCATTCATGGTACATCCTGCCGCACGCATATGTCCGCCTCCCCCAAAGCAAGAGGCCACCCGGGATACATCCACCCAGTCGTCAGACCTCAGACTCACCTTGTACTCCAACACATCCGTCTGGTGCATAAATATCGCACAGTGTATCCCCTTGATATTGCGCAGATGGTTCACGATACCGTCCAGATCCTTATTATCTACATTGTAAAAATCCATCGTCTTGCGGTCCAGGCAGCTGACGATACAGCACCCGTCCATAAAGCGGATACTCTCCAGAAGCACTCTGCCCAGCACCTGGGTCTGCACATAGGTTCTCTGGTAAAAGGTCTCCTGAACCAGACGCGGAAAGTCAAAGCCATAGCTGATCAGCCTGGCGCCGATCTCCATGGTTCTGGGAGAGGTGTTTGAGTACTGGAACACGCCCGTATCATGAATGATGCCTATGTAAATTGCTTTGGCAAGATCAGCGTCCAAAGTCTCCTCATCTATCAGTTCATAGATCAGCTCGGCCGTGGAACTGGCGTCCGGTACAATATAGAATCGGTCACACGCTCCCGTATTGCTGATGTGATGGTCTATATTAATGGTTTTGCGGGCCTGCTCATAGAGCTTCCTGGCCGGCTCCATTATGCGTTCCGGTACGCTGTCCAGCACAAAAAAGACATCGTAGGGCTCCGTGTCTGCGCACTGACTGTCTATCCGGTCAAAGCCTTCGATCTCCGCAAAAATCTCCGCAGGCTGTTCCAGATACACCTTCACCAGAGCCTGCGGTATCCTTTTCTGCAAATATTGATAAAGCGCCAGACAGGAGCCCACGCAGTCACCATCAGGCCGGACATGTCCGGTGATGGCAATGCGGGAAGCCCCCTGGCATTCCTGTAAAATATCCATATATCTTTTCTCCTGACTAAAGTTCCATAACCGCCCGGACGGGGAATCAGAGCTCCATATCTTCTTCCCCGGCACCGTTCCCCGCCTCTCTATCGGCGTTGATCACCTCATCGATCCTCCTGGACATATTCACGCCATATTCGATAGACTGGTCCATGACAAAGGTAATCTCGGGGGTATTGCGCAGGTTGATGGTTCTCGCCAACTGGGAACGGATATAGCCCTCCGCACTTTTAAGGCCCTGAAAGGTGGCTTCTCTAGCCTCATCGCCGCCCAGGACGCTGATCCACGCCTTGCAGCTCTTCAAATCCGGAGCGACCTCGACGGCCACCACACTGGTCAGGGGACTGATGCGTGGGTCCTTGATGCCGCTGCGGATGATTTCTGCCAGAGCACGCTGGACTTCACCGTTTATGCGGGTGTTTTTGATACTGTTCTTTCTCATAGTTCCTACTTTCTTTCATTTGGGGAAAATAAGGTCCCCTGGGGACACCGGGTGGGATATAACATCTCGCCCGGCTGGTTACTGCAATTATTATTTGATTGGAAACGATTTCCAAGAATTCTTAATTCATCTTCCTTTTTGGAAAAGTGTTTCCACTAACTACTCCACAAACCGGAAGTTGTCCATTAACCCAAATCACATGGGACTGTGCCAAAAAAGTCACTGGCACATCGGGATTAGGCTTGCTCTCTGTCGGGTCATTAATGTTGATATTATTTTCCCTGAGCCGCCTGGCGGGCCTTTTTCCGCCGCTTTAGGATAATTGCACAGACAATGTAGACGAGGATGAACACCACAATCCACAGCTTGCTGACAATCTGGTAGCCGGGCTGCTGAAGGGCGAACTCGCCTATGGTGAGAGATTCATCCCCCACACACTCCACAAAGTGGGCGCTGTCCGCATAGCCCTCGCCGGAGTAGCCGGCGGGCAGGTTCAAAGTGTTCCAGCGGCCCACGGGCAGCAGGTACAGCGCGTCGCCGCTCTCCGTGGTGCCGATGCCCTGGATGTGCGCGTCACCGGAGAGATGACCGATGACCACCTCGCCATTGGGCAGGGTCAGGTTGTAGTACCGCTGGTTCTCCACTACATCCGCGGACTTGTAGTGGATCACCTCCAGGGCGAAGGT
>CAZKAO010000102.1:0-9258 GCA_964550745.1 uncultured Acetatifactor sp.
TCCGGATAACCTGATTAATCTGCTTGCTGTTTCGCACTCCCCTTTTCCTGCTGATAAGGATACACTCCGTTCCTGTCGACAAATTTGCCTTATAACAATGATAACCTGCCAGCAGCAAAATTGGGCAAAAAACTAAATTGCCCATTCTTATCCCCAAAGCAAGGACTACCACTGCAATTATTATCCAGACTAACAGATCCTGTTTCCAGATTACTCCAACCAAGGGAATTAAATATGTGGCGAAGTATAAAAACGCAGATGAATCATCCTGTGATATGTTCTCGATTCCGACCTTTATCGTAGGCAACTTTTTTTCACACAACTTGATAAAAACAATCCCATAGGCACAGCTGGCTATGCCGACAAGTCCTAACGCTATACAAATCGCTATATTACATTTTTGCGTGCATAAGGTGATTGCCAAAATAACACATATTGGGGCAATGCAGCTTAATTTATATATCAGTTTCTGGAATTCACTTACCATAACGACTTATTTCTCCATTCTGTGTTTAATTAAGTAGAAGAAAATCTTATTAAATGTTACTATTTAAGGCAACGAACCACTTTTAATATTGTCACAAGGCAGAAAGCCTGGCGATTACCTTTATTCTTTTTCTTTATTATATCATTGCTCATGTTGTGTGTCAACAGTAATATAATAATTAGATTTTTTATACTTCTTCTTATAAAAGATATTTTTATTTTTAACTCCAAAATCCATTTACATGTAACACCTTATATGATAAAATCATCTTGCCAGCTTAGGCTGTGGATTGAAATACAAGGAGCAGCATAAATAATGCCGGTATAGTAGGTTTTACCCCCTCATTTTCCGAGGGGGTAAAATATTCCACTACTATTTACTTCTAAACTTCTCCGTCAACTTCCCAACGAAAACTACTCATTTCAGAAAAAAGTGATTATAATAGCCTGATTTTGTCAGAAAAACATGCATTCTATTCATTGAAATTTCTAGAAAAATGTGTAATGATAATATCATTCACTTAGAAGAAGGGCAATTTATTTGAAACGTAATGCAATTCAAGACTTGATAAATTGGAAATCCAGCGAGGAGCGAAAACCGATGGTGCTAAAAGGTGCGCGACAAGTCGGCAAAACATGGCTCATGCCGGTAGTTTGCTTGGAATGCTTCTTGCAAAACCGAAATCCTATCCGGTTGGAATGGTAAATCTTCTTGACATCTTTCCGCTGACTTTTGACGAGTTTCTTAACGCAACTGATCCGGCTCTTTATGCCTATTATGAATGTATTCAAAAAGAGCAGGCGATTGAAGAAATTTTCCACAATCGCCTGCTTGAAGCGTATAACTACTATCTCATCATCGGTGGTATGCCGGAATGTGTTGCCTCATGGATAAAGTACAAAGATCCGGCAAAAATATCTCAGATACAGCATGAACTGATTGAGGTCTACGAGAATGATTTCTCTAAACACAACGGCAAGGTAAACAGCGGACGCATACTCATGGTCTTCCGCAGTATCGTTGCGCAGCTTGGCAAACCGAACGAAAAGTTCATGTACGGAGTTGTCCGCGAAGGTGGCAGAGCGCGCGATTTTGAAGAGACCATCGAATGGCTTGTATCAGCCGGTATGCTCAACCGTGTTTACAACGTCTCTAAGATGGAGCATCCCCTTTCGGCTTTTGACAAACTGGATCAGTTTAAACTCTTTGTATTTGACACCGGACTTCTCAAGCATATGGCCGGTATTGACAACAGCGCAATTCTTTTAAAGACTGACTACCAATTCAAAGGTCCTCTGACCGAAAATTTTTGTTTACAACAGTTTCACGGACAGTTCGCAGTTGAGCCTCGCTACTTCTCCGATAAGAATAGTGAGATTGACTTTGTGCTGCAATATGGCACTGAGATTATCCCCGTTGAAACAAAGGGCGGCGAAGACAAATCCGCCCCCTCTTTCAAAAAATACATTGCCGATCACCATCCCGAACATGCGCTTCGTTTCTCGAAACGCGGTTATCGGGAGGATAGATATATTACAAATCTTCCCTTGTACCTTGCCCGAAAAACGAAAGAACTGCTTTGACAAATAAACCTGTCACGCAATATCCTCCATCTGCGCCGTATACAGCCTGTAGTAATACCCCTTCTTCGCCATCAATTCCTCGTGGGTGCCGCACTCCGTGATACCGCCCTGGTCGATATACATGATCTTATCGCAGTTCTTGATGGTGGACAGCCGGTGGGCAATGATAAAGGAAGTCCTGCCCTGGAGCATGGCGTTCAGTCCCTGCTGCAGCGCCCGCTCGGTCTGTACGTCGATGCTGGAGGTTGCCTCGTCCAGCACCAGGATAGAAGGGTCAGATAGCAGAGTCCGGGCAAAGGAAATCAACTGTTTCTGCCCTTGAGACAGCCTGGACCCCCGCTCCTTTACCTCCGTCTGGTAGCCGTCCTGCATACGGCTGATAAAAGCGTCCGCACACACGGTCTCGCTGGCCCGTTTGATCTCCTCCATAGTGGCATCCAGCTTGCCATAGCGGATATTGTCCTCGATAGTGCCGGAGAAGATAAAGCTGTCCTGCAGCATAATACCCATCTGGGAGCGCAGGGATTCCAGTGTCACCTGGGAGATATCCTGCCCGTCAATCAATACCCGCCCTTCGTTTACATTGTAGAACCGGGAAACCAGATTCACTATGGTACTCTTGCCCGCGCCAGTGGGCCCCACCAGAGCTACGCTCTCACCCGGCTCCACGGTAAAGGACAGATCCTCCAGCACATTCTTGCCCTCCTCATAGGCAAATGTCACATGTTCAAAAGTCACCTGACCTCTGATGGGCGGCATCTGTACGGCTCCCTCCGCATCCGCCACCGTCACCGGCTCATCCAGAGTCTCAAAGATGCGCTCCAGATATGCAATATTGTTGATAAAATTGTTAAAGATATTGCCCAGGTTCATGATGGGCTGCCAGAATCTGGCGGCGTAGGAGGTGATGGCCACGATCACGCCCAGCTTCACATTCTCCGGACCCATGACCAGCAGCCCCACGACAAACACCGCCGCCCTGACCCACACGGAGATATTGTCTATGCCGGGCCACACCAGATTGCTGAACTTAACCGCCTGCATCCAGGCTCCCCTGCAGCGGTCCGCCAGAATGCCGAAGGTCTCCACGTTCTCATCCTCCCGCACAAAGATCTGGGTAATCCTGGCTCCCACAATATTTTCCTGCAAGTAAGCGTTCAGATTAGAATTCTTGTTGGACACCTGCTGCCAGGCTTTTCTCTGACGCTTTTTCATATACAGCATAAATGCCGCCAGGATCGGCACGCCCATCATGACCACCAAAGACAGCTTTACGTCCACCAGGAACATGAAGATTACGATGAAAATCAGGTTCAGTATCTCCAGCACCACATTGATCAGCCCGTTGGAGAGCATATCCGACACAGAGTTTACATAGTTCACCACCCGGATCAGGATTTTGCCGTGGGGTCTGTCGTCATAGTACTGGAAAGGAAGCCTCTGCAGGTGGGCAAACAGGTCTTTGCGGATATCATAAATAATGCCCTGTCCCACTTTTACCATGATTCGGGAGCGGACCGTGGTAAAGATGACGCTGATGGCATAAGTGCCCACCAACACCAGCACCAAAATCACCAGCATGCGCATGTTTTTATCCGGAATCGCTTCATCCAATGCCTTCTGGGTCAGCATCGGGCCAAATAGCGCCGTGATACCGCCGATGGCGCTGAGGGCAAACGCCAGGATCATCCTGCCCAAATATTTTTTAATATAAACGGAAGCCCGCAGTAAGTGACGGAAGTCAAAGGGGGTTTCCAGTACCTCATCTTCTCGATATGTGTTTCTTCTGGCCATCTCTACACCTCCTCAGAAGCATTCTGTCCGGTCTGCAGCTGCACAACCTGATAATAATAGCCCTTTTTCGCAATCAGCTCCTCATGGCTGCCGGATTCCGTGATCCGCCCGTCCTGAAGCACCAGTATCTTATCCGCATATTTCGTGGTAGATATTCGCTGGGCAATAATGATCTTGGTACAGGGGAAATCCAACTCGTTCAGGCTGTGTTGAATCTGCTTCTCCGTCTCCATATCCACAGCCGAGGTGGTGTCGTCCAGAATCAAGATCGCCGGGCGCACCGCCAGAGCTCTGGCCAGGGAGATACGCTGCTTCTGTCCGCCGGAGAGTCCTACCCCTCTCTCACCCACGATAGTGTCATACCCCTCAGGCATCCGGGCAATAAAATCAGATGCTGCCGAATATCTGGCGAATTTCACTACCTCCTCCTGGGTAATATGACTGTCGCCAAAGGCGATGTTGCCATCTATAGAGTCGGAATACAGCAGCACATCCTGAGTGGCCAGACCAATATTTCCCCGCAGCTGGCGCAGCTTCATATCCTGCACCGGAATACCGTCCACCAGCACCTCCCCCTCCGTGGGCTCATAGAATCTGGGAATCAGCTGAATCAGCGACGTCTTGCCGCACCCGGTCTCTCCCATGATGGCCACAGTCTCTCCGGGCTCGGCAGTAAAACTCACATTGTGTAAAACAGGCAATTTCCCGTCCGAATACCGGAAACTCACATTTTTAAACTCAATCTTTCCCTCAAACCGCTCCGGCCTGTCGATGGCGTCCGGCCTATCCACAATCTCCGGCTCGGAATAATAGATCTCCATAACCTTCTCGGAGGCGGCAGAGAATCGCTGAAACTCGTTCATAATATTGCCCATCTGCCTCATAGGGTTGGCAATGGCCCAGATCAGGCTGGAGAACGCCACATACTGCCCCATACTGATCTGATCTCGGATCAGGAAGATACCACCCACCAAAAGCAATACCACCGGCATCAGATTGGCAAAGGACTCCACATAGGGATAATAGGTCAGCCAGGTCAGTGCCGTCTTCTGGTTGGTACGGGAATAGGACGTGTTGCACTCATCAAACTTTTCAATCTCGTAATTTTCCCTGGCAAACGCTTTTACCACCCGATTGCCGGAAATATTCTCCTGCGCAATGGTGTTCATCTCCGCCAGCTTTTCTCGCAGCGCCTTGTGCCGGGGCGCCACCTTGTTTTTAAACAGGACAATAATCAGGAAAATAAAGGGGGCAATGGCAAACATACACAGCGCCAGCCGCCAGTCCATATAGAAAAAATACACAGCAGTAGCACCCATCAGTGCCACGGCCTCCACGATGGTGCGGATAACCCAGGCGATCATATGCCGCACCGCATCCAGGTCGCCGGTCATCCGGGTCATCAGATCGCCAGTGCGGTAGGTGGCATAAAAATGCATATCCTGCCGCTCGATCTTATCAAACAAATACATGCGGATTCTGAAGAGCGCTTTCTGGGAAGCCACCTCGCAGCCCATACAGGACAGATAAACGAAGGCTGTTCTCACGAAAGTCAGCACTACCATGGCGATGACCAGTTTCCAGAACAGATCTCTTTTCGTAGCGAGGTTCTCCGCCGCCTGCTCCCCGCTCAGGAACAGGTCAATAATGCTCTGGGACACATAGGGAACCGTAAGCTGCATCACATTGTAGACGATGGTACCAGCCAGGCTCAGCGCATACAGCGCCTGGTATCCCTTCATGTTCTCCCAAAGCCACGACAGCTTTGACTTTTGCTGCTTTTTCACAGTTTCTCCTCCTTGGCAGGCCATGCTCTGTGGGCAATGCCCGTCATATCCTGCACTGAATAAAGTCATTCTAGCTCTGCCCACCTTCGGAGTAAATGTACAAAATTGTAGTAAAGATGGTTTTTTTTGCGTTTTTTGCAAAGGTAGAATTCCATGTCTGTCAAAAGACCGGACTTTTAAATTTACTGCTTCTGTGTTATACTGAGAAAAACTTATTATACGAGGAGGATTACACCTATGCAACAGATTTCCACACCAAATGCCCCCGCCGCCATCGGACCCTATTCTCAGGGATTTATTGTAAATGGGCTGCTCTATACCTCCGGGCAGATCGCCCTGGACCCGGCCACCGGGGAGGTGGTAGGCGCCGACATCGCTGAACAGGCTCATCAGGTCATGAAGAACCTGGGCGCCCTGTTGGAGGCAGCAGGCTCTTCTTATGAAAAAACTGTGAAAACCACCTGTTTCCTGGCAGACATGAACGACTTTGCCGCATTTAACGAGGTCTATGGCCAATATTTCACCGGCAAGCCCGCCCGCTCCTGTGTGGCCGTGAAAACCTTGCCCAAGAACGTGCTGTGTGAGGTAGAGTTGATCGCGGAGGTGTGAGCATAGTCTAAAAAATGTCTGCGTTATGTTCACCGGGTAGAAACCAAAACGGGACCTCAAAAGAGGTCCCGCTGATCGTTTCGATATTATTCTATATATTTGGTTCTATGCCTCGTTCTTCTCCTGGCGGCTCATCTCAAGCAGTTTGTTGCGCATCTCGGTCTCGATCCTCAGCAGCTCGGCCTCGGCGCTCTGGCGCTTTATGCGGCCCTCATCCTGGATCTTTCTCACCTCATCCAGGGTGCTGATCAGGGTCTGGTTGGTAGCGGTCAGGGTCTCGATATCCACGATGCCGCGCTCCGCCTCTTTGGCGGTCTCAATGGTGGCGATCTTCAATGCGTCCGCATTCTTTTTCAGCAGCTCATTGGTCATATTGCTGACCTCCCGCTGAGCCTTGGCCGCATCCGCGGAGTGGTCCAGGCCGATGGCAATCACCATCTGGCTCTTCCACAGGGGAATCGTATTCACCAAAGTGGACTGAATTTTCTCGGACATCGTTGTGTCATTGCTCTGGATCAGACGGATCTGAGGAGCCATCTGCAGAGAGATCGTCCTGGTCAGCTCCAGATCATACAACTTCTTCTCAAAGCGCTCGCACATGCTGGAGAAATCTTTGGCTTTCTGGGCGTCCTCCGGCAGACCGCTCTGCTCCGCCTTGGCCACCAGCCCTGCCAGTTCCACATTGCGGGCCTGCTCAAGCTTTTTCTTGCCTGCCAGTATGTACATGGACAGCTCCTTAAAATAGTTCAGATTCAGTTCATACATCTTGTCCAGCATGGCCACATCCTTGAGCAACGTGATCTGATGCTCCTCCATCACCTTGCAGACCTTGTTAATGTTGACCTCCGCCTTGTCATACTTGGCTTTCATATTGGACAGCTTGTTGCTGCTCTTCTTGAAAATTCCCAGAAAACCCTTCTCGTCCTCGCCCTCCTCAAAAGAGCGCAGCTGGCCCACCACATCAGTCAGCAGCTGGCCGATCTCACCCATATCCTTGGTGCGCACACTACTCAGGGCATTCTCTGAAAAGTCCGCAATCTTCTTCTGGCTGCCTGCGCCGTACTGCAGAATCATCTGGGTATTGTTCAGGTCAATCTGCTCGGCGAAATCATTTACCATCTTCTGCTCCTCGGGAGTCAGTTCCACATTCATCTGCTCCTTCACTGCCTCGGCAACCTGTGACTCGCTCACTGCGGGAACCTCCGGCTTGGGCTCCGCAAAGGGCTCCAGAGTCAGGGTAGGCGCCGCATTTAACATAGTATCCAGTTCACTCATTTTTTCCCTCACATTCTGCCGCTTCAGCGGCTATTCATTATCTGTTCAAACCCGCGCTGCCGCACAGATCTTCACTGCTCCAATTTGGCATATTCCAGTTCCTTGCTAATGCTCTCCCTGGCCAGTCCCTCCTGGACCAGCATGGTCTCCAGCACCTGGGCGTCCGTAGTCACGTCAAACACTCTGTTGCGGAACAGGTTGTTGAGCAGCTCCGCAAAAGCCGCATTGATCGTATCCAATGTCTTCTCAATCTGTGCCTTGGCGGAGATGATATCCTCCCCGGGTACGCTGACCTCGTCAAACTCTTTGTATGCCTCCACCAGCTTCAAAGTGGTGGGCAGATAATAGTCCATCAGCTTGTGCATCTGGGACATCTGATCCGGATATTCCCTCACCTTGTCGAATATCTCTTTCAATAAATTCTCCAGACGGTACAGCTTGGCGGAGATCACCTCACCCTCTATGGCGTCATTCATATCCCGCAGCTTGCGGATGCATTCCATACCCTCGGCAACCATCTGATTCAATTCCTGCGCACGGGCTTTCTGCTCCTGCTCCACCATCTCGCCCGGTGTCAGGGGACGCTCCTCCTGCATGGGCAAAGCCTGCCGCTCCCTGATCTGGCGCGCTCTCTCCGCGTCCTGATACTGCCTGAAGATCACATCATTCAGCATAAAGGTAGTGCCCTGCGCGTCCAGATGCCCCTGGGGAAAAATACCCAGATTCAGCATCTGCCGGATATCCCGGAGCACATACCCGCTGCTCTTCTGGATTCCTGCGGCCAGCTGGGCAATCTCGCCGTACATCTTGCTGCCGCAGAGCTGAATATAGCGGTCCGCCCTCTTGAGCCGGTGATGCTTGAAAGATCCCAGCTGGATCATGCCAAAGAAAAACAGCATAATCAAGGCGCCCGCCATCATGATCGGCACTTCCCATGCCAACAGAGCGGCCAGCAGGAGCATCCCTCCAAAGCCCATGCCAATGCCGCCAAAGACCTTGTACAGGACTCCCGCCACGCTGCCCACGCGCTTGGTCTTGACCAGAGGTCTGGGAGGCGCCGGTACCATCTGGCGGTATGCCGGGTTGCCCCCAGGACCGCCCTGGCCGCCCCAATAGCCCCTGCCCGGCTGGCCATTCTGCCCGCCCTGGGGCGGCATCTGACCGGGCCTGGGCTGGCCTGCCTTTCTGGTGGTACTCCAGCTGGCGCTGAAATTGCTATGTTGCTCCTGCCAGTTCTGCCAGTTCTGTCTCATCTGCTCCATCTGGCGGTTATGCCTGTCCGTCCCCTCCGGACTGCCGCCCGAAAAAGTATAGTTAGCATCACGCAGCGCATTGTTCACTGTCTGTGCTACCAGCTCATTCAAATTTTTAAAATTACCGCTGTCCAGACCCTCTGTCAACGCATCACGGAACTGTTCACCCAGCGAATTATTGCTTGTATTCTCACTCATTGACTTGAAACCCCATCTATATCAGCCTGTATCGTCTTATTTATTATCACACATTATACAAAGGTTAGCAAGCGCTTTATAAATTTTTAAGAGGCTGATTATATCTATTTTATCATACTTTCATAGTGGAGTAAAGGCAAACACCGCTTCATTACTCATTAGTATCGTGCGTTTTTGCGCACTTTTTATTCAGCAGCTTCTCGTCCACCAGCCCCGCCATGGCCTCCAGCAGCCCCTCGGTGTCCGCAAGCAGCGCCTGGGCGTCCTTTTCA
>CAZKAO010000103.1:0-9155 GCA_964550745.1 uncultured Acetatifactor sp.
ATGTGCGCGGCGATCTTTCCCATGCCGGTGATCGGGATTCCCATGCACACCACTTCGCTGGGCGGCAGGGATTCCCTGTATTCTATCGTGCAGATGCCCTCAGGCATTCCGGTGGCAACGGTTGCCATTAACGGGGGGGCCAATGCGGCTCTGCTGGCGGCCAAGATTTTGGCCACCTCCGACGAGGCTCTGCTGCAGAAGCTGAAGGATTACAGCGAGAACCTGAAAAACCAGGTGCAGGCCAAGGACGCCCGGCTACAGGAGGAGGGCTACAAGGTTTATCTGGAGAGTATGAAGAAGTAGATAAACAGCATATCCCCGGCCAGCGCACTGATCCATGTCTGGACGCCCAAGCGGCCGGATATGGATCATCAGGGATGTGTGTTGGCAGGGGATATGCGGAACTCAAAATAGAAAGGCGGATATTACATATGGATTACAAGAAAGCTGGCGTGGATATCGAGGCGGGCTATAAATCGGTGGAACTGATGAAGAAGCATGTGAAAGAGACCATGCGCCCGGAGGTGATGGGCGGCCTGGGCGGTTTCTCCGGCGCTTTTTCCATGGAGGCAATCAAGAATATGGAGCATCCGGTGCTGTTGTCCGGCACGGACGGCGTGGGCACCAAGCTGAAGCTGGCCATGGTGCTGGATAAGCATGATACCATCGGGATTGACTGTGTGGCCATGTGTGTGAACGATGTGGCCTGCGCAGGGGGAGAGCCCCTGTTTTTCCTGGACTATATCGCCTGCGGCAAGAATTATCCGGAGAAGATTGCCACCATTGTCAAGGGAGTGGCAGAGGGCTGTATGATGGCGGGCGCTGCACTGGTAGGCGGCGAGACTGCCGAGCATCCGGGGATGATGCTGGAGGAGGACTACGATATCGCCGGTTTTGCGGTGGGAGTCGTGGACGAGAAGGATCTGATCACCGGAGATAACATTAAGCCGGGGGACACGCTGGTGGCGATTGCTTCCTCAGGTGTACATAGCAACGGATTCTCGCTGGTGCGCAAGGTGTTTGATATGACGCCGGAGAGTCTGAATACTTATTATGAGGAACTGGGTCAGACGCTGGGAGAGGCATTGCTGACGCCCACCCGTATCTATGTGAAGGCACTGAAGTCCGTCAAGGACGCCGGTGTGACAGTCAAGGGCTGCAGCCATATTACCGGCGGCGGTTTTTATGAGAACATTCCCAGGATGCTGCCGGAGGGGATCAACGCCCATGTGGAGCTGGGCAGCTATGAGGTGCCTGCGATTTTCAGACTGCTGCAGGAAAAAGGCGGCATTGCGGATCAGATGATGTACAATACCTACAATATGGGTATCGGTATGTTGCTGGCTGTGGACCCGGCGGATGCGGAGAAAACGGTGGCGGCTGTGGAGGCGGCTGGTGAGAAAGCATGGATTGCCGGAACCTGCGCAGCAGGAGAAAAGGGAGTAACCTTATGCTGAAGATTGTAGTGTGTGTGTCCGGCGGCGGCACTAATCTGCAGGCCATTTTGGATGCAATAGATGCGGGAAGGATTACCAACACGGAGGTGGTTGCGGTAATCAGCAACAACCCGGGGGCAAAAGCGTTGGATAGGGCGCAGAGCCATGGGATCAGCGGCATCTGTATGTCGCCGAAGTCTTACCCGGACAGAGAGGAGTCTAATCGGGCTTTTACGGATAAGATGATAGAGCTTGCCCCTGATCTTGTAGTGCTGGCAGGGTTTTTGGTGAGAATTCCTCCCCAGATGGTTCATGCGTTCAGCAACCGTATTATCAATATCCATCCCTCCCTGATCCCGTCTTTCTGCGGTGTGGGCTATTACGGCCTTAAGGTGCATGAGAAGGTGCTGGAGCGGGGAGTCAAAGTGACTGGAGCCACCGTGCATTTTGTCAATGAGGGCATGGATGAGGGGCCGATTATTGCGCAGAAGCCAGTGATGATAGAGCAGGATGATACTCCTGAGATTCTGCAGCGGCGGGTGATGGAGCAGGCGGAATGGCTGCTGCTTCCCCAGGCTGTTGACGATATCGCCAACGGTCGGCTGGAGATTCGGGATAATCATGTATACAGGCGACAGTAAATGCAGCGTGGAAAGGACAGTGTTGAGATGAAGGTATTGATCGTGGGCGGCGGCGGCAGGGAACATGCCATCGCAGTCAGTATGAGGAAGAGCAGCCGGGTGGAGAAGCTCTACTGTGTGCCGGGCAACGCCGGCATTGCGCAGATTGCGGAGTGCGAGCCGTCCATCGGCGTGATGGAATTCGACAGGATCGTGGACTATGCCAGGGAAAAAGCAGTGGACCTGGTCTTTGTGGCGCCGGATGATCCCTTGGTGGGCGGCCTGGTGGACGCCCTGCAGGCGGCGGGTATCAGGACTTTCGGACCGGATCAGAAGGCGGCGATTCTGGAGGGCAGCAAGGCGTTCTCCAAGGATTTGATGAAAAAGTATCATATTCCTACGGCGGCTTATGAAACCTTTGACGATCCGAAAGCGGCCTTGCAATACTTGGAGACTGCCAGGATGCCCATTGTGCTGAAGGCGGACGGATTGGCTCTGGGCAAGGGAGTGCTGATCTGCAATACCCTGGAGGAGGCCCGAGCCGGCGTGAAGGAGATCATGGAGGATAAGCACTTCGGCAGTGCGGGCAATCGCATGGTGGTGGAGGAGTTCATGACGGGCAGGGAGGTATCCGTATTGTCCTTTGTGGATGGAAAGACGATAAAGCCTATGACCTCCGCCCAGGATCACAAGAGAGCCAAGGATGGGGACCAGGGTCTGAATACCGGCGGCATGGGGAATTTCTCCCCCAGTCCTTTTTATACAGAGGAGATAGATGCTTTCTGCAGGAAGTATATTTACCAGCCCACAGTGGACGCCATGGCGGCGGAGGGACGGCCTTTTAAGGGAGTGATCTTCTTTGGCCTGATGTTGACGCCGGAGGGACCGAAGGTACTGGAGTATAATGCCCGTTTTGGCGATCCGGAGGCCCAGGTGGTGCTGTGCCGGATGAAAAACGATATCATGGATGTGGTGGACGCCTGTATTGACGGCACTCTGGACCGGATTGAGCTGGAGTTTGAGGACAACGCTGCGGTGTGTGTGGTGCTTGCTTCCGATGGTTATCCGGTATCCTATCAGAAGGGCTTTGAGATCCAGGGACTGGAGAATTTTGAAGGAAAAGAGGACTATTACTGTTTCCATGCCGGAAGCAAGTTTGACGAGCAGGGCAGGGTGGTGACAAACGGAGGACGTGTACTGGGGGTGACGGCCAAAGGCGCCAGCCTGAAGGAGGCCCGGGCGAAAGCCTACGAGGCGACTCAGTGGGTTACCTTTGAGAATAAATATATGAGAAGTGATATCGGTAAGGCCATAGAGGAGGTATAGTCATGGATTTTTTTGAAGGGGAAAAATTCCATGTGCCGCATGTCTGTGAAAAATGTGGCGGCGAGATGATCTATAGGGGTGTCGGAGAATATCAGTGTGAGTCGTGCGATGCTGTGATGTATGACGATTACGGGAAAGTGAGACTCTATGTGGAGCAGCATCCGGGAGCTACGATAGCAGAGGCAGAGGCCGGTACGGGCGTACCGCACAAGATCATACGGCGGTTGCTCCGTGAGGAGAGGCTGGAGGTAGCGGCGGGGTCCCGCACTTTTCTGTCCTGCCGGGCCTGCGGCGCACCGATACGCAGCGGGGAGTTCTGTCCCCAGTGTGCGGCAAAGCAGCCTAAGAAGACGGAAGATCCCAGACGTATGAGCATCAAGAAGGATATGCTGGGTGTCGGATTGAATGACGCTTCCGAACAACAGGGAGCGAAGAGGTTTACCCGAGATAAATAAACGTTAAAATACAGTATATTCCCAAAGCTATGCGTCGGAAGGGAATATACGGAACTTTAATGAAGGAAGGGTTGCATATGAGAGAGACAGTTAAAACACGAGTTCAGGTGAAGACAGCAATTATGTTTGTGGTGACGATGATGATGGTGGTGCTGGTGACAGGCATGAATACCATTATCAGCCATGCGGAGGAGGGGAAGGTGACAGCCAGCTCCGTAAATATCCGGGCCAGCGCAGACTCCAACAGCGAGGCGCTAAGCGGCGCACTGCAGGGTGATATTTTACCCATCACCGGGGAAGTGCCGGACGCAGATGGAGTTCATACCTGGTATCAGGTTACCTTTGAGGGAAACAGAACTGGCTATGTCCGCTCCGATCTGATGCAAAAGGTCAGCGGTGATGGGACCGGTACCTCTTCCGCCGCAGGCGGTGAAGTGACGGCGCTGCAGCCAGTGAGTGCTAAGGTTACCGGCGAGCAGGTCAGGGTTCGCTCTGAGGCATCCACTTCCGGCAACATAGTGAGTACGGTACAGAGAGATGTGATGCTGACTGTTGTGGGTATGGCGAAGGACAACGAGCAGCAGACCTGGTATCAGGTGAATTTCAGTGACGCGACCGGGCAGATGAGCGGCTTTGTCAGATATGATTTTGTATCTGTGGAGGGAGAAATCATACCTGCGGACCAGATTCCGGCAGAGCCGGATCCTGTGGTTACGGATCCTGTTGATCCGGTGGTTGCGACGCCGGACCCGGCCCCTATGCATAAGGATTATGATACCCAACTGTATAATGACGACTGGTATCTGGTGGATTATGTTCAGGAAGGAATGTATCCTATCTCAGACCTTTTACAGGCGGGTCCCAAAAATTTAGAGTTGTATCAGAATGCTGAGGCCAAGCTAAAGTCTTCAAAAATTCTTATAATCATACTGGTGGCCCTGGTGGTGGTGCTTGCATTGGCGACAACGCTGTTGATCTTTAAGATCAGGGATATGATGGATGCCGCTTACTTTGAGGAAGTGGAAAAGGAGACCATACGCAAGCGGCAGGATCAGAGAGCATCGGGAAAAGCCAGCATGCCCACAGTGGGAGCCGGAAGCAGATCTTCGGGAGGTACTCAACAGAAGAACTCCGGTGGTAGTCAGGCCAAATCGTCTGGAAGCGGCCAGACCAGACCTGCGGGGAGCAGCGGGCAGAGACCAGCCGGAAGCGGCCAGGCCAGACCTGCGGGGAGCAGCGGACAGAGACCGGCTGGAAGCGGACAAGCCAAACCTGCAGCGAGCAGTGGACAGAGACCGGCTGGAAGCGGCCAGGCCAAACCTGCGGGAAGCAACGGGCAGAGACCGGCCGGAAGCGGCCAGCAGAGCAGACCCGTTTCCAGAGAGGAGCAGAACACCCCGAAGCAATCTAAGAATTTTATGGCGGAGGATGACGAGTTCGACTTCGAGTACCTGAACTGGGACGGAGAAGAGGATAACTAAGGATATACGGGAGGAACCCATAAACAGGGTTCCTCTTAAATTTCTATCAGGCAAAATCCACACTTTGCAAACAACGTCTGGTGTGGTAAAATGAGTAATATGCCTTAAATGCCCTACTGTAACTCTTTTGTATAGAACATATGCAGGGGTGTGCAGACTTATAGAGGATCATGTGGAACAGGGAGGTGCTGTTTATGTTGATAGAAGTTGATTTTAACAGTGATGAGGCACTGTATCTGCAGCTGTGTAATCAGATTATCATGGGGATAGCCACCGCCCAGTTCAGGGAAGGGGATTCACTGCCCAGTGTTCGTCAGCTGGCAGATCTGGTGGGAATCAATATGCATACGGTGAACAAGGCCTACACTGTGCTGAGACAGGAGGGTTTTGTAAAAGTGGACAGGCGTAAGGGAGCGGTTATTGCCATCGATGTGGACAGGCTGCGTACCATTGCTGAATTGAAAAAGGAACTTCGGGTAATATTGGCCAAGGGAAGCTGCAAGGATATTTCCAGAGAAGAAATGCATGCATTAATTGACGAAATCTATGAAGAGTATGGAGGAATGGTGTGATGCAGTCACGTTTTACAGAAAAGGCGGAAGCCGCACTGAAATATGCTGAGAAGTGTGCCCGTTCCCTGAAGCAGGGGTATGTGGGAACAGAGCATATCCTGGTGGGACTGATGAAGGAGGGTACAGGTATAGCCGCCAGGGTACTGGCGGACAATGGCGTGTCCATGGAAGCGGTGCTGGATATGATTCGGGAATTGATTGCTTTCGAGAGCGGCGTCGCTATAAAAGAGCGTGAAGGGTTTTCTCCCAGGGCGGAGAAGATTCTGGAGGAGGCGCACCGACAGTCAGAGCGCTTTGGACAGTCCAGCACCGGCACGGAGCATATTCTGATGGCGCTGATCAAGGAGGGGGAGAATGTGGCAGTGCGCCTGCTCAATACCATGAACATCTCTCCGCAGAAGGTTTATGTGGATGTGCTGATGGCTATCGGGGCGGATGCGAATCTGTATAAAGAGGATTTGAATAAAAAGCAGGGAAAGAACAGCAAAACCGGCACGTTGGAACAGTACAGCCGGGATCTGACTGCGCTGGCGAGAGAGGGAAAGCTGGACCCGGTGATTGGCAGGGAGGATGAGATCCGCAGGGTGATCCAGATTCTAAGCCGCAGAACCAAGAATAATCCCTGCCTGATCGGTGAACCCGGTGTGGGTAAGACCGCCGTGGTGGAGGGACTTGCACTGCGTATTGTGGAGGGACAGGTGCCTTTCACGGTACGGGATAAGAGGGTGTTGACTTTGGATCTGTCCGGCATGGTGGCGGGCAGCAAGTATCGGGGCGAATTTGAGGAGCGGATCAAGAAGGTGATCCGTGAGGTGATTACGGCAGGCAATGTGATCCTGTTTTTGGATGAGATGCATACCATCATCGGCGCAGGCGGCGCAGAGGGCGCCATTGATGCGTCCAATATACTGAAGCCGTCTCTGGCAAGAGGAGAGATCCAGCTGATCGGTGCCACTACCATCTCCGAGTACCGCAAGTATGTGGAGAAGGATGCGGCCCTGGAACGAAGATTCCAGCCCGTGAATGTAGAGGAACCCACGGAGGAGGAAGCAATCTGTATCCTGGAGGGAGTTAAGGGTAGATACGAGGAACACCATCAGGTAGACATCAGCCGGGAGGCTGTGGATGCGGCAGTACGGCTTTCCAGCCGCTATATCAACGACCGCAATCTGCCTGACAAGGCCATCGACCTGATTGATGAGGCGGCGGCAGCGGCAAGACTGCAGCTGGCCAATACGCCGCACAGGCAGCAGGAACTGCGGCAACAGCTACAGGATCTGGACCAGAAGATCGAAGAGGCTGTCCGTCAGAGAGATTTTGCCGGGGCGGGACAGTTGAAGCGTCAACAGGATGAAGTATTGCAGAAGTTGGAGCGTATGAAAAGACGTGCCGACAGGGCGAAAGAGGAAGCTAGGCTGGAGATCGGGGAGGAGGAGATTGCCACAGTGGTATCCATGTGGACCCGTATTCCCCTGCAGAAGCTGGCAGAGAAGGAGAGCGAGAGGCTGCTGAAGCTGGAGCAGACGCTGCACAAGCGGGTGATTGGCCAGGAGGAAGCTGTCAAGGCGGTGTCCAGAGCCATGCGCAGAGGACGTGTGGGCCTGAAGGACCCCAACCGGCCTATTGGTTCGTTTCTGTTTTTAGGCCCTACCGGCGTGGGAAAGACAGAACTCAGCAAGGCGCTGGCGGAGGCGATGTTCGGATCGGAAAATGCTATGATCCGTGTGGACATGTCGGAGTATATGGAGGGGCATTCGGTGTCCAAGATGATCGGTTCCCCTCCGGGTTATGTGGGATTTGACGAGGGCGGACAGCTCAGTGAAAAGGTGCGCCGCAATCCCTACAGCGTGGTGTTGTTTGACGAGATCGAGAAAGCGCATCCGGATGTGTTTAATATCCTGCTTCAGGTGCTGGACGATGGGCATATCACCGATTCAAAGGGCCGTAAAGTCAGTTTCAAGAATACGATACTGATTATGACATCCAATGCGGGAGCCCAGCGGATCGTCGATCCCAAGAATCTGGGATTTGCCGCGGACAACAGCGCCGCCCGCAGCTATGAGAAGATGAAGAGCAGTGTGATGGAGGAAGTGAAGCGCAGCTTTAAACCGGAATTTATCAACCGGATTGACGATATTATTGTCTTCCATCAACTGGATCATGAGAACATGAAACAGATTATCCAGCTGTTGTCAGGCAGCCTGTGCAGGCGATGTCTGGAGCAGATGGATATCCATCTGACATTGACGGGCGCGTTGAAGGAGCATCTGGTGGAAAAGTATGCGGATCAGAAGATGGGAGCGAGACCTTTGAAGCGGGCGATTCAGTCCGTGGTGGAGGATGCGCTGGCAGAGGAGATCCTGAGGGGCAATGTACGGGCAGGGGACACGGTATCCGCAGGCTTTAAACAGGATAAGGTGACTTTCACCGTCAAGAACCGATAGTGCAAGGGTTACAAAGGAGCAGGGATGGCGCAGACGAAGAGTAAGGCAGTGTTTTACTGTCAGAATTGTGGCTATGAGTCCACGAAATGGATGGGGCAGTGCCCAGGATGTAAGGAATGGAATACTTTTGTGGAGGAAGTCGTCACGGCGGCTTCCTTAAAAAATATGGGGAAAGGCGTGACGGTCAGAAACAGCGCTCCGACTGTTCTGGCGGATATTACCATACAGGAGGAGGCCCGGCTGCAGACCCACATTGTCGAGCTGGATCGTGTGCTGGGCGGCGGCATCGTGCAGGGATCGCTGACTTTGGTGGGCGGCGACCCCGGAATCGGCAAATCTACCCTGCTGCTGCAGACCTGCAGGCAGATCGCGGAGGATGGTCATAAGGTACTCTATATCTCCGGGGAGGAGTCCCAGGTCCAGATCAAGATGCGGGCGGACCGAATCGGAACTTTTACCGGCAATATGCTGCTGCTGTGCGAGACCAATCTGGGCGATATCTCCGAGGTGATCCGCCGTGAGCAGCCCAAGGTGGTGGTTATCGACTCCATCCAGACCATGTACAGTGAGAGCGTATCGTCAGCGCCGGGCAGTGTGTCTCAGGTCAGGGAGTCTACCGGAATCCTGCTGCAGTTGGCCAAGGGGCTGAATATCTCTGTTTTTATCGTGGGACATGTGACCAAGGAGGGAACGGTGGCGGGCCCCAGGGTCTTGGAGCATATGGTGGATACGGTGCTGTATTTTGAGGGGGACAGGCATGCCTCCTACCGGATACTCAGAGGGGTCAAGAACCGTTTTGGCTCCACCAATGAGATCGGTGT
>CAZKAO010000104.1:0-9150 GCA_964550745.1 uncultured Acetatifactor sp.
CAATGACTTCCCCAGGGGATTTCTTGTTGCGGCTGGGGAATTTCTTGGTCAGGTTTTGTAGCACTATTTTCATGGTTTTTCCTCTTTCCTGCACAGGGAAGGTTGGCCCGCCCCGAATTTTTTTCATCCGTGAACATTATAGCGGATTTGGGGAGATTCTACAAGATTTTTGATCACAGATGTAAGCAATCTTTACTTTGGTCTGCTGATACTCAATGTATTTTGCGCTACATCATCCGCATATTTCCTGGATGTGACTTGGAGCTCATAAATGTCGTCATAGTAATTCATGGAGAGACTGATACAGGAATCCTGATAAACATATTCCTCATGCCACATGTCCGGCGGGTCCAGGTGTGACAGGATGTCTTCGGTGGACAAAATGCTTTCCCGCAAACCTTCCGGGGAAAGCGTATATTCCGGTGAAACGAGCGCTGAAAGTGTCTGTATTAATTCGATATAATCCTCAATATGAGCCCCGGAAAGGCTGAAAAAGTGAACAATATCGGAGCCGGTGTCATAGTTGATATAACAATTGAGCCCGCCGCAGTCATAGGACAAAACCTTCTGGAACGAGGTATAATACTCGTAGTCGCTGTCTGCATAGAGATTGAAATAGGTATAGTCATAGGGTTCTTCCTCTGATGCCGCCTCCCCAAAGAAGCCTATGATTTCATTCGCAACTTCATCATAAGTGATTCCAAGATGATAGTAGGTACACTGAATGCCAAGCGCTTCAATATCTTCCACGGCATAATAGTAATATTTTGTATCCCCCCAAACCTGCAGCTCCAGCGGGTCAAGCTGTTCCAGTAGTCTCCAATCAGCATCATTAGCCTCTGCGGAGACGTCATCAGTAGGTTGAACGGAGGACTCAGCGACGGATTCGGTCGGCGTTTCCGGGGGGATTGTTTCAGCAGGTTCCTGGACAGATTCTTTAACAGCTTCAGAAACTCTTTCGGCATCATGCCAGCTCTGTGTATCGCTTTGGGTGGACAGGATCGTGTCCGATGGTTCCGTATCGCGCTTCAGCATCAGGCACGCACATACCACAAGGCATAAAATAAGACAGACTGACAGCATGGAGCCGAATAAAATTATCTTGGGAGTGTCTATCTCCGGTTTTTTTTCGGGTTCTTTCGGCACTACTGACAGAACGGGTTTTGATGTCGGGGCAGAAGCGGAGTATTTGGACTTTGCGGCATATAAATTTTTCAGGGCGGCGGTCAGCTGCCGATACAGCTCCATCCGTTCAGTTTCATTGTCATCGCAGGTATCTCCGGCAGCATCGTGTGTGTTATATAAAATCGCATAACGCCTGCACTGCTCGCACCAAAGCGTTTCTGACAGCTCCGAGTCACAAAATGGACAATATTTTTTCATAAAAAAGTTCCTCCTTTGCCGGGCGTTCCGGTCTTCAGACATAGCCCCCGTCCTACAATAAATTATGTCATACAAGAGGTATAATAGCAACAGCAAATGACAAAAAAACACCCGAAAAACATGTATTATCTAAGCAATATATTTGCTATAGTTTGTATATGACTGGGTGGATGTACCCCGCAAAAGGCGTGTCTGTCTGGTAGAAAACATGTAAAATTCAGGTACTTTGCTTAAACTGTGATTTGTAGTGGCGAAGGCGGATTGAATTTGGAAAAGAGAGGGAAAGAGGACATGAGAGCGATCAGAAGAAGAGGACTGGCTGTATGCATGGCGGCATTGCTGATGTTGTCCGGTTTTACAGTGTCGGCGGAGTCGTTGCCGACGGAGAATGAGGATGCTGTGGAAAATGTAGCGACGGTATCTGGCGGCAATACGGTTATGGATGTAGTAGGGCCTGTGGAGACGGATTGTATTGAGGAAGAGAATTTGCCAGAAGTGGCTGTGACCTTGGAACAGGATCAAGTAACGGTTGGTGCGGCGAGTGATATTGCCAGCGGCAGGGATGGAGATATTACTTGGGTTATTGACGGCAGTGGAAAGTTGACAGTGAATGGAACCGGGGATTTTTCAGGAGACCGTGGGAGTTATGAATATGGTTTTAATGAAGATTTTGCGTGGTGGCGTTATAGGAATCAGATTATCTCCGCAGAAATCAATGTTAGTGGAATGACAGATGCGTCCTATTTGTTTTATTGTTGTTCGAATATGGTAAGCGTGGAGCTTAGCAATTTTGACACCAGCAACGTAATGTATATGGGGGGTATGTTTCAGAACTGTAGCAGCCTGTCAAGCATAGACGTGAGTAGATTCGATACCAGTAACGTGACAGATATGGGGGATATATTTTTAGGCTGTAGCAGTTTGTCGAGCCTGGATGTAAGCGGCTTTGACACCAGCAACGTGACGGATATGGGGAGGATGTTTTTTAGTTGTAGCAGTCTGTCAAGCCTGGATATAAGCGGCTTTGATACCAGCAACGTGACGGATATGGGGGGTATGTTTTTTAGTTGTAGCAGTCTATCAAGTCTGGACGTGAGTGGATTCGATACCAGAAATGTGACGAATATGCGGACAATGTTTCAGGACTGTAGCAGTCTGTCAAGCCTGGATACAAGCGGATTTGATACTAGTAATGTGACAAATATGAGCTGGATGTTTGCTGGTTGTAGCAGTCTACCAAGATTGGATGTGATCGGATTCGATACTGGAAATGTGACGGATATGAGCTATATGTTCCGTGGTTGTAGTGATCTGCCAAACTTGTATGTGAGCAAATTTAATACCAGTAACGTTACAAATATGGTGGGTATGTTTTGGAACTGTAACAGTCTGTCAAACCTAGATATAAGCGGTTTTGACACTAGCAACGTGACGGATATGGGGGGAATGTTTTGTAACTGTAGTAGTTTGTTAAGCCTGGATGCAAGCGGTTTTGATACCAGCAACGTGACGAGTATGGGGGATATGTTTTATAACTGTAGCAGTCTGTCAAGCCTGGATGTAAGTGGCTTTGACACCAGCAACGTGACAAACATGAGTTATATGTTTTATAACTGTAACGACTTGACCATGCTCTACAGCCCTTATAATGTGAACACGTATGCTTCGCTTCCGTCCGTCTCAGGCACAATCTGGCATCTCCCGGACGGAACGGAAGTCACAGAGCTGCCCCGGAACCTGAGTTACAGCGTCACCCTGACCCGGAGCGATGCATCGGTAATGCCTACCCCGACGCCTACCCCGACACCTACTCCGGTGCCCACACCAACACCTACCCCTACCCCGGCGCCCACTTCAACGCCTACTCCGGTGAATCCCCCTTCAGATGACACTGTCCAGAAGGTGCAGGACTTCGTCTCCCGCATGTACACAGTAGCCCTGGGAAGGGACGCTGAGGATGCGGGACTGAAAGATTGGACAAACCGTCTCCTTTCCCATGAGATCGACGGGGCAGGCATCGCCGACGGCTTCATTATGAGTAATGAGTTCACAAACCGCAACCTTAGTAACGAGGACTATGTGGACACGCTGTACCGCACCTTCTTTAATCGGGAGGCGGACCAGGGAGGGCGCGCAACCTGGCTGTCAGATTTGGCCGCAGGTAAATCCAGAGGCTATGTGCTGTCCGGTTTTGTCAATTCCACGGAGTTTGACAACCTGTGTGACTCCTACGGCATTGTCCGAGGCACGATGCGGGAGGATGGCTCTCCGGTAAATGCCGGCATCCGGCAGTTTGTGGAGCGCTGCTATACGAAAGTCTTAGGGCGACCAGGAGAGAAGGCAGGAGTAGAGGACTGGACAAACCGCATTGCCACTGGCCAGATGAGCGCCGAGGATGTGGCTAAGAGCTTTTTCTTCTCGGATGAATACACGAACAAGAATACAGACAATGGGACATTCGTGGAAACCCTCTACCAGACTTTCATGGGCAGGGCCTCCGACCCGGCGGGTAAGAGCGATTGGGTAGGACGTCTTAGCGCAGGCACCAGTCGGCAGGAGGTGCTGGAAGGCTTCTCACGGTCGGAGGAATTTGCAGGGATTCTGCGATCCTATGGACTGTAAAATATAGAAGTAAAATTCGACAGGTGAAACCTGACGGGGCAGATATATCTCTTACGGGATATACCTGCCCCGTCAGCTCCCTTTCCAGAGCATTGGTGTACGATTTTTAGCATTTCGTGCACTTTTTTTATGCTCAGGAAAAATCTGTTGTAAACTGGTGATATACAGGGAAAGTGGCGCAAATGCCACAACTATGGCTTTTGATTAACGTGGTATACAGAGAAGAGGAGAAAATGAAACATCACTGCTGTCACACAAACAGAATAATTGCCCCGGTGTCCCTGTCCTTTTTCGGGGAGGGAGCGCCCGTGGGGAACGACCCCGGCCAGTCGGCGCAGCGCAGTCTCTCTCAAACGCTTGTCTATCTGTGCAGGTCGGAGGAGAAAACAGCTGCCAGACTGGCGGAGGAGACGGGAATACCCGCACCCTATATCGAGGAAGAGCTGGAGAGGCAGTGCAGAGGGGAAAATGGTGAGTATGGTCTGCTGCGCAGTGTGGGAAAAGGAAAATATATTGCCAACATTATCATTGCCCACAGGGACGAGTACATAGCGGTTAATGCTCTTTACAGAAAATATGCGCCCGCGTTTTGTGACTTTCTGACAGATGGCATTGCAGCCGCCAGGGAGGGGATACACTCCTTTATGCGGCGGAACTTACCCAAGAATGTGGAACCGGAGCTTTTGCTCTGGGCTATGATGCCGGATATTGTGGGCGGCTTTGCCACGCAGGTATGCGCCGGGCTGGTCGGATTCTTTTTGGACGTGCGGCCCGTGAGCCGTCCTTTTACTGTCGTGGCAGTAGCCGATCTGCCAGAGCAGAGCTGTTTTTACAGCTGTGACAGTATTGTCGCCCATGATGTCGGCGGCTACTCGAATGTCCTGGTGCGAAATCTCTACGGCAGCAGGCTGCAGGCGCACTTTCACTGCGGCCATGATGTGACTGCCGACCCGATGCTGCGTTTGACTGTTCGGTGTGCCGACGGCTGCCCGCTCCCGGCGCTGTCCCACGAGGAGAGGGAAATTGCCGAGAGGGCAATACAGCAGGGCTATCTGCGGGAACATGACGGAGTTCTGGAACCGGCTATTCTGGTTCTCGCTGACGGGATAAGCGTCTATATTGAGTTCCAGAGCCTGCTGGGCGCTCTGGAGGAGGATACCCGACAGCTGGCAAATGACCTTGCCGGGGAACTGGCCGGGTTTATGAGAGAATATATTCCGAGTCATCTCCTGGCAGACTATCCCTGCTACGGCTCCAGCATTGCCTCCCATTGCTTTTTCCACGATGTGGTGGAAGAATGTATCTGCAGAGGGATACTGACTGAACCGTCCGCCCCGCTGGGGTCGGAGGGAGTGCTGATGGTGCTGTGCATATAATAACGATTGTGCCCTGGATTTCCTGTGAATCCGGGCACTTTTTTTGCCCTGTAATCTTGAGTTTTGCAAATTCGGCGCTATGTTGACCGGAGGGAGGATTTTTTCTGTAAAACGCCATAGAGGCGTGAGAAACAGGGTAAAGAAACTTGACATACCCTTCCTGTCGGTCTATTGTGTTAATTATGGGAGTACTTTTTATGATGGAGAAAGCCATAAACAAGATTTCAGGCTGGGATGGAGCGATATTGACTTGTAAAGCTTCGCCAGACGATACTTGAGAAAGAACCAGGCAATCTATATTACCGTTCGTTTGAGGGCAGTATGCTGACACTGGATGCTTTTATATCGAAAATCCCCGACCGAGTGGTCTATTGGGGGACAAGCGGTGAGAGAATTACCGATACATATATATTTGACAGTTTCAGTATGGTGGAGCTGATTGAAAGCGGTACTTTATTATATGGCCGCAATGTTCGCAGCCAGCTAAAGATGCCGGGTTTCAACGATTTGTACGCCGATGTGCTGGAGAATGAATTGAAGGTGATATTTAGTGCGGAGACAAGGGTAAAATAGGGTGAGATGAGGAGGGGAGCTATATGTTTTTAGAAACCAGGAGATTAATTATAAGAAGTTTACAAGTATCTGACGAAAGAGCATTTATTGAAATGGCCTCTGACGGTAGTTTGACAGAAATTTTCGGAGATTGTAGTGAATGCCATAAATGGATGGGTGAATTTATAAGTGAGGCAATAAATTTAGAAACGGAAAATAATCCATATAATCAATATCTGGCATTTGCTATAGAGGATAAGACAAGTCACATGGTAATTGGCTCTGTAGGAAGTTCGTATTATGAGGATTTTACGGAAGTTGGTGTTACATATTTTATTGGCGCCAACTATCGTGGAAATGGATACGCCGCTGAAGCGCTGCAATGTTTGGTAGACTATTTGTTTGCAAGATATAACCTGAAAAAACTTGTTGCCACGGCCAGAGTTGATAATATTGCTTCCTGCAGAACTTTGGAAAGAACAGGTTTCTCGGTAGTTGAAACTAAAATGTATCAAGATTTGTATGATGAAAGTGAAGAGATGAGCAATATCTATGAGCTGGTAAGAAATTAATAATTTGACAAAAAGATTGTTAGACATATGATGGTCGGCGGTTAACTGTTTGATGTAGCCCACAATCTGAAAAGGGAGAGGAGTACATATGAAAGCTATAGAGTACAGAATAGAAAGAGGGAAGAGACTATGGGGAGTGGTTATGTGCCTTTTGGCAGTGCTGTTTTCTGCCTGCGGACAGGGGGAGACCGGTGATCCGGGTGCCGCAGGGGTCTCCCCTATTGAGGTGATTGCAGTAAGCATTCCGGAGACAAATTTTTCCGAGACGACTTTTACGTCAGAAGAGAGTGCATCCGAGCCGTATGTTGAGCCGGAAACCGACCTCTATGTGGGGGAGTATAACGACTATGACGCAAATGAACCGAGTCTGGAAATCCTTAAAAATGAGGACGGAACCTATAAAATCCAGATCAGTATATTCAGATTGGCCTATCTGGATGACGGTGTGGGGACAGCCACGCAGGATGGTATTAGCTTTTCTGCCACAGGTCCTGACGGAAGCTCCATAAATGGCATGATAACTCTGGAGGGAGAGGTCGCCACCGTGGCATTTGACAGTGCGCAGTGGGAGGCATATTCGAGTATAAATGAGTATCAGTATTATAAGACATCGGATGTGCCTGATATACATGCAAATTAGCGGGATGATTCTGGGAGTATTTTAAGACAGAACAAATAGTATCTCATTAGAATTAGGCCGCTGTGATTACCTGTAGAGCAAGAAAAGCCAAAATTTGACATACTTTAAAGTGAGTGATATTATAATAGAATAAATTGTCTGACAATGAGGTGCCCCTCAATCTGCCAGACAACCCCAAAGGGCCGAAGACGTACGGTATTGTTTATGGTTCGGAAAGGAATTTCAATGGAAGAAATTTATCAAAGGTACTTGGACAATCTGGCTGTTGCCCGCAGTCTCGTTAAGCCGCCTGTGACAGCGGATATGACTGAGGAGCAGGCCCTCGAGACCATCCACCACAGTGCGGAAAGGCTTTTTTCTGTTCATCAGGAGAATGATGCTATCTTAAAAGACATTCTTTTTACCAAGACGGCGGAGATGCTGACAGAGTGGGAGGCGGAGCAGCTGTCCGGGCTGGCGGATAAGCTTTTTGACTTTAACCGTAGCGTAGATGTGGGAATTGCCTATAAGATCCACCAGCTGCTCTATGCCTATGCGCAGCTTAAGGGAGATGAGGATCTGATGGTGCGTGAGTTGTACTACCAAGGGATCACCATCTTTTATTTGAATGTCGAAAGCCCTGACCGGAAGACGAATCTTTTTATTGATCAGATTGCGGAATATTATGAAAAAGGAGCTTCCTATCTGGAGCGTTACGAGGAGTTGACTAATCCGGAGACCAGAGGCTTTATCATCCGCTGCCTGGGCAATACCAAGTTAGGTCTTCGGAGTGTCCGCATGAGGACGGATACGGGGGTCAGCAGCACCGATGATGGCTGGAAGGATTATATGGAGGCTTTTGATCGGACCATGGCTGTGATTCAGTCCCCACATTACAGGGAGATGAATGCGGAGATTCCGTGGGATACCTTTGTGTACTCTATGCATTATGACCGCACCCAGTTTTTGGCCGGGCTGCGCAATAAGAATGACCCGGTGATCGCGGCTGCGGTGCTGGAGTCAGCAGAGTATGTGTACCAAAATCAGCAGCACATTGCCCGGGAGCGGCATAAGAATGTAGGTCTGCGCACGCAGTATGTTTATGCTGCCGCCCGCTACCATGCTGGTAAGGCTGACCTCAGGGAGTTGATAGATGTTCTTTTTTCATTGTGTGAGGAAACCGATCTCAACGATTTTTCCGGCGATAATATCTGGGCGGTACTCTATGCGCCGGAGTATCTGAGAGAGTACAGCTTACGGATGGGGGAGGAGGAACGCCTGGTTCTGCGGCCCCGGATGGAACGGCTTTTTGAACGGCAGAAAAAGTTCCTTTTCATGCTTCCCCAGAACGAGTATGCCATCCAGGTCTCTGACGGTGTCCGGACCATTGCCCTGTCCGGCAGCGGCCAGGACACAAAGTTCTACCGGCAGATTTTGGACTATATTCTGGCTTGTCATCCGCCTACCTATGTACACTCCATGGTGGTGGCAAGTCTCGCCCGCAATTTCTGCCTCCGCATGGCCCAGACGGCGCCGGAGCTGCTGGTCGGCATTTTTGGCGTGGAGGATGTGGCGGGTCAGTTGGATTTCCTGTTGGAGCAGACCTACCGCAGCGGGCTCTATCATGATCTGGGCAAATGTATGTTGCTTAACTACATAAGCCTGTACGGACGTAAGCTCCTGGACGAGGAGTTTACCTGCATCAAGCTGCATCCGCTCTTTGGCTGTGGTCTGTTGACAACCCTGGGGATGGAGGATATATCCAATGCGGCTTTTTATCACCATCGTTCCTTCAATGGCATAGGAGGTTATCCAGCCAGTCAGGAGGACTGCCCGGTCTCTGTCCGGCGTATTGTGGATATCATCACCGTGGTGGATGCCCTGGATGCGGGCACCGACAATGTGGGCCGCAGCTATGCCGCTGCCAAGACCTATGAGCAGTTGGTAGAGGAGTTGAGAGCCGGACGGGGAACCCGCTATGCGCCAGAGGTGGTGGACCTGCTGGACGATCCGGATTTCTATCAGG
>CAZKAO010000105.1:0-9135 GCA_964550745.1 uncultured Acetatifactor sp.
TCACGACCCGCTGGACTTATAATGCCTTACCCCAAAGCGCCACAGTCCATAGCAGGGCAGCAGAAACAGCACCGCCAGCAAGGGCAAAAAGATGTAGACCGGGCTGGCGGCTCGTCCCAGGATATATTGCAGGGGATAGTACTGGATCAGGGCATAGGGCACAATCACTGTCGCCAGCTGCAAGACCCGCTTGCCGTATATATCCAGCGGATATTTGCCATACTCCCTTGCCCCGTCCGTCAACACATTCATAAACTCCAGCCCCTCCAGAGTGAAAAAGCACAGCGCCGCATAGATCAGAAACAGCCCGGAGAACACTGCCGTGCCCCCCACCAGCATAAACAGAACCGTCCACACTTTTCCCGCCGTCCACTGAATCTGCGCTGTGCAGAGCGCATAGACCAGCATGATCACGGCCTGGAGCATCCTGCCCAGCCGGGTCAGTTCAAACCGGCTGCCGAGTACCTGCAGGATTTCCCCCTGGGGCCGCACCAGCACCCTGTCAAACTCGCCGCTCTTGACCAGGCCGGAAAAGGTGTCAAACCCTCTGGCCCACATCTCCGCCAGCGAAAACTCCATCAGCACGATAGCGTAACAGAGCAGCACTTCGCTGTAGCTGTAGCCCTTGACCTGGTGAAACCTCTGAAACAGAAAATAGATTCCCAGAAACACATTAAAAGATACCAGAAACTGCCCCAGAGCGGTGAACAGGAAGGAGGTCTTATACTGCATCATCCCCCGCACCACGATGGACACATAATGTCTGTATAATTTCAGTTTTTTCCGCATACTATCCTCCCTGTACTGTAACTCTTCTCTCCGCCCTCCGGCACAGGCTCTGTCCCGCCGCCACCATCACAACCAGCCAGAACACCTGCAGGCAGACCGCCCGCAGCATCTCCTCCCCTGACATGCTGCCGCTGTAGATGCGCAGAGGCACATTCTGCATGGACGCAAAGGGCAGCAGTTCCAGAACATACTGAACTTTCTCCGGGAAAAAGGGCAGCGGGATCACAGCTCCGGCAAAAAATTCCACCGCCGAGACGCAGAAAATCCGAACCCCCTCCGGGGAAATGGTATAAAAAGTTGTGATATACACCAACATGGTAAATGCCACTATGACCAAAAGCCCCAGCAGCAGCGTCAGCAGAAACAGTCCTCCATGAATCCAGCTTGCGGGAAGCCGCAGACCATAGGGCGCGGGGAGCAGAGCCGCCACCGCCAGAATCGGCACACAGCGCAGCAGGGCCTTGGAGGTGCGGTTTGCCACTGACCGGGAAAACCACATCTGGTAGATGCTGATTGGCCGGCACAGCTCATAGGCAATATTGCCGTTTCGGATGGCATCAAAGATCTCCCCCTCCATGATCCAGGCCCCAAACACCGCCAGAAACGCCTGCTGCAGCCAGATATAAGTCACCACCGCCTCAAAGCTCATGGGAAAAGCCGCGGCATCCGCCTCATAGAATGCCCGATACACCAAAATCTCCATGGCTCCCCAGAAAAACTGGGTCACAACCCCCGCCGCTGCGGCTGTTCGATACTGCAGTCCCATAGAAAACCGCAGCCGGAAGAACGAAATATATTTTCTCATCTCATTCCCTCCCTATATCTCATAGCTGCGGTACAATTCCACCACTTCTTCGTCAATATTCTCCCCGCCCCGGCGGATATCCTCCAGCGTGCCGTCCAGCAGAATCTGGCCCTTGCCGATCAGAATAATCCGCTTGGTCAGCGCCTCAATATCCTGCATGTCATGGGTAGTCAAAATTACTGTAGTGCCGTGGTTTTCATTCTGTTTTTTGATAAAGTCCCGCACTGCCAGCTTGGACACCGCATCCAGGCCGATAGTTGGCTCGTCCAGAAAAAGAATCCTGGGGCTGTGCAACAGGGAACCCGCTATCTCACAGCGCATACGCTGCCCCAAAGACAGCTGTCTGGCAGGAGTGCGCAGCAGTTCCCCTAAATTTAATAATTCTGTCAATTCATCGAGATTGGATCGATAGACCTGATCCGGAATGGTATAGATATCCTTTAGAAGTTCATAGGAATCTATGACCGGAACATCCCACCACAGCTGCGAGCGCTGTCCGAATACCACGCCGATCTGACGCACATGCTCAATTCGGTTCTTCCAGGGCACCCTGCCGTCAATGAGGCAGCTGCCGCTGTCGGGTGTCAATATTCCGCTGAGAATTTTGATTGTGGAGCTTTTCCCCGCTCCGTTGGGGCCGATATAGCCCACCATCTCTCCGTCCGAGATGGTAAAGCTCACATCTCTGAGGGCATGAATCTCCTCATACTCCCTGTGAAACAGAGCTTTTACAGCTTCGTGAAAGCCCGCGTTTCTCTTTGCAATCCTGTACGACTTGCACACGTTTTCCATCGTAATCATCGTTGCTTCCTCCTGGTAGTTATGTCTGCACATCTTTCCAAGTAGCTTCCCATATATCCTATTCAATTTACCCCTGGCAATGCAGGGAATTATATCATAACAAAGATGCCGAAGCTTGTCAAGTAAGTAGTCCATGAGTTTCCGCAGTTTGCCATTGCGCTTTTGAGCTTAACATATTATAATTTGACTGTAATATTTTTTGAAGTATTGGGTAAACCCAAGCGTCCAATCATTGACGCGACGCTGGCGTTTGAGGGGTGATACTATGAAATATGATGTGATAATAGTGGGGGCGGGGCCCGCAGGCTTATTTACAGCTATCGAGTTGCTTTTCTGCGAAACGGAAAAAAAGATATTGATAATTGAAAAGGAGCAGCCCGCTGAAAAAAGATACTGCCATATAACGACGGACTTTTCGGGCGTGGGGGAATTCTCTGACGGTATGCTCTCGCTGTTCTGCGGGAGTGGCGGAAAGCTGCCCAATCTTATTGGAGAGAGGAAGACTCAGGAGCTGATCGACTATACCGACACAATATATCTGGAATTCGGCACGGAAGAACACATGGACCGTCCTATCCGTTATCTCAAAGCGGAAATGGCGCAGCGGCTCTACGCACGCATCGAAAAGTATCTGCTCGACAATGGGGTGGAGATACTTTTCGGCACGGCGTGCGACGATATAATTCTTGAGAATGGACAGTGTACGGGTGTAATCTGTTCGGGCAGCCCGATCTATGGTTGCGATGTCGTTATTGCGACTGGTAGAAAGGGCGCAGACTGGCTGGAGAAGATATGTGTATCACACAGTTGTTCCGACATGAACCTGAAAAAGGACAATGCGGGCCGAATAGAAATGGACGAATATCTCAAAACGAACATCAAAAGGCTGTATTTCCTGGGCGATTGCAGCGGCTGGACTCGCGGATTTATGATGGCATCGGCAATGGGTGTGCTCATGGGTCAGATACTACACTACCCTGAATTTGCGCAGAAGGTTTTTATAGGTCGGTGAATCTATACACCGCCAATTATTGCCCCTTCCTCCTGGGCCTGATACCGCTCCAGCTCGGCCCGGATAATCAGCTTCATGGCGCTCTCCTCGCTCATCTCTTTCAGCCGCTCTCCGGCCACGGACTCCTGGGCGAAGCTGTTGAAAATGTCGGTCTTCCCCTGCAGGATCTCCAGCATTCTCTCATCGATGCTGTTCTCGGATAACAGCCGGTGTACCATGACCTTCTGTCTCTGTCCCATGCGGTAGGCTCTGGAGATGGCCTGCTCCTCCGTGGAGGGCTTCCACTGGGGTTCGCAGAGGATCACCACGCTGGCCGCCTGCACATTGATGCCCGTGCCCCCGGCGATGATCTGGCTCACCAGCACGCTGCCGGGCTGGCTCTCTGCAAATTCATCCAGAATCTCCTGACGCTTTGCCCCGGAAATGCCGCCGCTGATGGGGCCGTAGCACCGCTCTCCCAGCAGCTGCATCACCGCCTGGATGGTATGCAGGAAAAAGGAAAAGACAATGACCCGCCTGCCATTTTCCCGGGCGGTCTCGCACAGCTCCAGCAGCCGCACCGCCTTGGAGGAGTCACTGATGTCCTCCACATTCCAGGACACCTGGCGCACCGCCATGTAATTACCCTCCAGCAGAGACTGATAATATGCCTCCTTCTCCTGGCGGTTCATGGCGCACCATTCCTGCTTTTCCTCCTTATCCGGCAGCTCCGTCAGTACATCCTCCCGGATACGCCGCAGATACACCTCCCCGGCGGCCTCCCGGAAACTGTCGGCCGTGGAAAGGGCGGCCACTCTTTCCAGCTTTTTCGCTATCTTCACATTTAACATGCTTACCAGAAAAGTCATCTCCTCCACCCTGTTTTCCAGAGGAGTGCCTGTCATAAACAGCACATATTCCGCCGCATCCGCCAGACGGCTCAGGGCCTGGGTTCGTTGGGCTTTGGGATTTTTCACATAGTGGGCCTCGTCCACCACCAGCAGGTCAATGTGCTCCTGGCCCAGCTCCAGACGGGTGATGGTTTCGTAGGTGGTAATACCTACGCCGCCGTCCTGCTTCCACTGGTCATACTCCTCCCCCCTGTCCAGTCCATGAATCTCCAGGGCCTGCTGGGTGCTGTGATTCTCCACCTCCCTGCTCCAGTTGACCATGACGCTCACCGGGCACACCACCAGGAAATGAGTTTTCCCCTGAGCCCTCAGGTGGGCCATACAGGCGATGGCCTGAATAGTCTTGCCCAGACCCATCTCGTCCCCCAGCAGCACCCTCCGGTTCTGGATGATATACTTGACGCCAAAAAGCTGATACCCACGCAGTGTGGAACGCATCAGGGACAGATCCAGGTCCAGCATTTCGATGCTCTGCACATATTCCTCGGACAGACCGCCGGAGTAGGCTTTTCCGTCCAGACTCTCCCCGGTGATCTCCTCCAGATGTGCATAAAAGGGAGCCGTGTTGCGGTCAAAGGCCTGGCGTCCTAAGAGAGCGGTGTCCTGACTCAGCACCTGCCGGGTGCGGCCATAGAGTTTGGCTGCCTGGACTGCGTAGCCCCGCTGCACCAGAGTGTCCAGCTGATGATAAGCGTTCAGGGCCTGCTCTTTCTGCTGGCTGCTCCTGAATATCCAGCCCAATGTCCCCTGTAGCTGCCTGGCACTCTGCAATTTTTCCTGCATAGAACCGTGATACTTTTCCTGTACACTGGCCGCCCGCTGAGTTTCCGCCTGCAGCTCCATCAGTAGATAAAGCTTCTGTACTATGGCCGCCTGCCGGGGATTACCCTCCACATCGTCCAGCCTGATCCTGGCCTTTTTCTCCGCCTCCTGCTGGTACAGACGGGCGATCTTCATGATCTTGTCCGCACCCGCCTCCCCGATGCCGTTTATGTTTACCAGGCGCTGACGCCCTGCGCACAGCACTTGGTAGATATTCTCCAGATGGGCGTTTTTCAGCAGGGATACCCGGATGCCCTGCTTCTGACGGTTCAGGTCATCCACGCTGATCTTTTTCAGCAGTTCATAGACTGCCTCCTTCTTCTCCGCCCGATACTCCTGCAGGATCTGCCGCTGGCACTCCCCAGCCACATCCGCCACATATTGATACTGCTTGTCCGCCTGCTCTGCGGCGGCTACCGCCGCCTTCAGGCTGGCCTTGTCCGGCCTTGCGTATTTTGCCATCTCACCAATCCTCCCGTACCTCCATCCTTTTCATTCCCTGGGTATGTCAGCAAAAGCGTCACATGAAAACCATTCCGGTTCCTCTCCCTCATAAGGAGATTTCAGCGCTTCATATTCCTCGTTGCTCTGCAGACTGCATTTGGCGGTTTCATCTCCGTCCATGTAATAGTAGTCCCAATATAAGCCGGAATCGGAACCTGACTCCTCCCAGACAAAATGGATCAATTCGCGTGGGCTTCCATCCTCGTCATAAGTATAATATACTTTCTCTGCGTCATCACATTCCTGGACAATTCCATTGTCCAATATCCAAAACGATATACGACATGTATGCGTTTCAAATACATCATAACAGACCAGCTGATCTCCCTGAATCCCCAATATATACATTAATTCATCCGGTGAATCGAATATCTCGAAAATAAGTTCTGAAACGCCGTCATTGTTTACATCCACCAGCGAAAAAAATTTTGAAGCATTCCTAAATACATATTCCTCCTGAGCGTAATCCCTGTCGTCGAAAAAACTCAGTTCACCTCCCGCCACGAACGGATTGGGCACGCTGATCTCGTTGCGCAAAAAGGCGGCATACAACGGGTGGATATCAAGGTCTGCGAGGTATAGGTACAGCTCTGTATCGTCTTGGAGATCGCCCTCATCTGTTTCATCCTCTTCTGTCTCCATTTCGGCTGTCGTTTCACTTACAATCTCTTCCTCTCTCTCAATCATCTCGTTTTCAATCGCTTCAAGACTTTCTATTTCTTTTGCCTTCCTTACCGCTGAAGAAATCACCACACCGCATATAATGATGATCAGAGGAATCTGAAGGAATAAACTGATTGCCAGGATAACCCCGGCCTTTCTTTTTCCAGTACCGCCTTTTTCATTGTGTTGAGAGCCTTTCTCTCTTATGTGGAGTATTATCGACAGGACAAAAAGCACAATCCCTGTAAGTGATGACGCCACAGTAAACATAAATACAAATAGAAGGATCAAAATACTTATTCCTGCCATAATATTATCCTTTCCTTATCCGGCTGCTCCCTCAGATCCCACCGTGTTCGGCAGTTTGTTGCCGGACTACAGCAAATCAAAAAAATCCAATTGCGCATTTTTCCAGGATCTTTGGTCAGCCTGCTTTATCACATCATTTTCAGACACTTCCCCGATCAACAGCGGAGAGGAAGCATTATGGAGCTTCCTGTTTTTTATGACGGTATCTATATCGTAATTCGCGTAACAATACAGGCAGCCATGGCCACAGGTGTTATATGCCCCAATATCCGCTCCCAGCAGACAGGAACATTCCTTTCGGGCCGTTTTTCTCTGCGGCACATTCAGCCTACAGCCCAGAGCTTTCTCCAACACGGCCTGGGACATACAGCCATCGGCATCCACATTTTCCCTCACCAGACCCGCATTCTCACAGCACAGATGTATCTGCAGCTTATTGTCTTTCGCAATTTCAGAAAACGCGGCGATCATTTTTTCCTGCTCTTTTGCGGTGACACTGCGAACCTGACTAAAATTCCGCAGTGTTTTCTCATATAGATCAATAAAGCTCACCACGCATTGATCGGTATACCCCGAGAGCGCTCTCGCCATCTGACCAAACTGCTCTATGTGATAACCCACCGAATATCTGTCCGTGACAAAAACCGGGTCATACCGCCAGCTTATCCGCTCCTTTCCAATCAATTCAGAAAGTTTTTGAAAGTACCCGATAACCAGCTCTTTAGGCGGTACATGCGGTTCAATCTCTTTTCCGTAGGGAGTGATTGTCACAAACCAGAACATATCAAACGCCGATAACAGCGCAATCCGGTCAAGCATGGGAGAAGGATTCTTGGTGCAGAACACCATGATGTCTATAGCCTCCGGATTTAACAGGTATTTGGTTATCTGCGTGGGATAATAGGGATTGCGGGAAAGCACATATCCTTCCTTGATACGGTTGTAAAACCAGTCGCTGTAATAGGCAGGTATATCTGTCCTGCTGCCAGTGTTCAGTATCATTCCAGCCGCACCTCTTTTCCTTCATTTGCATGCGCATAATAAACTGTCTTTGAACGCAACTACTATCTGCGCAATGGCTTCTTTGGTAAATCATACTACTTTTCAGCCGCCTTTTGCAATAATTCGGCTTGCGTTTCACCTATGAGAGAGAACAGCATTTCCTCATATTTTTCAACTATTTCGTCCTCAACTTCATATTTATTTAAATACAAGGTTATTTCGTCATTCTTCGTGTATGTATATAGGTCGACGGTAAAAACACCGTCATCTGATTTGATTTGAAATGACATACAATCGTACCCATCCCTATAGAGCGTCACCGACTGTTTTCTGCCGGAGACATCATCCAAGACCTCATGACACAACTGTATCCACTCGTCACGCCTGTCATTGATATCCAAATCCAATCTCGTTCTGACGTATTTCGGACCAACATTTTCGGGAGCTGACTCCCAGAATGCGCTCACGGATAAATCGGAGGCACTATAGTAGCCCAAAACTGCGGCATAGTCATTTTCATCCACAAAGGTCCGCGAAAAATATTCTCTGTAGGAAAAGTCCGCAAAACTGACATAATATATGTCATATCCGCTGTCGTTGTCAATTTTATAAAAAGAATAATAGTCGTATGAATTTTCGATTACGGCAGCCCCTAAATACACCAAATTATCAGAATAATAATTACAGGAATTCATAAAAATGGGTACGGGAACCAGTGTTTTGTCAGCATAGACAAACCCTTCTCTCCATTCATTTTTAGGCAAACTAAACTTATTTTCAATAAGCTCCAATCTCTCCCTGGATTCCCTATTTTCCTTTTGGGCAGCAATTACTACGCCGAGTATCGTAATACCCAAAGGAATCAGGAGCAATAGGCTGATTCCTAAAATAACTTTGGCATTTCTCTTTTTAGATAGTATGATTGAAATGATAAAAAGTGTTACCGCTGCAATCGATGAAAGCACAACAAAGATCAGCCAAAAAAGAACTATTAAAATGCTTATTCCTGCCATAGCGTTATCCACCCCCTGCTATATCAACCTACCGATACAGCACATAGTCCTGTATCTCATGCAGAAAACCGCTCCCCGCCAAGGCATCCGCCGCCTGGGCCGGATACTCTTTCACCACGATTCGCTTTTTGCCCGGAAAAATTCTGCCCCGCTGAAATTCCTCCACAAACAGGCGCAAAATCTCCCGCAGACCGTCCTCCTGCCCCTCTCCGGGGTCAAAACAGCGCAGAACCTTTCCCTGTCTCTCAAAAACTGCAACAGGCAGACCATCCCTAAAGGCCACCGCCGTCCCGGGCACATTGACAAAATTTCTCTCCGGCTCATGAGCCAGCAGCTTTCCCCATGGCTGCATGGGATCGGCGGCATTTAGCCAGACGAGCTCGGTCTGGGGATGCATCAGCCGGGCCGTGACACTCTCGAAGTCCTGTCTGCGGATAAACTGCGCCCCGGAAAGACCTTTCACAAAATACCCTCTGCGCACCTGTCCCGTGTACTCCCACACCCGCAGGAGTTTCAGGGCCTCCT
>CAZKAO010000106.1:0-8984 GCA_964550745.1 uncultured Acetatifactor sp.
GCATGGGGAGACAATTATGCGGCAACCTGCCTGCCTACATATACCTGTGCCGGACAGCAGGTGCAGATGGCTTCTGTTGCAGGATATAAGATGTTTGGCGTAAATGCGTATTCGGCCAATCCCGGATGGGCTATGCTGCTGGCGGAATACTTTACCGATGAGGCTCAGCAGATTGAGCGTTTTGCATTAAGAGAAGCAGGTCCCGCAAATGTAAAAGCGGCAGCTTCCGAGGCCGTACAGGCCAATCCCGCCATAGCAGCTCTGGCATTGCAGTCACAGTTCGCAATTCTGGACGGCTGCGAGAGCGGTAATTATTGGGCTCCTACAGAGACCTTCGGCGCAATCATTGCAGGCGGCAATGCTGACGGAACTGACTTGCAGACTCTGCTTGACAATATGGTGGATGGTATCACACAGAAGTCAGAGTAATTATATAGCGATCAATGATAAGTGATTTGAGCGTGGCTCACACTCATAGTGGGTGTGAGCCATGTTTTAAAAATGAGAAGGAAAATTTGTCACTCTGAGAGGAGTTGAATAGATGAAGAGTGTAGGAAAGAAATTAGGAGACATCTTTAAAAGCTTTGGCGAAAGTGTTGCGAAGGGGAATCTGTGGGTAAAGCTCTCTCTGATTGTCATGGGCGCAGGCTATCTGGGTGTGGGACAGGTGGTCAAGGCAGTGCTGATGACGCTGGTAGAGTTAGTGTTTATCCTGTATATGCTGCTGGTTGGTGTACCCAATCTGTCCAAATTCGGCACTCTGGGCACTGTACAGTATGAGAGTACCTTCAGCTTTGTGACAATGACTAACGAAATCAATGACTACGATCATTCCTTTAAGATCTTGTTGTTTGGCGTGATAACGTTTGTACTGATCGTGGCCTTTATCTACATTTATATGGCAAATATAATTAATGTACGCAGGCTGCAGCTGAACAAGGAGCAGGGGCTGCCCATCAATTCCTTCCGGAAAGACCTGCGTTCCCTGGTAAATGAGAAGTTCCATATCACACTTCTGGCGCTGCCGGTTATGGGTATCGTCATATTTACAATCGTCCCGCTGATCATTATGATAGCGGTAGCATTTACCAATTATGACCAGAACCATATGCCCCCTGCGTCGCTGTTTACCTGGGTGGGCATAAACAACTTTAAGAATCTGCTTACCAGCAGCACCACTATTACATTCGGCTATTCTTTTTGGCGGGTTATCTCCTGGACCTTTATATGGGCGTTCTTTGCCACCTTTACCACCTATTTTGGCGGTATTTTCATGGCGAAATTTATCAATAGCCCCAAGACCAAAGCACAAAAATTCTGGAGAACTCTCTTTGTAGTCACCATAGCGGTGCCTCAGTTTGTATCGCTGCTGCTGGTGAGATATTTCTTTGCCAACACCGGCATTGTGAATACCATATGCAGCCAGATCGGCCTGACCGACCTGTTGACGCACATGGGACTGGTGAAAGAAGGATTGGGCTATATTCCATTTCTGAGCAGCCCAGGCTGGGCACATTTTATGATTATCATGATTAATATCTGGGTGGGTGTGCCATATCAGATGCTGATCGCCACAGGTGTGCTGATGAATATCCCTAATGATCTGGTGGAGAGCGCCAAGATTGACGGCGCCAATGCTTTTCAGATCTTCAAAAGCATTACCATGCCTTATATGCTTTTTGTGACGGGCCCCAGCCTGATCACCCAGTTCATATCCAACATTAACAACTTTAATGTCATCTATCTGCTGACACAGGATGTGTATGTAACGACGGACCAGATGCTTGCCAACTCAAGTGCCAAGGAAGTGGATCTGTTGGTTACATGGCTGTTCCGGCTGACCAGTGAGCAGTATAATTATAAGATGGCTTCCGTAATCGGGTGTGTAGTGTTTATTATCTGTGCGGTATTCACCCTGTTCGCGTTCCGTAGAATGACTGCCGGAGATAAGGAGGAGAGCTTTCAATGATGAAAAAAATCGTAAAACCAATTATACGTCACCTTGTGCTGGCATTTCTGGCTTTTATATGGCTGATTCCTATTGCCTGGCTGCTTGTGACCTCCTTTAGTGAATATCAGGGCATCAATATCGGACACTTTTTCCCGGAGAAGTACACTTTCAGGAACTATCTGATGTTGTTTGGCGCGGCAGACACGGTTGCTCAGTTCCCCAGGTGGTTTATGAACACTTTTGTAATAGCCATCTTTACCTGCATCATATCCACCTGTTTTGCGCTGATGGTGGCATATGCAACAAGCTGCATGCGGTTTAAAGCGAGAAAGCCCCTGATGAATATCGGCATTATCCTGGGGATGTTTCCCGGCGTGCTGGCTATGATCGCTGTCTATTTTGTGCTGAAATCCATTGGGCTTACCAATTCCCATTTTGGAATGGTGCTGGTATATTCCGCCTCCTCCGGCCTGGGATATCTGATCGCCAAGGGCTTCTTTGACACGATATCGGTCTCCCTGAGAGAGGCCGCAAAGTTGGAGGGAGCTTCGGAGGCAACGATTTTCCTGAAAATCGTAATCCCTCTTTCCGGACCGATTATCGTATATACCGTTATCAGCTCTTTCCTGGCGCCCTGGATGGATTTCGTATATGCGAAGCTGATACTGAACTCCGGTATATCCACCGACTGGACTGTGGCGATCGGACTGTACAATATGCTGGACAGGACGCTGATTAATACCTATTTTTCCAGATTCTGCGCGGGCGGTGTGCTTGTATCCATACCGATCTCCATTCTGTTTGTGATCATGCAGAAGTTTTATGTGGAGGGCATTACCGGCGGTTCTGTAAAGGGCTGATGTACAAACTAAACCCAAGGAGGCAATATGGACAAATTTATCGTAAATATTATTCATCGCCCGGAGATGGTGCCGGAGTACGCAGAAAAGGTAACCGGGCATGGGAAGGAAGAGGATATCGGCAGGGCGGCGCTTTTGACGGAGTCCCTCGATATCTTTAAGCTGCAGCAGGAGACCGCCCACAAGAACGGCCTGAAAACCACAATTCAGATGACCTATGCCAGTCTGTTTAACGAGGAGGCAATCTGTCTGGCAAAGGAGCATCATGAGCAGTACGGGGATGAGATCGCGCTCTCACTTTTAGGGCTCCCCTGCAAGGAATTCCGGGAAAAATACAAGACCAAGGATTTCTGTATCTGGATGTTTTCCATGGAGGACAAAATATCCATAGTGGATGACGTATTTGGGAAGTTTTATTCTATATTTGGCTTTTATCCCCAATCCACAGGTTCCTATTATATGGACGCGGAGCTGGTCAATTATATAAAGGAAAAGTATCCCAGCGTCAAGTGCGCCGTGGCAACCTGTTGGGAGGAGGGGCCAAAGGCCTATCATACCTGTAATAATTCCTGGTATACCTTTTTGGATGGAGGTCCCTGGGCTCCCTGGATACCCTCCAAGGCCAATATACACGCGCCTGCGGCCGACGAGACGGAGGACAGCGGTATCGTGGCAATTCCTCATCTGTCGAGGGATCTGCTGGCATGCTATGACGGGAACGGCTCCAATTTTGGCACTCATCCGCAGAATGTGTTACGGGGTATGATCTATGACTCTGAGACCTGGGAGTTTCCCTATCTGTACAACCTGATTGACCAGTACCGTTCTCTGGAGAAATATAACAACGGTTACGCGTACAACATGATGTTTGTGGGACCGGGCTGGCTGAATAAGATGGGCCGCTGGGAGGCGCCCTATGAGCTTTTGAAAAAATCCTATGAGGATGGCATGGCGTACTATGGGAAGCTGAAAAAAGAAGGGCTTCTGACAGATATGACCATGGCGGAATTTGCGGACTACTATCGCGGGAAGAAGAGTTACACGGAGCCGGAGTGCGCGCTGTGGAGGGATATTCTCTATGGTTCTGACAAGCAGCTCTTCTGGTACTGTGATCCCTATATGAGAGTATGCGTCAACATGGACCAGGGGGGAGCCATTGTGGACCTGCGCCCCTATGCCGCCAAACTGGAATGGCCGGTGGGTATCGGGACGCCCCATGTGACAGATGCCTCCTATCCCTTCTTGATCCAGGAAAAATACCGGGCCGGTTATTTTACTCATTATGCTGGGGAGGGCACGATAAAAAGCGCCAAGCTAATTTACAAGGGTGAGGAGGTAGATCTGTGCCTGTGCCGCACCAAAGCTGATTTCTCAGAGGAGATTCTGGAGGGAGGTCGAAAGAAGCGTGTTCTGACGCTGGCCCCGGTGGATATCGAATTTGCGGATCTGACGGTGAAGCTGCAGACCCGGTTGATCTTTGAGGAGGGCAGCTCCCGGATTGGGACAGAGCGGACCATACTGGAAATGAGCGACCGGGAAGCGAAGGTTGAACTGAACGAATACATGGTAGCCTGTTATGGAACCACGGAGTACTCGGAGGATATGACGTCCCTTGTACTGGGCTGTGAAAAGGATGGCAGCCGCAGGGAGATTGCCTATGCCTATAAGTGCCGTGAGGAGGAACTTGTGGATGCAGACCGGGTATACTGTGTGCTGCCGCCCATCAAGACCAGGGTTTCCATGACTGCGGATGCGGAGGGCGTGCGGGGATATGTGAAGGAAGGCTATGCATTCTCACCCATGTTCACACTAGGCTTTGCCGCTACATTGACAGATAAGGAGGTACTCACCACATGGCTCAGTCTGGAAAGGGCAGATTAAATTTCAGGTGTCCGTCCTGTTTTATGAGGGATCTGGATATTGATATGTTTTATGATAAGGATAAGAAGGAGTACTATTGCCTGCGATGCCAGTATAAGGGCACGGAGGAAGATGTACTTGCCAAGAATGAGATGGTAAGGTTCCGTTATGGGGCCATGAGGAAGCGCTTTACGGATTTTGAGATGTGAGCGCAAAATAGCAAAGGCGGTGCAGCTGCGCCGCCTTTGTTGAAAGAGGGGGGGATATGGTGGATAGATGGGATGACAGATTTATCAAGGGAATGGATATTTCTACCCTTCTGGAAGTGGAACGCTGTGGGGGGAAATTCTATGACAACGGCGTGGAGAAGGATGCGCTGGAGATTCTGAAAGACTATGGAGCCAACGCGGTGCGGCTGCGTCTGTGGAACAATCCCTATTCGGAGGACGGGAAGCCCTACGGGGCGGGCGGGAATGACCTGGCAGTGACCATCCGTCTGGCCAGAAGAGCCTTGGAGATGGGCATGGGTTTTCTGCTGGACTTCCATTACAGCGACTTTTGGGCGGATCCGGGCAAGCAGCGTCTGCCCAAGGCGTGGCGCGGTTACAGTGTGAAGGAAATCGAGGAGGCGGTCTATGCCTATACATCGGAAACACTGCGCATATTAAAGGCCGCAGAGGTGTTTCCTACCATGGTGCAGGTGGGAAACGAGCTGTCAAACGGTTTGCTTTGGCCCTATGGGAAAACACCGGAATATGACAATATCGCAAGATTTGTCAATGCGGGAATCCGGGCCGTCCGCTCGGTGGAAAGCGATCTTCCGGTCATGCTCCATCTGGACAATGGGGGAAACAACGAGCTGTACCGAAGATGGTTTGATGAGTACTGCCAAAGGGGAGAAGAGTTTGAGATCATCGGTCTGTCCTACTATCCATTCTGGCACGGCTCAATGCAGATGCTTACGGACAATATGGCGGATATCGCCAGGCGGTATCAAAAGGATCTGATCGTTGCGGAGGTATCCATGGGGTATACCATGGAGGATTATGCCGCCTATGAAGGGCTTTCGCCCCAGGAGCGGAAGGGTTATGCCACCAGGCCCTCCCTGGTGGAAAAGATTGAGTATCCCATGACAAAGCAGGGACAATGCGACTTTATGGAGGATTTTCTGAGACGGGTAAAAAATGTTCCGGACAACCGTGGAAAAGGATTTTTTTATTGGGAGCCGGCATGGATACCTGTGCCCGGCAGCGGATGGGCAACGGAAAGTTCTCTGCAATATATAGAGGAAGAAGGTCCCTGCGGCAATGAATGGGCCAATCAGGCGCTGTTTGACTATCAGGGGAACGCGCTGCCCGCGCTTGCCGTTATACGGGATTTTGTATAGGTGATGCGCTGAAAGAAAAAGGAGGTCACATATTTTATGAGAGATTACAGAAAAGGGAGACTGCTGGGAATCATGCTTGCGGCTGCTATGTGTCTGGGGCTCGCGGCCTGCGGTGAGGGGAATGATTCCCGGGAGACTGGCGGCGCAGATGTGGACAGTACCGTGGAAAACAGTGTGGCGGAGGAATCGGTGCCCACACCAACACCCGTGCCCACACCGCTTCCTCCTCTGGGGGAGATTGGGGAGCTTCCTGATTTTACCGATGCGTCGGCCTGGGAATCGGACTTGTATGTGGAGCCAGTGTCAGGTATTGACGGGAGTTTTATCAGAGGGGTGGATATTTCCTCCTACATATCCGTGGTTGAGAGCGGCGCCACATTTAAGGATTATGAGGGCCGCACAGTGGATGAGGCAGGCTTTTTTGAGATGCTGCGGGATGCGGGCGTCAACTGGGTGCGCATCCGTATATGGAACAATCCCTATGACACCAAGGGCAACAGCTACGGGGGAGGCCACAACGATCTGGCGACAGGTATTGCGCTGGGCAGGCTTGCCACAAAGGCGGGCATGCAGGTGATGATAGATTTCCACTATTCGGATTTCTGGGCAGATCCCAACAAGCAGACAGCCCCCAAGGCGTGGGCTCATATGACCTATGAGGATAAAAAGGCGGCCATGGGTGAGTTTACAGAGAGCAGTTTGCAGGCCCTTTTGGACGCTGAGGTCAATGTGGCGATGGTACAGGTCGGCAATGAGACGGTGGCCGGACTGGCAGGAGAGACAGACTGGGAGCGGATCTGCGAGCTGATGAATATCGGCAGCGCTGCCATCAGGAGCGTGGCGGGCAGAAATAACAAGGATATTCTGATTGCCATGCATTTTACCAACCCCGATTCCAAAAACTTTATAGGGTATGCCAAGAACCTTCAGGACTATAATGTTGACTATGACGTCTTCGGCAGCTCCTATTATTCCTACTGGCACGGCACTACGGAAAAGCTGACGAGCCAGCTGCAGACCATAGCGGAAACCTATGGCAAAAAGGTGGTGGTGCTGGAAACCTCTTATGCCTATACCGATAACGATGGGGACGGATGGTCCAATTCCATCAGCACGGAGACGGAGAATCTGGTGCTGCGCTATGAGATGAACCAGCAGGGACAGGTGAATGCTTTCCGCGATGTGTGTCAGGCAGTCAGTGATGTGGGAGAGGCCGGCATGGGCGTTTTCTACTGGGAACCGGCCTGGATACCCGTGCAGAAGTATGACGCAGGTGCGGCGGATGCGGCGGCTGTGTTAAGCTCCAATCAGGAGGCATGGGAGACTCATGGCAGCGGCTGGGCTTCCAGCTTTGCCAAAACCTATGATCCCAAGGATGCGGGCGTTTACTATGGCGGCTCATCCTGGGATAATCAGGCCATGTTTGATTTCGACGGAAATCCGCTGGAATCCCTGCGGGTATATAAGTATATCTACGGGGGGACTACGGCGCCGCTGACCGTACAGGGAGTGAGAGAGACAGCCGTGGAGATCGGCATAGGCCAGGAGGTGGTTTTGCCTAAGACGGTTCCTGCTGCTTTGCTGAATGGAAAGACCCGGGAGGTCCCGGTGGTCTGGGATGCCCAACAGATCGCCGATGCCCAGGCGGCGGGTGCGGGCGTTTATGAGGTCGCTGGTATTGCCGACGTGGACGGCGAAGAATATCCCACGGTATGTTCTGTGGAGATTAAGAAGGTCAATTATGTGAAAAATCCGGGCTTTGAAGACAGTGACATGTCCATGTGGGATATCACGGGAGATGGTGTGGACAGAGAGGATGACAATAATAAGCGCTCCGGCACCTACAGCCTGAAATTCTGGGCCAAGGAGGCATATGGTTACCGTGCGGAACAGGAGATTACAGGCCTGCCCGCGGGCACCTATGAACTGGGAGCCTTCCTGCAGGGGGGAGACGCCGGGAAAAATGCCGTATTTAAGCTGTATATTACGGTGGACGGGGAAACCCTTACAGCGGACAGCGCCGTGTCGGGATGGCTGAAATGGGACGAGCCGCATATTTCGGATATTGTCGTGGGCGAAGGTGCAGTGGTAGCGGTCGGCGTGGAAGTGGAATGTGCCAGCGGCGGCTGGGGGGCCTGGGATGATTTTTATCTGTATAAAATGGACTGAGATCGATAGGAATGATTTCATGTAAGATTGAAGGTATCTGCCGGATCTGGCAGATACCTTTAATAGTGTATGGCTTGCCTTAAAAACAAAGGCCGGAAGGGAATTGTAATTTTGATAGAAATCAGTTATACTGAATATAGTGATAGAGAGTCAGGAGTGGATTCGCAGCTATGGTTTTGCTTTTGAGGGGAAAAAGGTGTTAATTGGCTGATGCGGTATTTGGATAGGAGGAGAAAAGAGCATGGTAAAGCATATTATTTTATGGACGTTAAAAGAAGAGTTGTCAGCGGAGGAGAAGACGGCGGTAAAGGCCGGAATCAAGGCCGGGTTGGAGGGATTGGCCGGCAGGATTCCGGGGCTGCTGGAGATCAAGGTATATACGGAGGGACTGCCCAGCTCCAATGTGGATTTGATGCTGGACTCCGCCTTTGTTGACGAGGCGGCGCTGAAGGGCTACGCGGTTCACCCGGAGCATGTGGCCGTGGCGGACGGGAAGGTAAGGCCCTATACTGCAGTCAGAAACTGCATGGATTATGAGGTATAGTGTGCTGCAGAATTGTCCCTGCAGGCGGATAAAAGGCAATCCAGGGATGATGTCGGAAATCCGCAAAAATAATGCTTGCAGGAAAAACCATATCGTGATAAAATCGGTATAACAAATTGATAAAGGAGGTAAAGGCATATGTCAGGTACGATACGAAACAGGAAACAATTTTATAGCAGTGTACAAGATGCGATTACCTCGGGGATTTTATCA
>CAZKAO010000107.1:0-2228 GCA_964550745.1 uncultured Acetatifactor sp.
AGTATGTATACAGAATTTTTACAGCGTCATGCTCTGCCGGGAGAGCAGCCTGTCTCCTGGCAGGAACGGGCCTTGCAATACTGCGGCCGAATCGACAGGGAGCGGGAGGATGGGGCCCTTATGGTCTATCCGGCCAGCTCTGTGCAGATTCGCTTTACCGGCAGCAGCATTCGGGCCGTGTTTACCAACATTCGCTCCTACTGGACCAGCTGCATGGGCTGGATACTGGACGGAAAGCAGTATCGGGGGGATCTGGCGGACGAGGGAGAGACGGTTCTGACTCTCGGGGAGAATCTGGGCGAAGGGGTGCATGAACTGTGCCTGTTCAAGCGGATGGACTCCTGTCATATGGCATTGTTCCACGGATTTCTGCTGGCCCAGGGGGGACAGATTCTGGATCCGCCCCCGTTGCCCAAGCGGCGGATTGAGGTGTTCGGGGATTCCGTGTCTGCCGGGGAGGTGTCCGAGGCGGTGGACTACTGTGGGCAGCCGGACCCGGAGCACAATGGGGAGTACTCCAACAGCTATTATTCCTATGCATGGATCACGGCGAGAAAGCTGGGCGCGCAGATTCATGACATTGCCCAGGGCGGCATAGCGCTGCAAAACGGCCAGGGGTATTTCAACGAGCCGGACGCCAGAGGAATGGTGTGGATGTATGACAAGATACAGTATCACCCCAACCTGTGCCAGCCCAAGACATGGGATTTTGCCGGATACAGGCCCCAGCTGGTGATTTTAGCGTTCGGTCAGAATGACAGCCACCCCGTGGACTATATGGCGGAGGACTATGACGGTGAGAAAGCACGCCGCTGGCGGGCGGACTACAGCGATTTTCTGGACGTGCTGCGGGGGATTTATCCCGAGGCACACATTGTCTGTAAGACCACGATTCTGGAGCACCACAGGAGCTGGGACCGGGCCATACAGCAGGTGGTGGAGGAGAAGGCGGACGAACATATCCACTATTTTGCTTACAGCAACAACAGCGTGGGCACTAAGGGACATATTCGCAGGCCGGAAGCGGAAAAGATGGCGGATGAGTTGAGCGCTTATATCGAACAGTTGAACACAGAATATGCATTTTGGGAATAATAGAAATTTTGAGTGCCCGCAGCGGCGGGCGGATGGGAGTGAATATGTCAGATAAATATCTGGATACAATCGTGGTGAACAGGGGCAATCAGATGAGGCTGAAAAACGTGATGCTGCGGGCAAGCCGGGGAGAATCCGTAACCATCGGCTATCTGGGCGGCTCCATCACCATGGGCAGCGTGGCCACGACGCCGGAAAAATGCTATGCCTACTTGAGCTGTCAGTGGTGGAGAGAGAATTTTCCTCAGACAAAGGTGGAGTATTATAACGCGGGTATCGGAGCTACCACCTCCCAGTTTGGCGTGGCAAGGGTGGATGAGGACCTGCTGTATGCCAGACCGGATGTGGTGTTTATTGAGTTTAGTGTAAACGATGACAATGTGGATCATTTCAAGGAGACCTACGAGGGACTGGTGCGCCATGTCTACACCTCCGAGTCCCTGCCAGCGGTGGTGCTGCTCCACAATTCGTTCTTCAGCACCGGCGTCAGCGCCGAGGAGATACATACCGCTGTGGGCAGATATTATGACCTGCCCTGCGTCAGCATAAAAAATAATATTCACGCAAGGATTGCAGCGGGGGATCTGGCAGCGGAGACCATCACCGCCGACGACCTGCATCCCAATGACGCGGGACATGCCATGCTGGCGGATACGATCCGGCATTTCTTAGATGGAGTTTATGCCCAGGCGGACAGTTCGGAGCCGGAGCCGATTTTCCCGGCGCAGCCTATGACTCCCAACCGCTACGAGCATTCCAGAAGGTTACGCAATTCGCAGCTGGTGGCAGACTCCTGCCAGGGCTTTACAGAGGATTATGCGCCCCAGAAACATATGACAGATATTTTCAAATGCGGCTGGGAGGCGTGGAAAGAAGGGTCCTACATGGAGTTTACCATGACGGGAAGCGTTTTGGCAGTGCAGTATCGCCGCACCATCAACAAGCCTGCTCCCGCGGCCAGGGTGATCGTGGACGGCGACGAGGCCGGAGCTGTGCTGTTGGACGGCGAGTTTGACGAGACCTGGGGAGATCTGCTGGCCCTGACCACGATTTTTGAGAAGGAGGAGCCTGCAGAGCATCATGTGCGTATAGAGGTGTGCAGAACCCACGAAAACGATGCGTCCGGGTTCTAC
>CAZKAO010000107.1:2328-8522 GCA_964550745.1 uncultured Acetatifactor sp.
CATGTTTAGTAAGGATTTTGCGTGGGGCGTGGCGGACAGCGCCTATCAGATAGAGGGCAGGGATCCCCAGGATGGCTGTGGCAAGATTGTCTGGGATACCTTCTGTGAAGAGGGAAAGGTATACGAGGGGCAGAATGCCCAGGTGGCCTGCGATCATATCCATCGGTACAAAGAGGACTTTGCACTGATGAGAATGCTGGGAGTGAAAAATTATCGGTTTTCACTGAACTGGGCCAGAATTCTGCCGGAGGGCACGGGACGGGTCAACCAGGCCGGAATTGATTACTACAAGGATATGCTCAGGGAGATACGAGCCAACGGCATAGAGCCTTATCTGACCCTGTTTCACTGGGAGTACCCCCAGGCGCTGCAGGACAAGGGCGGCTGGCTGAACCCGGAGAGCGTGGAATGGTTTGGGGAGTACGCCAAAGTGGTGGCGGAGAATTTTTCCCAGGACTGCCAGTTCTTTTTTACCCTGAATGAGCCTCAGTGCTTTGTGGGCCTGGGACATCTGCGCGGCGAGCATGCGCCGGGCTTAAAGCTCTCCTATAAAGACACTTTTCAGATTGCCCACAATGTCCTGAAAGCCCATGGACAGGCGGTAATCAATCTGAGAAAGTATGCCAAGGCCCCTATAAAAATAGGATTTGCGCCCACCTGCGGCGTGGCCATTCCCGCCACCGACAGCCCGGAGGATCTCGCTGCGGCCAGGGAGACCTATTTTGGCCTTCGTAACCCCATGGACAACTGGACCTGGAATGTGACATGGTACAGCGATCCCGTATTTCTGGGCCATTATCCTCAGGAGGGGCTTGAGCGCTTTGCGGAGTATCTGCCGGAGATTACCAGGGAGGATATGGAGTTGATCTCCCAGCCTCTGGATTTTATGGGGCAGAATGTGTACAACGGCTATATGGTGCGCCGTGGCGCGGACGGCGGCGTAGAGTATGTGGACCGTTATCCGGGCTTTCCCAAGACGGCCATCCAGTGGCCTGTGACCCCGGAATGCATTTACTGGAGCTGCAAGTTCTTGTATGAGCGCTACCACATGCCCATGTATATCACGGAGAACGGCATTTCCTGCCATGATACCGTATCACTGGACGGCAGGGTGCATGACCCTAACCGCATTGATTTTCTGGAAAAGTACCTGTACCAGGTGCAGCGGGCCATAGACGAGGGCGTGGAGATCAGAGGATACTTTCTGTGGACTTTTCTGGACAATTTCGAGTGGTCTAACGGCTATCATGAGCGCTTTGGGCTGGTGTATGTGGACTACCGCAGCCAGCAGCGCATTGTTAAGGATAGCGCCTACTGGTACAAAAATATTATGGAGACAAACGGGGCGGATCTGGCCATGAACCGGCCCGGCGGGGAGATTTTGTATTTGGAGCCGGTGCTGAAGGAGTGCGTATGGGGAGGACAAAGACTGGTGACGGAGTTCCCCTATCAGACAGATGGTGACGCCATAGGCGAGTGTTGGGCCATCAGTGCCCATCCCCATGGGGACTGCCGTATCAGCCAGGGAAAATATGCAGGACAGACCCTGTCAGGGCTGTACAGAGAGCACAGAGAAATATTCGGAAATCTCTCTTATGAAGAGTTTCCTCTGCTGGTCAAGATTATTGACGCAAAGAGTGATCTGAGTATTCAGGTACACCCCGATGACACCTATGCCCGGGAGAGGGAGAAGGTGCCCTTTGGCAAGACCGAGTGCTGGTATATTATGGACTGCGATGAGGGGGCGGAGCTGGTGGTGGGCCATCACGCCCAGACCCGCGAGGAGTTGAAACAGATGGTGGAGGAGAACCGCTATGAGGAGCTGATCCGCCGTGTGCCGGTGCAGAAGGGGGATATGATTCAGATCAATCCCGGCACGGTACACGCCATCACAGGGAGCTTTTTGATCCTGGAGACCCAGCAGAACAGCGATATCACCTACCGGGTATATGACTATAACCGCCTGGTGGACGGCAAGCCCCGCCAGCTTCATGTGGCCCAGAGCATTGACGTGATCAACGTGCCGGACGAGGCGTATAAGAAAGCCATCAAAAAGGCGGCTCCGCAGGAGCCTAACAGCTGGAATCTGCTGACACAGAGCGACTACTACAAGGTGTGGAAACTGGTGGTAAAGGACAGCTTTACCTTTATTCAGGAGCATCCCTTCCTGATTGTCAGTGTGCTGGAGGGCGCGGGCATTATCGAAGGCCACAGCGTGGGTAAGGGTGCGCATCTGCTGATTCCCGCAGGCTATGGCAGGGTGGAGATGCTGGGTGACATGGAGATTATTGCCTCCACCGCAGTAGAAAGGAAGGGTGACCTATGATACCAAAGGACCCAGCGATGCTGCTGAGCTTTGTGAATCTGAAACTTCGAGACTATTACTCTGACCTGGAGGCCCTGTGCGAGGATCTGGACGTGACACAGGAGGAAATCACGGAGAAACTTTCCAGCATTGACTATCACTATGACCAGGAGAAAAATCAGTTTATTTGAAGGTGGAAGGGATTATACAGAGCAGCGTGTGGATGTATCTGGACGAGACGAGGTAGAGGAAAGCAGAATGTGGGCGGCGCAGCGGAGGCGGGAACACATGGGATATCAGGGAAACAGATGCCGGATATGTACCGGATGCGGACGGTGTGCCCCCGGCGGCAGCCTGGAAAAAGGAATGAGGACGATTACTGCCTCCTTTTGTCTGCCCCGAAAAGCGGATATGGAAAAAACAGGGAGGGAACTGGCGATTGCCGATCTGGGTACCACCACCGTCGCCATGGAGTGGTATGACGGCCGGGGAGAAAAAAGAGGAGAATATGTGTGCGCTAATCCCCAGAGGGTCTTTGGGACAGATGTGATTTCTCGTATTCAGGCGGCGGAGAATCCCATGCTGCGGCGGCAGATGGGGCAGCTTGCGCGGCAGACGCTGGCGGAGGGCGTGAGGAGCTTTCGGCAGCAGGGGGGGAATCCGGAGAGACTGATTGTGGCCGGGAATACCACCATGTTGTATCTGCTCTTGGGGCATGACCCTGCTCCTCTGGGGACGGCTCCCTTTGCGGCGGAGTATCTAACTTCGGAGAAAACAGAGATTGAGGGTCTGGAGACTGTGACCCTGCCGGGGCTGTCGGCCTTTGTGGGGGGAGATATCGCGGCCGGAATTCTGGCCTGTGGCATGGATATGGAGGAAGAGATCATGCTGCTGGTGGATCTGGGCACCAACGGGGAGCTTGCTCTGGGAAATCGTGAGAGAATACTTTGCTGTGGTACGGCGGCGGGACCGGCCTTTGAGGGGGGCGGCGATGTATGGGGGGCCGATATGATCGCCCTCACGGCCCATCTGATGAGACAGGGGCTGGTGGACGACACCGGCCTTTTGGCGGAGCCGTATTTTGAGCAGGGCGTCTCCATTGGAGGAGTGCAGATCACTCAGGAGCGCATCCGCCAGCTGCAGACAGCCAAGGCCGCCATCTGCGCGGGGATAAACACGCTGATTGCCGCTTATGGTCTGACGGGCGCTGAGCAGGTGAGCCGGGTGTGCCTGGCCGGTGGATTTGGGTATTTTCTGGACGTGGAGGCGGCGGTGGAGCTGGGACTCATCCCTCAGGGGCTTGAGGGGCGTGTGACGGCGGTGGGCAACACAGCGCTGGCAGGGGCCTGGCTCTATGGAGGTACAACGGACGGAAAAAAAAGAGCGGAGCGGCTCTGCCGGAGGGCGCAGGTGTTGAATCTGGCCGGGCAGCAGGAGTTTGAGAACAGTTTTGTGGATGCGATGTATCTGCACCGGATATGATGTGCATTTTTACAGGCCGGAACCCACTGATTATACAGGGTTCCGGCCTGAACTGTTCTCTGAAAAAGATAAGTAATGCAGAAAATACAAAAAAAATGCATATTCTCACTAGGAATTTGAACCAAAATAATGTAGAATGGATTTCAAAGAACGAATATACTTTGCCACTCAGAATCAGGAGGACAATGACTTGAAAACCGATACGCCCAAACGGAAAGAGAATAAACTGCGTCTCAGCAGCATACAGAACAAGATTATACTGTGTTTTATCGTACCTATATTCTGTATGATTGTCGTGGGAATTATCGCTTATCAGAAAGCCTCCGAGGGCATGAGCAGACAGTTTTTGGAGTCAGCGGAGCAGACGATCAGCATGGCCAATACATATTTGGATGCCATCAATAATTATGTTGAGGGCGAGGCCAAGAAATATGCGGACAGCACAGATCTGAACAGTTATTTCAGCGGCGCTTTTGAGGGACCGGATAACACTACTACAAAGCTAAAACTCCTGAACAGTACCAAGGACGATCTGTTCTCAGCACAATCCGGTAATCATTTTATCAACAATTTATATGTGATTCCCCAGTCCGGCTTAAAGCTGGTCAGCACTGTCAGCAGCATGACCACGCAGGGCTTTTTTGAGGAGTGCAGGGAAGAGGCGGAGAGCAGGAGCAGGAACTGGGTAGATCGTCATGCGGTGGTGGACGGATATATGGGCGTAACGGATACCGATTATATTATGTCCTACCAGATTATGTCAAAAAATGAAAAAGGTATGATTATCATAGATATCAAGCCTGAGGCTATACAGGAATTTCTGCAGGAGCTGGTGATAGGCGAGGGGAGCTATGCAGCCTTTGTGACGGAAAATGGCCGTGAGATCGTGGTCGATTATCAGGCGCAAGGGAACTATGACGATGCCGGGGAGGTTCTGCTGTACCAGGAAGCTTTTTACCAGGAATGTGTCGAGGAATGCATTGCTGCTGATGAGGCTGTGGGCAATAAGGAGGTAGTTTTCCAGGGACAGGAGTACCTGTTTATCTATAGCTGGGGCGAGGATACAGGCGCGATGATCTGTATGCTGGTTCCCCGTGCGACGATCATGGGACAAGCCGATCAGATCAAGGCGATTACCATTGTGATGGTGGTGCTTGCCATCCTGCTTGCCGGCATTATCGGCATCATAATTACTATCAGCATCCGCAGCAATATGAAGAGAATTTCCACAGGTCTGGAGCAGGTGGCGGAGGGTGACCTGACCGGCAGCGTGAAAGTATCCGGGCGGGACGAGTTCGGTGATCTGGCCCAGTCGGCCAATCACATGATTCAGAACAACAAGAAACTGGTATCCAAGGTGCATGATGCCACCGGTCAGTTGGAGCTGTCTGCGAATGAGGTGAAGAACGCCTCTGAGATCATCAGCGACTACTCCCTGAACATTACTCAGGCCATCACCGAGATCAACGAGGGAATGAGCCGCCAGTCCGTGCATGCGCAGGAGTGCGTGGAAAAGACAGGTCTTCTGTCCGACGATATACAGGAGGTCAGTCAGGTGGTGGAAAAGGTGGAGATGTTGGTGCAGGAGACTGACACCATGATCCACAGGGGAATGGAGATCATCGAACTGCTGGGACGACGCGCGCAGGAGACCACAGATATAACTAATCAGGTGGGAAGCAGCATTGAACAGCTGAGCCAGGAGACGGAGAGCATCAATATATTTGCGGAAACCATTGCCGGTATCAGTGAGCAGACGAATCTGTTGTCACTCAACGCCTCCATAGAGGCGGCCAGAGCCGGGGAGGCGGGCCGGGGCTTTGCCGTGGTAGCGGAGGAGATCCGCAAGCTGGCCGACGACTCCGCCCGGGCAGCGGGAGAGATCAGCAATCATGTGCAGAATATCAGCACCCGTACCACAGACAGCGTCCGGAGCGCCAAGCAGGCGGAGGAGATGGTGGCGCTGCAGGGAGATGCCGTACAGGAAGTAATACAGGTGTTTGCCAATATGCGTGACCGCATGCAGGAACTGGTGACAGGTCTTCAGGATATCGTGGACAGCACGGAGCAGGCAGACAAGGAGAGAGCGGAGACTCTGCAGGCTGTGCAGAATATCTCACAGATCATTGCCGAGACCGCGGGCAATGCGGAGATTGTCAGCCAGACCTCGGAAAAGCTGATGGAGAATGTGGACAATCTGAGCCGCACGGCGGACGCCCTGGGCAGCAATATGAACGAACTTAAGACAGAGATTGCCATGTTTAAGACCTGAACGAACAAGACCCCCCGGCTCCAGAGGAGAGAGGGGTCTTGTTATATCCGTTTTACGGTCTGCATAAGGATAGGCTCCGGCACATATATTGCTATGAAAAGACAGAACCGAGGCAATGCTTGCTTGAAAAAAATA
>CAZKAO010000108.1:0-8508 GCA_964550745.1 uncultured Acetatifactor sp.
GTCAAAATCTCATTCACCACATCTAATTCACCGTCTCTGATTACCGCATTATCCAACAACTGCCGGAACTGCATAATATCCTCATCCGTCGCCGCCGGGATAGTGTAACCGCCACTGTTACTCTCCTCTTCCTTTGCCCGCTCCAACATATCCTCCATTGCCAAATTCAATGTAGCTATCCCGTATTGATAGGTATTCTCCCCTGTTTGGCTGGATGCCAGATATTCAATGAAAGCCCATGCGCCTTCTTTATGCGTACTGGCAGCGCTGATCCCATATGAGCCATAGCCGCTAAGCATATTGCAGGGAGTCCCCTCCTGCGTTGGGTATCCGATTACCACCATATCACCTGCCAAAACCTCCCGATACTGCAAAAAGGATTTCATATCCAGAACCGGGCGTGAATATAACAAAAGCTTGCCGTCCTCCCATTTGTCCTCTGCACTTCCAGGATCATTATCGTACTTAGCCTCATATGCAGCGGCAGAACTTAAAAGCTCCTCAAATTCTCCATCATCAAACTTAGCCTTTCCCTCTTTCCAGTCAACCCATTGCTGCTGTCTGGCATACCACATCATCATCACCATGATCATGCGGGAGTCTCCCCGCATGACGCCATCCATGACAGTAAGCCCCCGATGCTCATCCACATAATGCAGGAATTGTTCCATTGTCCAACCAGGCTCACTGCCCAACTCGGATTCTTTCCCAAAAAGTGTTACAACACAAAAGCTTGGCGGAATGCAGGTCAACTTTCCATCCACTGTATACAGATCCAGCACCCTCTCATTCAACATATCTCGTGACAGTATTTCGCTTGTCTCCAGATATGGATTTAAATCCTCCACAATTCCTTTATTTGCACACACTGATACCCCTAAACCTTCTACAGATATCAAATCCGGACCGTTTCCGGCCATAATTTCTGCAGCAAGTCTATTATAATCATACTCCTTAATCTCAACATGATATTTGTCATTCGTTATATTAAATCTTCCAACTGCCTTTGCAAGCTCTATATCTTTTATCTCATTCCCACAAATAATAACCGTTTCTTTTTCCGTAGTAGCCTCATTTTCCGCAACAGTTCCACTATCGCTTGTCGCCAAAGGATTCTGCAACAGCATCATGAGAAAAATATCTGCTTCCAGATCCGGCAACACCCAAACATTCCCCTGTTCATCCATAAAAAATTCTTTTACAAACCTGCCATCAACCCCTGCATTTGTCCATGCATAGATGTCTTTTCCATCTCCCTTGTCCAAATCATACTGATAGACAGCATCATAATATCCGTATAAAACAGTGTTGCCCTGTCCAGGGCACAGCATCACAGTTCCTCTGCTGTCAGGAAGCGCCGCCACCTTTTCAAGTTCCTGCTTTTGACTGTCAATGCGAAACAACGCATCTGTGCCCTGTGATCTTGCGGCACAATATATTTGGCCTTCTACACTTGTCAAATCATAGAGCACAAAATCCTGCTGCCGGAGGATGGAGATCAGGTTCCCATCCTCCGATGCAACAAGAATCTTACATTCAGTACCCTTCATTCCTATATACACAGATCCGTTTTCATCAACAGCCGCCAGGGTAGCACTTCTTTCCTCCCCAAAGGTCGCCTTCCACGCCTCAGAAATATCCACATGCTGCGCAGTCCCCTCTTCTGCGTCCACTTCATACAAAAAACAGGTGTATGGTTCTCCGGTATTGCAGGACGCAAGTATGTACAATTTTTCTTCATTCGAGAATAAGCAAAAAGGCTGATGCTCACTTAACATTTCAATAGACATGCTCTCGAAGGACAATTCTTGATTTATTTGTTCTAATCTCTTACCAGAAAGATAATATACAGGATATTCTTCGCCGCTTTCCAGTGTCCTACTGAATATAGCAAACAGTCCATTTTCTGTCTTGGCAAGTCCGATTATTTTTCCATCACCGCCTGCTTTCATCTCTATAAACTGTACTTTCCAGTCTTCGCCTAGAAGATGATCAGTCATTTTAACTGTTTGACCTTCTGCTTCTTCTGGTTTTGTCTGTCCAGCCGCACAGCCTGTAAAGAGTAACAGTAAAAGAGCCAATACCAAAAAGCACCTACACATACCTATTCTCATTTTTCAGTTTGCCCCTTTATATTAAAAATTGTGTGTTATGTAGCATGCAAATAATGATTATTGGGAACAACTTGTATGTGTTGTTACTGGTTCCGGATAAAGCTTACCATCAGTTGCATAGCACCCTTCTCGCTCGCATCTGTAAGTATAATATTCCGTTTCACACATCACCAGACATTCTCCATATATAACTACATTAGTAATCGGATTAACACCTACAATATAAGTATGGCTATATGAGCCATCCTGCGTAGTTTTATAATATATTCGCTATGTATACAAATGTGTATGCTGGCTTGTGTTAACCTGTGTAGGCAACGCATTGGCACCAACCAATGCCATTGTTAATGCTAATGTCATCAATTTCATTTTCATAAAATAACCCTCCATCTAATTTTATTACTTATAAGTATTTTTAAACATCTCTCATAGGCATCCCTTTCCTTTCTCCAAACGAGTCGTTGGTTTATAATGTATTGGTTGTAATGTTATTATATTATTCATCGATATATTTGTCAATATATTTGTAACTAAATACTTTATATCATACTGTCTAATAACTATATTGCATTACAATAAGTCGATACGATATATCAGATTACTAAAGTGCACGAACCCTTTAATATTTCTCCATCTCTGTTTTCAGCTCACAAAGCTGCCGGGCTTTCTCCTGCAAATGCAACAGAGCTTCCAGATAGCGGTCTGACCGATAGCGCAATTCCTCGCTATCCTCCGGGCTCATCAGCAGCTTCTCCGCCCTTTTCGGCTGGCCGCTGTCATATTCCTGCATAAAACCTCTGATTGCCATCATGCTGTAGCCCGTATCCAGAAGCAGCCGTATCACATACATACGATTTAAAAGCGACTGCCCATAAAATCTCTTTTGATAGGGTTCCTGCTGACCAAGCAGGCCGTTGCGCTCCCAGTTACGGATGGCTTCCGGTGTCACACCCACCATAGCGGCAGCCTGCTTCTTGGAATAGCTGTTGTTTTCCCCCGTATCCCGGTCCATCTGCTGCATACAGATTGCTATGGCCTTTTGAGTGCCATCTATATCTTCCTCCACAGCCCTCTGATAATTGTCTGCCGCCTCCCCATAGGCCGTCAGATCCCATCTGGCGGACGCATCCAGAACTTTCCGACTTTCCCTGCGCAGCCGCCGGTTAACAAAACCGCCAAACACAAGCCGACAGACACGAATCTGATAAATATGCCGTCCGTGATAGAGCCGGTAATTGTTGGAGGTCCGCTCCACTGGTCCTATAAAACCGCATTTTTCATAGAACCTGATGGTTCCCACTTTCACTCCCGTGATCCGGGATAACTCCCCAATCCTGTAAGTTGAATTGATCCTGTTGTCCTTCCCTGACATGATGGCATCCTCTCCGTAAGCTCTTCCGCACAAACTCCCATCCGCCCGCTTCACCAGACACTTAGATCAAGGCGAAAATACTCTTCATACACTCTTTCAACGGAAATCTATGCCCTATCAAAGATACCACAAAATCAGACAACTGAAAACAGGTAAATTCAATTGCTTCACCGCAATCATTTTAGATTTCCGTTGGCCGGGTTGTCCAACAATTCTCCGTTCACCGAGAAACGGGACCCGTGACAGGGACAGTCCCAGGAACGCTCCGCGGGATTCCATTTCAGTGCGCAGCCCATATGCGGACACCTTTTTCCAGTAAAGGTCAGCAGACTCTTTACCGCCTCAAATCCGTTCAGCAATAACTGGGGCTTCAGCATACTTCTGGACGGGTTAAAAACCTCCGCCGCCTCGTTCGGCTTCCCCAGCACCGCATCCGTCAGAAGCATGGCCGAAACCATGGCTCCCGTCATTCCCCATTTATTAAAACCGGCCGCCACATAAAAACCCGGCGTATTTTTGGAATACTGCCCAATATAAGGAATATCGTCCAGCGTCATACAATCCTGGGCCGCCCAGAAATATTTCTCCTGTGCATCGGGATAATGCTCTCCGGCAAAGCTGCGCAGCTCACTCCAGCCGCCGCCCTGTTTTCCCGTGCGGTGGCCGCATCCGCCCAAGAGCAGCAGATCGCCATAGTTTCTGAAGGATAATCCGGCATGGTTTTCATCCACATACATTCCGTCCACCTCCTGGGCATTCTTTAGGGCAATCGCATAGGAACGATGCTGGTACATCTTAAGGAAATAAGAGCCATGCTTATTGATAAAGGGAAAATGGGTGGCGGTAATCACCTGATCTGCATAGATTTTACAATGATCTGTTACCACCGTATTACCGATCATTTCACGGGTGAAAGTATACTCATACAGATGCAGTCCCTCGGATATGGCTGCCAGAAACTTGAGAGGATGAAACTGCGCCTGTCTGGGAAATTTTACAGCCCCCGCTGTCTCCTGCGGCAGAGGCAGACTTTCACAAAACTCTGCCGGAAAGCCAATTTTGCGCAGGGCCTCCATCTCCTCCTCCAGCTTTTTTCTGTCCTCCATGGTGTAGACATAATTGTCCCGGACTTGATAATCACAGTCTATATCCGCACAGAGATCGGCGTACTTTTTGAGTGCCGCCTGATTCGCCTGCAAATATTTCTGTGCCCTTTCCAAGCCCCCGCTTTTTAAGAGCTTCCGATAGTTCAAGCCGTGCTGGGCCGTGATTTTCGCCGTGGTATTCTGCGTTGTGCCCGAGCAGATTCTTCCCTTTTCGATGAGAAGATACTTTATTCCATTCTGGTGTAATAGATAGGCCGTGAGAATTCCCGCAATTCCACCGCCGATGATCAGTACATCCGTGTGGATATCCTCCTTCAGCTGAGGGAATTCCGGAAGCTCTATTTCCTGCCAAAGTGAATACATATAATTAAGCTCCCATACACATACTTTATTTTTCGCTTTTAGTTAACGACATTAGAATTTTCACTTGAAGCCTTGCAAAAACTTTCGTATATGGTTTTTGCAAGAGCTGAAAGCAGAAATTTCAATGTCGTTTACTATAGTATGTGCAGGGAGCTTTATCCTATACATCAAGACCGCCTGTCAGGCCTCTTTTTCAAATTGTGAGTAATAGATCTCCTGGTATACCTCGCAGTCCGCCAGCAACTGCTCATGAGTGCCTATGCCGACGATCATGCCGTCGTCCAGCACGATGATCTGGTCCGCATGGCGAATGGTAGAAGCCCTCTGGGACACGATAAAGGTGGTGGTGTCTTTCTCCACCTCCTTCAGCGCCTGCCTGAGTTTGGCGTCCGTGGCATAATCCAGCGCGGAAGCACTGTCGTCCAGAATCAGGATTTCCGGCCTTCTGACCAGCGCTCTGGCAATGGTCAGACGCTGCCGCTGTCCGCCGGAAAGATTCTTGCCGTTCTGGGCAATCTCGGCATCCAGCTGCCCTTCCTTGCCCTCCACCACTTCCCTGGCCTGGGCGGTGTCGATGGCCCGCCACAATTCTTCGTCCGTGGCATCGGGCTTTCCCCACTGCAGATTACTGCGGACAGTTCCTTTGAAAAGTACTGCTTTCTGGGGCACTACGCCGATGCGGCTGCGAAGCTCCTCCACCGGTATGCTCCGGATGTCCTGCCCCTCCAGACGGATAGTCCCTTCTGTGGCAGGGTAAAAGCCGGGAATCAGGTTCACCAGAGAAGACTTGCCTGAGCCTGTGCCGCCGATAATGCCGATAGTCTGCCCTCTCTCCACCTGGAAATGCATATCCTGCAGGGTCTTATCTCCCGCTCCCTGATAGGTCAGGGACACATGGTCAAATTCCAGATAGGGAACTGCAACAGATTCTTTTCCCCCGCCTGTTATGACTTCGTCCACCACTTCCCCGGTGGGAATCTCCAATACGCCCGCCACACGGTCCGCACAGGCCAGCGCCTTGGTGATGGTGATGATCAGATTGGCCAGCTTGACCAGCTCCACCAGAATCTGGGACATATAGTTGATTATTGCCACCACTTCGCCCTGGGTCAGATTGCCCACATTAACCTGAATAGCGCCGGTATAAATCAGCGCGATAATGGCCCCGTTGACCACTACATAGGTCAGAGGATTCATGACAGCGCTGATCCTTGCAACAGCTGTCTGCAGATGGGACAACGCATTGTTCTGTTCCCGGAACCGGTTTTCCTCCACTTCCTCCTGGTGAAAAGCCCGGATCACTCTCACGCCGGTGAGGTTTTCCCTGGTGATGCCCAGCACCTTGTCCAACGCGCTCTGCACCTTTTTGTACATGGGCATGGTGATCATCATCACACCAAACACTACTACGGTCAGCAGCGGAATGGCCACCACGAAAATCAACGCGCTCTTCACATCGATGGTAAACGCCATAATCATGGCGCCAAAGACAATGATGGGCGAGCGCAGGAACAACCTCAGCACCATGTTCACCCCGGACTGCACCTGGTTGATGTCGCTGGTCATCCGGGTAATCAGCGTTGAAGTTCCCGCCTTGTCTATATTGGTAAAATTCAATCCCTGAATATGTTCAAACACCGCCTGCCGCAGCTTGGTGGAAAAGCCCACTGCCGCTTTCGCTGCAAAAAACTGCGCCGTCACCGCACTGACGAGACCCACCACCGCCAGGGCCAGAAGACACAGCCCCATTCTGACAATATGGCCCACATCCGAATTGCCGGAAACACCGATACCCCTGTCAATGATGCTAGCCATGACCAGAGGCACAAACAGTTCAAAAAATGCTTCCAGTAGCTTAAAAAGCGGGGCCAGCACGGATTCCTTTTTATAATCTTTCAGATATACAAACAGCTTTTTCATCTCAGGCTTATCCTTCCTCACTGCACACACAGACGCAGTAACCGGGTAATTCTCCATATTCATACAGATGTACACCCACATCCTCTAACATATTACGCTTTAGCACATCCTCTGTCAAGCCCGTACCCAGCAGTTTCCCATATGCCTCCTTGCGGCACCAGAGGGTGTAAAACAGCGTTTCCCTGTCCTTGAATAACTGCTTTTTTGCGAAATCCGTTTTCTGGGTACATGCAGATTGCCGGTCTTCACCAACTGTCATTTCCCGCTCTGAAGCATCTGCGGAAAACAAACTTTTATAGACAGTCGCCTCAGCCTCAGAAAAAAAACGTTTTACCAGCGAATCTGTATAAGGTCTCTTCTGCTGGATATCAATACCCACCGGCACATCACCGATTGCCAGCGCCACATAGTCCCCTGAATGGGACAGATTGTAATGCCAAGGTACATTAAGGATATAGGGCTTTCCTTTGGGCTCATAGCCTACCGCCAGGGGCTGCGGGGCGGGAATGTACCCCAGCAGTCGGGAAAAATCTATGATGCGCCAGGAGATCACCTCACTCTGCAACAGGGGATCGCAGGCAGACCACTCATAGGCTCCATACTGCAGCAAAAGCTGCCCACCCATACATAATGCCCTTGCGCCGGGACTTGAACAGCGTAAGATCTTTTCCTGCTGCCAGTCCGCCAGCTTGTCCCAGCCCGGCAGGACTGCGGCAATTGAGCTAATGCTCGGGCTACTGTTCGGATTTTCTTTTCTATATGTCATTTTCTCCATTTGGCTGCGGAGCTCCCCCACCGCCAGCAAATACACTTGAATCATATTTATATCTCTATTTTCTTCCAAAAAATATTTGAATTTTCCAACCTGATTTCATCTGTAAACTCTTGAAAAAGTTCACAGACTTGATTTTTAGAAAGAATTTGCGATTTCGGGACTCTAATCTTAAAATCATTAATCTGCACAAATGTATCCTTATACCCTCCGGCTTGAATATAATTTCCAAAGCGATCCGTCAAACAGACACTGCTTCGTTCAATCGTTTTCATCTGTATCAAAACCTTTCGGATCTCTTCATAGTTATATACAAAATGTTTGCCATATTTTCATCTGGCTTCAAGAAGCATCGGCCATTTATCTGTAGGAAACGTGTGGTCAAAGGACTGGCTGACATCCCAAAATCCTAAATTGTCTTTCATTGCCTGACGTTTTACAATATCATGTGCTTTCTTTGCAACAGAGTATCCAAAACACATATAAATAAAGTCTTCGTGTATTTCATAATCACAAGCACATTCCAGCTTATCTTCGGGGCAATGATCCATTGATGAAAAAACATTTTTAATGTTCTCTAAAAATGTGCCAAAATAACCGGTTGCACATCCGGAAGCCCATCATTTTCCATATGTGCGCAGAACCACTGCTCTAACTGTCCAAGTTCACAAGGCGTCTTTAAGTGATTAAACACCATTAGATCATAACTCACAGGTCTTCTCCTTATTTTTCCTAATCTAATGTTATCTCTATACGGAAAGGTATTTCCTCGTGAAAAAGGCTTTCCTCCAAATCATTGGCCCCATCTCTACAACCGTTTCAAGCAGGAATGTTTCTCATCAATCACAAAGCCATTGTTCC
>CAZKAO010000109.1:0-8492 GCA_964550745.1 uncultured Acetatifactor sp.
ATACCACCGCTGCCAAACAGCAGGAAAGTCTGGAGACGGCCCTGTCCCGCAGCATTGCCCAGTGCTATGCTGTAGAAGGTATGTATCCGCCCGGTTTAAGCTACCTCAAAGATCACTATGGTCTGACTTATGACGAGAACAAATTTTTTGTGGATTATCAGTCTATTGGCTCTAATTTAATGCCAGAAGTCACTGTATTGCCCATAAAGTAAAATATTTTACGCAGAAAGGTTGCCTATCCATGAATACAAACCAGGAAAAAAACCACATTGTAGATGTACTATTTGTGCTGGCTTTGTTTGTGGTGTTCACATTGTCCGCACTGGTGCTGGTCATCCTCGGAGCCAGCGTGTACAAACAGACGGTCAGCTATATGGACGACAATTATACTGCCCGGACAGCTTACTCCTATCTGACGGAAAAGGTACGGCAGAATGATCTCTACAACAGCATTTCTCTCGGACAGCTGGAGGATACGGACGCCCTGGTACTGACCCGTGAGATCAACGACACTACTTATGCCACCTATCTCTATCTTCATGAGGGAAGCCTTAGAGAGCTGTTCATGCGCCAGGGAAGTGATATCGGTGCAGATCCCCTTTCCGCCGGCCAGGTGATCCTGCCCTTGACGGACTGGACTCTGGAGATGGAGGAAGACCATCTGCTGCATATAGCGTTGACACTGGAGGATAATTCCCACAAGGATTTGTATATCGCTCTGCGCAGTCATTAGGTATTATTATACTGAAAGGAGGATGCTGCTTTGAAGCATTCCAAGTCGTCACTCTTTTTGATGGAATTGATTATTGCATTATTCTTTTTCTCTCTGTCCAGCACAGTGTGTATCCGCCTGTTTGTCAACGCACATTCCCTGTCCCGCCAGACTGTGGATATGAACTATGCTGTGAATTACGCCCAGAACATGGCCGAAGCCTTCATGGGCTGCAACGGAGATCTGCATACGCTGCAGGCTGTTATGGATGACAGCCTGCTGTCAGAGGACGGCAGTACTCTCTCCTTGGAGCAGAACGGTTACTGCACCAACCTGGTGTGCAGCGGAACTCGCGAACCCGGCGCCACTATAGCCGCAGATATCCGCGTATACCGAACGGACGCCGCAGAAGACATACTATACACCCTGCATGTGGACCTACATATCCCCTATGTAAAATAACCTTGGGCAAATATAAATTGAAAGGAATAATCCTATGAGTTTTCAGAAAAAATCCGGGCCGGAATTTCATATTAATGTTGGTTCCTCCTCCATTCTGCTGATATTTGTAATACTCTGCCTGATCTCTTTCGCCACCCTGTCCATCGTGAGCGCCAACGCTGACGCCAAGCTGAGCAACAGAGTAGTGGAGCGAACCAGCGCATACTATGATGCCTGCAACAGAGCCCAGGCAGATATCGCCAATATAGATAACACCCTGGCGGCAATCTATGACGACAGCTTCGATGAAGACGAGTACTTTATGGCTGTAGGGCATAAAAAATCCTATATTTTTCCTATCTCAAGTCTGCAGACCCTGTCTGTGACCCTGGATATCCTCTATCCGCAGGAGGCCGGCGATCCCTTCTACCGAATTACCTCCTGGCAGGTGATCACCGACAGCTCCGATCTCGAAGACGAGGAGGAGCCCGTCCTGCTGATTCATTGACCGGCAACATTAAAAGGGCTGGTTCCCTGTGGAACCAGCCCTTTCACTTTACTGCTAATCACTCTACAGATATCAGTTCATCACTCTCTACAGCTGTATCGCTGTCATCCTCTTCCAGCAGTTCAGCTGCCATATCCGTGTCCATTACTTCCATATCCTCATCAGCATCCAGCAGCATCTCCTCATCCGGGGTCGTCTCCAGAATGCTTTCCGTCTCCTCCTCTACAGGGATACGGCGAATATAATCGGTGTTCAGTCTGGTGTTACGGTATCTCTTCATGCCGGTACCGGCAGGGATCAGCTTGCCCAGAATGACGTTCTCTTTCAGACCGATCAGCGGGTCAATCTTACCCTTGATAGCGGCCTCGGTCAGCACCTTGGTAGTCTCCTGGAAGGATGCAGCCGACAGGAAGGAATTCGTAGCCAGTGCCGCCTTAGTGATACCCAGCAGCACCTGCTTGCCCTCCGCGGGCTCCTTGCCCTGAGCAATCAGCGTCTCATTCATATCGTCATATTCCAGCACATCCACCAGCGTACCAGGCAGGAAATCTGCATCGCCGTTGTTCTCGATACGGATCTTTTTCATCATCTGACGCACAATCACTTCAATATGCTTGTCGGCAATATCCACGCCCTGCAGACGATACACCCTCTGTACCTCACGGAGCATATAGTCCTGAACTGCCTTGATGCCTTTGATCTTTAACAGGTCGTGAGGATTCACGCTGCCCTCGGTCAACTCATCGCCGGCCTCCAGGATCTGCTCATCCACCACCTTGATACGGGAACCGTAGGGGATCAGATACGCCTTGCTCTCGCCGGTCTCCTCGTTGGTGATCACAACCTCACGCTTTTTCTTGGTGTCACGGATCTCTGCCTTACCGCCAAACTCGGCAATAATAGCAAGACCCTTGGGTTTTCTGGCCTCAAACAACTCCTCTACACGGGGAAGACCCTGAGTGATATCGTCACCGGCCACGCCGCCGCTGTGGAAGGTTCTCATAGTCAACTGTGTACCCGGCTCACCGATGGACTGTGCGGCGATAATACCAACTGCCTCGCCCACCTGTACTGCCTCGCCGGTAGCCATGTTTGCTCCGTAGCACTTCGCGCAGATACCATTGTGGGAACGGCAGGTCAATATGGTACGGATCTTTACCGCCTCCACAGGCTCACCTTTTTCATCCACACCCACGCTGAGAATCCTGGCAGCTCTGCTGGGAGTGATCATGTGGTTGTGCTTCACGATCATGTTGCCGTCTTTATCATAGATATCCTCGCAGGAATATCTGCCGGTGATACGGTCCTTCAGTCCCTCGATGGTCTCCTTGCCATCCATAAATGCCTTTACCACATTGCCCGGAATCTCATCTTTGCCCTCACAACAGTCAACTTCCCGGATAATCAATTCCTGAGATACATCAACCATTCGACGGGTCAGGTAACCGGAGTCCGCGGTACGCAGTGCGGTATCGGACATACCCTTCCGGGCGCCATGCGCAGACATGAAGTACTCCAACACGTCCAGTCCCTCACGGAAGTTGGATTTGATGGGCAACTCAATGGTTTTACCAGTCGTATCTGCCATCAGACCACGCATACCCGCCAGCTGCTTGATCTGCTGGTTGGAACCACGGGCGCCGGAGTCCGCCATCATAAAGATATTATTATACTTATCCAGACCTGCGAGCAGCACTTCCGTCAGCTCCTTATCGGTCTCATTCCAGGTCTCCACCACTGCGCGGTATCTCTCCTCCTCAGTGATCAGACCTCTGCGGTAGTTCGCCGCAATTTTATCCACGGTAACCTGTGCCGCCTCCAGCATATCCGCCTTCTGCGCGGGCACCGTCATATCGGAGATAGATACAGTCATGGCAGCTCTGGTAGAATACTTGTAGCCGATGGCCTTTACATCGTCCAGCACCTCTGCGGTTCGGGATGCGCCATGGGTATTGATAACCTTCTCCAGGATCTGCTTCAGCTGTTTCTTGCCCACATGGAAATCCACTTCCAACTTCAGGTAGTCTTCGGGGGTATTTCTCTCCACAAAGCCCAGATCCTGCGGCAGGATCTCATTGAACAGGAAACGGCCCAGTGTGGACTCCACATTGCCGGACACCACTTCTCCCTGAGGAGTCTTCTTGGTCACTCTCACCCTGATGCGGCTGTGCAGTGTGATAAACTGATTCTCATAGGCCAGTATCGCCTCATTTACACTCTTAAAGTATTTTCCTTCGCCCAGTACTCCGGGTCTCTCCTGGGTCAGATAATAGATGCCCAGCACCATATCCTGGGAAGGCACCGCCACAGGGCCGCCGTCGGAGGGCTTCAGCAGGTTGTTGGGAGACAGCAGCAGGAATCGGCACTCCGCCTGCGCCTCCACGGACAGGGGCAGATGTACTGCCATCTGGTCGCCGTCAAAGTCCGCATTGAAAGCCGTACATACCAGGGGATGCAGCTTGATAGCCTTACCCTCCACCAGTATGGGCTCAAATGCCTGAATACCCAGTCTGTGCAGAGTAGGGGCACGGTTCAGCATCACGGGATGCTCCTTGATAACCTCCTCCAGCACATCGAACACCTGAGTGTCCATCCTCTCCACCAGTTTCTTGGCATTCTTGATATTCTGGCTGATTCCCTTGGATACCAGCTCCTTCATTACAAAGGGCTTAAACAGCTCGATAGCCATCTCCTTGGGCAGGCCGCACTGATAGATCTTCAGTTCGGGACCTACCACGATAACGGAACGTCCGGAGTAGTCCACACGCTTACCCAGCAGGTTCTGACGGAAACGTCCGCCCTTACCTTTCAGCATATCGGACAGGGACTTCAGCGCCCGGTTGCCGGGGCCGGTGACAGGACGTCCTCTCCTGCCGTTGTCGATCAGCGCATCCACAGCCTCCTGCAGCATACGCTTCTCGTTGCGGACTATAATGTCCGGAGCGCCCAGCTCTAACAATCTCTTCAGACGATTATTTCTGTTGATAATTCTTCTGTACAGGTCATTTAAATCGGATGTAGCAAAACGTCCGCCGTCCAGCTGCACCATGGGGCGCAGATCAGGAGGAATCACCGGAATCGTATCCAGAACCATCCACTCAGGCTTGTTCCCGGACTCGTTAAAGGCCTCCACAACCTCCAGCCTCTTGATGATACGGGCGCGCTTCTGACCGGTAGAATCCCGCAGCTCGGTCTTGAGCTCCACGGACTCCTTCTCCAGGTCAATGGCCTGCAGCAGTTCCTTGATAGCCTCTGCTCCCATACCCACGCGGAACTTGTTGCCAAAGGTCTCCCTCGCATCCTGATACTCTCTCTCCGACAACACCTGCTTGTAATCCAGGCTGGTCTCGCCCGGGTCCAGCACGATATAGGAAGCAAAGTACAGCACCTTCTCCAGCACTCTGGGGGACAGATCCAGAATCAGTCCCATACGGCTGGGAATACCCTTGAAATACCAGATATGGGAAACCGAAGCGGCAAGCTCAATATGTCCCATACGCTCTCTCCGCACGCTGGCCTTGGTCACTTCCACGCCGCAGCGGTCACAGACAACGCCCTTATAGCGGATCTTTTTATATTTGCCACAATGACACTCCCAGTCCTTGCTGGGGCCAAAAATCTTCTCGCAGAACAGGCCGTCGCGCTCCGGCTTCAGCGTTCTGTAGTTGATGGTTTCCGGCTTCATTACCTCGCCACGGGACCACTCGCGGATCTTTTCCGGAGAAGCTAACCCAATCTTTATGGCGTCGAATGTCATCGGCTGATATGCTTCATTTTTTGTTTCTGACATTATGGCACTCCCTTCTACTGTTAAGTCTTTATAACTGCTCAGAATTCTTCGTCCGCATCATCGGCAAAGTCATCATCGGCGAAATCATCATCGCCAAAATCATCCTCCGAATTAATCAGTTCGCCGCTCTCATCGTCGAATTCCTGTGCCTGATAGCCCATCTCTCCCAGAGAATTGCTGTCATAGTCATCATATTTGCGGTCGCCTTCCATCTCGTAGCGATAATCGGTCTCGTTGTAATCAACCGTCTCGGCGATCTCCACCTCGGTGTTGTCGTCGCGCAGTACCCTTACGTCCAGTCCCAGAGCCTGCAGTTCCTTCAGCAATACCTTGAAGGATTCAGGAATGCTGGGTTCAGGAATATTGTCGCCCTTGATGATGGCCTCATAGGTCTTCACACGGCCCACCACGTCATCGGACTTCACCGTCAGGATCTCCTGCAAAGTGTAGGATGCGCCATAGGCCTCCAGAGCCCACACCTCCATCTCACCAAAACGCTGTCCGCCGAACTGCGCCTTGCCGCCCAGAGGCTGCTGGGTAACCAGGGAGTACGGACCGGTAGAACGGGCATGGATCTTGTCGTCCACCAGATGATGGAGCTTCAGATAGTGCATGTGGCCGATAGTTACAGCACCGTCAAAATACTCTCCTGTCCGGCCGTCACGCAGACGCACCTTACCATCGCGGGAGATGGGCACACCCCTCCATACCGCCCTATGCTCTCTGTTCTCTGACAGATACTGCATTACCTCCGGTAACAGTTCCTCGCTGTGCAGGCTCTCAAAGGTCTCGCCCTTCCATTCTCTGCCATCCGCCGTGGTCTCTCTCCCCTCTGTCTTCCACTGCTTCGCCTCCGCCTTGTCAAAGGGCAGGTTGGCATAATCATTGGCCAGATCCAGGGTGTCCATGATATCCCTCTCGTTGGCGCCGTCAAATACAGGCGTTGCCACATTGAAGCCCAGTGCCTTGGCCGCCAGGGACAGATGGATCTCCAGTACCTGTCCAATGTTCATACGGGAAGGCACGCCCAGAGGATTCAGCACGATATCCAGGGGACGGCCGTTGGGCAGATAGGGCATATCCTCCACCGGCAGCACGCGGGAAACCACACCCTTGTTGCCGTGACGGCCTGCCATCTTATCTCCCACGGAAATCTTTCTCTTCTGTGCAATATAGATACGAACTGCCATATTTACGCCGGGAGAAAGCTCATCGCTGTTCTCTCTCGTAAACACCTTGGCATCCACTACAATACCATATTCGCCGTGAGGCACCTTCAGGGAAGTGTCACGCACCTCTCTGGCCTTCTCGCCAAAGATCGCCCGAAGCAGTCTCTCCTCCGCGGTCAGTTCGGTCTCTCCCTTGGGAGTCACCTTACCCACCAGGATATCACCGGCGCGCACCTCCGCACCGATACGAATGATTCCCCGATCATCCAGATCCTTCAGGGCATCGTCGCCCACACCGGGCACATCACGGGTGATCTCTTCAGGCCCCAGCTTGGTGTCACGGGCTTCCGCCTCATACTCCTCAATGTGGACAGAGGTGTATACATCCTCCATCACCAGTCTCTCGCTGAGCAGTACCGCATCCTCGTAGTTGTAACCCTCCCAGGTCATAAAGCCGATCAGCGGGTTCTTGCCCAGAGCCAGCTCGCCCTCGTTGGTGGAAGGGCCGTCGGCGATAACCTGACCAGCCTCCACATGATCGCCCTTGAACACGATGGGCTTCTGGTTATAACAGTTGGACTGATTGCTGCGTGAGAACTTGGTCAGACGGAACTCCGCCTTCTCTCCGTCATCACAGGTTATCTTGATCAGGTTGGAGGACACATAATCCACCTTGCCCGCCTTGGGTGTCACCACACAGACGCCGGAGTCCACCGCCGCCTTCTGCTCGATACCGGTGCCCACCACGGGAGCCTCAGTGAGCAGCAGAGGCACAGCCTGACGCTGCATGTTGGAACCCATCAACGCACGGTTGGCGTCGTCATTCTCCAGGAAAGGAATCAGTGCCGTAGCCACAGAGAACACCATCCGGGGAGACACATCCATATAATCGAACATCGCCTTGGGATACTCCTGAGTCTCCTCGCGGTAACGGCCGGACACACTGTTGCGGACAAAATGTCCATCGGCATCCAACTGCTCGTTCGCCTGAGCCACATGGTAGTTATCCTCCTCGTCCGCAGTCATATATACCACTTCCTCCGTGACACGGGGATTGGCGGGATCTGTCTTGTCAATCTTGCGGTAAGGCGCCTCCACAAAACCATACTCGTTGATGCGGGCATAGCTTGCCAGAGAGTTGATCAGACCGATATTGGGACCTTCAGGGGTCTCAATGGGGCACATTCTGCCATAGTGGGAATAGTGTACGTCACGCACCTCAAATCCGGCGCGGTCTCTGGACAGACCGCCGGGGCCCAGTGCGGACAGACGCCTCTTGTGGGTCAGCTCACCCAGAGGATTGTTCTGATCCATAAACTGTGACAGCTGGGAGGAGCCAAAGAACTCCTTAACCGCAGCGGTAACCGGCTTGATGTTGATCAGTGACTGGGGAGAGATATCCTCCGCGTCATGGGTGGTCATACGCTCGCGCACCACCCTCTCCATCCTGGAGAGACCGATGCGGTACTGGTTCTGCAGCAGCTCGCCCACCGCACGGATACGCCTGTTGCCCAGATGGTCGATATCATCGTCGTTGCCCAGGCCGTACTCCAGGTGCATATTATAGTTAATGGAAGCAAAAATATCTTCCTTGGTGATATGTTTCGGAATCAGCTCATATACATTCTTTTTGATCGCCTCTGCCAGCTTCTCCGGATCGCTGCCGAACTCCTCAATGATCTGTGCCAGCACCGGATAATATACGCGCTCCGTCACACCCAGTTCCCTGGGCTTGCAGTCTACAAAGCTGGTGATGTCCACCATCATATTGGACAGCACCTTCACATTGCGCTCCTCCGTCTGTATATACACAAAGGGAATCGCCGCATTCTGGATTGCGTCGGCAAGCTCCGCCGTCACCTTGGTGCCCGC
>CAZKAO010000110.1:0-8434 GCA_964550745.1 uncultured Acetatifactor sp.
CCATACGCCCTTCACGAAAGTTCTCACCAGCCACTTTCTCTCTGTCCATCCGGAATCGTATGTACTTCTCCTCGTCGATGCCTTTTTGTCTGTATTTGTTGTGGCATGGGGCCGTTCGGCCGTTCCATGTCCTGAATAAGGTCATTATAGCATGTGCTTGAAAAATGTCAAGGGGCTTCGCGCACATAATCGTAATGCTGCAAAAAATATTTGCTCCGCCAGAAAAAACACTTGCCAAATCGGGCAAAAAGCGGTTAAATAGTACTGAAGATTTATAAATTAGGAAAGGTATGGTTATAACACAATGGCTAACCAATTAGTACCCAAAGGATACAAATCCCAACTGAATTTATACGAGACCCAGGAGGCCATCAAGAGAGTAAAGGATTTCTTTCAGAGTCTGCTGGCGGAGCGGCTTCATCTGCTGCGCGTGTCCGCACCGCTTTTCGTGGCGCCGGAGTCCGGTATGAACGACAACCTCAACGGCGTGGAACGGCCGGTGAATTTTGATATCAAGGAGCAGGATGGCAGGGAAGCTGAGATCGTGCAGTCGCTGGCCAAGTGGAAGCGCTATGCGCTGCACAAGTATGGCTTTGCGGTGGGCGAGGGCCTGTATACGGATATGAGTGCCATCCGCAGGGATGAGATCACCGACAACATTCACTCCATCTATGTGGACCAGTGGGACTGGGAGAAGATCATTAACCGTGAGGACAGGAATCTGGATACTCTGAAGGAGGTGGTGCGCACGGTTTACAAGGTGCTGCGCAAGACCGAGAAATACCTGGCGATTCATTATGACTATATAGAGGAGATTCTGCCTCATGATATTTTCTTCATCACCACCAGGGAGCTGGAGGAGATGTTTCCGGAGAATACTCCAAAGGAGAGAGAGTATTACATAGCCAAAGCCAAGGGTGCCGTCTGTATCATGCAGATCGGAGATGCCTTGGAGAATGGCAAGCCCCATGACGGGCGTGCGCCGGACTATGACGACTGGGCGCTGAACGCGGATATTGTGGTGTATTATCCGGTGCTGGACATTGCGCTGGAGCTGTCCTCCATGGGCATCCGTGTGGACCGGGAGGCGCTGCTGTCCCAGCTGGAGAAGGCAGGCTGTCCGGAGCGCGCACAGCTGCCTTTCCAGAAGTCGGTTCTGGATGAGACAGTGCCCTTCACCATCGGCGGCGGTATCGGCCAGTCCCGTATCTGTATGTTCTTCCTGCGCAAGGCTCACATAGGGGAGGTACAGTGTTCCCTGTGGCCGGAGGAAGTGATGCAGGAGGCGGAGAAGGTAGGGCTGCAGTTACTATAAAATAGTATTGGATATTGATATATAGCGGGGCACAACAAGACATGTGCCCCGCCATAGACTGTAAATTTGAACAATTACCCGCTCGAGCGTCCCTGGCCGACAACTAAGTTCTGACAACTTTTATAGAAAGTAAGAAATTAGGGCTTGACGAATGGACGGAAGTATGCTATGTTAGTTAGGCGAGATGGATTTTAGGTCTTTTTTTTATGCCTAAATTATAACGATAGACGGCTGCTCCGGCAGCGGAATGGAGGATACTATGCGTACAAGAATTACTTTAGCGTGTACAGAATGCAAACAGCGTAACTACAATACCACCAAGGATAAGAAGACTCATCCCGACCGTATGGAGACCAAGAAGTATTGTAGATTCTGCAAGACTCATACCATGCACAAGGAGACTAAGTAATCAGACGCATCCCGGGAACGGCATTCTCGAGAGCTGAAAGATTTGCTTTCAAATATGTATTAGCGCAGTATCGCAAGCCCGGCTTGCGATATGCAGGAAAGAGGTAAGTATGGGAGATTCCGCAGAAAAGACCAAAAAGCCCAGATTTATTGACGGGCTTAAAGCCGAGTTCAAGAAGATTTCCTGGCCGGACAGACAATCTACCTTTAAGCAGTCTGTAGCAGTTGTGGCGATATCTTTAGTTCTGGGACTTATTATTGCTGTGCTGGATTTTATCATTCAGTCCGGTGTGAATATCCTGACAAGAATTTAGAGCGAGGGTGATTGTATGGCAGAGGCAAAATGGTATGTAGTTCATACTTATTCGGGATATGAGAATAAGGTCAAAGCCAATATTGAAAAGACCATTGAGAACAACCCTTCCCTGGCAGAGCAGATCCTGGAGGTCCGTGTGCCTTTAGAGGAAGTCGTTGAGATGAAGAACGGTGTGAGAAAGACGGTCCAGCGCAAAATGTTTCCGGGCTATGTGCTTCTGAATATGGACATGAATGACGATACCTGGTATGTGGTGCGCAACACCCGCGGCGTCACCGGGTTTGTGGGGCCGGGAAGTAAACCTGTTCCGCTGACGGAGGCGGAGATGAAGCCTCTGGGAATCAAGACGGACAATGTGTCTGTGGATTTTGCGGAGGGAGACAGCATATCCGTTGTGGCCGGTGTCTGGAAGGATACCGTGGGCATTGTTCAGAAGATGGATTTTGGCAAACAGACAGCTACCATCAATGTGGAACTGTTTGGCAGAGAGACCCCTGTGGAGATCAGCTTCGCAGAGATTCGAAAACTTACTTGATGATATTTCCCGAAAGGGCGACCCCTTCTCGGTAAATATAGCCGTAGGTCTGTGTTGTGCAGAGACCGGGCGGCGGTGGGGCGAAAGCCCTGGCAGCACTTTAGTGGGAGCGAGACTCGGATTTTGATGAATCCGAAGCGCTTGCGCCGGATTACCACATTATAGGAGGTGCCATTATGGCAAAGAAAGTAGTAGGATATATCAAGTTACAGATTCCTGCCGGCAAAGCAACACCGGCTCCGCCTGTTGGTCCCGCTCTGGGTCAGCATGGCGTTAACATTGTTGAATTCACCAAGCAGTTCAACGCCAGAACAGCAGATAAGGGTGATCTGATCATCCCTGTTGTCATCACTGTATATGCGGACAGAAGCTTTAGTTTCGTTACCAAGACTCCGCCTGCAGCAGTACTGCTCAAGAAGGCATGCAACTTAAAGACTGCATCCGCAGTGCCCAACAAGACCAAGGTTGCTACCATTTCCAAGGACAAGGTCCGCGAGATTGCAGAGACGAAGATGCCGGATCTGAATGCGGCAAGCATCGAGGCGGCCATGAGCATGATTGCCGGTACTGCGAGAAGCATGGGTATTGTTGTTGAAGACTAGACACTATTGATTGGGAGACAATTTTTGAGAATTGTCGCTGGAACCTAGGAGGTAAGATAATGAAACGTGGTAAGAAATATGTAGAAGCTGCAAAGCTGGTTGACAGAGCCACTCAGTATGAGCCCGCTGAGGCGATTGCGCTGGCTAAGAAGACCGCAGTTGCAAAGTTTGACGAGACGATTGAGGTACACATCAGAACAGGCTGTGACGGCCGTCATGCGGATCAGCAGATCCGTGGCGCTGTGGTACTGCCCAATGGAACCGGTAAGACCGTGAAGGTGCTGGTATTTGCCAAGGGCGACAAGCTGAATGAGGCTGAGGCCGCAGGCGCTGACTATGTTGGCGGCGATGAGCTGATCCCCAAGATCCAGAACGAAGGTTGGCTGGATTTTGACGTTGTGGTTGCTACCCCGGATATGATGGGTGTGGTTGGCCGTCTGGGTAAGGTTCTGGGCCCTAAGGGTCTGATGCCCAACCCCAAGGCAGGTACTGTGACCATGGATGTCACCAAGGCCATCAACGATATCAAGGCCGGTAAGATCGAGTACAGACTGGACAAGAACAACATTGTGCATGTTCCCGTGGGTAAGGCGTCCTTTACGGAAGAGGCTCTGCAGGAGAACTTCCAGGCACTGATGGATGCCATCGTAAAGGCGAAACCCAGCGCTCTGAAGGGTCAGTACCTGAGAAGCATCACCCTGACCTCTACCATGGGCCCTGGCGTGAAAGTTAACGTTGCTAAGTTCTAAGATAAGGAACCTTCCCTTTTGGGAGGGTTCTTTTTAAAATCAGTGATCTGCACGGCAGCATGACATGCATGGAGGGCCATTATGAAAAAGCTATGGAAAGGGTATCAACAGCATAAGGATATGGTTCTGATCCTGCTGGGGCTTCTGGCAGTGAGCCTGATCACCCTGCCCTATCTGGTGCTGGGAGAGGGCAGTTATGTCCAGATACATGACCAGCTGGACGGGGAAGTGTTGAACTATATATATCAGGCCCGGTATCTGGGACAGGGCTGCGTTATCCCTGAGTTTATGAATGGAATGGACAAGGCATCCATGCTGCCGCCCGCTCCGCTGGGAGTGCTGCTCTATAAGATATTTCCGCCTTTTGCCGCCTTTGGGATCATGCACTGGCTGTGTCTGACGGTGGGTTTTATGGGCATGTATGCCCTGGGCAAAAGGCTGTGTCTGCGGATGGAAGTGAGCTGGGCCATGGCCTGCCTGTTCTGTTACATTCCGTTCTATCCGGTCTATGGACTGGCGGCGCTGGGACAGCCCATGCTGGTGCTGTGTGCACTGCGCCTGCGGGACGGCGGTTCTTCTGCACCCGGGAAGAGAGGCGTACCGGCTTGGGGGAATGCAGGGGCGCTTTGGCAAAGCGCAGGCTACATCCTTGGCATTGCCCTGTATGCGGCGTGTTCCTCGCTGACGTTGATCGGGTATGTCTGGGTGGCGGCCGGACTTCTCTGGCCGGTTTATCTGGCTGCGGCAGCCCTGCGCAAAAAGGGTGGCTTAGGCTCTGCTCTGCGGGTGGGATGCGGCGCTGTGGCGCTGCTGTGCGTTTATCTGGCAACGAACCGGGATTTGCTTCGCACTCTGGCAGGGGACAGTTTTGCTACCCACAGGCAGGAGATGACTCTGCAGGCGGCGGAGCATCCTCTGGTAACTTTCCGCGAACTTATTTTCAGCGGCGGCTCTTATTCCCCGGTCTATTCGGCGGGGATACTGGCGGCGGCTGCGCTGCTGACAGTGGCGGCTTTGACGTTTTCCGCTTTGGGCAGGAGGGCAGGAACAGGGACGGGGAGTTCAAAAACGCACGGAAGTTGTTTTGTGACAAAATGGTTTACAGCCGCCTGGGAGTTGATAGGCATAATTGTCTGCCTGGCTCTGCTGGCAGTGTTGTGGAACTGTGCCCTGGTGGTAGACCTGCGGTTATCTATGGGAGGTATGGTGACTTATTTCCAGGCAGACCGGGTCTATTGGTGTTTTCCCTTTCTGTGGATGCTGACGCTGGGCTTTGTGCTGGAGGGCCTCTGTGAACTGGGAGAGCGGATGGCAGAGAGAGCATATGAGAAGAACGGAAGGGAAAAAGCAGAATGTGGTGGCGCAGACATTGCCCGGGCTGATGCGGAATGTAAAACAGAGCATCGGGAAGCCGGCGGGCGTGACTCGCGAAAAAGGGTGATGTTGTGCCGCATGCTCTCCTTGTGTGGCTGTCTGCTGCTCGTGGCAATCGAGGGCCTGCAGATGCTGCGGGACAGCACCTTGAATAAGAATATCCGCCTGATGCTGCTTGCGGACTATGAGCAGGTGACCTGGGAGAGCCTTTATATGGATGATGTGTTTGAACAGATAGATAAGGCTATCGGTGCGGATAAGGACGATTACAGTGTGGTCAGTCTGGGCATCTACCCCGCCGTGGCGCTGTATCACGGCTACACCTGTGCGGACGGCTACTCCAACAACTATGACCTGGCCTACAAGCATCTGTTCCGGCAGCTCATGGCTGCGGAGCTGGAGGAAAATGAGGAGACCCGGCGATACTTTGACGACTGGGGCAACCGCTTGTATCTGGCGGGAGCGCCCTACGGTATAAACGGTATGGTGGCGAAAGGACAGACAGGATATACAGATCTGGACTACGATCTGGATGCCATGCGCTCCCTGAATATTCGCTACCTGCTGGCAGCAGCTCCGGTGGAACTGAGCGCCGCCAGCCTGGAGCGAACCGCTCTGCGCCTTGAACTGGTGGAGGGAAGCCCTTTTATGGATAACACGGCCTACTATGAGGTATGGGTATATCGAATTGACTAAAAAATGTTCACTCGGGGGGTTGACAAAGCTTTTCACATATGTTATGTTATCAAAGGTTAATAAACCATGCCGAAGACAGTAGGTCCCCTGGATGGGGATAAGCGAAAGCGCCTACCGAGGAGAGTGAGTTTTTATAGGAAACTATGCCCTCCCTGTCAAAAGGGAGGCTTTTTGAATATAAAACCATTTTTCGGCAGCAAAATCTATAAGGAGGTAGAAAAATGGCAAAGGTCGAATTAAAACAGCCTATTGTAGAAGAGATCTCCGCCGGTATCAAGGATGCGCAGTCTGTTGTGCTGGTTGACTACCGCGGACTGACGGTTGAGCAGGATACCGAGCTGCGCAGGACTCTGCGCGAGGCAGGGGTCGTCTACAAGGTTTACAAGAACACCATGATGAACTTTGCGTTTAAGGACACCGATTATGAAGGACTGGCTCCTTACTTAAACGGTCCCAGCGCAATGGCCTACTCCACCACAGACGCTACAGCGCCCGCAAGAGTACTGGCCGAGTTCGCCAAGAAGGCTGACAAGCTGGAGATTAAGGCCGGTGTAGTTGAAGGCACTGTGTATGACGCCAAGGGTATGGCTTCCATCGCAAGCATCCCGTCCAGAGAAGTGCTGATCTCCAGACTGCTGGGCTCCATGCAGTCTCCGATCACCAACTTCGCCCGTGTGATGAACCAGCTGGCAGAAAAAGGCGGTGCTGGTGCATGTGCCACAGCAGCCGCTCCCGCAGAGGAAGCACCTGCCGCAGCCGAGGAAGCTGCACCTGCGGAAGCCGCAGCACCCGCGGAGGAATAATCTGTCGGTATTGACAGAACAGGAAAGTAACCAACAAAAACAATATTATTAGGAGGAAAAGAAAATGGCTAAGTTAACAGCTCAGGAATTAATTGACGCTATCAAAGAGTTGAGCGTATTAGAGTTAAACGAACTGGTAAAGGCATGTGAAGAGGAGTTCGGCGTATCCGCAGCAGCAGGCGTTGTGGTTGCAGCTGGTCCTGCGGCAGCTCCCGAAGAGGAGAAGACCGAGTTTGATGTGGAGCTGACCGAGGTTGGCGCTGAGAAGGTTAAGGTTATCAAGGTGGTTCGTGAGATCACCGGCCTGGGCCTGAAGGAAGCTAAGGATCTGGTAGACGGCGCACCTAAGATGGTGAAGGAGGCTGCTTCCAAGGAAGAGGCTGAGGAGATCAAGAAGAAACTGGAAGAGGTTGGCGCAAAGGCTACTCTGAAGTAAGCAGTGTCTTTTATGCGGACTCGCCCGGGGCGGGTCCGCTGCTTTTCTTATTTGTCTGATTTAATTCTAGAATTATCCAAAAAATGCTTGACTCCCCCAAATGTTTGTGTTAATATGGAAGATGCACTATTGTGGTGTGTTGTGCTCATTTTTTGCCGCATTATATACGAAATACAGGCGAAAAACAGGCAAATCAAAAAGAACGGGGTGAAATGTCCATGGAAAAAAACAGAATACGTCCTATTGCGAACAGCAAGAATATGCGTATGAGTTATTCGAGACAAAAAGAGGTTTTGGAGATGCCCAACCTGATCGAAGTCCAGAAGGATTCCTATCAGTGGTTTTTGAGAGAAGGCCTAAAAGAGGTCTTTGACGATATCTCCCCCATTGCTGATTACAGCGGCTCTCTCAGTCTGGAATTTGTAGATTTTGAACTGTGCGAAGACGATGTGAAGTACTCCATTGAGGAATGTAAGGAGAGGGATGCGAATTATGCAGCGCCTCTGAAAGTGAAAGTGCGCCTTTATAATAAGGAGAAAGAGGAGATCAGCGAGCATGAGATCTTTATGGGTGATCTTCCGCTGATGACCGCTACAGGCACTTTTATCATCAATGGTGCAGAGCGTGTCATTGTCAGCCAGCTGGTACGTTCCCCCGGTATCTATTATGGTATTGGACATGATAAGATTGGTAAGAGACTGTTTTCCTGCACCGTTATTCCCAACCGCGGCGCATGGCTGGAATATGAGACGGATTCCAACGACGTGTTCTATGTGCGTGTGGACCGTACCAGAAAGGTGCCTATCACGGTGTTGATCCGTGCGCTTGGTATCGGCACCAACGATGAGATCCGGGAAGTATTCGGCGACGAGCCCAAGATCGAAGCCAGCTTTACCAAGGACACTGCTGAGAATTATCAGGAGGGTCTGTTAGAGCTGTACAAAAAGATTCGTCCCGGCGAGCCTTTAAGCGTGGAGAGCGCTGAGAGTCTGATCAAGGCTATGTTCTTCGACCCCCGCAGATATGATCTGGCTAAGGTCGGAAGATACAAATTTAACAAGAAGCTGGCTCTTCGCAACCGTATCCGGCATCAGATCCTGGCGGCGGATGCTGTTGATCCCGCTACCGGCGAGGTGGTGGCTGCCGCGGGCACCAAGGTGACGGCGGAGCTTGCCGACGCAATCCAGAATGCGGCGATTC
>CAZKAO010000111.1:0-8425 GCA_964550745.1 uncultured Acetatifactor sp.
CCCTGAGCCTGTACGCTCATGATGCTTCCTAATGGTTCAATTGCCATAATTACACCTCCATGTGTCACTATATGTCGTCATCCGTAAACGACACTTATTGGTTTCTTATAGCTATTATCGGATACAGATTACAAAAAATTTAGATTTGTAGAAAAAAAAATTTAATTTTGCACAAATTGACTATAACACAGTAGACCCGGCAAAGCCGGGTCTCATCGGTTCAAAGACTATCCCAGCAGTTCTTTCAGCACTGCCATACCCTCGGCGGTTGCCGACTCCTGGTTAGCCTCCTGGATCTGTGTGTAAACCTCCTTGCGGTAAACAGGCACTTCTCTGGGAGCAGTGACGCCGACCTTAACCTGATCGCCCTTCACTTCAAGGATCGTAATTTCTATATTATTGTTAATAATAATCGCTTCATTCTTTTTTCTGGATAATGCCAGCATATCACTCACCCGCCTTTCTGGCCTGCAGGATCTCATAGATGGGAAATCTCACCGGGTAGGTATCCGTATCTACAATAATCTGACAGGCCTTGCGCTCATCCACATTGATAACGATAGGCCCCTGAAGATTAACACTCATCTGGGACAGGTCGGAAGGCACCCTCACTGTCACCAGCACCAACAGATTATCAGGTGTAACTCCCCCGATGCCGGCCAGCAGTTCGTCATCAATCTCCGGATTATAATCCTCTTTTACCACCAGCGGATCCATTACCGGCATGGCAAATCCCGGCTCATCCAGAGACTGAAGCCAGCGGATACCGGCGGACACACCCCTCTCCTCATTATGAAGCAACGTAAAGTTCTTCATATCGGGGAAGCCGATAATACCGCCCGGAAAGGTAATGATCTTGTCGTCTGTGATTTCTACTTCGCCAAAAACCTTGGTATTGATTATCATAGTTTTCTCCTTTTCTTAATTTAGTGTTCCACATCCGCTCTACTGACGCCATTTCCGGCAGAGCAAATGCAGTTTAAATATACTGTAGCAGGCTGGTCTGGGCCACTTTGCCGGTAGCCATCAGCGCCGCCTCATAGGTCAGCTTGGCGCTGGTGAGGTGGATAATCACCTCTGCAATATCAATATCTTCATTTACACTTTGCAACTCCTCAAATGTGGTCTTCTGGGACTGCATGCGGTTCTCGATCAACTCCAGCTTCCTGCTGCGGGTACCGTTATTGGTAAGGCTCAGATTGGTATCGTCCAGATGTCCCTGCATAACCGTAATGCCATGCTCAAACATCTTCTGCGCTTTGTTGCTCTTCCGCTCCAGCACCTCCTGCGCCACATCCAGCTTTTTCTGGATCTCCTCCGCGTCAGCTCCGCTGGCCGTCTTCAGCAGATCCTTCAGGTCATTGACAATCTTTTCCGTATCCACCACATCCTGCATGGCATTTACCAGATCCTCCACCTCTCTGCCTATGCCATGCTTGAAGCATTCGTCAGCGGTAGAATTGATGCGAATCGTCTGGTTAAAGCCCACATCGTACTCGATCTCCTGACGCTCCGCATTGCTGGTCAGATAGGTCGGATTATGAATAGCCTCATCCTCCTTGCCCGGATTGGTCTCGCAGTAAAAATAATGCTGCGGCCTTAGGTCTCCCTTGGCCCACTGAGACTTTTCATAGGTAATACGAATCTCTCCCTCATTGAAATCTGAAGTGGTGGCATCATCCCTGGTGGCCATCAGCTTGTCATAGGCATCCTTGGACAACAGCAGTTCCCCTGTTTCCGGCACAAAGATCGCTCCCTCGGCCGCATTTGCCGCCGCTTCATAAGGGGATTCGTAATCATGCATAATCGTCGGCGTAATTGTCTGGAACTGAATCGTGCCGTCTGCCTGCTGCTGCCCGCCATACTGCAGGGTCGGCACTACTCCGTCACAGTTGCCATAGGCCAAGCGGAAACGATATGTCTCCACCTCCTGTATATCCTGTTTTTTTACCGTGATACTCTGATAGTTGTTGGTGGTCATATCCATCACATCCGTAGAGCCATCGGCGCTCTTCGTGGTAATGACTGTCACCTTGTCTATAGCGTCCTTATCCAGCTGCTCCGTGATACGGTATTGCATCTCTGTGGTACTGGGAAAACTCAGCGAGGTATCCGTACGGTAGCCGGTAAACACATAGCGGCCTGCATAATCCGCGTCCCCGGTAGTGTACACCTCGTCCGCCAGAGCCTTGAGCTGCTCTATGATGGTCTGTCTGTTCTCAGACGTCAGATAATCCTTTGCGCCTGCAGTACACTGCTTCTGCATGGCAGTCACTATATCTGACAGAGTCTTCAGCGACTCCTCTGTCACCTTCAGCCAGCTCTCCGCATCGGGGATATTCTTGCTGTAATACTGGGTAATCTCTGTCACATTGCTCCGCAGGCGCAGGGCCCGGATTGCCACCACCGGGTCGTCCGAGGGGCGATTGATCTTCTTCTCTGTAGCCATCTGGGTACTGAGCTTATCCTGCAGCAGTTTATTGGTATTGATATTGGCCAGATTATTGTTCTGCATGATCTTGTTTGTTATTCTCATAGCTTCGTTTCCTTTCCCTGCCCGCTATAATACGGAAGTCCTTCTAACACTATACGCCAGTCTCAAGAATCAGTCTGTCATACACTTCTGTCAGCACCTGAATCATCTTGGACGAGAGGTTATATGCATGCTGGAACTTCACCAGATTGACAGCCTCCTCATCCTCATCCACGCCGGAGATAGACATCCGTTGGGTATTGATGATATCGCTGATATCACTGAAATTCTTCTGGAATGTGTTGGCCCGGCTGGTATTCAGCGTCACATCCTCCAGTATACACTGTAGGAATTCATTGGCCGTTCCTCCCCGAAAACTCATCTTTTCTTTGTCGCTTGCAATAGCTTTCAGATCCTTCTCCAACAGATCGTCCTGGGCCACGCCATCCCCTTTGACACGGCGGTGAGCCAGCAGGGCAGGGTCATTCTCTACAGCCGTCGACACCTGGAAATTCAGGGCTGTCAATTGATAATAGCTGTCACTCTCCCTGGCTGATGAAGACACCTTCATGACAGCCTCTTTTTCTGCCTCCTCCTGTGTCTTACCGCTCTGAATCAACTCCTCTACCCTTGCCTGATATACTTCATAAGTAAAGGTATCGTATCGGAACTCATCCACAAAGTTAAACTGCCCTTCCTCCGCCGCTCTGTCTCCTGTGAGCAGATTGCAGCCCGGCTCATTATATGAATTGTATCCACCTTTCAGGGTATCGTTAAACTTCTGGGCAAATGTACGGATCCATGTGTTCATCTGGTTCATATAGTAGGGAACACCCTGATAATTCAGCTTGGTTCCCACACTGGCCTCCTTGCCCACACGGTCATTGGTCAGCCGCTGAGAATTCTTCGTGCTGTCAGACAGCGTAAAGGTGTAACTGCACACCTTGTTCCCATCAGCATCGTAGCTGCACTGATAGGTCCAGGAGTCATAGTAGTACTCCCTGTTGCCCAGAGAGATGATCCCTCCCTGATCCGACAGATTGCAGAAATTCAGATCCTGCAGATAATTCTGAGTCACACTGACAGTCACCGTATCATGTCTGTCATCCTCCGTCCTGCCGATCTCTTCCACCTTGCCATTAAAATACTCTCCGTTGTTGCCGTCCCGCATCTGCACCAGTCCCTGCAGATTGCCTCCCATGACGGCATTGTACAGGTTGAATTTCTGTCCATCCGCCCAATAGACATCATACAGGCCGTCTATATCCGTCTGATTGACTTTCTCGTAATTAGATCTGGCCTTACATTCCAAACCATTGTATTCGTTGCCGTCCACCAGCTTCTGGCCTCCCGCAATCTTCACAACGAAGCGGTGAGCGCCCGTCTCGCGATCAGGCTGGTTCGGATCCACAATGGGGTATTCCTTCACATCCACATCCACTATCAGCGACAGCTGATCCAGCAACAGGCTTCTGCGATCCCGCAGCTCGTTAGCCTTGGTGCCGGAGAGTTCTACCACATTAATCTGTTTGTTCAGCGTGGCAATCTCGCTGGCCAGGGAATTGATCTCATCCACCTTCACCTTAATCTCTGCGTTCACATCCGCCTGCAGCTTCTGCATGTTCCCTGCCAGTCCGTTGAAATATTCTGTCAGCTGTCCGACCGTTCCGAGGAACTGTTTTCTGGTGTTGGTGCTTTCAGGAACTTTCATCCACTCCTGAATTCCCTCGATCATCATCTTATCAAAGATCGTCTTAAATCCGGGATTATCCTTATCATCCGTAAAATAAGCCTCTATCTGTCTCATGTAGTACTGCTTGATATCATACTCGCCCGCATTGGCATTGTTATTCCAGTACTTTGTATCATAAAATTCATCCCTGACACGCTCAATGGCCAGTGTGTCCACACCGCCGCCGGCACAGCCATAGGTCTGAAACACCCTTATAGCCTGGCTGGCCTGCTGTACCACCCGCTGACGGCTGTAGCCGTCCGTCTGTACATTGGCAATGTTGTTGGCCGTGGTGTTCATGGCTGCATTGCTGGCCAGCAATCCCTTATATGCAATATTTAGTCCAAAAAACTGTGAAGGCATTTATTTTTCTCCTATTTGCTGTTTTTGAGTTACGCATCCGTCTTTATACGCCCAATGTGTTGATAATATGCTCCAACATCTCACTGATTGCATTAATATAGCGGCTGGAAGCATTGTAGGCGTTCTGAAACCTGATCATGTTGGACAGTTCTTCGTCCGAAGACACACCCACAATCTGCTCCCTGGCATTGAACGTGGCATCCACTGTATTCTGCTGATTCGCATAGATACATCTGAATGCATATCCACTGTTAGATATCTGAGCCACCAGGTCATCATAGTAGCCCAGGAAAGAAGTGGTCTTCTTTACATTGGGATTCAGCGTGTAGATCTCCTCCGTAAACGCATTGCTCAACGCCTCTGCCGTGGCCCTGTCCTCATAATCTCCCTTCATAAAACCAAGCATGGAAGGAGACTGCTTCAGTTCACGGTCGATCTGCATATTTTTCAGACTGTATACAGTCTCTGGTCTCGCCGGATCCTCCTCCTGATACACCCAGTAAGACACTTTGTTGCCGTCCTCGTCCACTCCATCCACTTTCTGATAGCTCGGCGTGGTAATCTTGGAAAACAGCTGAATCGGACTGCCGTCCTCATGCCGCATATAGCCGCCCGGCTCATCTTTGCAGGCCATCACGCCCTGCAGCACCGTACCGTCTTCCAGAGTAATATCCATTTTCTCTACTCCGGCTGCCTCTGCCAATATACGGTTGAGTGTATTAGCTACATTGTAGACCAGCTGGTCAAACTCCGCCTGCATATTCATGATGACGGACTGGGATATGGAATCATAGTCCGTATCTATATCTGTATGATCCGCACGGTGATCTCCCCTGGCCCACATCATGGCTTTCAGGCCGCCGATATCCGTATCCAGATCTGTGGAGATCACCTGGGTCATGTCAAACACTTCCGCTCCCCGGATATCATAATCTCTGGTGCCGTCCGCCCGTTCCGTGAAATTGGCATCCAACGGCCAGAACGGTGTATAGAAGCCGGTAGTTTCATCCACATCCAATGCGATCTCATAGCATATATCGCCCTTTACAAAGTCGACGCCTTCGATCTCTACAGACACATCTCCATATATGTCCTCTGAAAAAGATATATCTACCATTTCTCCCAGTTCATCCAGTATCTGATTGCGGACATCCCGCAGATCATTGGCATGTTCAATGCCGCCGACTTCAATATTCCGGATTTGACTGTTCAGCTCCAGGATCTGCTTGCCGTAATTATTGATCAAATCCACATGCTGCTTAATTTTCTGGTTCATATTGTCCTGATAGGAACACAGGCTATCATAAATATGGACAGAACGCTCCAGGAACTCTTCAGACCGCTGTACGAATAACCCCTGCTTCACAGAGTTGGAAGGCTCCTTCACCAACTCCTGCACGGAAGTCCACAGGTCGCCCATCGTGGTCTGAAAAGCCTCTCTGTTCATCTCGCCCAACAGGCTCTCCACCTCTTCCATGGTCTCCGTAGACACCTGATAGAACATACTCCGTCCGGACTCTTTGCGGAAAGTTCTGTCCAGAAAATAATCTCTCACTTGTTTAACACTGGAATAAGAGGTTCCCAGACCTGTCTGCATATTCGAGACAGAATGAGGGTTCACCGACAGGGTCACATAGCGCCTGGCCGCCTGCTGTACCTGCTGGCGGGTATAGCCCTTTGTTCCCTCGTTAGAAAGATTATGCGCTGTGGTGTTCAGCGCATTTTGACTCGTCTGTAATCCGGATGTTCCGATATATAAACTACTCATCAATGACATATGACATCACCTCTGTGTTACTTATTGTTTTGCATCAAACCCATGGCTTGCTACGCCCATGGTTCCGCCTGCCGTGTACGCCTCCCGATTGTAATTGGCTGTCTGGGGAGCATTCTTCATGGACTGCAGGAGATTCATGTCGAACTCAACCAGTTCCAGACTGTGCTGTATAAGTTCCTGATTCTGCTCATTGACAGTCCTCACCTGATAGACAACTTCCCTCAGCCCCTCACAGGCGTCCGATAACTGCTTCTGCTCTGTCGGACGAGCCGATAGGATCTGTATCAGATCTCTCAGCTTCATCGTCGTAACATCCTTGTTAAGCACATTGGCAATGTCGGCAGTAATCTCCTCTCTCTTCTTCTCAAGGTTAGCGATCCTGCCTACCCATTCCTGTTCCTCATCCGTGATTTTTTGTAGATTATCAAGATCACCCGCAACGATGATGGGTGTCTTGCGATTGGATAATTCCAGCAGCCCGTTATATTCTATGCATTCCTGCTGTAGCACCTCGATCAGGTTCTCCATCAAACTAGCCACTGGCAATTACCTCATTTCTTCGTACTTCTTCATCAGCTTCTCGGCAAAGCTGCTATTGCTGACTTCATAGGTTCCGTCCTGTATCTTCGCTTTAATTGGAGCTGTTAACTCCTCACGAATATCAGGAGCCGACGCAACTGCGGCCTTAGCAATCTGAATATCCCTGCCAAAACTGCTGATCTGTACTCTGTCCGCCCTGTTTGCCACTGCAGACTTCTGTGTATTAGCTGCACGTTTTGTCTTATATAACTGCTGTACCTGATTGTAAGCTTCTATTCTCATATCCGACTCCTCCTTTCCAGAATGCTCCATCATTCTTGTTATTATTGTTATCGGACAAAAGGTAAAATACTTTAGAGGAACAACAGAAAAAAGCTGTGAGTCCGCACAAATTCGGCCCACAGCTTTTTATTAATTACTGTCAGAAAATAATTCCAGCAATTTTTTTGATGCTTCAAAGCATTGCAGGAGATTCGGGGAGAATGCGCCGCATTTGCCATCCATAATCATGCGGTACGCCGTTTCCTTGTCGTAAGGTTTTTTAGAAATACGCTCTGATACCAGTTCATCGTATGCATCCACAATGGACACGATCTGAGCGGAGATCGGGATCTCATCTCCCTCCAGCTGGTCCGGATAACCGCTTCCGTCATGGCGCTCATGATGCCAGCGGCAGATCTCGCAGGATACCCTGAACTGCTCCTCATCCTGTACAGTCTTCAGCAGCTGCATGATCTCCTCCCCCTTGGTGGTGTGACTCATCATTATCTGCTGTTCATCCTCCGTGAGCTTCGCAGGACTGAGCAGTACGGCATCCGGAACCGCAACCTTTCCGATATCATGTATCACAGATCCCCTGACAATCCGGTTGATCTCGCTCTCGTTCAGGCCGCTGTCTGGGAACTGGTTTCGATACGCCACCGCCATTATCCGGGCAAAGCCCTTGATCCGCTTCACATGCTGGTCAGACTCAGATACCCGGTATTCCATAATCGTACCGATGGCGTCCAACAGACCATCATAGAAGCCATCCAGCTTTTTCTGGCTTTCCTCCAGCATCCGCTTATTCTCTTTTACCTCTTTCCGCAGGCTTTCGCACTCCCGTGCCACTCTCAGGCGATCCAGAATCTGTCTGTTCACCACCGATTCCTCATAGGGCTTACGGACAACCGCTCTCACGCCCAGTCCACAGACTTTTTTATCGATCCCCTGATGTGCGTCCGGCGTGGTGACAAACACATGGATATCCTCCATCATTCCCCGGGACTGCATTACCTGCAGAATCTGGTAGGCACTGACGGCAGAAATATCCCAGTCCAGTATTACTGCCGCCAACTCTTTTCTCCTCTTCTGCATTTCACCCAGCGCCTGTCTGCCGTCATCCGCCATCGCAATGTCACATTCCATCATCAGCATTCGTTCAAGCGCCCGTCGGTCATCTCCATCCTTCTCCACGATCAATATGCTTTTTCTTTCCATTCTGAACTCACGTATAATCCAATTATGTTGGATATTGATTGGATTATTATTCCTTTCTCCC
>CAZKAO010000112.1:0-8417 GCA_964550745.1 uncultured Acetatifactor sp.
GGAATATCCGATGCTGAATCCGTAACAATCCGTATACTCATTCTCTTCTCCTTTATTATCCGCAAAATAGTTTGATTTTCAAACTATTTGGAGCATAACATATCCCACAGAGAATGTCAAGGGGATAGGACAACAAAACTCCCGGTCACCGGCAAAAGCCGATGAGCGGGAGCTTTTTAGCGATACTTCAAACTATTTTTTCCGAATCGGGAAATATACCTCCGTCTCCCAATCCTCCTGGGAGAGGGAGTCGAACTGCGTCTTGATATAAAGCTCAAAAGGCGCTCCGACATACTCGTAGCCGTTCTCGATAATCCACGACACAACCGCGCCATACGCCTCCGAAAGCGTTGAGTAACCGCCGTGATGCACGGTCATCGCACACTCGCACGACTCCATGATTACATCTGCCTTATCCCTCTCCTTAATACCGATAAATACCTCGACGTCTGAGGATTCATGGTTAAACTCCTTATCATAGTATTTTGAGCCATTTAGTCCGGTGGGCGTGACATGCTCCTTCGGCACACGCTCAAACAGTGTTCCGTAATACTTGCCGAATTCATCTACACCCATTTGGGCGCGGACTGCCAGAACGTTCATTTTCGGCGAATTTTTGATCTCAATTGTATAGCCCTTCTGATAAGTCATAATATCACCTGTCCTTTCAAATACAGAAATGTGCGTCTGAAGTTCGTTCAGAATGATGGCCATTTCCTGCTGCTCGTACTTCAGCTTGTCTTTTTGCCGTCTCAATTCCCCCGCGAGTTCTTTGTTATCCGAAACGGTAATCAGGTGCTGTATCTCCTCCAGAGAGAAACCGTAACGTTTCAGACGCTGGATATAATTCATCCTGTCAATCTGTTCTGTCTCGTAATAACGATATCCCGTCAACTGATCCACCTGCGCCGGAACCAGCAAGCCAATCTTGTCGTAGTGGTGGAGCGTCTTAACACTGACCTGACATATTCTTGAAAACTCTCCGATCTGCAGCAACCTCTCATACCTCCTTCGCGATAATATACTGACTATAGTGAGTATAGATTCGAATCTGTAGTTAGTTTATATTCTGACCCTAGGGGAGAGTCAATACCTTTTTTTATATTTTATAGAAGAAAATTTCTCAATAAAAGGACATCCTCAGCCGGGATGTCCCTTTTCGCATATTGTGGGTCTTATATGGCCTCCGCCAGGGCAGCAGCCTTCTGACAGCCATCCGTCTTATCAATATCCCCGGGATTGAGAACGCCGGGAACCAGAACCTCCCCCACCATCTTCCATTTGTTCAGCGCCGCAGTTCGCTCCATCGGTATACGCACCCCATCCATGACGGTCATATCATCCTCCTCACAGCATGTTATAAGCGCGCATTCCTTGCCGGAGATATCCTTGCCGCCCACCACCAGCGAGAAAATGCGGTCGATGACAGCCTTGATCTGCGCCGGGATGGAATACCAGTAAACCGGCATGGTGAACACGATGGCGTCCGCCTCCAAAATGGCCGGAGCCAGCGTGTTGAAATCGTCGTCAAAGGTGCAGGCTTTCCCCGTGGAGTAACAGGTTTCACAAGCCCTGCAGCCTCCCACCGGTCTCAGCGCCGCGTCAAATCGGGTTACGGTGTGTCCCTTGGCCTCCGCCGCCTTGATAAACGCGTCAGTCATGGCAAAGCTGTTCCCGTTTTTACGCGGACTTCCGGTAATCACAACAATCTTTTTGCTCATAATCAAATCCTCCGTCTTATAATATGTGAGATTGACTTTTCTCACTGTGTATACTACAATTATAGCGTAAATTTTCCATGCAGCAAGTACGCACATAAAAGTGCGATACTATCACCAATGTTATATACTTACCAAAAGGAGAGTGTGGGAATTATGAGTCTTACATGCATTCAGAATGCAAAATTGGAAGATACAGGTTTCAACTACACCATGTCTCTGATACAGGGAAAATATAAAATGTTTATCCTATATACCCTTATGGGCTATGGCGTTGTCCGTTTCAACGAGATGAAAAAATATATCGGCAGTATCTCCTACAAGACGCTCAGCGCCACTCTGAAGGAGCTGGAGACTGATGGCCTGGTTCATCGGGAGGAGTATCCGCAGATTCCGCCAAAGGTAGAATACAGTCTGACAGAGCGGGGAAAATCCCTGATTCCCATTCTGGATCAGATGTGTACCTGGGGTGAGGAGCATCGGCAGAGCGAGAGCTGACATAAACGAACCCTCTGCCCTGTCAGAGTCACACCCCCACTTTTTTACAGATATCCTGCAGACAGCATCTATCGCAATAGGGTTTGGTGCGGGCGGTGCAGATCTCTCGTCCGTGGTTTACCAATCTGTGGCAGAAATCATTCCCCTCCTCGGGCGGTATGAGTTTCCACAGCTCCTTTTCCACCTTGGCAGGTTCTTTAATGCCGTCCACCAGTCCCATGCGGTTCACCAGGCGGATGCAGTGGGTGTCCGTGACGATGGCAGGCTTGCCAAACACGTCCCCCATAATCAGATTTGCGCTCTTCCTGCCCACGCCCGGCAGGGCCAGCAGCTTGTCAAAATCCTCCGGCACTTTGCCGCCGTACTCATCCCGCAGCACCTTCATGCAGGCGCTGATATCCCTGGCTTTGCTGTTTCCCAGGCCACAGGGATGCACGATCTTCTCGATCTCCTCCACCGGAGCCTGAGCCAATGCGTCCACATCCGGGAATTTCTCATACAGCTTTTCCACCACCACATTCACTCTGGCATCCGTACACTGGGCCGCCAGCCGCACGCTGACCAGCAGTTTCCATGCCTGGTCATAGTCCAGAGAGCAATCCGCCTGCGGGTATTCCTCTTTCAATTTCTCTATTATCGCCAATGCACGCTGTTTCTTGGTCATTTGTTCTCCAATCTTCTCGATTCATCAATTTATTCTGCCTATATGTATTCCTGCCCATAGGAGTTTATTTTCATATCGTCAGAACCCTTTCCATTTTATCCTCTTTTGTATATTCTGTGGGGCATCCTCACTCAGGGAAGTCAGCCATGCCTCCTGTAATGTCTCTATGAGTTTATTTTGCATGGTTTTCTTGAAAATGTCAAGGGGAATCCAGACGCACCATTTCTCCTACAGTTACAAATTGGGATTCTTTATTTCCAGACCTTATCTCCTACTCTAATAGCATCCAGCTGATTATCTGTATCCAATGTTAACCCGATATTGATCGCACCCCATATCGAATTAAATACATGAATTTCTTTTACCCTAAAAAACATATCGCCTCTGGATGTTTGAATCATTATCTCTTTGCCTCTAAAATTTAACCAGCTCAAATCATCAGTTGGATACTGTGGTTCCGCTCTTCCCACAATTCTTTTTCCCTCTTCGCCGCCATCGGGCATAATAAACCCTACTGTCATCAACAGTTCTGTTTTCATCATGCCCTCCTTCCTTACATCTGTCTGTCACCGGCCAGTTCATAATAAAATATGTACTGCTGCAGCACCCCCTGGCAACCCTCGTAGCGCTTCATTGGGAAGCCTCGCTTGTAATGGGCCTCCATGGCCTGCCGGATATGGGTGTCCACCGGAAATGCTTCCAAGTGGTGCAGCGCAAAGAGACAGATACAATCCGCCACCTTCTCCCCTACGCCGTATAATTTCAGCATTTCCTCCCTGGCCCCCAAGTAGGGGAGTCTGCGAATAGCCTCCAGGTCACACTCCCTGTCAGCAACGCTTCTGGCGGTGCGCACCACATATTTGCTGCGATAGCCAAGATTACATGCCATCAGGGCATCCTCCGGAAGGTCCGCCAACGCCTGAGGCGTAGGAAAGGCATGGTATGTCTGTCCGCTGTCGCTCACCAGCTTTTCTCCGTACTCCGTACAGATATTTTCAATGCACCTGCGAATCCGCACAATGTTATTCTGCTGAGAGATCAGAAAGGAGACAATCATCTCCCACAGATCCTGCCGCAGTATCCTGATCCCTGCGCCAAACTCCGCCGCATTCCTCAGATAGCTGTCCGTCCGGCCAATCTTCCCTATGTAAAAGCCGTAATCCGCCTCCAGGTCAAAATAGCCTTTCCAGAAATTTTCAAATTCCGCTTCGCCGCAGTCAAAAATACATTCCTTTCCCCGCTGCTCCAGTTCCAGATAGTATCTCCCTGCAATAACGCTGTATCGGTTTTCTCCCTTGGAATTCATGCGAAAGCACTGCCCTGACTGGCAGATCTGAGCCAGGTTAAAATAGTCCATAGTGCGCACTATCATATGAAAAATACCTACCTTCTCTCGTTGTCCATCCATTCCGGCAAGGCGCTTTCCGGTTCCACATCGTCGGTCTCCTTGCTTTTCAGACAGCCAATGATAAATATGAACGCAGGAAATATAAAAAATATAATCAAGAAAGCAAGGCTATATCCCGTGTCTCTGAGCCGCATGACAATTGCTGCCAGATAGAACACAAACAGCACCATAAGGATACATAACCTGCCATTTGAAATCGCCTTTTCGGGGGTGGTTCCTACCAGAAACACCACCGTCATCAACACCCAGATCACTATGATTGTGCACCAAAACCATTTTCTGTCCAGCTTTCCCTCTTTCAGCTTTTTCATCTCTGTACACCTGTCCTTTTGTCTTTATTTTTCACTGTACTTTATTAAGCATAAATAATCACACAGCACTCCCTGTGCCGTTCTAATATTGCTCTTAAAATGGCCGCACTCTGAGGCAGCTTCTTTTCAACCTCACACCAGTTTTTAAAAATAAGTTTTTGTGGAAATACAATATCATACATCAAGTCCTCAATTGCATCCCAATTATTACCGCAAAATGAGGGATATTGCAATGCCTGTTTTATCGAGTCAATCAATTCTGACTGGGAACTGATCAGACTGCAATCTACTTCGGCCTTCTCTCTCTTTTCATATTTTTTCTTCAGGATTTGCACTACCACATCGTCTGTATCCGTGTCAATCAGCCGCTCCACATATGCATCGTTTATATTTTCATATAATGACCTATAATTCTCCAAAACATAGTTGCGCAATTCCGCTTGCAGACTGATTTTTTCCTCTTTATGGCTCAGGTTTGTAAACAAGAGGCTAAGATATATGTCCTCCTCTAATGAATTTTGAAAATACTCTAAATAATCATAAAAAAACGTTTCAAATTGCTCATCTGTAATATATTTTTTTAAATACAGACAAATCGTCTTAATGCAATCCATTCTTTTGCTCTTTCCAAACACATTCCTCACCGGCCTCGCCCCAAGGCGGGTCATATAATTGTTCCTCATTCAAAAATGTATGTAAAATAATTCTATCATTGTATTCATATGTTTTCAAGAATATTATCAATTATACCACAGACAGTTGTGAAACTCTTTTACAAGACACAGGGAGGAGCTGTGAAAAGATTCTCGACTTTTTCACGCCCCTCCCGTCATTTACAGAAAATGTTTCGCAATTATATGGTGTCAGAACTCTGCGCTGACGTATTCATGAAAGAAACACCTGCTTTCCTTTTTTATCAACTCTCTGTTTCCGCAGCATCCCCCACAATATCAGCGCCGCCAGAGGGAGTATGACGGCCAGACTACAGTAAAAATTGCTCATTCCATCGATCTGCTCCAACACAGCCTCCGGTATAAAGAGGGCAGCCATCCCCACCGATATATGATCCTGCAGCATATGGGCGAGGGTGGCGGGCCATATGGAACCGCTGCGCTGAGTCAGCCAGCTATAAAAGATTCCCATCAAGATACAGTAAACGCACATAAGCAGCACATTGCTCACCGGATATCCCGGCAGGTCGGTTCCGAAATTCAAGCCCTCCAGCAGCGATGGCAAATGCCACACTCCCCAGATAATTCCTGAGATAATCAGCGCCGGTACAGTGCCGGTAAGCTGCCTTAGCTTGGGAAACAGATACCCTCTCCAGCCCCATTCCTCTCCAAAATAGACAAACAACCCGGCAAAACCGACAGCGGCGTTGAACAGCAGCAGACCGATACTGTATGCTCCGGAGTACTGCAGTGAAACAGGGATCTTTATGTAGAGACACAGCAGCACCGCCGATGCCAGAATCATTGCAGACTGTCCCCAGACGGCAATGTGATAGTCCAGCCATTTGCCGGTTTTCTTTTGCCCGGAAGACTCTCCTTTATTGTCCCCTAAAAGCCCCAGGTAGGTCTCCTGCCAGCCCTCCCGGGTCAGCAGCCGGGTCAGCAGATGTCCCAGCGCGGGTCCCATCATGCCCACAATACTGAAAAGGCCCGTCCTGCCTGCCTCCTCCGGGTCCGAAAACAGCAGGCGACACAGAAAGCTTGCCCCCCAGGTGATACCAAAAGCCAATACCAGAAATAGAACCAGACGCTTTACCAACATTTTTCGCATAACTTTGCTCTCCTCTTTCTCACTGCCGCATACGCCTGCGATACCACAGGCAGGACAGATAGTAGGAAACGTAGAACAACACCAGACTTCCCGCAAGCATCAGTCCCCATGCCAGCAGCGCCCTGTCCGCCAACTGTTCCAAGGAAAATCCACTGATATATTCCATCAGACTGTCAAAGGTCTGCATCCGGAAGTTTTTACCATACATGGCATGGTTCATCACTAAAAAAACCAGAACCATCCCCACACACATTTTCACATAGTTTCCATACCTGGCTCCCAGTCCAAACAGGAAGGGCAGTTCCACCGCCCGCAGGAATATCTGCAGATAAAACAGGACTATCACCGGCAGGAGCAGACCGTTTTCCGTACCTGTGACCATATCGCTGATCTCCGTCAGAAGGATGCACCAGAACGCCCCCAGCAGACTGATGAGCAGACAGGTATAATACTTGGACAGCACCTGTCCCTTCACCCCCATAGGGGAGGACAGCACAAACTGCTGATAGCCTGTAGTTTCATCCGACAGGAGCAGCTCATTTTCCAGAGTGCCTGTCAGCACGAAAATGCCAGCCAGACACAGGGCGCCCAGTATCGTATAGAGAAATCCCAGCTTTTCCATGGTCTGCGCATTAAAGGGAATCATAAAAAACACAGAGCACGCTCCCGCCAGAGCGCTGTAAATTCCAATTGCTCTGCGATTCACATATAAATCCTTTATCATCAGTCCCCACATAAATTGCCTCTTTTCTATTAAAAGTTCCGTAACCGTCCTGAACACCTATTCACACCATTTCCGCTTTCTCACAATCCGCAGCGTAACGCAGTAGGACACTGCCAGCGCTAGTGTGACAATTCCCAGCGCCGCGCACAGGATGACCCACGGATGGGTTCTGCACCACTTTCCCAGCGACTGCAGAGTCTGCTCCGGGTTCGGATTCCCCAGCATCAAAAGCGCGAGAACCAGATAGCCCGGCAGCATTGTTCCCAAAAATGCCCCTCCCACTGCAATGTTTTCACTCTGATAGCGATAGGACAGGGGCAGCATGATACTCTCGCACAGCAGCGCCACCAGCAGCGCCACCGCCATCCCCAGGCCGCCTATTTTCACCCGGTCAAAGCCAAAGAACAGCCCATAGATACCTGCTGCCAGCAGCCCTATCGTCAGCGCTGCCACCTCCGCTCCCAGAAACTCCAAATATTTTGCCCTGACAATGACTTTCTCTCCCAGAGGGCTTGACAGCAGATAGCGGTTCCATCCCGCCTGCCTGTCCGCATAAATAGATACATTGACCGCCTTAATTGCCATAAACAGCAGCACCACTCCCGGCAGTACCGGAAAAATCATATCCAGCCCCGGCAGGGTGTCCAACTGGTCCTCCTCCGGTAGCAGAGCCAGATTGCCGTAGATAAAGGCCAGCCGTATCCAGTAGGCCATAAATATCAGCAAAAGACTTATCACTGCTCCGAGCAGCAGATACTGTCTGCCCAGATAGTAGTCCTTTTTCCATAGTCCTCTCACAGCGTCCACTCCCTTCTGGCATCCGTAAGACCGCCCGCCCTCACATAGTACAGCAGAATCTCATCCAGTGTGGCAGGCTCCAGCAGCAGCTCCGGGTACTTATGGCGGCACAGCTCCCTGTCCGCCACCAACACGTCCGCCCCGTACTCCGTCCTGTGGGTGCTGACACAGTCCTGCGGCTCCACCCGCTCCAGATCGGCATTCTTGCACTTCAACAGTCCGTGCCTGTCCAAAATGTCATCCTTATAGCCGCTTAGAAGGATGCGGCCCTGGTGGATATAGGTGACGCTGTCCGCTATTTTTTCCAAATCACTGGTAATGTGAGAGGACATGAAGATACTGTGGCGCTCATCCTGCATATACTCCATAAAAACACGGAGCATTTCACTGCGAACCACCGGGTCCAACCCCGCCGTTGCCTCATCCATAATCAACAGCTCGGCTTGGTGAGACAGGGCTGCCGCAATCTGCAGTTTCATCTTCATTCCCTTGGAGAGCTGCCCTATTTTCTTGT
>CAZKAO010000113.1:0-8120 GCA_964550745.1 uncultured Acetatifactor sp.
GGGTATCTCCGTCTCTTTAAATATTCAGTTGTAACACATGTATTGTAAACCTACATTCTTCCCGTCCCCTCCCAGCCATCATTCATCCCATTCCCTTGCCCTCCATGCACTCTGTGACTTATTGTGTCCTTATCGGCCACAGGCCAAAAAATACAGGAGGTTACAGATTATGAAAATCATTCATGTTGGTCAAAAAGCAAAATGTAGAGACTATGCTGACACGAGAGAGATTGTTCAGGAGATTACCCTGACATTGGCTCGCAGCGAGGGTACGCCCCAGGTATTACAGATCTATACTTACCCGGAGGAGGCCTTCGTGAAAAAAGGCTCACATTTTTTCTCACAGGAAGAGATCGACAGCCTTTGCCTGGATTTGCAGTCGCTGATGCAAAACTACCCTCATGCCGTTCTCTGTCTGGGGATATTGCGGAAAGAAACCATTGCGGGAGATACTTTCTTGATCAATTCGGCTCTGATGTTCCACAAGCAGAATTTCACAGCGTATGACAAACAGGTAGTCTATTATCAGGATACCTTGTGGCAACACTGCACAGACAAGAATGGGGGAGAGCGGAATTTTATAGGGGATTATATCGACTATATCGACGGGGGCCTTGCCAAGGGGAACTTCTCACACACCTACTTTGTCCCTGTGTTCCCCGCCGGAGCGCCGGGAACTCCGGAGAGTCCCCATACATTTTCAAAGATGTCTATTAGAACCTATGATTTTTGTTTCCCTAATCAGATGCTTGCCAGTGAATTGATGAGCAGAACGGCGGGCGCTCCCGCCGACAGCAAATGGAAAAATTATATGCTGATCCCCACGCTGGAAAAGACCATTGCCATATGGGTAGGTATTTGCAAGGAAATACCTACCAGAAATTTCCTGCAGCGATACTGGCATTGGCATCCTCAGATCAGTTTTGACGCAGAGGTGGCCGTTATTCTGGCCAATGATCTGTCTTTGGGGTGCAATATAAAGGCTCTTCCGCGCATTCCTATTCTGTTTAACGATAAGCACAACCCTTCAATCTACACGGGCAAGATAGAAAACGTGAACAATCCAAAGTTTCAAGACTTTGAGAATGGAATCATCGAGGTGTAAATAAAGGAGCCACCTGCTTTGGCAAGTGGCTCCCCTCCCTTATATCTGTCTCCTGCGCCTCATAACCGCCAGCGCCACCACCACCAGCACCACTGCCGTCAGCAGCTGCCAGCCCTTGCCGCTCATCTGGCCCTTGCTCATGGAGAACAGACTGAACACTCCCAATTTACGTCCCATGCCATAGCTTGCCAGATAGTACAGCATACACACCATAAACCCTCCGGCGGCATTGCCGCTGATTCCGGCTGCCGCCAGGCCCAGCGCGCCCAGCAGCAGGGCGGAACAGATACTTCCCCATATGTGATAGGGCAGAATCTGGCTCTCTCCGGCTTTCATGATTCCGGTAAAGAGCAGAGTCATCAATACGACCGTCAAAGTAGAATACAGAATTCGGAGGATACAGATATGAAGATAACTGGTCTTCCTTGCCCGCACCACATCCCGGATCTCCGGGTTTTGTTCCGGCAGGAATACCGAGCCCAGCAGCGCTGGGCCGATCCAGACCACCACCAGCTCCAGGGGCTGAGCCACGGCAGCACCCTCCAGGGCGTCAATGTTGAAAATCAGCTTTGTCAATACCAGCAGCGCTGCCGCCGCCAAGGCGGGCCAGGGATACTGACGGCGCAGGTTTATTTTCACGATGTTGCCGTATATCTCCAGCTTATCAGACATCCCCATCACTCCTCCCCTCTTTCCTGCTACCGGGTGCTGCGGCCATGTTTTTCGTCGGATACAATATCCTGTTCATCCAGGCCATTCCGCCTCTTCTCTTGCGCTCATACAGCCATATGGACAGCGCCAGACAGATTGCCGCCAACGCCAACAGAGCCAGCCTGTTACACAGGAAATTGTTCTGCTGGCTCTGCCAGATGACAGTTCCGCCCAGCGAATTGTGCCGCACCTGCAGGCCAAACCGTGCTACTTCTCCCGTCAGCTTTGTCCTGTTCAGCGACAGGAACCACCAGACACACTGCAGGAAGATGGCAAGCAGCGGAGAAAACAGTTCCGTCAAAAGAGCCCCCACGGCGGAGACTGCCAGAATGTCCGGCAGCAGCCACAACAGAGCCATACCCAGACCACTGCCCCAGGCAATATGCATTTCGGGATACAGCTCGTTAGTGGTGTATATTGTGTAGAGCAGAGTCAGCAGCACAGGAGCAGTCATGCAGCTCACCAGCGCCAGATAGCGGGTTCCCACGATCCGAAAAGCCGAGCTCTGGCGGGTGTAAATCAGAGACTGTATCCCGGCTCTCTTGTCCAGCTGCCACAGCGCCGCAGCCACAAACACCGGCATCGCCGCCAGGACTATTCCCATATAATCGCAGTGCAGCCGCAGATAAGCCTTGCCAAGCTCCCCCGGCGTCATCATTGCCTCATACTCCTCCATAGCCTCCTCATAGGTCATGGGCACCCTGCCAAAGGAGGTTGCCAGCGTCTCAACGGCATAGCTGCTTCCCCCGCCGATCAACCGGTCAGCCCGGTCCATCAACTCACAAAAATGATCATAAGTCAGATTCTCCGGAAGAGTATACTCAGGAACCACCATCTCCCGAAACGTCAGAATCGGATTCCCGTTTTCATCCAGGCCTTCACAGTATAATCCTTCATGCTGATAATCCGTAAAGCCGTCCAGCTCCTCCCCTGACAACCCCGTAAGCTCCTCCAGAATAGCCCGCATCTCCAGCCTTTTGTCCTCCTTCAGCTTCACATTCTTGTAAAACATGATGGGATAGGCCGGATAGCTGCCGGACAGATAATCCCCCAGCAGACTGTCCACCGCCGCAGGCATAATCTGCTGCGGATCTACTCGTATGGTTGTGCCGTAGTCACTCATCTCCGGCCGAGGCTCCCTGGCAGGCTCCCGCTCGGCACAGTACTGCGTCACATACATGGCGATCACTGTCACCACATACAGCACAAAGGTCATGGAACAGATTACTTTTTTGCATTCCTTCAAATACAGCATTATATTTCACCTCCCACAATCTCACAGCCGTGCTGGTGCAGACAGTACATATAGGCGTCCTCACAGTTTGGCATGGCCGGTCTGGCCGACTGCAGCAACCCACCCGTGTCCGCTGCTCCTTCATCCGCCAGAAATCTCACTGTCACCGCCTGCTCACTCCGCAGCATACCCGTCACAATATAGTCCCTCTTGACCTGAGGCAGCATACTCACCGGTATTTCGGCGGTGAAGACCTTACCCCTGGCGTTCTCCAGAAGCTGGGACACCGTGCCCTTCCACAACAGCTCTCCCTCGTTCAATATGGCGATATTTTCACAGGTGGCCTCGATATCCCCCACAATATGAGTGGACAGGATCACGATGCGCTCCTGCGCCACCTCACAGAGCAGATTGCGGAACCGAATACGCTCCTCCGGGTCCAGCCCTGCGGTGGGTTCATCCACAATCAGCACCTTAGGATCATGGAGCAGAGCCTGGGCAATGCCCAGTCTGCGCTTCATGCCGCCGGAGAGGCTTTTTACCCGGCTCCTTTTCTTCTCGTTCAGGTTCACCCTCTTCAGCAACATGGCTATCCGTTTCTGCCGCAGGTCTTTTGCCATTCCCGACAATGTGCCCAGATAGTCCAGACACTCATAGACCGTCATGTTGGGATACATGGAAAAATCCTGAGGCAGATACCCGGTGATACCGCGGATCTCCGGGGCATGGCTGATGGGAATGCCGCACACGGATATCTCACCCGCCTGCTTTTCATGGAGAGTGGCCAAAGTCTTCATCAAGGTGGTCTTGCCCGCGCCGTTTCTGCCCAGCAGCCCAAACATCCCCTGTTCGATGGTCAGGTTCACATCCTTCAGAGCCTGCTTCTTGCCATAGTACTTATCCACATGGCTGATGACAATACAATTATTCTGTTGTTCCATTTACTTGTCCTCCTAATCTAGTTCCGCATCACAAAAATGGTGTGGATTGCTCCACACCATTACCTTACAGCGCATCTATCAACTTTTTATCTACATTTACCCTTTTTCAGGAAAAATTTTAAACCTGGCCGTGACCCGCCCGCCGCAAACCGCATTGGCAAGAACCAGACTGCCGCCGCATTTCGCGCAGATCAGGTGGCAGATATACAGGCCCAGGCCGAAATGGGACTGCTCCATCTGCCCCTCCCCCCGGTAAAAGGGATCTGTGGCATGCTGCAGGTCCTCCGGACTAAAACCCGGCCCGTCGTCCTCCACCACAATCTCCAGATATCTCTCTGTTTCTCCCTCGGCCTCGATCCGTTCTCTCTCCTGCGCCTGCACGGTTACCTGCAGCATCTGCCGGGCATAGCGCAGGCCGTTGGACACCAGATTTTCACACACCTCCAGCACCAACGTCTCGTCCAGATACAAGATTCCTTCCCCGACAAAGCCATACACAATATCCTGTCCCAATATATCACACATATTCCGCAGCTTTTCGTTTAGTTCAGCGGCTTTCACCAGCGCCAGTTCCGGCTCCAGATCCTCCAGCTTCCGGATGCTGCTCATCTTCTGAGTGTAGTTCTCCAGCCTGCGGATCTGCCCGTTCATCATGCCCAGGATCTCCAGAAGCTTATTCTGAGAAATCCGCCCCTCGGGGATATACCTCTCCAGCATCTCCCCGTAGCCCTTCAGCACGGTGATAGGAGTGCGCATATCATGGGCAAAAGCGGCATTCAGCCGTTTTCTCTCCTCCAGCTGCTGCCATGTGGCACGGTTGTTCTCATACAGCGCTGCCCGCATTTTTTCAAAACCATCCCGAAGCCGCCCCAGTTCATTGTCCCTCACCGGCTCCATTTCAAAATCCAGGCAATTATCCGCTATTTTTTCCGAGGCATCCTGGAGTACCCGGAGGGGCTTCTCTATCTCCCTCTTATAAAATATCCACACAACGAGTCCCACGCAGGCAAACAGCCACAACGGAACCAGAATCGTTTGCGCATAGCTGATGACGTTATAGGTAATTTCCTGAACCTCTTTAGTATTCTCTTTACTAATAAATGGACTTTTCACATAGGAATGATGCATGAGTCCATTTTCATCTACTAAAATCTCATAGCCGCCTTTCCATATTCGGACACCCTCATTCATATAATTTATTGAATACCAATCCTGCAGATAATTCGTGCCGACACCAATTCCCCAGGTGCCCAGAACCGCCATGACAGCACAGATGGGGATGTAGTAATACAGGGACTGCCGCAGGGATCTGTGCCACCTTCGATGAACCTTTTTACAGAAATGCTTTTGCCTTTTTTTGTGGATTCCCCTTTTAACCTCCTCACCTGTCTCCCTTATCACTTCTTCCATCTATATCCCATCCCCCATACCGTCTCCAGATGATATTCCTCACCGAATTCCCTGAGTTTGGCCCGAATCCGGCGCACATGCTCCGCCACCACGCTGCTGTCTCCCTCGGCATCATAGCCCCAGAGCTTCTCATAGATCCGCTCCTTGTCAAACACCTGGCCGGGGTTTAATGACAGCAGCTCGATGATCTCATATTCCTTTTTGGCAAAGGGAATCACCGGCCCCTCCACTGCCACCGTCCTGGCAGTATAGTCGATGACCATTCTTCCCCAGAACCGCACGTTGGCGTCCGCCTTGCAGCGGTGGTCCCGGCGGATGTGGGCCGCCACTCTGGCACCCAACTCCTCCAAGGAAAAGGGTTTCAGGATATAGTCGTCTCCCCCTGCCGCAAAGCCCTGCACCTTGTCGCTGTCCTCGATCCTGGCCGTCAGAAAAAGGATGGGACAGGATACATAGTCCCGTATCCCGCGGCACACGGCCAGCCCGTCCATATGGGGCATGTTGATATCCAGCAGGATCAGATCCGGCTGTCCCAGAGCCAGCTCCATGGCCTTCTCCCCGTTACTTGCCGTAAGTGTATCATATCCATTAAGTTCAAAATAATCCCTGATCATGCGCACCACATCCGGCTCATCATCCACGATCAATATTTTATACATAAAAATTCCGCCTTTCCTGTTATGCTCTTACTCAGCATAACAGTATAAGGCGGAAATATCAACTTTTTATCTACTTTTAGTACCTTAACATCTTACATCTTCATCGGATGAAGAAGGCTTATGCCTTTTTATGTTTTCCCGCAAGGGTCTGGACACCTTCGATGACCAGCACTATAGCCAATCCGATCAAAAGGACTGCGAGAATCACCTGAGCATACGGACCCCAGTCAGCTCCTCCTGCGGTAATGATGCCAAACTGATTCTTCACGGTCAGCGCCAGGGAGCAGATGGTAACGACGATCATAAACGCCATGGGAGCAAGGAACATCTTATTGCTCCTTCCAATATTTCCAAGCCATGTGGCGACAGCCAGAAGGCCGATGCCGGCCAGCAGCTGATTGGCTGCTCCGAACAGTCCCCAGATCTTGCTATATCCGGTCATACCCAGCAGGATTCCCAGCGCAACTGTCAGAATCGTGGCAAAATACGGATTAACCATAACCTTCTTGAATCCGCCCTCTACATCCTTGACGGTCTGTCCCGGCTCCAGCCAGAACTCCTGGAACATAAAACGCGCCAGACGAGTCGCCGTATCCAGGGAGGTAAGGCAGAATGCGGAATATGTAAGTACCAACAGGGAATTCAGCACTGAATAGCTTCCCGGGATCACATCATCGATCATATGGGCGATGCCGCCGCCGAAGATAGCAGTTGCACCCACCAGGGCCTTGTCAGGGTTTGCCGCATTCCACTTATAAGCGTAACCTATTGCGCACAGAGTCAGCACTGCAAGCACACACTCTAACAGCATACCGCCGTATGCGATGGGCTTCGCATCCGTTTCTTTATCCAACTGCTTGGACGTGGTACCGGAGGATACCAGGGAGTGGAAACCAGAGATCGCTCCGCAAGCAACCGTTGTGAACAGCACCGGGAACAGATACTGGATACCGTTTCCGTTATCTACCGCAAAGCCGGTAAAAGCCGGGAATGAAGCATCAAAGGTCGGATGTGCGAAAATAACGCCAAATACAGCCACTGCCAGCATCGCATACAGCAGGAAAGAACTCAGATAATCGCGGGGCTGCAAAAGTATCCACACAGGCGTTACGGACGCAATGGCAATATAGATGCCCACAATCCACATCCAGGTCTTGGTGGACAGGTAAATGGGATGCCAGTTCATGCCGACCGCCATAACCAGGACAATGGCCAGAATACCTACGATGGACGCAATGCCCATGGGCGCATTCCTGCGGTATACCAAAAAGCCAAATACGATGGCAATCAGGATAAACAGTAACGAAATCATCGCAACTGATGCCGGAGTTGCGGATTTTGCCATATCCAAAGCGCCGGACTCATCATATACCGCGCCAAAGGTAGAAGCCACGATAGAAGCGAAAGCCGCCACTACCAGAATCAGGGTCAGATAGGAGAATATGATAAACAGCCTCTTTGCCCGGCGGCTCATGTTAGTGGAGATAACTTCCCCGATGGACTGTCCCTTGTGACGGATGGATGCAAACAGGGCTCCAAAATCATGGACACCGCCGAAGAATATGCCTCCCACCAATATCCAGAGTGTCACAGGGAGCCATCCGAATATCGCCGCGCCGATGGGTCCGGTAATCGGTCCCGCTCCCGCGATGGATGAGAAATGATGTCCCATAAGGACAGGCGCTTTTGCCGGAACGTAGTCCACACCGTCCTCCATCGTATGTGCGGGCGTCTCCTCCTTGCTTTCGCCCACACCCCATTTTTTGCACAGCCATCTGCCGTAGAAGATATATCCACAGATCAAAATGGCAATGCAGATAATCAGAAGTACTAATGAATTCATGCTACTCTCTCCCTTCCTCATTTAGAGTATAATATTTTTTTCAGGCTTTTCGCAACTGTATGGCCGCTGCGGTTGGCATCAATCCGCTTTTTTTCCAGATCCACCACTGCGGTATGGTAATCCATCCATCCGTGCAGTGAAAAGCGAAAACTTTTATAAATACGGCATTTCTTTAATGCTTTCCTCGCATCCTCGTCACAGGAATCACAGATAAAGA
>CAZKAO010000114.1:0-7280 GCA_964550745.1 uncultured Acetatifactor sp.
ATGCGCTTTAGCGCATATTCAGTTCAGAAGAGTTGAATGCGGAGCATTTTACTCAATATACCACAAAAAACAAGGACACCACATTTCGGGGACGAAATGCATGCCCTTGGGGACAAACGTTTTATTATGACCACAACGGGAAAGCAAAAATACAATCATGCCTGCCTTACTGGGGCAGCAGGATCTCCGTGGTAAAAGCCCCGTCCTCGCTGCCCCGCCGTATATAGCCCTGATACCTCTCGATGATGGTGTCAATGCGCACCAGCCCATAGCCATGACCGCTGCCCTTGGTACTGGCAAAGCGTCCGTTCTCCTTTTTCTGCTTCTTCTGAGCCGTGGTGTTGGTAAAGGAGATATAGAGCTGAGTGTTCTTCATCTCCATATAGATACGGATCATTCGCTCCTTACCGGGCAACTGCAGACATGCCTCGATAGCATTGTCAAACAGGTTCCCTAAAATGATACACAGATCAATCTGGGCCGTGGTCAATGTCATCGGCACATGGGCGTCCGCTCTCACCTGAATCTCCTTGGACCTGGCCAAGGAAATCTTGCTGTTCAAGATCACATCTGTCATCTTGTTGCCGGTTTTCAGCGCCATATCCACTGTGTTTAGGTCCTCCGCCAGTTCATCCAGATATCCCTTAACCGCCTCCATATCTCCCATTTCGGCATAGTTTTTCAGCACCTGAATATGATTGCGGTAATCATGCCGCCACCCTCTGGTCTGCCGGTACATATTCTCCACCTCCGCATAATGGGTGGCCAGCAGATCGCTCTGATAGCGGGCAATCCGCCTGTCTATGATCTTGTCCAAAAAAAGCATGGTTTACTCCTTTGCTGCGGAATCTCCAAAAACAAACGCCAGTTTCTCCGCCGTCTGTTTTTCATCCAGAGAAAAATGTAGCATTACGGATTCCGCAATCTCTTCATCGGATGCCCCTTGCCTCACCATGCGTAGAATATGCACGGATATCGCCTGATTCAGCTGTGCCGCGGCCATTGCCTGCTGTGCCTCCTGCCGTACTGCTGCCACCTCCTGCTGTGCTGCTGCCACCTCCTGTCGTGCCGCTGCCGCCTCCTGTCTGGCTTTCTCCGCTTTCTGCCGCTCAACTTCCACTTTTCTTCTCTCTTCCTGGATATCCAGCTTTGCATTCTCAAATAACAATCCCATTTTACGCTCCTTTATCTTGGCGACTGCGCCCTCCACCTCGTTCTCCGGCAAGTTCATGTGATAGAGCAATGCCCGAAGCACATCGGCCAGCGTCCCCAGCAGATACTCCGGTGTATCCCTCAGAATACGTTCCAGCTGTACTTCGGGCAGGCCAGTAAATGCCGACATATCTTCAAACGTCTGAATCTTGTTGATCAACATCGCCAGCGAAATCTCATCGCCTTTCGCCAGCAGTTCCTCATTGCTGAAGTCATGCAGTGTTACCAACTGGTACTGGAAATGAGGCAGGTATTTGCCCAACAGCTTTCCACAGAAGATTTTGTCCGCCAGATCGGTGGATGCCGTCCATCTGTCTGTGCCCTCATAGTATACGATGGGCAGAATCGGCGGATATTGAAACTCTTTCCGCCTGCTGATACCGGGATGAAGCTTGTCCATCTCTTTCTCATAATCCTCCCAGATATGAACCATGTACCGAAGCAGCTGCATGATTACATTATACTCTACTTGGGTCTTATGTTCAACCAGCGAAATGATGTAAAGAGGCAATTCCAGCGGTTTTACTTTTTTCAGCGGCTTATCTTTGATCTTCGTGTATTCCCTTGACGGCAAATATTTGGAGATATCCACACGCTTGACAGTATCACTGTTTCGCTCTGTGCTGAAGAGCGGAACATAGCGCTCGGATACATCTTCAATGTCCTCCGGCTGAATCTTACGCAAGATCTCCATGTCGGCATAGTCACGAAGAAACTGCGAGCTGAGAATATTGTCCGCAAAAATTATTTTACTGCTGCTGTCTCGAAACCTGGGATTGTTGATCTGGGTACTGTTAAAAACGGTTGTTGTTTTTTCGGTCATGATGACTCCCTCCTGTTGTAAAAATTGCAGAACAATAGGGAAAACACCGGAATATTATACTAACAACCGTAACGGCCGTAAGTATAAAAACAACACACGGCTTCCCCTGCATCTCATCTGCCAATTCGTATTTAGGTAAACCTGGAACGAAATGTCCCGCTCATCCCCGGCTGAACCGGAGAACAGATACCATACTTAGAACGTTCGACCTGCGAATGTGTACATACCATAACATCTTTAAGAGAAAATTGCAAGGGAATTTTTTCCGCCAAAAACTTTTCGGCACACCAATGTCATAGTGACTTTGATGTGCCGCTCGTTAGTATAGGTTCTATGAAACCAGCCCCGCCACTTTATTTAATATCGCCTCAAAGCGCTTGTGTCTGCGAAGAGGCTCAAAGATGACATCCTTCTCCAGCGCCTGCAGGACGGTCAGTTTCATCTCCCGAGTCCACTCCAGTTTTTCGGGCTCCGGCGCAATGGCCGGGGAGAAAATCAGGGGATTGGGCGGGGGCGTCTGTCCAGCCAACCGCTCCACCATCTGTTCCAGATACTCAAGCGCCCTCTCCTGCTCCCCCATTCGCAGATAGACCTCCGCAAACAGGCCCACGTTCATGTTTCCGCCCACGGAAAACATCTCATCAATCTGCTCTAAAATTCCGCAGATTCCCAGAACCCTGTCACGCTCCAGGTCAAGTTCCTCTCGCATCAGGCTTATAAGGCAGGTACGCAGATCACCTACCAGCTTATATGCCTGCCTCTGCAATATCCCAAGCGCCTGATCCTTCTCACCCTTTTTCAGATACAAACGCACCCAAAGGACGGTAAAGTCTGCTGTATTGGTAAGGTTTTCTTTCAACAGAGCCTCGGCCTTTTCCAGTTCGCCCTCCTCCAGAGACAGAGTCACCAGCATGGACACAGAAGCCAGATAGTATGCGGGATTCCCGTCATCATGTATCGCCTGGGCCAGCTCCTTTTTCTGCTTTGTCCAGCGCGCTTTATCCTCGTTCCCGCAATCCGTGCTTACATCTGAATTCATCTCAAAAATGGTCAGTGCTGCGACAGCGGAAAACTTGAGCGGAATGTCTGAGGGATATCTGTGCAGCAGAGCATTCAGCTGCTCCTCCGCCTGGGGAATATTTCCCTGCTGGGCTATCCCGATCAGCTCTGTCATATACTGCCCCAGTTTCTCCTGTGACAGTTCCTCCTCAAAAGCCAGCAGATGGTCCACATCCGTGCCCAGCGCCCTGGCCAGAGGGCAAAGCAGAGTAATATCCGGGTAAGAGCTGCCCGTCTCCCACTTGCTCACCGCCGGGGCCGATACCCCCAGCACTGCTGCCAGCTGCTCCTGGGTCATACCCTTTGCCCTGCGCAGCGCTATGATTTTTGTTCCCATATTCAATTCCATATCGTTTACCTTTTACCTTTCCTATACTCACGGCCGTTATACTGACTAACGTTAAGATTTTTAGGTTCCCGCACAGCACATGTCGCATAATCGGGCAACATGTACTGTGCAAAAAGGAAAATCTAATCGTTAGTGATTATAAATACAGTATATAGGAAGAGACACTCTGCCCGCAATGGAGGGAAAGTAAACTGTAGAGAAGATTTTCTTAACCATCAGGAAATATTCGCATTAAAAATAAGTGATCAGCGCCTGGTTCAATCCCTCGTAACGCTTGCGGGACAGGGGCAGCGCCGTTCCGTCCCTCAGAATCACCTCCGTCCGGGTAACTCGATGGACAAAGCGAAGATTTACAATGAATGAGCGGTGAATACGATAAAAACTCTCATCCAGTTCCCCTTCCAGGTCATTCAGGCTGCGCTTGACACTGTAAGCCTCCGACGCATAGACGGTGGTGTAATTGCGCATGACCTCCAGATAGCGGATTTCATACACCGGCAGACACACTACGCCATTCTGCAGCGTAAGCTGTAGCATATGCTCCCTGATCCTAATCCGCTCCACGGCCCGGTCCAGCACCTGGCCCAGCCGCTCCTGCGTCACGGGCTTTAACAGATAATGCAGCGCCTCCACATCATATCCCTCGGCGATATAGTCCATATACCCTGTGATAAAAACAATCTGCATTCTGGCCCCGGCCTGACGCAGATGCTTTGCCAGCTCTACGCCGCTCATCTTACCCATCTCGATATCCAGCAGCAGAATGTCCGTATCCCGGTTTTCCTCCCAGGCAAAGAGCAGCGCTTCCGCCGAAGGAAAGGAAAGCAGTTTCACCGCTGTTCCCGCCTGCCTTTTCCACACATCAATCATGCCGGTGATATAGTCGATATCTGCCGGATTGTCATCACATATGACCAGTTTCATTTTTACCTATTCCTCCAAAGCTCCCTCCAGTTTAAGCAGCCAGCGTTTCTTCTCCACGCCTCCCGCATAGCCGGTCAGACTTCCGTCCGCCCCCACCACCCGGTGGCAGGGGATAATAATAGACAGCGGATTGTGCCCCACTGCACCGCCCACCGCCTGAGCAGACATGCTTTTAAGACCTCTGCGCTTAGCCAATCGTCTGGCCAGTTCCCCGTAGGTGACAACTTCCCCATAGGGAATCTCAAGCAACAGTTTCCAAACCTGCTGCCGGAACTCGCTGACCGGGGGCAAAATCCCCGGAGCCAGCCCTGGAGCTAACTTCAACCGTCCCGGATTTGGCCTGTCCCCGGCAAAATATTGGTCCAGCCATACTCTGGTCAGTGCCAGAATCCCACAATCCTTTCCTGTGCAATCTATTACACCGGACTGCTCCAAAAACAGTTTCTCCGGAAAATATTTCTGCCCCTGCATCCACAGGCCGATCAACGCCTCATTCTCCGCTGCCAGAAACAATTTGCCTATAGGAGATTCGTATATTTTCATGTGTATCATAATCTTCTCCTGTCAAATATTTTGCCTGCGCACCTCATTTTATGCTGCCGTCCAGCAAGTCCCAGAAGTTCTTCTCACCCTACCCCTGTCAGTTCCACATACACAGGCGTATGCCCCACCGCAGGCAGGAATTTGTCCAACAGATCCCTCATCCGAAGGCGGATGCTGGAAGTGTTCATACAGGGATGGCATCCAAAATACTCCCCCTGCAAAATATCCCGGTCCATCAGCAGCTGCACCTGATGTTCCGCATCGTGCATCAGGCCCATGACGCTGACACTGCCCGGACTGGTATGCAGATATTTTTCCATGTACACCGCCTCCCCAAAGGATAACCGGGAACTGCCGATCTGCGCAGATAATTCCTTAGTCTTGAACACCTTGTCCCCGGGCATCATCAGCAGATAGAACCTTGTCCGCTGCCGATTGCAGAGAAACAGGTTCTTGCAGATCAGCGCCCCGTCCAGCGCCTCCTCCACCGCCCGGCAGGCTTCCATGGTGCTGCCCTGTACATGGTCAACCCTCTGATATTTAATGCCCAACTCCCCAAGCAGTCTATATACCGCCAACTCCCGCTCTCGCCGGTGGCATTCCTCTGCCCCGGAAACTATGGAGCTCAGGAAAACAGGCTCAGAAGCATCCGGCCCAGGACTCCCCGGCTGCAGCGCCAGCCTCTGCTCCACAGGCCTGGCCTCCCCCTTATACCAGCCGATCAAACCATCCTTTTTGCAGTAATATCCCGCACTGGTCTGTACGATCACTGACAGCCGATCCCCCGGCTCCACATCCAGCAACGTATCCGCATAATCGCAGTAATGGAGCCTGCCATCGCCGTCATGATAGGTCCAATCCACAGGGGCCTCAAACTGTTTTCCTGTGGAAATCTGCCTCCAGAGAGCCATATCTTCCTTTTGTTCAATCAGTTCCACCAGGCTTTCAAAGTATTGGATATGTACCGTTGCCGCCCGGCCCTGCTGCCGCTCCAGCGCCTCCACCAGGGGAAAGCCGTCATATCCCAGCCAACGGATTTGATCCATCTGCGCCCGGCAGCCCGGAATGATGATCCCATTCAGCTGCCCGGATCGCTTTAAGCCGTTGCCCCCGTCTATACACAAAATCTGCCTTTCCTCTTCAAAAACCGGACTTACGTCCTCCCGGTCTGTCCGATACAGACAGGTGGGCCAGTGTCCTGTCACCACAATATAGTCTCGAAAAGAGTATCCCTGATTGAGAAAATCGTCATTTTTTAAGAGCGCATGAGGGTCTGTTTCCTCCAGAGCCTTCAAATCCTCCGTAGGAATCCCGCCGTGGACAAACAGATATTTTCCCGCCTTCAGGATCGTTGGCCTACTCCAGAGGAATTCCAGTTCCTCATAAAACTCCTCCAGCATACAGTGACGGTACTGCGCCGCTTTTTCTCCCGTCACCTGATCTATCGAAATCCCCATATCCGCCAGCATCTCATGGTAAATACTGCCGCCCCAGGTTCTCTCCGCCCAGTTCAAAAAACCGGCCCAGTCCGCCACTCCCTCGGGCGAATCATCGTCCACCTTCAAAAGCCGTCCCAGGTCCACATTGCCCATGGACACATACACGGGATGCTGCCCGGCCAGATCCATCACATACTGCACCACACGCAGGCTCTCCGGCCCTTTTTCTATCAGATCTCCCACCAGAACCAGAATATCATCCCCGCTGTAATGCATCTGCCTCAGCAGCTGGATAAAACGATCCAGATGTCCGTGAATATCGCTGACCACCAACAGACGCTGACCCGGCCTGGCCTCAATCTCCTGTATTGTCGTCCTTATCCTGTGTGCCATATCCATATCCTCGCTAAGTTTTTTTGAATCTATAATTTTGATAAATTTCCAAGAAATTATACCCTATTCTCACATAAAAGGGAATAGGGTAATCTTCATAAAATCTGTTTCCACCGAATAATCATTCCTGTCTCGCCCCGGGCAATCGCCGACGGATCAGGCGGTTTTTCAACTTTTTCCAGTTCAGAGGAATCAGCGGATAGAGATAGCTGCGGTGGGACAGAGTCTTGTTGCAGCACATACACAGCCCGGTCACAAGAAGTCCTGCGCCATATCCCCATATGCCGAATATGGCAGTCAACACTAGTGTGATAACCCGCATGAATTTCAGCGCATAGCCCAGCTCATAGTTGGCCTGTGTGTAGTTGGCAATGGCCACAAAGGCCATGTACAGCATGACCTCACTGGAAAACCAGCCGCTGTTGACCGCAAACTCTCCCAGCACCAACGCCGCCATGACACTCAGCGGCGTGCTCAGCATATTGGGAGTGTTGACCGCCGCCAGCCGCAGACCGTCTATGGCCAGCTCCAGAATCAG
>CAZKAO010000115.1:0-7274 GCA_964550745.1 uncultured Acetatifactor sp.
AACCTGACCAAGAAATTCCCCAGCCGCAACAAGAAATCCCCTGGGGAAGTCATTGCAGTAAACGATTTTACCTTCGAGATCCCCGACGGCAAGCTGATCGGTTTGCTGGGGCCCTCCGGCTGCGGCAAGAGCACGGCGCTGAACCTGATCTGCGGCCTGCTAAAGCCCACCAGCGGCAGAATCTTTTTCGGGGAGGACGATGTGACGGACTTACCCCCTGAACACAGGGGCGTGGGGCTGGTGTTCCAGAGCTATGCCCTCTACCCCCACTTAACCGTGCTGAAAAACATTACCTTCCCATTAGAGAATCTGCGGGGCGCGGACAAGCTCTCCAAGGAAGAGATGGAAAAGAGAGCCTTGGAGGCGGCCAAGCTGGTACAGCTGGAGGGCCTGATGGAGCGCAAGCCCAGCGAGCTGTCCGGCGGCCAGCAGCAGCGTGTGGCTATCGCCCGGGCGCTGGTCAAGACGCCCCGTGTGCTGCTGCTGGACGAGCCTCTGTCCAACTTGGACGCCCGACTGCGCCTGCAGACCCGTGAGGAGATACGCCGTATCCAGCGCCAGACCGGCGTCACCACCGTCTTTGTGACCCACGACCAGGAGGAGGCCATGAGCATCTCCGACATGATCGTGGTCATGAAAGAGGGAGTGGTGCAGCAAATCGGCAAGCCCCAGGAGGTCTATGATGAGCCGGTGAATCTGTTTGTGGCCAAATTCCTGGGCACTCCGCCCATCAACATCTTCCGGGGTAAAGTATCCGGCGGCCAGCTCTATATCGGTGAAGAATCCGTACTGAACCTGCGGGATGTGCCGGACCAGGAAGTCACCGTGGGCATCCGCCCCGAGGGCTTTATCCTACAGGAGGACGGCCCTCTGACCTGCGACCTGAGCCGCGTGGAGGTCATGGGACGGGATATCAGCGTGGTATCCACCCATGCCTGCTCTGAGAACGCATCCATCCGCTCCATCATCAATGCGGAAAACATGGTAGACCCCGATGCGCAGACCGTGCGTTTCGCCCTAAAGCCCCGCAAGCTCTACCTGTTCCACCCCCAGACCGGGGAGCGGATACACTTTACCGCTGAGTAACTCATAACAAGGAGACCTGTTAACCATGGATAATAAAAATATGAAGGGCTGGCTCTACCTGCTGCCCGCTTTCCTGTTTCTGGGCGTGTTCATGATCTATCCTCTGATAGATGTGTTTGTGTACTCTTTTGAGGAGGGGTACAACTCGGCGTCACAGACCTTTTCCGGGACGGGACTGTTCAACTATTCCTATGTACTGCATGATCCCTATTTCCTCCAGGCGGTGAAAAACACCCTGATCCTGGTGGTGATCACCGTGCCCTTGTCCACCGGGCTGGCACTGCTGATCTCCGTAGCCTTAAGTTCCATCAAGCCCCTGCGGGACCTGTTCCAGACTGTGTATTTTCTGCCTTATGTGACCAACACTCTGGCCGTGGGCCTGGTGTTCATGATCCTGTTTAAAAAGACCGCCTACTCCGACGGCCTGGTGAATCTGCTGATCCAGAGCTTTGGCGGCGAATCCATTGACTTTATCGGCGGAGACTATGCAGCCAAGATGTTCGTACTGTGCTTTTACACCATCTGGGTAGTCATGCCATTTAAAATCCTGATTCTGACCAGCGCCCTGGCCTCGGTGAACCAGATCTACTACAACGCGGCCCGGGTGGACGGCACCCCTAAGTGGCGGATTTTCACGAAGATTACGCTGCCCATGATCTCCCCCATGATCTTCTATCTGGTCATCACCGGCTTTATCGGCGCCTTCAAGGCCTACAGCGATGCGGTAGCCCTGTTCGGTACGGACTTAAATGCCTCGGAGATGAACACCATCGTGGGCTATGTCTACGACATGCTCTACGGAAACAGCGGCGGCTATCCCTCCTATGCGTCGGCGGCGGCCATCATCCTGTTCGCCATCGTGCTGACCATCACCTGCATCAACCTGCTGGTCAGCAAAAAACATGTACATTATTAGGAGGCACATTATGAGCAAGACAACTGACTATCAAAAAATAGAACAGCGGGCACGGATAGGCAAAAGGATCTCTGACATCGTGATCTACACCCTGCTGACCCTCTGGGGACTGATTGTATTATTCCCCTTCTACTGGATGCTGCTGACCTCGGTGAAGAGCTACGGCTCCTACAACGCGGAGCATGTGCCCGCCTTTTTCACCCTGTCCCCCACTCTACAGAATTATGTGGACGCATTCACCACCGTGTCTCTGGGAAAATACCTGCTGAACACGCTGATCTTCACTTTGGTCACCACGGCAATCATGCTGGTGGTTATCACGCTGGCGGCCTTCGCCTTTGCCAGACTGGATTTCAAGGGAAAAAATCTGGTGTTCACCCTGTTTTTATCCCTGATGATGATTCCCAATGAGCTGGTAATCATCACCAACTTTACCACCATCACAAACCTCGGAATGCGCAATTCCTTCCTGGGGCTGATTCTTCCCTCTGTGACTTCGGTATTTTACATCTATCTGCTGAAGGAGAATTTCGCCCAGATACCGGACGAGCTGTACTATGCGGCCAAAGTGGACGGCACCTCTGACCTGCGCTACCTGCGCCGGGTCATGATACCCATCTGCCGCCCCACGCTGATCACCATCATCATCCTGAAGATCATCGAGTGCTGGAACTCCTATGTATGGCCCCGTCTGATCACTGACAATCCCAACTACTATCTGGTCTCCAACGGCATACAGGAGATCCGTGAAAACGGCTTTGGACGGGAAAATATCCCCGCCATGATGGCCGCCGTGGTGGTGATCTCCGTTCCCTTGATTGTGTTGTTTCTGATCTTCCGCCAGAAAGTTATGGCTGGCGTGGCACGGGGAGGCACCAAGGGCTGATTGATGACTATATGTAAGGAGAATTCCATGAAAAAAGCAAAAACAAAACCATATGCACGGCTGCTGTCACTGCTCACCCTGCTGGCGGTGTTGCTCTCCCAGACAGGCTGCCACGGATCTAAAGGAATGGAGCCCTTCAGCATCCCGGAGAATTTCGACACCTCCCGAAACTATGAAATTACTTTCTGGGCAAAGAACGATACCAACAAAACCCAGACCGATATATATAAGAAAGCCATTGCGGATTTTCAGGAGTTATATCCCAATATCACCGTTAATCTGCGGCTGTACACGGATTATGGACGTATTTACAACGACGTGATCACCAATATCTCCACGGGCACGACTCCCAACGTGTGCATCACCTACCCGGACCATATCGCCACTTATCTTACCGGCGTAAATATCGTAGTGCCCCTGGAGGAGCTTTTTGCGGATACCCGCTACGGCCTGGGCGGCAGCGAGATGCGCTTTGACGGTCCCCGGCAGGAAGAGATCATTCCCCAGTTTCTGTCGGAGTGCGCTTTCAATGAACACTATTACGCCATTCCCTTTATGCGGTCCACAGAGGCATGCTATGTGAACAAAACCTATGTGGAGGCGCTGGGCTATACCCTGCCAGAGGTGCTGACTTGGGATTTCATCTGGCAGGTATCCGAGGCCGCCACCGCCAAAGACAGTGAGGGAAACTATCTGATCAACGGTCAGAAGGTTATGATTCCCTTTATCTACAAGTCCACGGACAATATGATGATCCAAATGCTCAAGCAGAGGGACGCCGGTTACTCCACCGAAAGCGGGGATATCCTGATCTTCAACGATACCACCAAGGAACTGCTGTACACGGTGGCGGAGCATGCGAAGACCGGTGCTTTCTCCACCTTCAAGATCTCCAGCTATCCGGCGAATTTCCTGAATGCGGGACAGTGTGTCTTCGCCATCGACTCCACCGCCGGGGCCACCTGGATGGGAACTCACGCTCCCCTGTCGGATATCAGCGAAGAGGCGCTGGTGGAGTTTGAGACGGAGGTTTACCCCATTCCCCAGTTCGACCCGGAACATCCCCAGATGATTTCCCAGGGGCCTTCCGTCTGTGTCTTCAACAAGCCGGATAACCAGGAGGTACTTGCGTCCTGGCTTTTTGCCCAATATCTGCTGACCAACGAGGTCCAGATCGCCTATGCGGAGACAGAGGGGTATGTGCCCGTCACCTCCAAGGCCCAGGGCAGCGCCGAATATCAGGACTATCTAAGCCGCTGCGGCGAGGACAACAGTACCTACTATGATGTGAAGATCAAGGCTTCCCAGCTGCTGTTGTCCCATGTGGGGGATACCTTTGTGACTCCGGTATTCAACGGCTCCACCTCCCTGCGGGACGCCGCCGGGCAGATGATCGAGAATGTGACCAAATCCGTCAACCGCAAGGAGACCATCGATGAGGCCTATATCAATAAACTCTATGGGAATGTGACCTCCCTGTACCGCCTGAAGACATCCATCCAGGCATCCGCTGACAAAAAGGATCTTGGGCCGCTGCCTCCTATGGCGACCGCGCTGTTATCCATACTGGGGATCACTTGGGTGCTGATTGGTGTATATGTAGCACGGGAGGCGCTGAGAAACCGCAAAAAAAGGCAGAATCACCATTGATTTATCGACATTTTGCGGTATAATAGCATTGGTTACGAAAAAACCATTAAACATTCGGAACTTAAATATGAAAGAGAGGAAAAATTATGAAAAAATGTATTATTGCAACTCTGGCACTTACTTTGGTGCTGGCCCTGACAGGCTGCGGAAACGATGGTGCAATGTCCTATGCTGACTATGTGGCGGCAGAGCTGAACACTGAGGTGGTAATCGAGACCTATGTGCAGGCCAAGCAGAGCTGGTGGGAGGACAAGGCCACCGTATACGCCCAGGACAAGGACGGCGCTTACTACCTGTACAACATGGCCTGCTCCGAGGAGGATTATGCCAAGCTGACCCCCGGAACCAAGATCCGCGTGACAGGCTATAAGTCCGAGTGGTCCGGCGAGGTGGAGATTATCGATGCAACCTTCGAGATCGTGAAGGGCAATTATGTGGCTGCCCCTACAGATGTAACCTCCCTGCTGGGTACAGACGACTTGATCAATCATCAGAACAAGTTCGTGAGTTTCAAGGGTATGACAGTTGAGGATGCAGGCAACGGCACCGCTTTCATGTATAACTGGGATGGTTCCGGCGAGGAGGGGAGCGATTTGTACTTCAACGTGTCCCTGGATGGCAATACATACACCTTCACCGTAGAGTCCTATCTGTGCGGCGCTGACACGGATGTGTACAAGGCTGTCAAGGCTCTGGAGATCGGCCAGACCGTAGATATGGAGGGTTTCCTGTACTGGTACAACGGTGTGAATCCTCACATCACTTCTGTGACAGTAAAGTAAAAGAACTGCTATAAGATACAAAAAAATCTGACAGCTTACGGTTTTCGCCGGGCTGTCAGATTTCTATTTTCATTCATTAAAAACCGCTGGATTTGACATTTACCGCCCATTTCCCACTGTTTGCAGTGATCTCAATGTCCACGATACATTCACACTCCATTCCCAGACAGGTGACAGGGATATCCACCCACAGGCGCTTCCCGCCCTCCAGCTGATCATACCCGATTTCCTCCAGGTCCAGCCATGGACACATCAGATTGATCTGCTCTTTCATGATGGGAAGGACCCTTTCGCCCATCTCTTCCGCACTCAGATCATAGAATTGCCGACCGATATTTTTCCCGCTGAAACGAAAGGCCAGGGATATCATCTGATCATCTCGCTCCGACACCGTATACTCCATATCTATCGAGGGACATTCGAAACCGATCACATCGGCAAGCCCCTGTTTGTACTCCAAACTGAACAGACTGTATGTGGCCACCCCATCGTCTGACAGGGTTTCCGAGTATGCTGCCAGATCCATTGTGTTTCGTATGAACGCATTGCCCACATCGATAGCCGTATACTCTGGCATATCACTGCTGAAGTGCGACAGATTCCACCCGCTGACATTCCCCTCTGTGAAGAATCCCAGATCATATTTTGCGTCGTCAAGCATAGGTGTCATTCCACCGTCATAGCATTTAAAATCATTCATAAAACCAGGGTAATTTACCTCCAGAGTAAACTCAAGATCCCACACACCATCCTTCTCTTTCATCTTTCTTTCAAGCAGATAAGTCACCCCGTCCGAAAGTTTGATATATTCCTCCAGTCCATGGTTCTTTGCGCCCTCTGTCTCCGCATAGACCAGATATTCCGCATACTCCTCACCCAGGGTTTCTGTCAGGAATCCGCACAGGTTCTCTTGCAGGCCATCTTCCCAAGGGAGGTCCTCAAATCTAATATAATAGGAATAGACATTGTCATATTTCGCATAGTTCGTTGCTGCGCGGAACATAAATTTATCGTAATACTCTTCCCCGCCATCCCAAAACTCGCCCTGGACAGACTGGTTCAGAGTATAATCATGAAAGTCTCCCTCCTGGTAGCTCTCCGCTTCAGACACGACCTCGCCTACATACTGCCGCAGCTTATAGTGGTCGGTGATAAAAGAATTGGCTCTGATCGCCTGTTCTATATCGTCATAATCATAACCGATAGGAGGCGTGGCGATCTTGACAGATACCCCCTCCACGATCTCTTCCTCATGAACCCACATCTCCTCAAAAGAAGGCGGCTCCACTTCCCTTGTCTTCCAGACGAATTCTTCCGCACCACCACCCCCGGAACCTCCATCCACAGCTGTGGATGCTCCTCCCGGCTCCTGCACACTGACTTCCCGGCCTGTACTGCTGCCCGTCTCTTCCTGCCTCTGTGCATCCGCCTCCTGTTCCACTGGCCCCCCACAGGCTCCCAGCAACAAAACTCCCAGCAGCGTGACCAGCATACCTGCGCCTTTGACTCTCTTTTTCATCTTCCCTCTCCTTATTCACTATGCTCTGAGTAATTTCAGCACTCCAAATTACCCATGTAAAATAGATTACAATAAGGATTTTATCAAAAAAAGGGAACCTTTTTACAAAAAAGGTGTGTGCGGCCTATATTGTGGTGTGAGCGGTCATAAAGACCGCAGCCACTCCCGAAACTCCGGCAGCGCCCGGATGCCCTGCTCCGTCACCGGCTTAATCCATCTGCCGGACGCCGTGTACCGCGACTCCACCAACAGCCGGATGATCTCGTCGGTGTAAATGAAAGCAAACACTCCCAAAAAAGGCAGTTTCAGCACCATACCGGCAATCCATGTGACCGGTACGCTGATAGTAAACAGGCACCCCACCTCCAGCACTGTGCCAAACACGGCCTCCCCGCCTGCCCGGTAGGACTCATTCATAATATAGTTGCAGGTGCG
>CAZKAO010000116.1:0-7234 GCA_964550745.1 uncultured Acetatifactor sp.
CGGAGCCAACTCCTGCACCTACGCCGGAGCCGCAGCCCACACCGGAGCCAACTCCCGCACCTACACCGGAGCCAACTCCTGCACCTACGCCGGAGCCGCAGCCCACACCGGAGCCAACTCCTGCACCTACACCGGAGCCTACTCCCGCGCCTGCGCAGGAGTGTACGGTGACTTTTGCCAATCCCTATGTGTGGGTAAACGGAACTCTTGAGAAAATGAGCGATGTATACGAAAAGAATGGCACATATGTATACAAGACCGTGGGAATCGGAGAGACCTTGGAAGCGCCGGAAGAATCGGAAATTATTCCTGTCACCAATGACAGCAGCGTGAGTCTGAGACTGGCAGGGTGGTATCTTGATCGCGGTGATGAGTGGAATTTTGATACCTATGCAGCCTATTCGGATTTTACGCTCTACCCAGTGTGGGAGGAAGTGACTGCGGATGCATCGGAAGGTGACGCCGAGGCTAAGAAGTATTGGCCTGTGATTTTCGCGGGAGTAATCCAGGGAGAAGACGGGAGCAGCGCAGATATATGCGTCTGTCTGCCGGAAGGCACAAGCTCTATGCCGCAGGAAAATTTGAACGGCGAAGCTATCAAGGGCTGGGAAAAGCTCTATGTTTTGATGGCTGAACCCGAACGGATATGGAACGCTCTCGTTGACAGCGTAAAGGGTGTGACTATTTTGAAAGAGTGGGTTGACGCCTCTTAAGCGGTGCATAGATGAGGACGAAAATGAACAATGGAAAAGGCGAAGTAAGAAACAGGTTTCTCCTAATTACAGTAGCTGCTTTTCTGGCGGGGTGCCTTACACTTTGGGCACCCCTTGAAAAGGTTGAATACTGGTTCTGTGATTTGCTCTATATCAGAGAGAAACCGGTGGACAATCGAATCAAGATCATAGGAATCGATGAGAAGACTCAGCAGGAAATAGGGCCTTTTTCAAGCTGGACAAGGCAGCAGGCGGCCGATTTGCTGAATGCCTTCGACAAGGAGCATTCCCCGGCGGTCATTGCCTTTGATATTAACTTTGTGGGGCAGAGGGATCAAGTCGGAGATGCGGCTCTGGCGGAGGCAGCCGCCGGTTTTCCTCATGTGGTCATGGCCTCCTACATTAACTATGGTACGAGAGTAGAGCAGTTAGGCAGTGGGGAGTATCAGATCAATACCATGTATGTGGAGAATTTGGAACTGCCCTATGAGGCATTGCGCAGCGTGACGGCTCACGGCTTTACGAACGCAGTGCAGGATGTGGATAATTATGTCCGGCGTTCTTTGCTGGGGGAGGTCGTAGGCGACAGATCCGCCGGGGAACTGGAATATAATTTTGCCTGGAGAATATATAACGAATACCGGGAGTCGGTAGGGGAGCAGTCCCGTTTGCCCAGGATGCAGGAAAATGGTATTTATGGCTTTGATTATACTGCGGAGCCAGGCATGTATGAGGTCTACTCCTATGTGGATGTGGTGGAGGGCAGATATGACCCGAAAGTGTTCCAGGGCAGCATAATTCTTGTGGGCGCATACGCACAGGGCATGATGGATCAGTATATGGTGCCCATAGCCAGGGGAGCCGTCATGAACGGAGTCGAGGTCCAGGCAAATCATGTGGACGCTCTTTTAAATGATCGCACCCATGTAAATATTGACATATGGATTCAGGCATTGACGGCACTCCTGATCGCAGGCTTTTATGCCTGGCTTGTCAGTTATAACAGCTTTCTGGTGAATACCGTGGGCGGCGTGGTTCTGGAAACAGGAATCATAATTGCCGCCAAATCCCTGTACGGCGCGGGATTCTACTGGAAATGTTTCCTGCCCGTTGTCTTCATATTGATTACCTTTCTGATGCGTGTGGCTACAGGATATCTGACAGAACGGTTTCGCAAGCGGAAGATATTGAATGTATTCCGAACCTATATGGCGCCTCAGGTGGTGGATGAGCTGGACAGGAGCGGCAACTACAAGATAGAGCTTGGAGGACGCGAAAGAGAAATTGCAGTGCTGTTTGTGGACATCAGAGGATTCACATCCATGTCTGAAGGACTTTCCCCTGAAAAGATTGTGGAGATATTGAACCGTTATCTGGGGATGGTGACAGAGGCGATTTTCCACAATGAGGGAACCTTGGATAAGTTCATTGGAGATGCGGTCATGGCAGTTTACAATGCGCCCCTGGATGTAGAGGATTATGCCTGCAAGGCCGTACAAACCGGGCTGGACATTGTGAAGGCGGTTGACAGTATAAATGCCAGTCTGAAAGAGGAGTTTGGCATTGAGATTGCCTGTGGAGTGGGTATTCACAGCGGCAAGGCGGTTGTGGGAAATATTGGCTGCAGCTACCGGATGGATTACACGGCCATAGGCGACACCGTAAATGTGGCGGAAAGGCTGGAAAGCATAGCGAAGGGCGGTCAGGTCCTAATCAGTAAAGATTTATACGAACAGGTTAAAGACCGATACAGTGCTGTGTTTGCCGGCAGCCAAAGCCTGAAGGGCAGACAGGGCGGCATAGATGTTTTCGTGTTGGAGGAATCGAATGGTACAAATACAAGCGGAAAAAATACTTGAGATAGGAATTCAGCTGACGGCGGAAAGAGATTATGACGAACTTCTTTCCAAAATCATAGACTGCGCCATGGAGGTGACGGGATGTGACGGAGGTACGCTGTACCTCTTTGAACAGGATCTTCTTCAGTTCTGTATTATGAAGAACAAGTCATTGGGAATCGACCAGAAGGGTACGGGAGATGAAAAATACCCCCCAGTGGCCATGAATGAAAAGAATATCTGTGCCTATGCGGCAATCCACAGGGAGCTTCTCAACATAGAGGACGCCTACAGCAGCAGTCAGTTTGATTTCAGCGGCCCGAGGGAGTATGACAAGCTAACAGGGTACAGAACGAAATCTATGCTGGTATTTCCGCTGATCAGTCATGAGGATAAGCTGATCGGCGTGGTGCAGCTTATCAATGCCAAGAATGGGGCAGGTGAAATTATTCCTTTTGGCGCGGACTGCGAAAAGGTACTGCGCTCTCTGGGATCTCAGGCTGCGGTGGCGGTTGCCAATATGCACTTTGTGCAGGAGATTGGGGACTTGATGATTTCCATCACGCAGGTATTCACAGACGCCATCGATACCCGTATTCCATACAATTACTATCACTCCAGAAATGTCTACCTTTATGTCAGGCTTCTGGTAGATTATATCAACAGTCAGCACGAGGCCGGAAAGATGGACAGATATTATACGCAGGCGGAGCGGGATGAACTCTTGATGGCGGCGCTGATGCACGATATCGGGAAACTGGTGATCCCAAATGATATTATCGACAAGACCACCAGGCTGGGAGATAAGCTGGGGCTGGTGCTGGAGCGTTTTGAGCGCCTTTCGCTGCTTTATAAAATTGATTATATGCAGGGCAGGATCGGCAAGGACAAGTGGATAGAAAAAAAGAATTATTTTCTGGATGCCCGGGAAAGGGTGGAGGAGATTAACAGAAAACCGCGCCTTTCTGAAGAAGATACGGCATATATCCGAAATATGGCAAAAATGAATTATACCGATTCCAACGGACAGAAGATTACTTACCTGTCTCTGGATGAGGCAGAATGTCTGACGGTCAGTTCAGGCAATCTGACAAGCGCGGAGCGGGAGGTTATTCGTTCCCATGTGGAGTATACCGAGAAATATCTGCGAAAGATGAACTTTGGTGTGCGCTATCCCCACATTATAGAATGGGCCGGGGCACATCACGAGTTTCTGGACGGCAGCGGTTATCCGAGAGGCCTTAAGGGGGATGAAATTCCTTTTGAGGCGAGGATACTGGTGGTAGTTGACGTGTTTGAAGCGCTGACAAGCGCTGACAGGCCATACAAGAAGTCCATGGAGGAGGAAAAGGCATTTTCTGTCCTGGAGGACATGGCAAGTGAAGGCAAGGTTGACAGGCAAGTGCTGGCACTGTTTAAGGAGGCCGTCTCCAGCGCCCAGAACGATTTGAAATTGTTTGTTCACCATGAGGAGGATGCCTGGAAGTGATACTTCCAAATCCGTGAAGAGGTTGAAATGATAGAGATTATCCCTGAAATAGACAGAATTGAAGAATATGCGGAGCTGTCAGAGCAGTACTCTCTGGGCTTTGAATATAATGATTTTTTTAACCCTGATTTGATGGACGATGAAGCGGGAATCAGAGAGAAGATCAGGCGGTACAGACAGCTGGGACGTCCTGAGAAGATGGATACCATGCACGGCGCGTTTTTTGACATTGTTCCTTTCAGCTGGGACAGCGGAATCAGCAGACACAGCCTGTACCGGATGCAGCAGTCGGCGGAGATAGCGGCCAAGCTGGGATGCAGGGCTGTGATTTTTCACGCGGGGCTTAATCCCGAGTTTGCCAGAGGCGAGAGGTATTACCGCAACTGGCTGGAGACTATGGCCTCTGTGGCAAGGAAGCTGGCGGCTCAGTCGGATGTGGAAGTCTATTATGAAAATGTGCAGGAGACATCCCCGGCGGAGCTGGCAGAGCTGGCGGAGCGTCTGCGGGATGAAGGGCATTTCGGTATCTGTATTGACGTTGCGCATATGATGCTGACGAAAGGAGCCTCCCTGGAAGAATGGATTCACAAGCTGGCTCCCTATATCAGGCACTTTCATCTGAACGACACTCATCTGAAGACGGACGACCACCTGGCTCTGGGGTGCGGCAGCATTGATTGGAAGGAAGTATTCGGTCGAATCAGGCAATACGGACTGTGTGACAGAAGCATGCTGCTGGAGGTGAATGGGCTGCAGAAAATCAGTACAAGTTTGGAATATCTGAAAAGGCAGGAGATAGAAAAGGCAAGCGAGTTATAAACCGCTTGCCTTCCGTCATTCTATCTTCGCATTTAAGATTGCTCTCAGGCGTTGGGAATCCGCAGTACCTGGCCGATATTTAAAATTTCACTGCTAAGTCCGTTTAAACTTTTGATTGCACTGACCGTTGTTCCATATCTTCTCGCTAACTGCCAAAGCGTATCTCCCGAGCGGACGGTATACTCAAAATATGGGGCGGGCGCTGTTCCCGCGGAAGGAATTTTGAGTATCTGCCCAATACTCAGATTGTTGCTGGATAACCTATTTAAATTTCTAATTGCCTCAACTGTCGTATTATACCTCTGTGCCAGCTGCCAAAGCGAATCCCCTGAGCGGACAACATATTCAAAATACGATCCGCCTGCAGACCCCGCCTGCGGAATCCTCAGTACCTGACCGATACTCAGATTGTTGCTGGTCAGTCCGTTCAGGCTCTTGATGGCGTCAACCGTTGTATTATACCTCTGAGCAATCAGCCAGAGCGTATCTCCCGAACGGACAACATATTCCGTAACGCCGGTATCGGCGCCGGGCGGAATCACATTATCCGCTCCCAGATAAGTGTTATACAGAGCCTGCCATGTGAGCGGTCCCACTATGCCATCGGGCTCAAGTCCCGCTGCACTCTGGAAGGCAGCAACCGCCTGCTGCGTTTCTATTCCGAAACTACCGTCCTGCACCGGGGCCGGAATCGCAGAGTTAAATTCGGCTGCCACATTCAAAAGATACTGCAGGGTAACGACATCCTGCCCCGATGAACCCAGGAGCAGAACCGAACCCGGCGGAACCGTTCCGATCCCGAGGGAAGTCCCCTCACTGCTTAGCTCGGCGAGCTTGGTCACAGAGGTATACAGATAGGAGAGCTTATTCCAGGTTGCCTTTCCGACCACGCCATCGGATGGCAGGCTGAAAATACTCTGAAACTTGGCAACCGCCGCCCTTGTGCTCTCTCCGAACACGCCCGCTGCATCCGTGATCGCGGGAATTGCGGGGTAATTGCGCCGAATTCTCCCCAGATAAGTCTGAATCGTCTGGACGTCAAGACCTTTGCTCCCTGTCCTAAGCGCGCTGCCGGGATAGGAAGACAGCACTCCGGTAATAATGTTTGTCTCTGCAATCTCCACATCCCTCGGATAATAGGAGCGCAGTATCTGCAAGGGGCTGAGGCCCTGATTTGCCAGCGTAACCGTCCCCCACTGGGATAACCCTGAGCAGGTTGCGGTGGTTCCATTGCAGAACGACGTAAAATAAGGCGCAGTCTGACCCTGTCTGCGGACATATTCATTAAAGATTTCATCCACGATCCGGCCGATTGACTCATAGATATTTCGCCCATATACAAAATATTGGTCATAGGCAGTATTGTTTGTTATGTCAAAGTTGTAGCCGCGGCTCCTGTACCACTCGGTAAAAACTCTGTTCAGCGCAAAAGTGATGATTGCATAAATATTTGCTCTCAGGGACGCATCCGGCCAGGTGGGATAAATTTCGCTGCAGGCAACATTCTTTACATAATCGGGAAAGGACACCTGAACATTGGACGCGGATGCGCCGGGACTGCCCAGATGTACCGTAATCGGATTCGGAATGACCACCTGGCGGAGTACCCGCGGCTCCGTATCGGGTCCCATCTGATAACGATTCCCCGGCATGGAGACGGCGGGCACGCCGATCTGAATCTCCGTCACGGTCGGGGTGCGCTGCAGCTCCCGCATCGGAACAAATTCGATCGGCTGAATGGCCGTCTCCCCATCCAGGATCGGAATGCCGACAATATGAACCGAATTAAAACCGTCCGCAAGCGCAAGTACATCATAACTGATAAAAGGCGTTCCGGAAAAATTTGGATCGAGGGACAGGGACCTGTCCAGAGTTTCTAAAGCGATCCTCTTTGTTTCTCCGCTTTCATCCGTTGTCACATCATAAATCCTCTGACCTTGATCATCCATAATCCGGATCTGTACTCCGCTGAGCGGGAGCGCGTCGTGCGCTGTCCGGGCCTGTATGATTAAGTAACCGATAGCCATAAATTGTAGATTCCTCCTTCAAATAGCACAATTCCCCATACAATATAAAATATGAAGAAACGGCGCTCACGGTTACTTCATTCTTTTTATTTTTGTTATTCTGTGCTATACTCAACTTGTAGCGGATTAAAAGTTTTTGAAGGAGGGGTTTTATGGCAATGATGGAAAGGCCAGCGGTCTGTACCCTGGCTGATGGGGGAAAGTATTGGGAACATGAGTATGAGAAGTTCTTTTTAAAGGTGTATGTGCCCGCCAATGATCTTGACGGACAGACGAACAATTTCTGCTTTCGCGCGCCGCTTTTGCTGGTTTTTGAGGAGAATCGGCAGAGCAGAGATGAGGCGATTG
>CAZKAO010000117.1:0-7126 GCA_964550745.1 uncultured Acetatifactor sp.
ACACGGCCTCCCCGCCTGCCCGGTAGGACTCATTCATAATATAGTTGCAGGTGCGAATGGTGCCGAACAGCAAATAGATCAGCAGCATATATTTCCCGTAGGTCATGGCCGCGGCTCCCAGCCCAAAAAGTGTCAATATTGGCCTGCTAAGCAGAGTCATAAACGCCACCACTCCAAAAGTCACCATGGGACAGAACAGAGAGGATTTTCGGCAGTAGTTGTAGGCCCTGGGCAGATGCCCGGAACCCACCTCCTTGCCGATAATCACACTGGCCGCGTTTGACAGTCCGCCGAAGAAAGCGTACACAAATCCCTCGCAGACCCGGAAAGCAGCCATGGCGGCGATGGCCGACTCGTCCTGGTGCCCAATGACAATGTTGATAATCATCTGCCCCACTCCATAGAGCATCTCATTGGCCAGAATAGGCAGACACTTGGACAGATAAGCGCCGAAAAATTCTCTCTGAAAGCCGAACATTTCCCGCAGCCGCAGCCTGATCTCGCATTTGGAGACCAGCAGGAAAATCATCAATAAAAGCAGATTTACAATTCCCGAGGCCAAAGTTCCCACTGCGGCGCCTGCCACTCCCATCTTAGGCGCACCGAATCGACCGTAAATCAGCATAAAGTTCAGCACAAAATTTACCACCAGAGAGACAATGGAACAGAAAAGCGGCGCTTTCACCCTCTCCGTGGCCCGCATGAAAAAGCTGATGAGCACCGCAAAAACCTGCAGCGGATAGGCAAAGCCCACAATGCGGATATAGGGCGCTCCCATGCGAATAATATTCTCCTTATCGGTATAGATTCCCAGCATGAACTCCGGATTCGTGACTGCAGTCACAGCAAACACAGCTCCCACCACAGCCATAAAGAGAAAAGTCACCCCAAAGGTCTGATTGATTCCCCGCTGGTTTTTGGCTCCCCAATACTGGGCAAAAAAGAGCATGGCTCCCCCCGCAAATCCCCAGTAGCAGGAAAAGAACAGAGAACTGATCTGGGAACAGATCCCCACGGCAGCCACGGCCAGCTCCCCCAGACTGCCGATCATAATTGTATCCACCATTCCGGCGGTGGTAGACAGCAGATTCTGCAGCGCCACCGGAAACGCAATGGTCATCATCAGTTTCAGAAAAGACGACCATGTGATTTTTTCTTCTGACATACTTACCTCTTTCCGCATATCCGAAATTCTGCTTGATTCGGATTTCCACTCCTGTAATATCTCGGCCGGCAATCTCCCCGCCGCCCGGACATATCCACGTATTGAGGTATTATATCACAGGCTGTAACGCTTTTCCATGGGAAAATAGCTATCCTTACGATTTTCAGCCTTGTCATTTGTCCGTTTTGAAGCTATCATGGAATTATCAACAGCCGACAGGCAAAATCTGCGGCTGACAGAAGGAGGCAGACATATGAGAGCGATCAACTTGGACAGGGATTGGCGATTCCGGGAAGGCACCTACTGGCAGAGTCTCAATGAGTCCGACTTTGGGAAAAAGGTGAATCTCCCCCATGACTACATGATCGAGAGCGAAGTGAAGGAGGATGCTGCGGCACAGGCCGCCATGGGGTACTATGCGGGCGTGATTGGCTGTTACACCAAAATACTTTCGATTCCCGCCGACTGGGAGGGCGAAAGGGTTCTGTTGTATTTTGACGGAGTTATGCTGAATGCATCCGTGGTGATCAATGGATGCGAGCTGGCGCTGCACCACTATGGCTACACCCCGTTCTCTGTTGAAATCAGTCCCTATCTGTACTATGGAGAGGACAACCGGATCATGGTGCGGATCAATCCCAGCATGCAGCCGAACTCCCGCTGGTATACCGGAGCCGGAATCTATCGTTCCGTGACCTTAATACATACCCCGAAGCTCTACATTGCACCTGACGGGATTTTCCTCTATACCAAAAGGATTGTCCGGGATCAGGATGGCAGCCCAAAAGAGGCCCATCTCTGCGCGGAAGTCACTTTGGGAAATGACACGGTTAACGACCGTCTGGTCAATGTCAGCGTCCATTTTTCTGAGGATGTCTGCCGGAGTGCAAAGCTGCTGGTAAAAGCCGGGGACAAAGCTACAGCGAGAATCCCCATAACCGTCGCCTGGCCAAAGCTTTGGGATGCGGAAAATCCTTATCTGTACCAGGTTACTGTGGAGGCGGAGGAACTGGGAACCTTCGGCAGCCGCCTGATACCGGTCACAGACCAGGCCATGCGAGATGCGGAGACTGTTTCCTTTGGCATCCGCACGGTCACGGCAGACGCCACACATGGCCTGCTCATCAATGGGCAGGAGGTCAAGCTGAAGGGCGGATGCATTCACCACGACAACGGCCTTCTGGGCGCTGTCTCCCTGTACGACACCGAATACCGGAAGCTCAAACTCCTGAAGGACGGTGGTTTTAACTGTGTGCGGACGGCCCACAATCCTCCCTCTGCCGCACTCCTGGAGGCCTGCGACCGCATCGGCATGTATGTGTTCAATGAAGCCTTTGACGCCTGGGGAATTGCAAAACAGCCTGGGGATTACAGCCAGTATTTTAGAGATCATTGGAAAGAGGATCTGGATGCCTTTATCCGGCGTGACCGCAATCACCCTTCTGTACTTTTCTGGTCCACCGGCAATGAGATCCCGGAGCGGGGAGGCTTAAACAACGGATACCATCTGGCGCTGGAGCTAGCAGAGCATATACGGAAGCTGGATCAGACCCGGTTGGTTTCCAATGGCCTGTGTACCTACTGGACCGGCCTGGACGACAAAGCCGTAAGGGAGAATGCAGACCCCAATTCACCGGCGGGTATGGAGCACGATTTGGAGGAGTATTCCGAGCCTTTTGTCAGCATGTTGGATGTAGTGGGCTACAACTATATGGATAGCGTGTACGAGACACACGGAAAGCTTTATCCGGAACGGGTAATTCTGGGAACCGAAAGCTTTCCCATGCAAATCGACAAGGTCTGGGATAAGGTGGAGAAGCTCCCCTTTGTCATCGGGGACTGCACCTGGACCTGTTTTGACTATATTGGCGAGGCCGGTATTGGTAAAGCGGCATTTTTAGACCCTGACCAGCAAAGCCCTTCTCCTTTCGTGTCCGCCTTCCCCTGGAGACTGGCCAACGATGCTGATTATGATATAAATGGAATTCTGCGGCCCCAGGGCGTATATCGCAGAATCGTGTGGGGTAGCAGCCAGACAGGCTTATATTCTTACGATCCGGCTCTCTTTGACCGGGAAGAATGGGTTTCAGCCTGGGGATGGCCCGCTGTCAGAGCCTGCTGGAACTGGAAGGGCCAGGAGGGAAAGCCGGTGAAGGTGGTGGCGTACTCTGCCGCCCAGGAGGTAGAGCTGCGGTTAAATGGCAAAGTACTGGACAGAAAATCCGCTGGGAAAGAAAACCGCTATATGGCCGTATTCGACATCGTATATGAACCGGGCATTCTAACCGCCGCCAGCTTTTCCGATGGACAGGAGATATCCTCCGATACGCTTTATACCACAAAAGCACCTGTGGCACTGCGTCTGACAGCCGACAGACAGGCGCTTCCCGCCGACGGGCACAGCGTATGCTATGTGGAGGTGGAGATCGTGGATGAGGACGGGCGGGGGGTGCCCGATGCCGGACTGGATTTGCGGGCGGAGGCTGTCACCTCCACAGAGGAGAAGGCCTGCGAAGCGGGCTGGCTGGCAGGTTTTGGCAGCAGCAATCCCATCACCACGGAGAACTATACCGCCGGACAATGCATGACATACCGGGGACGAGCCATGGCTGTCCTCCGCTCCGGCTATGAACCGGGAAGTCTTGTTCTGAAGATAAGCGCAGAGGGATTACCGGATGCCTGCCTGGAAATCCATGTAGAATAGAATCTTTATATAAAAAATATGCCCCCTGCCAGGTACTCACCGTGGCAGGAGGCATATTTATATTATCTTTTTAACAGTCGTTGTTTAAATGCACTTATTTTCTGCCCATAGCAGCTCGTGAAGATTATTCCACAAATTACCATTCCACATGCCGCTCCCTCGGAAAAATCAGAGATTGCACTCACAATATTGTTCTCCACAAGACTTGTGTGATTTATTAACTGAGAAACAAACCAAAGCATAGCCCCAATTAATAAGAGCCACCGAACCCTTTTGATATATCGCTCCGTTTCGCTATTTGTGTAATCTACTGCTTTTAATACGGTTTCTTCCAGATCCTTATTCATATTCTCGCTTTTCCTTTCTCCGTCAAGTAACTCCCGCAGGTCAATTTCATAATAATCAGTAATCTGAATTAAAATGTCCAAATCCGGCATATTGTTTCCATTTTCCCAACGAGATACCGTTCTGTTTGAGACATTTACCATTTCCGCAAATTGTTCCTGCGTGAGTCCTTTTTCATTTCTGAGTTCCTTTAACAGCGTCCCTATTTTTTTCTGGTCCAACCAGCGTACCTCCTCTCGGGAAAATCTTATCAATACCATAGCAGAATTACCACGACACAAAGCGAGAAGTGCCGTATTTATCGGGTAGACATGCGTTGTCTGGCCTGATTCCGCTGGGATTTTCACATTGGACAGACCGCAGAAAATTATTTCTTTTTGGGGCTGCTATAAATAACATTTCCTACACTGTTTTTCCTGTTAATCTCATAAGGCACTACTAAACGTTCGTCGCCCGCATATATATAACCCTCCTCAAAGGAATACCATATTCCCTTTTGTGTTTCTGCAGCCCTGCTGCTTGGGAAGACGTAACGGTACTTCTTTGTAATTTTTTTATCATCGGTTAAAAGATACATGGAATAATTATCCTTTGCGCAGTCTAATCGAATGAATTCATCTGTTATCGTGAGGGTGATGTCTTCCTCGGTAATCACCGATTCCGTGACCGTATCCTGCTCTCGCGTCCGCTCGTAGGCATTGTATATCACCCTGAGACCGTCCTGTTCCATCGTCCGATATCTGGTATAGCCTGCGGTATCCTGTGAAAAACTCAACTCCATAATCTCCTTTTCCATAATGGGAAAAGATAAATAGTTGTACTCTCCCTCATAAAGCGCATGTTCCTCCGCTATATGATAGATGGTGGCACGGGACAAGGTGGGAAAAGGAGATTCCTGTTCCATCAATTCCAGAGAAAGATCTTCCCCCTTATATCGAAGCCGTATGGAAATCTCATAAGCCTCCGTATCCTGCAAAACCTTATCCAACAGTTTTTCCGCAGACTCCTCCTCCGGAAAAACATTCGCAAAACGGTACCTGCCAACCTTTTCGGCATCTTTCAAATAGTATATGTAGCAGTTATCCACCGCTGTTTCTTCGCCGATGATGCCCAATTTCTGAAAAAGCACCTCCTTCAGCTGCTCCTCAATCTCGCCATAATAAACAGAAGTATAGACCTCTCCCGTCTCTGCATTGACTACAAAACTATAAGTCTGTTTGTTCCAGACAAACTGTCCACTGGCAAATTCAGTAAGCTCCCATCCGTCATCTATCAATACTGTCTCCGGCTCAATCTCCTGGATTTTAGCCCCGCTGTACCTGTCCGATAGATAGCTTAACGCCACTTCTCTTGCCTCCTGCAAGAGGGCATTTTTCTCCTCCCTCGTATAATTGTTGGGGAAACAGCCCGTAAGGGTAGACAGTATCAGGAACAGGATTACCGCTGACACAAGGATTCTTTTATTTTGTTTTCTGTTTTTCTGTGTAATAGTTTTCATCTCCTCTTCTACCTGGTAAACTGCGAAATGAACTTCCACGCGTTTTCGCAGGTGTGAAGCCTGCACTCATGCACCTGCCCGCTGACGCTGGCAAACGCCGTCCGGCAGACACCGTCCTCGCTGTCATAATAATGAATGGTCAGATAACTGCCCCTCGACTCGTCATACAGTTTCTCGACCCGGTCGCCGGGGACGCCCCATATGGGATCAGCCCAATTCTCTTTTTCATCGTAGCTGACGTTGAATTTCTTCTTCAGCTGATTGACCTGCGCCGCATACAGTATCCGCTCAGATGCGGAATCCGCCTGGCAGGGCAATTCCGGCAGATGGGAATTCTCGCCGCCCGAATAGAACATCGGAACCGACACGGTCATATTCAGACGGTCACCGGACGACAGTCCAAATCGGTCATCCTTCATCGGGAACAGCGCGCTCGCGGGAGCAAGCCCTGCGAAAATCTCCGGATACTCCTGAAACATGGCCCATGTTTTGCCGCTGCCCATGGAGAATCCGGTTGCGTAGATACGATGCTCGTCGATCCTGTAGCGCTTTTTGAGATGTTCAATCACTTCTACGACCTCTGTGGCAGTCACATTCTGATGATTTTCGAGTGAGACAAACAGGAAACCATATTTGTGCGCAACCTCGTACCAGCCTGACACAAAGGTAAAGAACAGGGAGGAATCGCCGCCCCCGTGGAATCCCATGACCAGCGCAGCCGGCCCTTTCTCGAAGATATCATTATTGTAGTAAGCGAAATATCCGACCTTATGCTCTGCAGTGTCTTTGAACATACTGCGGTTGTCCGGCGAAGTCTTCACCACCACGCTGCCGACTTCCTCTGTCATATTCATCGCCTCAAAATCCGGCTCGATCTGCATATTGCCGCACCACATCTTGAATTTTCTGACAAACGCCTTGAAATCCGCCTGATAATCGGCCTGCTCTTTCACCAGCAGATTCATGCAGCCCGCAAGAGCGTCGTTGATCTCTTTCGAGTTTCCGACACTCAAGATCCCGATATCCTTGCGCTCCGGCTGTGGGATAACGCCCAGATTCTGCATGGAACACATGGCGGGCGTGATCTCACCCGGCCCCCAGAGATATTCGCCCTGCAGGGTCCTCAGCAGATTTTTGGCAACATAATCCGCCGACTCGCCGAAACTGTAAATGTCCGCCCTAAATATCGCCCCTCTGATAAAATAGCCCTTGAATTCCCGCGTAAAGAAATTATGGACTTCCGCGATTCCATCCGAATACATCGGATTCATTTTCACTTCCTCTATGACCGATGCATACAACTCTTCTGTCGCATTCTTCCATCCTCCCTCGTTTGTCGGGTATATAAAGAGAACGCTGGAATCCACAGCCGCCGCAATTTTGTCAAGTCCGCTCGTTTGGGCAAACTCAATCG
>CAZKAO010000118.1:0-6957 GCA_964550745.1 uncultured Acetatifactor sp.
GGCCGATCCGCCGCAGAGCATCAGCACATCGATCTCATCCTTTTTCTCCAGCAGCTGATCTGCCCCGTATACAGGCACACCGCTGACGGTTTTCACCCCTGAAGGGTCCCGGCGGGTAAATACCGCCACCAATTTCATATCCTCGTTCTGACGCACGGCACACTCAATGCCTCTGCCCAGATTACCATATCCCATAATTGCAATTCTAATCTTTTCCATATTTTCCTCCTATTATGAGTTCCGCATACTCCCTGCCAGCGCACTGAACAACATCCGGCCGCCCAGGCATCCGGATATTGTTCAGTGCGCTTTCCAGAAATATGCTGTTGAGGTTCCTTGGAACCTCTGGGTTCTTTAGAACCTCCATTCCGCATTACACATCCTCAATCTGCCAGTCTATGGGTGCCACTCCGTGTTCCTCCAGAAAACGGTTCGTCTGGCTGAAGGGCTTACTCCCAAAAAAGCCATTATATGCCGATAAGGGACTGGGATGAGGGGCTTTCAGTATCAGATGATTCGGATTATTCAGCATTCTCTCCTTCGTCTGGGCCGGTCTGCCCCACAGAATAAACACGATGGGTCTGTCCTGCTTATTCAGGGCAGCTATGGCCGCATCCGTGAATTCCTCCCAGCCTTTCCCCCTGTGAGAATTGGCCATATGAGCCCGGACGGTGAGTACCGTATTGAGCATCAGCACGCCCTGCTCGGCCCATTTTACCAGATAACCATTGTTGGGAATCCTGCAACCCAGATCATCGTGCAGTTCCTTATAGATATTCACCAGCGAGGGCGGAATATCCACTTCCGGCCGCACGGAAAAACACAGTCCATGAGCCTGCCCCACATTGTGATAGGGGTCCTGCCCCAGAATCACCACTTTCACCTGGCTCAGTGGGGTCAGATGGAACGCATTGAAAATATCATCCGCCGGTGGAAAGATCTGTGTACTGTTATACTCCTCCTTCACGAATTGAAACAATTTCGCATAATAGGGCTTGTGAAACTCCGGAGCCAGTTCGATCAGCCAGTCATTGTTAATCATCGCCATCGTATTTACCTCACATACTTTTTCGGTTGTAAACCATGCTCTCTATGAACCATTTCTTACCACAAATTCATCAACTTGGGAATCTATAATCTGACAGAAACGCCACGGGAATGCAGATATTGCTTCACTTCCCGGATTTCCAGCTCTTTATAGTGGAACAGGGACGCCGCCAGCACAGCCTCTGCCCCAGCGTCCACCAATGCCTCATAAAAATGTTCCAGCTTCCCGGCTCCGCCCGACGCAATGACCGGGATCTTTACCGCCTCGGCCACCGCTCTGGTCAACTCCAGATCGTAACCTGCCTTCGTGCCATCGCCGTCCATACTGGTCAGCAGGATCTCGCCCGCCCCCAGCTTTTCCGCCTTGATCACCCACTCCAGGGCATCTATGCCCATATCCACGCGGCCGCCATTTTTGTAGATATTCCATCCACTGCCATCTGCCCGCCGCTTGGCGTCAATTGCCACCACCACACACTGACTGCCGAATTTGTCAGCCGCATCGCTGATCAGCTGTGGATTCATGATAGCGGCGGAATTCACCGCAATCTTATCCGCTCCCTCGCGCAGAATGGCACGAAAATCCTCCACCGTGCGGATACCGCCGCCCACAGTAAAGGGTATAAATACCTTGCCAGCCACCTGACGCACCCACTCAAGCTGCGTGGCCCGACTGTCCGCAGAAGCATTGATATCCAGAAATACCAGTTCGTCCGCTCCCTCTCTGTCATAGGCAGCGGCAGTCTCTGCCGGGTCTCCCGCATCGCGGGGATTCAGAAAATTCACGCATTTTACCACCCTGCCGTCCTTCACATCCAGGCAGGGAATGATTCTCTTTGTATGCACATCAACTCTCCTTTACCACTTCCATGAAATTCTGTAGAATCTTCATGCCGACACTGGAACTCTTCTCCGGATGAAACTGACAGCCAAACAGATTGTCCTTTTCCACCGAGGCATGAATCAGCGCGCCGTATTCTGTGGTAGCTTTGACAATGCTCTCCTCCTGAGCCTGCAGATAGTAGGAATGCACAAAGTACACATAAGCATCCTCCGGCAGCCCTCTAAACAGACGCCCCTGATGAGGATACTTCAGATTGTTCCAGCCAATGTGAGGCACTTTCAATCCGCCGTCATCCGGAATCCGCACAATCCTGCCTGGAAGCAGCCCCAGTCCCTGTACCCCCGGACTCTCCTCGCTGCTGTCAAACATCAGCTGCAGCCCCAGACAAATTCCCAAAAAGGGAATCTGCCTCTCCGCCACCCGACGTATTGTCTCCACCAGGCCATAGCTCTCAAGCCGCTTCATGGCATCTCCAAAAGCGCCCACTCCCGGCAGGATCACACCGTCCGCTCCCAGAATCATTTCGGAATCTCTGGTGACGGCGGCCTGCTCCCCCAGTGCAAGTAATGCTTTCTCCACACTCTTTATATTTCCTGCATCATAGTCAATAATTGCAATCATTTACTTCAGTCCCGCTTTTCTCCGTTTGCCAATAACCTACTCCATGGTATCCACAAATTCTGTGTCTGACATCTCTTCTTCCTCTGGCAGCAGATCTTCATATGGAGCCGGCTTCTCCTCTCCTTCCACTTTCTCATCTGTCGTACCCGTACCGTGAGCCTCATCCAGCACATTCATAAGCGCAATCGTGTAATCCACATCACTCTCCAGGGCCGCAATTTCCCTGGCGCGAGTTTCATCCAGACCATAGTTGACTTTCAGCAGTCCTGCCATCCCTGTAAAGGTCTGCTCCACTACATCAAGACTGCCCCATTCCTGTGCCTTCAGATAGAACTCTTCCCTGCGGCAGATAAACTGCACCAGATAATCCAATGCTTCCAGTTCTTTCCCTTCCATCACCAGCCTTTGATAGTTACCCTTCATACGCTCCATCTGTAAGTACAGTTCAGACTTGTGGAAGATTAGTTCCTGGCTCTCGTTCATATCCTGTCCAAACAACAGAGCATAGGACTCCATATAATCCCCAGCGTAGTACGCCTCCTCCGCTCTCTGTTTATTGACATGGCCAATATAAAGATTGCTGACAAGTACATAGGCGGCACAAAATACCAGAGCCACAAGCACTATTGGAAGAATTTTCTTTAAGGACAGTTTCTTACCGGGAATAAGCTCCTCCACGGCAACAGGGGGCTTCTCCTTTTTGGGCTTTTTCTCTTTTTTCTTCTTTTTCTTAGAATCGGGAGCTTCCTCAAGCTCATCATCATCTCCCGCATCAGCTGCTTTCTTGCCTTTTCCCTTTTTATTATCTGCCTTTTTCTTCTTTCTTCCCTTCCCCTTGCTCTGCTCCTCCTTATCCAGCTGTTCCATAATAGCACCATTCTCGTCACTGATCAGATCAGCCGGATCTTCTTTATCTTCCTCTTCCTGCGTCAGAGAATTCAGCAGCTTCCCCCAGAAGCCTTGCTTCTTCTCTCCTACAGCAGTCTCTTCGGACATAGCTTCCCCTGTTTCCGACTGCATACTTTCAAGAATACCGTCTATGCTCTCGGCATCCTCCCCGGAAAGACTTTCCGCCATATCCTGTATTTCCTGATTTTTCCTGCTGCGCCGAGGTTTCTTTTCCTTTTTTACGCGCTCTTTCTTTTCTTTTTTTACACGTTCTTTCTTTTTTCTCTTTCCTCTTCCGAGAGACTCTTCAGGCGCTTCATCATTGATCTCCGGCGGCACGGAGTCCATTATATCCACTATGGGTTCATCCCGTTCAGCCTTGTCCAGCAGGTCCGAAATCTCCCTTACATCCTCATCACCCTCTGCTCCCAGGCTTTCCAGAAGGCTGCCTAAATCATCCGAATCCTCTTCACCACCCTCATCAAAAGAAAAGCCGGTCTCCAGTCCATTGATAAACTCCATTTCCTCCGGCATCTCCACTGCCTCTGGTATCTCCAATGTTTCCGGTATCTCCTCTGACTCCGGTATTTCCAATGTTTCCGGTATCTCCAATGTTTCCAGTATCTCCTCTGGCTCCGGTATTTCCAATGTTTCCGGTATCTCCTCTGGCTCTGGTATCTCCAATGTCTCCGGTATCTCCTCTGTTTCCGGTATTTCCAATGTCTCCGGTACTGTATTGTCCATATTCTCCGGCACTTCTTCAGACAGAATGTCCACCATTTCATCATCCGGACTTTCAGGCATGTTTTCAGAACCACCCAGCAATCCACTGATCAGATCTTCTGGTACACTATGAGGTTCATCCGAAAATTGGTTGAGCAGATCCCCTATTCCATCGTCCGAATCGTCCGCTCCCTCTCCCGCAGCGGAATTTTCTTCAGTCAAAGATCTCAGCAATTGATCTAAATATTCTTCATTCGAATCCATATCTCTTCCTGACTGCGCCTACGGCACACCTTTCCTGTTTTTCTTATATAATATCTCTTATATACATAACCAGTCAATAGAATTCTTTGCCACCGACAATCCTCTCTCATGCAGTTCACTGGTCATTTGATATAATCTCTCATTTACCCGTATAAAAGATGCCTTTTGGTTATAATATGCCACCTTTTCAAAAGGAAAACGTATCACCGAAGGATAGTCCAGATTTACCCCCAGTTCCAGAACATATAACTCCTGATTCAGGGTTCCCTGAAGCCATTTAGTATATCGGCTCCAATTCTCCAGATAACCGCTCTCCAGATATTTATTCACATATATATTGTTAAGAACCATCCTGCCATGACATCTTGGACAGCTTCCCAAAGCACCCGGCTCTCCGATTCCTGCTGCAATCTCCTTGCTCAGAACTTCGCGTTCAAAGACACTCACCTCTGTAAGACTCTGCTCACAACCGCAGACACATTGTTTCTTTTTCAGCGTACCACAGGGCATTACCACTCGTTCTCCGGGAAAACCCGCATAATCCAGAATATCTGTCTGACAGGTGCTGACCACAAAATAATTTTTGTCTGCTATGATCCGATACAGCCTCTGCAGAGCAGTTACCGCCCTGCCGCCAGTACGGAGAATTCCATCCGCCAAAAACGGCAGCAGATCCGGCCGGTCCTCCTGCTCCAGATATGCGACTCCACGCTGGTATTCCGGCTGCGCCTTCAAAAATGCCCTCTCCTCAAATTCTTCTCCGATCCCAACCAACAGCATTTCCGCCGCCTGCAGCTTCTCTAATATTATATCCTCCATGCCCACCCTCGCCTTTTCACGAAAAAAGCCGGGAAGCCCGGCCTTTTTTCTATTCTGAAGCACTTAACAATTCATCGATCGCATGAACCAGATTGACAATCTCCGGCTTTGACAGCTGTCTGTCTGCCCCCAGCGCCTCTCCCTTTCTCCGCATCTCGTCATTTACCAGCGAAGAAAAGATAATGATGGGAATGTGTTTCGTGTTGTCATCATCCTTCAGCAGTTTAACCAGTCTGTGTCCATCCATCTGAGGCATCTCAATATCGGTAATCAAACATTTCACCCTCTGATCAAGATTACCGGCAGCCACACCAGCCATAATGAAATCATAAGCCTCCTGGCCATTGGCCGTATGGGTAATATTCGTATATCCTGCCTTATTCAGGCAGTCCACAATCAGCTTGTTCAGCAGTTGGGAATCCTCTGCAATCAAGATAGGTACACCGCTTCTCTCACGAGGCCCCAGCTCTGCAATCTCGGAAATCTTCAGACCGGTCTCCGGAGAGATGTCTGTCACAATCTTCTCAAAATCCAGAATCACAACCAGCCTGTCGCTGATCTTGATAATACCGCTGGCCACGCCGCTCTCTGCATCAGACAGTGTCGCATTGGGCGTAATAATATCCTTCCAGGTCACCCTATGTATGCCGATCACCTGCTCCACATGGAAAGCAATGTCCAGCTTGTTGAAATTGGTGATAATAAATAATCCCGTTTTCTCCATCTGGCCTCTCTGCAGGCAATTCATCAGATCGATTGCTGTAATCATCCGGTCTCTCGGCATAAACACGCCTTCAATGCTGGGATGGGAATTGGGAATCGGGGTAGGCTCCTGATAGCCGAGTATCTCTTTGACCTTCGCCACATTGATGCCATAATAATTCCCGTCAACGATGAATTCCAGAATTTCCAGTTCATTTGTTCCATTTTCCAATAAGATTTTTGATTCCATATTTTCCACCTCACATTAATATACCCATAAGCCCTTCGAGTGACTCAGTAGGGATATTATAACATATATTTTCAAAAAAACATACTGTTATCTGAAAAAAATTAATTTTTTTTTGGAATGCGGGGATAAGCCTAAAATTATTCTTCTTTATCCATATTTATAACATACAGCACATCTGGCTTTAATTGCTTAGATACTCTATCTATGTTTTCTTCAAGGATTTCAAATGGCGGCCATTCATAGGATGATAAAAGATTCAATGCGGCTTTTGACACTTCGTCATCGTTTGACCAAATGATAACGGTTTGAAGCATATTAACCAAATCCTCGCGTATATCCGCAATATAAATATCCTGTTTATAATAAGGGTCCATAAACCAATCCAGGGCAAATAGCAAGTTTCTCTTTTTATCCGTGTTGTCTCCCATAAGAACCTCTTGAATTGCAACTATTCCCTTTTTTATTATATCTTTCTCATTTTGACCATATGATATATAACTCATAATACTCTCCATAGAGATCTCATTCAACAGGAACCATCTGAAAACACAAAGCACAATTTTCCCAAAAAGCAATTCATATTCTAAAAAAAGAGCAAACATACATCTGCTCTTTCAAATTCATTCATCATGAAAATAATACGGAGTATTTTACTGGAGTTAAATGCTTGCATTTTACTCGAAGTTAAACGCTTGCGTTTAATCTTCCATACCCTCAAAACCGAACATTGAACTGCTTCTATCTTATCTTCCTGTCTGCTTACTTACTTTTCCTTCATCCTCTTCCCTATTACGCTTAG
>CAZKAO010000119.1:0-6683 GCA_964550745.1 uncultured Acetatifactor sp.
AATTCTCCGCAAAGGGCAGAGCCACACAGTTGCCGTCGTTTACCTGGGAAAACAGATAGGCGTCCAGGGGACTCTCAATATGTCCGCACAGCACTCTGGGGAAGGAATTACAGGCCAGCATGGCGCCCTCTCCGGTGCCGCAGCCAGTGATCACATAGTCCGCCGCACCACTGTTCAGCAGCACCGCCGCCAGAATGCCATTCTGCACGTACGTCAGGGAATTAGGGTCCTCTGCGCCATACATACCATAATTGTATACCTCATGACCCATGGGCTCCACTACCTTTTTTAAAGTACTGCAGATCATTTCGTTCTTGGCCGCCTGACTGTTCTCATTGATCAATGCTATTTTCATACAGATATTTCTCCTTATTCAGAGTTTCGTATACTCCCTGCCGGCACACAATATTTAGGACCGGCATCCGGCCGCCTCAGCGCCCGGATACCAATCACACACTCGCATGCGGCACAGCTTCGAAAATGCGCTTATTCGGGCTGCTTGCCGATGTAAGCCAGAATACCGCCGTCCACATACAGAATATGGCCGTTTACGGCGTTGGACGCCTCGGAGGCCAGGAACACTGCGGGACCGGTAAGTTCCTCTGCCTTTAACCATCTGTTGGCAGGAGTCTTAGCGCAGATAAACTGGTCAAAGGGATGTCTGCTGCCATCCGGCTGTACCTCGCGCAAGGGAGCCGTCTGGGGAGTCTCGATATAGCCGGGCCCAAGGCCGTTACACTGAATGTTGTACTGGCCGTACTCGGAACAGATATTTCTGGTCAGCATCTTCAGACCGCCCTTGGCGGAAGCGTAAGCGGATACGGTCTCACGTCCAAGCTCGGACATCATGGAACAGATGTTTATGATCTTGCCGTGACCCTTTTTAATCATGGAAGGAATAACGGCCTTGGACACGATAAAGGGTGCGTTCAGATCCACATCGATCACCTGTCTGAACTGCTCCGCAGTCATATCGATCATGGGAATGCGCTTAATGATACCGGCATTGTTCACCAGAATATCGATCACGCCCACTTCCTGCTCAATCTTTGCCACCATTGCGTTCACAGCCGCCTCGTCGGTCACGTCGCACACATAGCCATGAGCCTTGATGCCTTTCTCCTCATAGGCCGCCAGTCCCTTGTCCACCAGCTCCTGCTTGATATCGTTAAAGCAGATCGTTGCGCCTGCCTCCGCATATGCGGAAGCAATCGCAAAACCGATGCCATAGGACGCTCCCGTCACAAGTGCCACTTTGCCTTCCAGGCTGAAATTTGTAAATTCGCTCATTTTTCTCTCTCCTTTTTTATTGATATGATTTTCGATGGGAAATCCCACCATTTACGTTCCTCTTTGTACAGTTTTTAGCGCAGGTCCTGATTGGCCACGCCGTCCATGTCGTCGAAGTCCTGGTTCTCTCCCACCATGCCCCAGATAAAGGTGTAGGCTCTGGAGCCGCAGCCGAAATGAACGGACCAGCTGGGGGAGATTACGGCCTCCTCGTTGCGCATCACAATGTGCCGTGTCTCCTGAGGCTCGCCCATGTAGTGCATCACAAAGGCGTCCTCCGGCATATCAAAATACAGATACACTTCCATGCGCCTGTCGTGGGTGTGGCAGGGCATGGAGTTCCACACGCTGCCGGGTTCCAATCTGGTCATGCCCATCTCCAGCTGGCAGCTCTCCACCTGGCCGGGCAGAATATACTTGCAGATAACCCTGTGGTTGGCGTCCTCCAGACAGCCCAGTTCCACCTTGTTTTCATCCTTTACAATGACCACGCCCTCCTCGGGAGTACCCTCGGGCTTTATCAGCACGGTAGGACAGGTGCGGTGTGCGGGGGCGGAATTCAGATAGAATTTGGCCGGGTCCGCCGCATCCTCGCTGGCAAATACAATATCCCGGGAACCCATGCCGATGTACATAGCCTCCTTAAAGCCTACCTTGTACACTTTGCCGTCCACAGTAATCGTTCCGGCACCTCCGATATTGATGACACCTAATTCTCTTCTCTGGCAGAAATACTCTGCTCTAAGCTCATCCCCTGCGGTCAGGGTGATGGGCTCCACAGGCACTGCCGCACCTGTGATGATTCTGTCGATGTGGCTGTACACCAGCTTGATCTGTCCGGGCACGAAAAGATTCTGAATCAGAAACTCCTCTCTCAGACGCTCTGTTGTGTAATGCTTCACATCTCTGGGGGATACTGCTGTTCTCAGTTCCATGCTGCGCCTCACTTTCTCCGGTGGTCTGGCGGATTGTCCCTGCTCCGCAGTTCTCTAGCGAAATCTCACAGGACATCATTTCCCGCGCCTGCGGTGCTTTGCGATCTGCCAAAATGCCGGTCATTCCTGGTTACTCTGCAAATATAGATATAATCTATATGTAAGCGCTTACATTATAGCATGTTTCCCATCCAATTTCAAACAAAATTTCAAATTTTTGTATGAAAATTTTATGAAGGCATGATATTTCAGAAAATGACTGGTTAAGAACGTTGCTGACTCTGATCTCATGGGAGAGATTATCCATCTACAGGCAAAAATTTAAAATATCCAGTGGTGTTTCAACATTTACAAACTCTTCTTTTCTTTTGGAGGGCTGATTTGTACCTTCTTTTAGATACCACACCGCTTGTACCGCTTTCATGCCAACCATTTTTGCTGCCTCCAGTTCACAGCTTCCGCCATCACCTACATATAAACATTCATCAGCCCGCACATTTAGCTTTTCTATGCATCTGTTAAATATAGCCTGATCTGGTTTTTGCATGCCTTCATCAAAAGATAAACATACAGCATCAAAAAATGGATACAAAATGCTTTTCTTTATAACCACAGATTCCTCAGAAAAACAATTACTGATTAAGCCGATTAATATTCCTTTTTCCTTTAATGCTCGTAACATGGGAAGGATTTCAGCATGCAAATGATTGAATACTTCTTCTTTACACTCAATGCGCTTTTTTACAATATATTCAATTTTACTTTCAGAATAACAATCATTCTCTTTGAGAATCTTTTCCAAGATTTCTTCTAAAGTTATTTTTCCTATAGTTCTGTCCTCTTCTGCGACGCTCCATAGTCTCTGAAATTTATCTTCCTCGATACCTGCGTCAAGCGCCATCTGTGTCCCAAAGTATAACGGACTTTCATGAAGAGTTATCAGCGTCTCATACATATCAAATATTACTGCTTTGATCATTTACATTTCCTCCCTTAAATTTTCAGTTTTCTATATCTTTTACCCATCTTCCCGCCCTTTGGACAAGGAATATCCCTCACGCTAAAGAACTTGGTCAATCCCGATTTATACATTTGATTATAAACCAGATGATTAATATAAACAATGTATAGTTATAGGTTTGTTTTTAACAGACTGAAAATATTGTACATTTGGGCATTCCCTTTTAACAAAAGAGAGTTTATAATAAAACCAAATATCAATGCAAGGAGATTTCTTATGAAAAAGAGGAACAAGAACGATTTTGCCCCCACCCCGCCCATGGGCTGGAACAGCTACGACTACTATGACACCACGGTAAACGAAAAGCAGGTGAAGGCCAACGCGGACTATATGGCTGCGCACCTGAAAAAACACGGCTGGGAATACATTGTGGTGGATATCGAGTGGTACGCCATCGGCGCAGGGAGCCGCCGGGACGAGTACCAGTATATTCCGTTTGCGGAGGTGGCCATGGACGAGTACTCCCGTCTGCTGCCGGACCCCGCACGCTTTCCCTCCTCCGCAGACGGGGCCGGTTTTAAACCCCTGGCCGACTATATCCACAGCCTGGGACTGAAATTCGGTATACATATCATGAGAGGCATTCCCCGTATCGCCGCCCATCACCACTGCGCCGTCAAGAGCACGGATCTGACCGCCGCGGATGTGGCCATCGCCTCCTCCGTGTGTCCCTGGAACCCGGATATGTACGGGGTAAAGGACACTCCGGCAGGACAGGCCTACTATGACTCCCTGATGGAGCTGTACGCCTCCTGGGGTGTGGACTTTATCAAATGCGATGATATCTGCCGCTATGACCAGCCCTCCTGCCGGGATGAGGTGCGGATGCTCTCCACGGCTATCGAGCGCTGCGGGCGTCCCATTGTGCTGTCCCTGTCCCCCGGACCGGCCATTATCGATCAGGCCTGGTACTATGAGACCCACGCCAATATGTGGCGCATTACCGATGATTTCTGGGATAATTTTGAACTGCTGAAAAATATGTTCTACCGCTGCGAACTGTGGCAGGATCATGTGTCCACAGGGTGCTACCCCGACTGCGACATGCTACCCATTGGCCAACTGGGCAAGGGCTTTGGTCATGAGTGGACCTCCAATTTTACCCAAGACGAGGCCAGAACCATGATGACTCTGTGGTGTCTGTTCGGCTCTCCGCTGATGATAGGCGCGGAGCTGACACTATTGGACGAGGATACCCTGTCCCTGCTGACCAACGACGATCTGCTGGCCATGCTGCCCCCCTCTGTAAAGCCCCATCAGATCTGCCGGGACGAGGAGAAGGCCATCTGGCGGGCGGACGATATGGCGGCGGACGCTCACTATGTAGCCCTGTTCAACCTGGGGGAAAAGGAGCAGGAGCTGTCCGTGTCTCTGGAGGAGTTGGGCTACGAGGAGAAAGTTACCTTGAAAGAACTGTGGACCAAGGAGAGCAGCTGCGCACAGTCCGTGATCTCCGCCGCCGTGGCTCCCCACGCCTGCGTGGTGTACCGGGTCGGCTCCGTATAGAATATATATTTCCATTAGATTGGCACAGACTCACCATACCCGCAAATCTGTGTCATACGACCATCCTTGATCCTGTATGCCTCCCCATACAGGGTTTCCAATCCATTGTCATGGAGGATATAGCTGCAGTCATTCAGAGCGATGAACTCTCTGCCCATACTGTCCGGATACGCCATATCCTCCACCACACGCAGTCCGTCCACGCGCTCCGTTCTGAGGTCCTGGAAATGAGGGAGAATCTGGTGTCGGGTGATACCCAGACCTGGGATAAACCGGCGGTACCCGGGGTCCACACCCTCCCCCTCTGCCTCCGGCAGGGCATAGACAAGTTCGGCGCAGTTCATGGAGCCTGCGCTCCAGGAGATCAGCAGACCGTCAAACGATTCCAGGCGGCGCCGCAGGTCCAGTCTCTCAAAGAAACTATTTTGCGTGGGAACATGGCCCCCGGCCAGCACAAGAACGTCAAACTCCCCCAGTCTATAGGCCATATCCTCCGTCCGTCCATCACACAGCAGAAAGTCGCAGACAGGCAACCCGCTCATGGGAAATGCCTCCCTCTGGCAGTGCAGGATACTGTCATTTCTTTCATATTCCTCCGGAGATGCACTGATGAGCAGCACATTGGAATTCTCTTTCCAGACACTTTTTATCCGTTCCACCAGACCGTTATCTCCCAGCAAAGGCGCGGGATATCTCCTGCCGTCAACCTTTCGGGAGCCTCCCAGTGAACTTGTAAGTATTGCGATCATCTCTCCCCCTCCATACCCTGCTTTTCAGGCTTCTTTCTACGTCGCAGGACCATAATCGCCACAAATATCAGAACGCTCACCGCGCTCAACAATATTCCCTGTTTCAGCCCATAGGGCACGTATTCCAGCTCAATCTCATAGTCTCCCGGCTCCAGATCCAGCGCCATCAGGCACTCTCCCACCAGCACAGGTTCCTGTACCTCCCCATTTACCAGAATGGTCCAGCCTTTCTCGTAGGGGATGGACAGGATCAGCCGCCCGGCCTCCTCCAGCTCCAGCTTTCCGCTCACATGGGTGCTGTCGCAGGACACTTCCTCCAGATGCCTTTCGCCCAGCAGCTCCAGCACCTGGGTCAGCACCTCCTCGTCCATGCGCCAGGCGCTCAGCTTGAACTCCGGGGTCTCGTCGCTCTCGTCATCGTTTTCAAAGGTTACTGTCTGCCCCGCCTCCAGATAGCCCACATACAGCACCGAATATATCTTCAGATCCGTGTATTTCCGCTCCAGCGCCCCGGTCATGGCGATTTTTTTGGTGCCCGATCCGGTGAGCAGCATATAGTAATAGCCGTCCGTCTTGGCGGTCATCGTCACCTTATCTCCCACCTTTTTGCTGTCGGCCTGTCGAAACAACCTGCCCTCTGTCCCCAGCAGCTTTACCATCTCGTTCTGCAGCTTAAGCGGCTCTCCTTTATAGCCCTCGGGCAGGTCATAACCCATTGGCGCCACATAGCCAAAAGGAAGCGTGGCCTCGCAGGCGTACAGAGCCACCTCGCCCCTGGTATCTACCAGAGAGTAGAGGCTGCATTCCTCACTCTGGACCTTCTGCTCTTCCTCATCCCCCTCCTGAGGAGAATCCTCCGCATTGATTCCATAGAGATAATTCACATTTAACAGCGCCGAGAGAAAGGCGGTTGCACCGTCATAACAATAAAACACCTTACTGTGGCGCATACCCAGCCTCTCATACAGATCAGCCACAGAGGAATTCATGGTGGAAGAAAACACGGAGGCAGTGGGATACCCCGCCAGAGTGCCGTCGTTCTTGGTGGTGCGGGCGAATTTCTCCATGCGGAAAACACCGCCGTTTCCTGCGTCCGCCTCCCGCTGCAATGCCAGCTCGTACAATTGCTCATAATTTTCCAGCTGTCCCAGATAGGCGGAGCGGCTGGTGGTGCCCACGCTG
>CAZKAO010000120.1:0-6339 GCA_964550745.1 uncultured Acetatifactor sp.
GGCTGAGAGGGATGGAGCGGGAGATATGTGGAAGATGGCTTCCGAGCAGCGCACCGAACCTTGGAGTGGCGGCGGGATTTTCCCGGTGCAGTCAGGTCAGGCTGCGACAGGCTCCGCCTGTTATAGCGGATAGGGTTTTGGCAGCTTATAGGATATGAACTGCATGACCCGATGAGGTCTCTTTTGTGAGAAAGAGATGAAGAGAAGTGGTAACACGGGCTTACGGCTCGTCTTCTCATGCGGTGAGAGCATGCGGAGGCGGGCCTTTCGTTATGCTCCTTGAAGGAACGGCCCATTGCGGAACAGCAGTTCTGATGAACTGCAAAACAGCATATTAGGGAATATGCGGAACTCAAAAAACAGCATATTAGGGAATATGCGGAACTCAAAATAAGGAGATGAGAACATGAGTAAAACACCTTATTACATTACAACGGCCATCGCTTACACGTCCGGTAAGCCCCATATTGGCAACAATTACGAGATCGTGCTGGCGGACGCCATCGCCCGCTTTAAGAGAAAACAGGGCTATGATGTATTTTTCCAGACCGGCACGGACGAGCATGGACAGAAGATCGAGCTGAAGGCACAGGAGGCAGGCATAACGCCTCAGGAGTTTGTGGATAATGTGGCGGGCATTATCCGGGGGCTCTGCGATCAGCTGAACATCCAGTATGACAAATTTATCCGCACCACGGACAAACCTCACGAGAGACAGGTACAGAAGATTTTTAAGCGTCTGTACGACCAGGGGGACATCTATAAGGGAGCCTATGAGGGGATGTACTGTACCCCCTGCGAGTCCTTCTGGACGGAGTCCCAGCTGGTGGACGGCAAGTGCCCGGACTGCGGCAGAGAGGTGAAGCCTGCCAAGGAGGAGGCTTACTTTTTCCGGATGAGCAAATATGCGGATCGGCTGATTGAGCATATCAATACGCACCCTGAATTTATCCAGCCCGTATCCCGCAAAAATGAGATGATGAACAATTTCCTGCTGCCGGGTCTGCAGGATCTGTGTGTATCCCGCACCTCTTTTAAGTGGGGAATCCCGGTGGATTTTGACGACAGGCATGTGGTCTATGTGTGGCTGGATGCGCTGACCAACTATATCACCGGCATTGGCTATGATGCGGACGGGAACAGCACGGAGCAGTACAAGAAGTTCTGGCCTGCGGACCTGCATCTGATCGGCAAAGACATTATCCGTTTCCATACCATCTACTGGCCCATTTTCCTGATGGCGCTGGGAGAGCCGCTTCCCAAGCAGGTATTCGGCCATCCCTGGCTGCTGATGAACGCCCTCAAAATGAGCAAGTCTAAGGGAAATGTGATCTATGTGGACGATCTGATCGACTTCTTCGGCGTGGATGCCGTGCGGTACTATATGATTCATGAGATGCCTTATGACAATGACGGCAATGCCACCTGGGGACTGATCGCCGAGCGGACCAATTCCGATCTGGCCAATACATTGGGGAATCTGGTGAACCGCACCATCTCCATGAGCAACAAGTATTTCGGCGGCGTGGTGGAGAATAAGGGTGTGCAGCTGACCCCGGAGGATAATGTCATAGACGAGGATCTGAAGAAGACCATCACCGGTACTTATGCCAAGGTGGTGGAGAAGATGGATGAGCTCAGGATTGCGGATGCCCTGACGGAGATCTTCGGTATCTTCAAGCGCTGCAACAAATATATAGATGAGACTGAGCCCTGGGTACTGGCTAAGGACGAGGCAAAAGCCGGACGGCTGGCCACCGTGATGTATAATCTGGTGGAGGGAATTGTGATCGGCGCATCTCTGCTGGAGCCTTATATGCCCGAGACGGCGGAAAAGATTGCCGCCCAGCTGAATACCTCCCTGCGGGAGTTTGGACAGCTGGAGGAGTTTGGGCTGTATCCCAATGGAAACAGGGTGACGGATCAGCCGCAGATTCTCTTTGCCCGTCTGGATATGAAAGAAGTGGAAAAGCGGGAGGAGGAGCTGATTGCCGCCATGGTAGCTGCTGCAGGCGATCAGAGTGAAGATGGAGGATCGGACGCCGGAGCAGAAGAGTCGGTAGTAGATATCGAGGCCAAACCGGAGATTACCTATGATGATTTTGCGCGGCTTCAGTTCCAGGTGGGTGAGATCATTGCCTGTGAGGCGGTGCCCAAGTCCAAAAAGCTCTTGTGTTCCCAGGTGAAGATCGGCCGCCAGGTGCGTCAGATTGTATCCGGCATCAAGGCCCATTACACACCGGAGGAGATGGTGGGCAAGAAGGTTATGGTGCTGGTAAACCTAAAGCCCGCAACTCTGGCAGGCGTAGTGTCCGAGGGCATGCTGCTGTGCGCGGAGGATGCGGAGGGCAATCTGGCCCTGATGACAGCGGAGAAGCCCATGCCCTCCGGCGCGGAGATCTGCTGAGAAGGTTTGGATGCCAGGGAAAGTTTTTTATAAAATTTCCATAAAAAGGTTAAAAAGTATAAAAATATGGTGTATAATAAATGCATGGTTTTTAACCATGCATTTATTTTTGCGAGCAATGAGTCAAGTGCCATGCTTACATGAGCATTTGGCGAATGCCGCCATCACAAGCAGAGCAGTGGTATACAGGGAGAAACTATGAAGAAAGAAGAATTCTACTATGATTCCAGAGACAACCGTTCCCAGATTCATGCAGTGAGATTTACGCCTGAGAATCGGGAACCCGTATGCGTGGTGCAGATTATACACGGCATGGCCGAGTATATTGAGCGGTATGAAGAGTTTGCCGGATTTTTGACAGATCAGGGCTGTGTGGTCACAGGTAATGACCACCTGGGCCATGGAAAAAGCCTGGGTGAAGACAAGTTGTATGGCTATTTCTGCGAGCAGGACCCGGCCACTGTCTTGGTGCGGGACGTTCATCGCCTGAAGAAGATGACGCAGCAGGTGTATCCGGGTCTGCCCTATGTGATAATTGGACACAGTATGGGTTCCTTTATCCTGCGCAATTATCTGACCATGTATGGCACCGGCATTACAGGGGCCGTTATCATGGGCACAGGTTATCAGAGCATGAGTTCCATGAGAGCGGCCAGATTTTTGGTGGATTTCCAGAAGCTTTTTCTGGGAGCCAAGCATGTGAGTAAATTCTCTGACAAAGTAAGCTTTGGCAGCTATAACAAGCGCATTCCGGATGCCAAGACCACCTTTGACTGGCTGTGTAAGGATGCAGAGAGCGTACAGCGGTACATAGATGATCCCCTGTGCGGCAATGTCTTTACCTTGAATGGCTTCCAGACGTTGACAGAACTGATCATGAGGGCCAATGACCCTAAACGGCTGCAGAAGATTCCGGCAGGGCTGCCGCTGATGGTGATTTCCGGTGATGCAGATCCCTTGGGTGAGTATGGCAAGGGCATTCCCAAAGTGTGCGAGGCTCTGCGCAGCGCCGGAGTGAAGGATGTGGAGATGCACCTGTGCGAGAACTGCCGGCATGAGCTGCTGAATGAGCCGGAACGGGCGCAGATTATGGAAGTGATATTTGCCTGGATTCAAAAGCATTGTATCAGTACCAGCGCATAAAAACAGCGAAAATACTATAAACTATTCCCAAAGTTCTGCAGAATTATAGTTCTACAGAACTATAAAACAGCATCTGCCAGGGTGGCGTCAGGAGAATTTCGGAATGTCGGTGAGGGCGCTATCCGGGGAACGGAGCTTTTGAATTAGGAGGGAATCGTTTATGAAGATTGCATTTTACAGTACCAAGCCCTATGATCGTATCTGGTTTGAGCCTCTGGGAGAGCAGTACGGATATGATATCCATTTTATTGATTTTCCCTGTACCCGGGAGACATTGTTTTTGGCAAAGGGATGCGATGCCATCTGCGTATTTGTGAACGATCATATTGATGCCGAGATGATCGAGGTACTCTATGATATGCATGTAAAGGGCATTCTGTTGCGAAGCGCCGGTTTTAACAATGTGGACGTGAAAGCGGCGGAGGATAAAGTCGTAGTGCTGCGGGTGCCCAGCTACTCGCCGGAGGCGGTGGCAGAGTTTGCGACAGCTATGCTGCTCACCCTGAACCGCTGTACCCACAAAGCGTACAGCCGTACCAGAGATTTCAACATGAGTCTGCAGGGACTGATGGGTACGGATCTGCATGGCAAGACGGCAGGTATCGTGGGAACCGGACGTATCGGCCAGGCGATGATTCGGATCTGCCAGGGGTTTGGCATGGAGGTCATCGCATATGATCCCTATCCCAACGACTGGCTGCAGGTGACTTATGTCGACAGGGAGGAACTGTTTCGGCAGGCGGATGTGATCAGTCTGCACTGTCCGCTGACCGCCCAGACCCGTCATATGATTAACCGGGACAGCATCGCCATGATGAAAGAGAGAGTCTTTCTGATCAATACCTCCAGAGGAAGTCTGATTCACACGGATAGTCTGATCGAGGGACTGCTTCAGAAAAAATTCGGCGGCGTGGGACTGGATGTATACGAAGAAGAAGAGGGAATCTTCTATGAGGACTGCTCAGGAGAGATCATAGAGGATGAGAACCTGGCTCGGCTGATGACTTTTCCCAATGTGCTGATTACTTCTCATATGGGATTTTTTACCCGCGAGGCAATGGAGGCCATTGCGAGGGTGACTATGGAGAATGCCCATGCGATGGACAACGCCCTGCCATTGGAAAATCAAGTGGGAGCCTGCGCCGCAAAGGAGTAGAAAGGAAGAAATATGGAAGCAAATCATTTCCCTTACACAATCAGATGGGCATTGCCGGAGGACTGGGATCCTGCCATGGAGATGGTATGGCGCACCTTTCTGAAATTTGAGGGAAGAGATTATTCCCAGGAGGGTATCGACAACTTTGATACCTTCATACATGACGGTTCGCTCAGAAGGATGTTTCTGAGCGGCAACTATCAGGTGCTGCTGGCATTGGATAAAAGCCGTGTGGTAGGACTGGCCTCTGTGCGCAACACCAACCATCTGTCCCTGCTGTTTGTGGATGAGAACTATCATCACCGGGGGATTGGCAGCACGTTGATGGGGGATCTGTTCCGATATCTTGCTGAGGAGGCGGGAGAACACAGCATGACCCTGACGGCGGCACCCTATGCGGTGGAATTTTATAAAAAGCTGGGTTTCTGTGCCATGAGGCCGGAGGAACAGGTGGCGGGCATTCGGGTGACCTTTATGGAGAAGCTCTTCTAAAGTGCAGCATAAGTTGGGAATATAAGCCAGAAAGGATGAAAAATATGAAATTTTTAGACATTGACAGCCCCTTTATGCAGGTTATGGGAAAGGTGGCAGACCTGATGATTTTGAACCTGCTCACTATCGCCTGTATGATTCCTGTTTTTACGGGGGGCGCTGCTCTTACCGCCATGCATTATCAGGTGCTGAAGATTGTGCGGGATGAGGAGTGCTATGTGGTGAAAGGGTATTTTAAGGCATTTCGGGAGAATTTTGCGCAGGCTACGGCTATCTGGCTGATCATGCTGCTGATTGCACTGGTTCTGGGCGGAGATTACTATATTATGTATATCTCTGGTGTAGAGTTCCATGTGATTTTTAAGGCCATTATGGGCGCCGTTGCTATATTTGCGGTTTTTACGCTGCTGTATGTGTTTCCGGTTCAGGCCAAATTTGCCAATACAGTATTCCGCACTATCAAGAATGCGTTGGCAATGAGCATTTTACTGGCACCCAAGAGTGTGCTGATGCTGATACTGTATCTGATTCCCATGGGGCTGGCAGTGTTTTTTCCCAATATATTCCCGATGATTGTGCTTTTTGGAATGACGCTTCCGGCTTTTCTGGCGGCTAAGATGTACAATAAGTTCTTTCTGAAGCTGGAGGAACGGATTAATGAAGCCAATGGTGTAGGGACAGCCGCGGATGACGAGGAGGATGACGAGAAAATATTTCATGATCAGCTGGATGCGACTCTGGAGGACAAAATATAGGTGGAATTGTGTAATGTGTCCAATAGAAAGCGATTGTTTTGTGAAAAATGCCTGTGAAAATAAAAAAAATGCAGATTTGTGAGCAATTCTCACAATCGGGAACAAAATCTTTGTGAAATAGTGGCATAGAATTTCTGAGGAGATTTAGATATACTCTTATTTAGGATTTGTGGTGATACATATCGCTGCATAAACACAAAAATCATTATCGATTGTGAAAGGAGTTATTTTTATGGCTAGTTTATCTTTAAAGAATATCTGCAAGGTATATCCTAACGGCTTTGAAGCAGTTAAGAATTTCAACCTTGAGATAGCAGATCAGGAGTTCATCATCTTCGTAGGTCCTTCCGGCTGTGGTAAGTCCACCACCCTTCGTATGATCGCAG
>CAZKAO010000121.1:0-6235 GCA_964550745.1 uncultured Acetatifactor sp.
AACTGACCCAGTTTGTGACGGATTTTACCTGGTATCTGCGGAATCTGATGCTGGTGCAGTCCTCTGACAACCTGGAGGATGTGATTGATATGTCCTCGGACAATCTGGCGCGTCTCAAGGAAGAGGCGGACATGGTAGACATGAATCGGATTATCCGCTATATCCGTATTTTCTCGGAACTGTCCGGACAGATCCGCTATGCCAGTCAGAAGCGTATCCTGGTGGAGATCGCTCTGATCAAGCTGTGCAGGCCTGGCATGGAGGTATCCCAGGATGCTCTTCTGGAGCGGATCAGAGATGTGGAGGAAAAGGTGGAGAACGGTGTGGCGGTGATGCCGGCCGGATATGCCATGCAGCCCCAGGGGGAGACTTCGGTATCCAAACCGCCGCTTCCCAAGGCTATTCCCGATGACGTGAAGGATGTGGTCAGCCACTGGGCGGCTATCGTAGCCAATGCCGAGAACCCTATGAAAATGTATTTAAAAAACGCCAGTTTAAGCCTGGGCGGGGACAATCGTATGATGTTGGTGCTGCAGGACGGACTGGAGTCAGATTATTTTTCTCAGCATCCCCAGAATAAAGAGCAGCTTGAGAACCTGATTGCGGACTATCTCGGCAAAGAGGTGGAAGTGGATATTCAGACAGTGGGCAGTAAGCGGGAATTTGAGGAGAATTATGTGGATCTATCCCAGATCATCCATATGGAGATCGAGGAAGAATGATGAAAAGATAATTATAGAAAACGGAGGAACGGACCCATGGCAAAACGTGGAGGCTATCCCGGCGGCATGATGCCGGGTAATATGAGTAATCTGATGAAGCAGGCGCAGCGCATGCAGCGTCAGATGGAGGAAGGGCAGAAAGAACTGGAGACTAAGGAGTTCACGGCGTCTGCCGGAGGCGGAGCGGTGGAGGTCACGGTATCCGGCAAAAAGGAGGTGCTGAAGGTGAAGCTGACCGAGGAGGTAGTGGACCCGGAGGACATCGAGATGTTGCAGGATCTGATCATGGCGGCCACCAATGAGGCGTTGAAGCAGGCGGATCAGGCCAACGAGGCGCTGATGGGCAAGATGACCGGCGGCTTAGGAGGCTTTTCACTCTGATGGAGCTGTACAGTGGACATATCAATAAGTTAATAGAGGAGTTGGCGGCACTGCCGGGTATCGGCGGCAAATCCGCCCAGCGCCTGGCCTTTCACCTGATTAACATGCCGAAGGACAAGGTGAATCGCCTGGCACAGACGATCCTGGAGGCTAAGGAGAATGTACGGCATTGTGAGAAGTGCTTTACCCTGACGGACAAGGAGATATGTCCGGTGTGTGCCAATGAGAAACGTAATCACCGGCTGATCATGGTAGTGGAAAATCCCAGGGATCTGGCGGCTTATGAAAAGACCGGAAAATACGAGGGAGTCTATCATGTGCTGCACGGGGCGATTTCGCCCATGCTGGGAATTGGTCCTAATGATATTAAATTAAAGGAACTGATGTCCCGCCTGAAGGAGGATGTGGAGGAGGTTATCATTGCCACCAATTCCAGTCTGGAGGGGGAGACGACAGCTATGTATATCAGCAAACTGATCAAACCGACAGGGATCAGGGTGACACGGATCGCCAGCGGCGTACCGGTGGGAGGAGATCTGGAGTATATTGATGAAGTAACGCTGCTGCGGGCTCTGGAAGGACGTGTGGAGATATAAGCGTGCCGACAGAGGATATATGGAACTTTAATGGGAGGATAAAGATATGGCTATTTCGATTACAAAGAGGAATTTTGGCACGGACGGCAAGGGCAGGGAGGTGACTCTCTACACGCTGGAGAATCAGGCAGGCATGAAAGCTGAGGTGACGGATCTGGGCGCGATTCTGGTCAATCTGTATGTGCCGGACGGAGAGGGAAGACTGGAGGATGTGGTGCTTGGCTTTGACAGTGCAAAGGGCTATCTGAAAAACGGCAGCTTTTTTGGCGCGACCATCGGCCCCAGCGCCAACCGGATCGGCGGCGCCAGGTTTGAGATTGACGGTACTGTCTATGCGGTTGATGTAAATGACGGTCCCAACAATCTGCACAGTCATATGGAGCAGGGATATCATAAACAGTTATGGGATACCCAGGTGGGTGAGGACAGCGTCACCTTTACCATCCGGGATGCAGATGGCAATATGGGCTTCCCCGGCAACAAAGTCTTGCAGATTACCTACACTCTGGATGAGAAAAACGGGCTGACGCTTCACTATCATGGCACCAGTGACAAGAAGACGATCCTCAATCCAACTAATCATACTTATTTTAACTTGAATGGACATAAAGCGGGCAATATTGAGAGCCATCAGCTGCAGCTTATAGCTTCCCATTACACGCCTGTGGTGGAGGGTGCGATCCCCACCGGAGAGATTGCCGCCGTGGCAGGCACTGTGATGGATTTTACCCAGCCCAAGACAGTGGGGAAAGAGATTCGGGAGGATTTTGAACAGCTGCTGTTGACCCAGGGCTATGACCACAACTGGGTGGTGGACGACTGGGACGGCCAGCTCCGTCTGATTGCTGTGCTGACCGCACCGGAAAGCGGGCGTCGCATGCTGACCTATTCTACGCTTCCCGGCGTACAGTTCTATGCGGGCAATTGTATCAGTCCTGAACCGGGCAAGAATGGGGCTTTCTATGAAAAGAGAAGTGGTTTGTGTCTGGAGACCCAGTATTATCCGGACAGCATTCATCAGCCCGAATTCCCCTCCTGCGTATTTGGCGGGGGCAGGGAATACGACTCCACAACCATATATCGTTTTGAGTAAAAAACGGAACAAGAAAATTGTCGAAGTATTTTTATATCCGCACGACAAGGAATGATAAAATACCTCTCACGCCCATGCTATATTTATAGCTGACATTGACTGAAAAAGCATGGGATGTGGGAGGTGTTTTTATGGAATTACCAAAAAATATTACACAAATCGGGGAGGCGGACCGCACCTGTAAGATTTATGTGGAGGACTATGTGGTTTCCTACATGAAGCAGCTTAGCCGCCAGACACAGGACAAAGGGCCTGTGATTGCCCTGTATGGCAAATACACCAAGGAACAGGCGTTGTCGTATTTTTTTATCTATGGAGCCTGCCAGATTCTGTCCATCAGCAAGGAAGTGCGCCACTTGTCCCAGGCGCAGAACCAGGAGGTTGAACGCCTGCGTCAGCGTTATTTCCCGGAATACGATTTTCTGGGTTACCATATTTTTGACGGCGAGATGGCGGAAGGTATGCATATTCTGGAACAGGATACCTGCCGATATATAAAAGGATATGCCTGCTTCTATGAAAAAAATGACAGCATGCTGGCATATATGGTAGACAATAAAACCCAGGTGCATGAGCCGGAGCAGTATGGGCAGGAAAAATACGACCGTGCCAGAGCCAGGCAGGAGGAGCGCCGCAGCCAGTATGAACAGAAGGGACAACAGTCCCGAAGCGGGATGGAGGCGCAGACAAGGCGCAGAACACGCGCAGAGAAAAATCCACAGGAGGCTTCACCGGCAGCGTCGCTGAAAATGATGCGCATGTCGGCAGCAGCAGTCTTTGCGGTGCTGTGTCTGATAGGAGTGGCGGCTGTCACTAGAGAAGACGGAGAGGGAACAATCGGGGAGCAGATAAAGCAGTTTTGGACAGGGCTGTCGGATGGACAGTCTGAGCCGGGCGATGCTGTGCAGGCGGACGGAGCGGCGATTACAGGTACGGAGGTTTACAACTCCGGCACACTGATGGCGGAGGGCAGCTTGACAGATGCGATTCTGCAGGAGAATCAGCAGGCGACAGCTGTGTCGGGACAGGCGGTGACGGGACAATCCTTACAGACGGAGGAGAGCGAGCAGCCCCTGCCATCCCAGGAGACCACGGCGTCTCAACCGCAGGAGGGTTCACAGGAGCCTGATACACAGGAGACACAGGAAGCGTTGCCGCAGGAGAGTGAAGAAGTGGAACCTTCCGGAGCGGCGGGGCAGGAGATACCGGTGCAGGGACCGGCGACATCGGAGATTGAGGCCCAGCAGCAGGCGCAGCCGGTGAGCTATGTGATCCAGCAGGGTGACACATTGATCGGCATCAGCACCAGACAGTACGGAAATGACAGCTATGTACAGGCAATCTGTGAGCTTAACGGGATCACTAATGCGGATAATATTCAAATCGGACAAAAAATTCTACTCCCCTGAGAAAAAGTGTGCTATACTGAGAAAGAAAATAAAGTACAAAGTGTGCGTTTTGGCACATGAAATGTGATACATGTGAGGTTACTATATGGCTGATATCAGAAATTTTCAGGAGGAGAGGGAGAAAAGGGAAAAGGGACAGGCAGATTATCATCAGAAGATCCGGCACTATCGCCTGTCCCATGTTTATCGAATCCTGCTGGTGGCAGCCGCTCTGAGTGCCTTGATTGCCTTGGTGGTAGTGCAATACAAAAACCATATTTACACATCCTATGAGGTAGTCAACACGACAGAAGTGGAAGTGATAAACGGTACAGTGAATATGCCTCTGGGCAGTCATATTCTGACTTACAGCAATGACGGCGCCCACTGTACGGATGTCAAAGGAAATGTTCTGTGGAACCAGACATATCAGATGCAGAATCTGATCATCGCTACCAATGGTAATGTAGTGGCGATCGGTGACTACAATGGCCGTGAGGTATACATATTAGATGAGGAAAAAAAGCTGGGAGAGATCAGCACTAATATGCCGATCCGCAGTATTGCAGTGGCACAGACAGGTCGTGTGGCAGTTGTTGTAGCAGATACCAAAATTACCTGGATTCAGATATATGATCCTGATGGAAAAGAGCGGTTTGAAGTACAGACGACTATGAACCAGAGCGGCTATCCGGCGGCAGTTGCGCTTTCGCCAAACGGAGAACTGATGGGACTGTCCTGCATTTATGTGGATTCAGGCGTGGTAAATTCCCGTGTGGCATTTTACAATTTCGGCCAGGTGGGCGCAAACAGAAGTGACTATTATGTGAACGGATACACATACCCGGATACCGTGATACCGGTTATCAGCTTTATGACTGATGGGACAGCCTATACGGTGGGAGATGACCGTCTGGTGTTTTATGGCGGCACACAGATTCCGGAAGCGACCAGCTCTCATCTATATAATGAAGAGATTCAGGCCGTATACAGCAATGGAGACTATGTGGGAATGTTATTTAGAGACAGTTCTACAGGGGCGCAACATAAGCTGCAAGTGTATCGGAATTCAGGAGAAAAAGTGGGTGAGTACCTGTTTAACATAGATTTTCAACATCTGTTTTTTGGACAGGAGAGCTTTGTCGCATACAGCGAACGGGAGTGTCTGATCCGCACACTGGGCGGAGTGGACAAGTATCAGGGGGAGTTTTCCCAGCCGGTCCGAGTGATGATTCCCCAGGGAAACAGCTATAGATACCTGATACTCACCAACAATTCGATTGATACGATACAGTTGAAATAGCAGAGACGAAACTTTAACATGGAGGAAGTACAGATGAACATCATGCTGATTGTTGCGGCAGTATTTACGCTTATTAAGATTGTGGACGGCTACAAGAAAGGGATGGTTAAGGAGATTATCTCCCTGGTGACTCTGATTCTCATGGGGATGACAGTAGTGCTGATCAGCAGAGGACTGCACAGTTATATGGAAAAAGAGATTTTAGGTGTGGTCATTGCCGTAGTTCTACTGGCGCTGCTGGGTATCGTGCATCATCTGCTGGGGGTGGTGTTTTTCTCGGCAAAAATGATTGCAAAACTGCCAGTGGTGCATTGGGCCAACAAAGTGCTGGGAGCTGTCTTTGGCGCTTTGGAGGTGGTACTGATTCTACAGATCATCTATGTTTTTATTATGTATTTCAGGCTGGGTATGATTGGCCAGCAGATTCTGGAGTACACCAGAGAAAGTGTGGTGCTGACAAAAATTTATCATTTTAATGTGGTCGCCAAGCTGGTAGAAAACCTGATGGGTATGCTCCCCATTGAACTCTTTTGAACGAAATATGCGCTAAAGCTCATGTGACCATGGTATAGTGAAAAAAATAAAAAATTTTTTCGGAAATTGTTGACATGGAAAAAATGATGTGGTAATATATTAAAGCTGTCGCAGTAATAGATGCGACGAGAAGTTATTGGTGTAGCCAATTACTTCTTGTACTTTGACAAATAAACAGCAATGCAACCCTGAAAATTCTTTAAGCAGTTTCTATTGAA
>CAZKAO010000122.1:0-6131 GCA_964550745.1 uncultured Acetatifactor sp.
GTCACACTGGCAGTGTGAAGGCCACGGGTTCGAGTCCCGTATGCTCCACGAAGAGCAAAACTTTAAAAACAGTGGATTTCATTGTAGAATCAATGAGAATCCGCTGTTTTTATATTACTTATTGGGAGAGCAAATCTGCGATATTGATACTCAGTTCAGTATAAATGCACACAGGGATGCTGTCATCGAAAGAATATAGGTTCGTTCTTTTTTCTTTTTCAAAATCATAGACAGTGACAGTCTGTTTTAGAGGATTTACGATCCAGTACTCTCTGACTCCGGCAGTGCGGTACTTAAAAAGTTTTATACCGTAATCCATCTGGCTTGTAGAGGGGGATACAATTTCTATGACCCAGTCAGGCGCGCCATTGCATCCCTTTTCGTCAAGCTTGCTTTTGTCACATATAACAGAAATATCAGGTTCCACATAATTTATGTCATTTTTATTTAAAAATACCGCAAAGGGGGCAAGAAATACTTCACAGCCACCATTTTTCTGATCAATATAATCAGAGATTTTTCTGGCAAGAGAATATGAAATTCTTTGATGAGTTGTGCTTGGTGGCGCCATCATATACATGCGTCCGTCAATCAGTTCTGCTCTCTGGCCATTTGGCAAGGCGTAGATATCTTCAATGGTATAGCTTTTTTCCTGTAATCGCGGCATAAGTAATCCCTCGCTTTACTTTTTCACATAATTATATTATACGCATTATTTGTGCGGGAATCAAGAATATTTATGTACGGACCCTGTTTCGCAGCAGCACCAGCGCTGCCACGTTGGGCAGCACCATCACGGCGTTGACCAGATCGGTACATTCCCACACCAGGCGCATGGGGATCACCGCTCCCACATAGATCATGACGATATACACCAGCTTGTAATGGGGGATGGCGGCGGAACCCCACAGGTATTCCGCGGCTTTTTCACCCATATAGGACCAGCCGATCAGGGTAGTCAGGGCGAAGGCAGCCAAGGAGAGGGACAGGAAGACCTCACCGCTTAAGGGCAGTCCCCAAGCGGACAAAAGAGGCAGGGAGCGGAAAGCGGCAGCAGCCAGTCCCGTTTCATTGACACCTGCCAGGGAATCGGGATGCAGCAGCATGTTTGCAACTATGACCAAACCGGTCAACAAGCACATAACCACGGTATCCCAAAATACGGCGGTCATGGATACATAGGCTTGATAAGCCGGGGAGGAGACATCGGAGGAGGCGGCGCCGATGGCGGAGGTGCCAATTCCCGCCTCGTTGGTGTACAGGCCCCTGGCGATGCCATAACGCGCCGCCAGCAGCAGTCCTCCGCCTGCCGCGCCGCCAAGTGCGGCCCGAGGGGAGAGGGCGCTTTCCAGAATGTACAGGCAGGTCGGCCCCAGGGCGCTGCGGAAGCGCCAGAGCAGGGCCAGGCAGCCCGCTATGTAGAGCAGACCCAGCACAGGCACCAGCCGCATGCACACCCGACTGATGCTGCGGATACCGCCGATGAGTACCAGCCCTGTGACAACAGCGGCGACAATGCCCACTAGGTGAGGGGAGAGTCCCCAGGTCAGGGAGGTGGTCTGGGTCAGGGAATTGGCCTGGGTGGTGCATCCAACGCCGAAAGCCGCCGTTATGGTACAGAAGGCATAGAAACAGGCCAGAGGTTTGCAGTGAATGCCGTCACGGATGACATACATGGGGCCGCCGATATGGTGGCCTTCGGCATCCCGCCGTCGATAGAGTACACCCAGATAGCATTCCGCATAGGCGGTGGCCATGCCCAGCACGCCGGTGAGCCAGCACCACAGTACGGCGCCGGGCCCCCCCAGGGCAACAGCCGTGGACACGCCGATGATATTGCCGGTTCCCAGTGTTGCCGCCAGGGTGGTGGCCAGTGCGCCGAAGGGGGAGATACGGCGGTGCGATGTGACATTTTCCTGTGCATGTTCCGGACGCAGAGACATACGGATGGCCCTGCCGATATGCCGCTGGGGTACATGCAGATGAATGGTAAAGTACAGATGAACGCCCAGAAGCAGGAGCAGCAGGGGCCCGTTCCACAGAAACTGATTGATGGCAGATAATAAGCTCACGGAGAATCCTTTCGGGCGGCACGCAGGCTGACACATATGCTGGCGCTTAGGTTGCCGTCCGTTATATCACAGCTTTCTACAGTATATGGACATAAACTCCTTTGTATGACCCGACCCGGATAAACCGTAGACAGGGCTGAAATTCACATCCTGCGTCTCCACACCCGGCTGGGCTGTGCCCGAAAGGTCGGATAGCGCAGCAACAGGGTTTTCAAGGCCTGCCAGTTAAAGGGGAACAGGGGCCAGAGGTAGCTGTAGTCCCCATAGGTGGGGGTGGTGATGACGGAAAATATTACCAACGCCAGACCAATGAGAAAGCCCCACAGACCCCACAGACCTGTGACCAGTAGCAGGAACAGCCGGTAGAGCCGCAGCCCATCGGCAAACTCAGTGCTGGTCAGGGACAGCGTGGCCAGGAGCGTCACCGCCGCATAGAACAGCACTTCCACGGAGGCCCAGTTCAACTCCACGGCGATATCCCCGATGATCAGCCCGCCCACGATGGACAGGGAACCGGAGAAGCGGCTGGCGCTGTGAGCGGCGGAATATTTGAACAGATCCAGTAGAAACTCCACGGCCAATACATAGAAAAACACAGTGACAGGCCCGGCGTCCGCGCTGTCCAGCAGATGATATCGGGCGGAAATATCCGGGAAATGGGCGGTCAGCAGCAGATATAGCGGCATCAGCACCAGGCTTACCAGGATACAGGCAAAACGGGCAAGCCGAAAATAGCTGCCCACCAGCGGGCTGCTGTAATAATCGTCCGGACTCTGGGTAAACTGGAAGATAGTGCTGGGCAGGATCAGCACTGTGGGGGAGTTATCCACAATAATCAGCACATGTCCCTCCATCAGGTAGCTGCATGCCACATCCGGCCGTTCTGTCAGGTGCATGCTGGGCAGGGGATTGTACCAACGCTTTTTTACCAGCAGCTCCTCCAGGCTTTTTGTGCCCATGGTCAGGCTGGAGGCCTGGAGGCGGGCCAGGCTCTCTAAGGTCCGACGGACCAGTTCCGGGTCAGCCAGGTCATCCACATAGGCCAGCGCCACATCCGTCTTGCTGTCCGCGCCCACGGAACACAGCCGGAAGGTCAGCCGTGGGGAACGGATTCGGCGGCGGATCAGGTTGGCGTTAAATAGCATGGTCTCCACAAAACCGTCCCTTGCTCCCCGCAGTACCGGCTCCGCATCCGGCTCGGATATACCGCGGGTGGGGTAGCTTCGCACATCCAGAACCAGCGCCTGGTCAAAGCCGTCCACCAGCAGTATCACAGGGCCGCTGAGGAGCTGGCGCAGCAGCTTGTCCCAGTCAGATTCCAGCTGCACCTGGGCATAGCCGATCCGGGCAGCCATATACTGCTGCAGCTGCTCCACCACGCTGTCACGCATGTATCCGGGATTCTGCAGGTCGGAAAAAATACGCTGCAGGACCTCGGTTTTACACATACCGTTGATGCCCAGCAGGCAGGCCCTGGTCTCGCCCAGCAGCAGTTCCCTTGTGATAATGTCAAAGCTGGTGTCTATGGGCAGCAGGGTGCGGGCGACGGCGATATTTTCCTCCAGGGACGTGGTAAGATTCATGGCGGGTTCTCCTCTTTTATCGAATCATTCTTTTGTAGTATGTCGAATCAAGAGAAAACTATACCTGGTTTTCTTTCATCCACTCTATCAAAATCCCTTTTCTGCCACATTGCGGGCAGGTGTAGGTTCCGTAATAGTACGGAATTTTCCATTCGTCCCTGATTCCCAGCTCATGTGCCAGGTTAGAGAACCAGAGGTATGTATTCTCATAGCTTTTTCCGTCCCATTTTCCGATTGCCGATTCGGCAGGCTCTACTTTTTCCTTTATAAGGTCTTCATTATAGAAGCCGTCTTCCATAGCTTCATCATAATAGCCGCACTGCGGGCACTCTACCGGAGTCTGCTCCCAGTATCCGAGTATCAGCTGGAACGCCGCTCCCGGATCTCCGAAAATTGCCACTAGTGCGGAAACAAAATATTTCAGGCCTTCTTTGGATTCTTTTTTGAGCCGTTCCATATGCTGACTCAGAAACTCCCTGCTCATATCCCGCAAAATCTCCCTGCTCAACTGATAGCTGTCCCAAACCTCCTTCGGGATAGCCTCCCTGCAATTTTGTTGTTCATAGGGAAGATCTGTGGACAGAATCATACCGACTTCCCGAATGATCAGCAGCTGCCATTCAAAATCCTGCGCCCGCCTTTTTTTCTCCAGAAGCAGCACCAGATAGGGCATAGCCAGATAAGCGGCGTCATAAAAGGAAAGCTGGTGTGACAGATTTTCACACAGGTTGTCGAAATTGACTTGATAACCGTCTTTTTCTTCAGAATCAAGCCGGATGATCTTGTTCATGTCCGGGACAAGCTCCTCCGGGCAGAACAGGAACGCCACCTGCTCCAACACATCATCATAAGCCCCGCGATATTCTCCCCATAAGGGGGAAGTAAACGCTGCCGGATGCAGCCGCTCTCGAAGCTCCTGCACCTCTGTCAGAGATTGCTCAATCGCTTTCTTCCACATATCGGATCGTTCTTCGTCTGTCATCGTTTCATATGGTCTGGTTCTGTCTGACATAATTTCCTCCTTAATTGAGTTCCGCATATTCTCTGACAACACACAAGCCTGATGTGCAGTCCGGGAGCATGCCCACAAATTTTTCATAGGGCTATTTTACTATGCGGCAGGTGAAATGTCTACAGAGATATGTTGTGCCGCTCTGTCTTGAATCGGGTAGCAACTTGTGATAAAATCTAATCCATAAATCGAAGTTTGAATGTTTGGAGAAGGAAGGATAAGGAAAATGAATGTTTCGTTATTCTCAAACCAATATCTTGTTCGAAAGATGCGTGCCGATGATGCAGCAGAAGTATACACATTATGCCATAAAAATAGTTTATACTATCAATACTGTCCACCGTTTGTATCAGAACAGAGCATTATGAATGATATGAATGCACTCCCACCCAACAAGGAAATGTGCGATAAGTATTATCTGGGATTTTATGATGGGGAAAAACTGATTGCTGTGATGGATTTCATCATGGCCTACCCGGATGAATTAACAGCCTTTATTGGATTTTTTATGACGGATGTGTCCATACAGAATACTGGAACAGGGAGCAAGATTATCGATGACCTGTGTGCTTATCTGACCCGCATTGGGATGGCGAGTGTTCGTCTCGGTTGGGTAAAAGGGAACCCTCAAGCAGAACATTTTTGGCACAAAAATGGTTTTAAAGAAACGGGAGTTACATATGATACGGAAAACTATACCGTAATTGTTGCCCAGCGAGGTTTATGAATTCAAGTTTACAGGAGAGTTTGCTATATGAAAGTAAGTAATTATTTATCTGGTGCAGTAAGACAATTTTCGTATTGGTTTGTGCATGGGACATTAGGATACCCTATCTTGGAGGGGATTGATTATTTGAATGAATTAGAGAAAGATAGCAGTTGTATGGAGATGGCATTTTCGATATTTATGAATAACATTGAGTTAGATAATGAAGGAAATGTTTTGAATTATAAATATTGTGAAAGAAGAGCCGCAGAATATATCCGAGGATACTTTGAACCTGATTATGGTCTTGACAAGCCATTCGAGGATTGGGAATTAGAATTGCATCCAGTAAGTAGAGAAGCATACAACCAATAAAATTCTTGTTTGAAGAGTTGTCAGGTGAGTGCAAATATGGATGTGATTCTTAGGACAACTATTCCGGTGGAATTGCGGGGTCGTGTTTATGCATGCTGTAATGCGCTTCAATTTTTCACGATTCCTATAGGATTGTTTTTAGGCGGTTTTATGGTAGATCATGTATGCGAACCGGTTATGAGTGAATACGGCGATCTATCAATTCTGAAAACACTCTTTGGCATGGGAAAGGGTTCTGGCGCTGTCCTTATGATGTTTATACTTGACGTAAGCGGAAGTTTGATCTGTATCATCACAGGCAGGAAATTGAAGAAGTATCAATATAACAAAAAGTAACGCTGTGTTTCAAAGGAGGAAATAAATCATGTTAAAAGAGTTGAAGA
>CAZKAO010000123.1:0-5944 GCA_964550745.1 uncultured Acetatifactor sp.
AATTGGAATTAAAAAGTATACGTTATTTTTGAGCAACAATGGAAATCCATGCTGGCAACGCTGCCAAAGGATTGTGTTGCCAGCTATTTATATTTGTGAGTTCTTCTTTCTCCTGCTTGATCAATTCCTCATACGAAAACCAGAATGAAGCATTTGCCGCCTGTAATTCTTCCATTTCCCTTATAGATAGCTGCGCCCATATCATCGCATTTACTAAATCCTGCACACGCCAATGACAATGTGGCATGATTTCTCCATATGGCTTTATAATTTTAGGTTCTTTCCATGGTTCACCTGTAAAAGGACGATTAAACGGATGGATATCAAACATAATGGAAAATCCAGCTGGTTTTAATACCCGATATATGTTTTTATACATCGCCTCTATATCCGCAATCCAGGTATGTGTACCGTTCGACGTATAAACCAAGTCAAAGCCATTATCGTCAATGTTTGAAAGCTGTGTTGTATCATCACAGATAAAACAAATACTCAGGTTTAGTTTGTTTGCAATTTCCTGTGCATGCTCCAATTGTTTCTCGCTTATATCAGCCGACGTAACCTCCGCGCCCAATAGCGCAAACGCGAAAGCGGCATGATTATCTCCACTTGAAGGTAATAACACTTTCTTCCCGTGTAAATCTGGCACATATTTATTTATCAACTGATACACTGAAGGATGAAAGGCGTGAGCTGGCTCTTTCATCAATTCTTCAATTTTCTCATCTGTTCGGAGAGATCGATACCAGTCAGAGTCTGCTGTTTCATTCCAACTATCTTTGATCTGCTTTAACCATTCATTCATCGCAAGACCTCCTCATTATCGTAGTAGATACCGATTTATCGCTTTGATTATACCACAGCCAATTTTCAATCTCAAGCCGCCATTCGAGAAATTACCGGTGCTGAGATCCATCAACACGAAAGATAAAAGGGACCGGCAAAAACTAAGTAAAAAACACAGCCTTTCAGGAGATACTCCTCAAAGACTGTGTTTTGCTTTCTGTACTCTCTCTCATCCGTCAGGCCCGGGCTACGGCCTCCTTCATACTCCGCACATACTCATATATGGCGGGGGCCGCCTGCTCGCCGTCACGGGCGATGATCTTTACAATGGCGCTGCCCACGATAGCGCCGTCGGATACCTGTGCCATATGCAGGGCCTGTTCGGGCGTGCTGATGCCAAAACCGATGGCACAGGGCACATCCGTCACCTCCCGGATGTTTTTTACCATGGCCTCCAGGTCGGTGTTTATCTCGCTGCGCACTCCGGTAACTCCCATGGAGGACACCACATAGATAAATCCCTTTGCCTCACGGGCAATCATCTGAATCCTCTCCTGAGAGGTGGGCGCAATCATGGATACCACTGCCACGTTGTGGGCGTCCGCCGCCTCCTCCATCTCCTGCTTTTCCTCGTAGGGCATGTCGGGCACGATGATACCGCTCACGCCCAGTTCCTCACATCTGGCAAAAAAGCGCTCGCAGCCGTAATGGAACACCGGGTTGGCATAGGTCATAAAAGCCAATCGAATCTGGGACTTTTCCCGCACTCGCCGCACAATCTCAAAGACTCCGTCGGTGGTCATCCCCCCTTGGAGCGCCCGTATATTGGCGTCCTGGATCACAACTCCCTCGGCAGTGGGGTCCGAGAAGGGAATGCCGATCTCGATCAGGTCAGCGCCCGCCCGTTCCATCTCCAAAATATAGTTCACGGTGCAGTCCGCAGTGGGGTCTCCCGCTGTCAGAAAAGCAATAAATGCCTTGTGGTTGGGCGTCTGAAACGCCTGGCTTATGTCATTACTCTGTAATTTACTCATGAAGATCCACCCCCCTGTATCTGGCGATTGCCGCCACATCCTTGTCTCCGCGGCCCGACAGACATATGATAATGCTCTGATCGGGGCTGTAATTCTTTGCTATCTTCCGTACATGCGCCACCGCGTGGGCGCTCTCCACGGCACTGATAATTCCCTCTGTCCTGGCGATATACTCAAAGGCGTCCACGGCCTCGTCGTCGGTGACAGGCACATACTGCGCCCTGCCGATATCGTGCAGATGGGCATGCTCCGGCCCGATGCCGGGATAATCCAGCCCGGCGGAGATAGAATACACCGGCGCAATCTGTCCGTATTCATCCTGGCAGAAATAGGACTTCATGCCGTGGAAGATTCCCAGGCTGCCGGTGGCGATGGTGGCGGCTGTCAGCGCTGTGTCCACACCCTTGCCCGCCGCCTCGCAGCCGATGAGTTCCACCTCCTTATCCTCAATAAAGTTGTAGAACATTCCCATGGAGTTGCTGCCACCGCCCACGCAGGCCACCACCGCAGCAGGAAGTTTCCCCTCTTTCTCCAGTATCTGCTGCCTTGCCTCCCGGCTGATAACGCTCTGGAAATCCCTCACGATCATGGGAAAGGGATGGGGACCCATGACAGAACCCAGCACATACAGCGTATCATCCACCCGGTTGGTCCACTCCCGCATACAGGCGTTGACCGCATCCTTAAGCGTCCGGGTGCCGGTGGTGACGGGATGAACCTTCGCCCCCAAAAGCTCCATGCGGTACACGTTTAGAGCCTGACGGATGGTATCCTCCTCCCCCATGTAAATCTCGCATTCCATGCCCAACAGAGCCGCCGCCGTGGCTGTGGCAACGCCGTGCTGACCTGCTCCGGTCTCAGCGATAATACGGGTTTTTCCCATCTTTTTTGCCAGCAGCGCCTGACCCAGCACATTGTTTATCTTGTGGGAGCCGGTGTGGTTCAAATCCTCTCGCTTGAGATAGATTTTGGCTCCGCCCAGATCTTTCGTCATTTTTTCCGCATAGTACAGCAGAGAAGGTCTGCCCGCATATTCGTTCAACAGCGTCTGCAATTCCTGCTGGAACTCCGGGTCCTTCTTATACTGCTCGTAACACTCCTCCAGACGGATCAGTTCGTTCATCAATGTCTCGGGAACATACTGACCGCCGTGAATGCCATAACGTCCTTTACTCATAATTATTTTCCTCCTATTAAAGTTCCGCATATCCCCTACTGCCACACAGGCCGGTGATGAATGTCCGGCCGCTTTTTGGCGTCCTGACATCCATCAGTGCGCCATCCGGGGATATGCTGTTTTCGAGGTTCTTTGAACCTCTATTCCGCATATTGCCTCACCAGTTCCATCACCCGGCGCATCTTCTCCGGGTCCTTACGTCCGTCCGTCTCCACGGACGAACTCAAATCAACTCCATAGGGGCCGCCATGATTAAGCACCTGCTCCAAATTGTCCTGCCCCAGCCCCCCGGCCAGAAAATAGGGCCGATTTACATCCCCCAGCAGACTCCAGTCAAAGGTCTGGCCGCTGCCCATGCCGCTGTCAAACAGCAGATAATCCGCTGCGCTGCCCAGCCACGCCTCCACATCCTGGCGGCCATGCACCTTCACCGCCTTGATGATCGGCTTGCCGGTCGCCGTCTGAAGATAACGGATATCCTCCTCCGATTCCTCCCCGTGGAGCTGGGCTATATCAATAATCCCCTCTGCCAGCAGTCCGGCCACCTCCTCCATCGGCGCATCAACGAACACGCCCACAGCCCGAATCTCGGGGGAAAGCATGGCCTTTAGCTGCGCCGCCTGCTGTCTGGTCACAAGCCGCCTGCTTCGGGGCCAGAACACAAAGCCGATATAATCCGGCAGCAGCCGGTTCACACAAGCGATATCCTCCGGCCTGGTCAAACCACATATCTTGATCTTCATATTCCGCTTACTCCTAACTTACAATTCTCTTCCTGTTCCCCAAAGCTCTGCATTAAGAATATCTAAGCTGCCTCAGCATCCCGGCCTTATCCTCACTGCGCATAAAGGTTTCCCCGATCAGCACCGCATCCGTGCCGTTTTCCTCCAGTCTGCGAATGTCCTCCCTGGTCTTCATGCCGCTCTCCGACACAAAGAGTATCTCCGGGGGCACCAGTTTTCGCAGTTTTACGGAATTATTGATATCCACCGTAAAATCTTTCAAGTTGCGGTTATTCACACCGATGATCCTGGCTCCGGCCTTAAGCGCCATCTCAACCTCCTGCTCGTCATGGGCCTCCACCAGCGCTGAAAGACCCAGCTCACGAGCAATTTCATGATATTCGCCAAGCTGCATGGGGCTGAGTATGGCACATATCAGCAGCACCGCATCCGCTCCCATCAGTTTCGCCTGATAAATCATATATTCATCCACAGTGAAATCCTTGCGCAGCAGAGGAATGGACACCTCCTGCCGGATCTGTTTTAAAAACTCATCCTGCCCCTGAAAGTAATAAGGCTCCGTCAGCACCGACATGGCGTCCGCCCCCGCCCTTTCATACTCCTTTGCAATCTCCACATAGGGAAAATCCTCTGCGATAACGCCCTTGGACGGGGATGCCTTTTTGGCCTCACAGATAAAACTGATTCCCGGCTTTGCCAGGGCTTTTTCAAAGGGAAAACCTGTGTCCACATCGCATTCCCTAACTCTTGCGCGCAGCTCAGACAGGGGGATAAGTTCCTTTTCCCGCTTGATTCTTTCTACGGTTTTCTGTGCAATTTCCTGCAGAATCATCTCTCTCCTCCCAGTTTCTGAGAATACGTGATGAATTTCTCAAGCTGCTGCAAGGCTCTGCCGCCATCGATCAGCTCCTGGGCCAGCTGCACACCATCGCGCAAATCCTCCGCCTTGTCTGCCACATACAGCCCCGCCGCCGCATTGATAATCACCGCATCCCGCTTGGCTCCCTGCTCCTGTCCGCTGAGGATCGCTCTGGTTATGGCCGCGTTCTCCTGAGCCGTGCCGCCCAGCAGCTGTCCTCTGTCGTGAGTTTTCAGCCCCAACTCCTCCGGGGTAATCACATACTTTTTGAGTTGTCCGTCCCGAATCTCACATACCGTAGTAGGGGCGCAGACGGAGATTTCATCCAGCTTATCCTGCCCATATACCACCATACCCCTGGTGACGCCCAGATTCCGCAGAACCTCCGCCAGTACCTCCACCAAGGACTCGTCATAAACTCCCAGCACCTCCATATTGGCGCCCGCCGGATTGGTCAGGGGCCCCAGAATATTGAACACTGTGCGGATTCCCAGCTCCTTGCGGATAGGTCCCACATACTTCATGGCGCTGTGATATTTCTGTGCAAACAGAAAACAGATATTGATTTCATTCAACAATTTCAGGCTCTGCTCCGGCTCCAGGCTGATGTTGACACCCAATGCCTCCAGGCAGTCTGCTGCTCCGGACTTGGAACTGGCCGCCCGGTTGCCGTGTTTTGCCACAGGCACGCCCGCGGCGGAAATCACCAGGGACGCCGTGGTGGAGATATTGAAGGAATTGGAGCCGTCTCCGCCGGTGCCCACGATCTCCAGCACATCCTGCTCGTGGAGCAGCCTGGTGGCGTGGCGGCGCATCTCCTCCGCCGAGCCGGTGATCTCCTCAATAGTCTCCCCCTTCATGGACAGAGCCGTGAGATAAGCGCTCTTCTGCACATCCGTGGCCTCCCCGCTCATAATTTCGTTCATAACCGCCTTGGCCATCTCATAGCCGATGTCTTCCTTTTTGCTCAGTTTGATAATTGCCTCTCCGATCATCTTTTTCTCCTCTTTTCCATTTATTTTTTGATGCTCCGTATGACGCTTGCTCTCTCCTGTCAGAAAATTCTCAAGAATGGCCCTTCCCTGGGGAGTCAACACCGATTCCGGGTGGAACTGGACGCCGTATACCGGATACTCCCTGTGCTGCACCGCCATGATCTCCCCGTCCTGGGTGGTGGCTGTGATCTGCAGGCAGGACGGCAATGTGTCTGGGTCTGCCGCCAGGGAATGGTATCTCGCCACTGTGATCTGTTTATCCATCCCCGCAAACAGCCTGCTGTCCTGGTCCAATGTGACAACGGACTGCTTGCCGTGCATCAGCTCCCGGGCGTAGGTGATGGTGGCTC
>CAZKAO010000124.1:0-5750 GCA_964550745.1 uncultured Acetatifactor sp.
CAATTCCTCCGGAACATCCCATTCATCCATCGCTCCAAAGGTCAAAACCTCCTTGCCTCCCTCATCTCTTCCACAGCCGCACAGCAGCGCCATCATAATAATCAGAATCACCGCTCGTTTCCCATTACTTAAAAATTTCCTCATCGATATACTCCTCCTTATACTATGCACATCCAGCTTATTCTCTGACGAGTCTATACCGGAAACCATCTGACTCTGACAGCATAGCCTCTATCTGTCACAACATAGTCTCGGAGTTGTATCGAATCTGTATTATTCGTCCTGCTGATATATCTGGTCATATTTTGCCAGGGATATCCTCTCTGCCATCTCCGGTATAGCCTGGACCACACCGGACAGCCCCATCTGAATCCGGTACTGCAGCGTCCCTTCGCCCTGTACCTCCTCAGTCTCCATGGACCAGCTGTCTGCAATCTCACCGAAAGACAGCTGGCAGCAGTAGATATCTTTATTCAGCGCAGAAAGAACCCATATATTGGGGTAAGACTCACTGAAAATCTGCACCCATCCGGCTGACACCGCCTCCCTCTCCTCCGGGGTCAGCTCATCAAAAAAGGCATCCGCGTCAAGTACACTATCCTCATAGTACCCTGAATAATTCTTTGCTGTTTTTTTCTCTATATAGCTGGCGATATTCTCCACTCCCTCATGCAATAGTTCTGCCTCCTCCGTATGATAGTCGGCATTCAGCATCTGCCACCAGTACCAGGCAAGAACGCCATCCAGCCATTTCCCTATCCGAAGATCGAAATCATTCTCCTCGCTCAGATAATAGACTGTGCCGTCCACCCCATCGAGCAGAAGCTCCCTGTGATATCCATCTCCCCTATCCAGGCAGATGTCATTGGCCACCAGCAGAATCTGCCCGTCCGACTGACGCATCAGAACATATTGCACACAGCTTTCTATGACGGGGTCCCATCCCTCTGCTTCGGCATTCCATATAAATGATGCATCCATGAGCCACTCCATCATCAGGTTGCTTTCCGCCTGTCTGATATTTTCCCACAGCGACTCATTGCCGGGATCAATCTCCTTGGAGCTGCAAATCACATCCTGCAAAGCCAGAGCCTTCATAAACACACTCATCCGTTCGTTAATGTCACGCTCGTAATTGCGGTTCAGCTGCGCTACCATCAGCGGGGACAGCGTCTCCCCATGAGTGCGGTTCAGAGAAGCGGCGTCCCGCAGGGCGAACCACCCCTGCGGTACAAACAGCGCCGCCATCACCAGCAGCGCCGCCAATGCCACCCACAGATATTGACTCAGATAATGCTTCATATCGGGCCTCCCATTTTAAATTCCGTCTCTTCACTCCTGTGCCCTAGACTAAATAAATATCTATTGGGATTGGGCAAGCGGCAGGCGGATCAGGATCTCCGTCCCCTCCCCAAGCGTGCTTCTCATCTTCCAGCTGCCCCCGTGAAGCTGTAATATGCGCTGACACAGGGACATGCCCAGTCCTGCCCCGCCCTCCTTGCGCGAGCGGGACTTGTCCACCATATAAAAAGGCTCTGTGATACGGTCAATCTCCTCCTGGGGAATGCCCCGGCCATTGTCCTGGATATGGATACCGTACCATTTTCCCTTTTTCCCCTTTTTCTTCCTGCCATGAGCTGTCTTTTTAGTGTTATCCATATCCTGGACTGCAGTTTCCGCCTGCGGTATCCAGTTGTACTCCTCTGTCGCCCAATCGGCATCGTCAAAATCTTCTTGGGCGGCCTGTGACTTTTCCTCGCTGATACAAAATCCCTCCAAGCTGATCTGACCCTTTTCTCCCACCGCCTTGGTGGCGTTATCCAGCAGATTATACAGCAGGGACAGCAGCAGATCGCTGTCTCCCCACAACATGGCTTTTTCCATGCGGATACTGCCTTGAATTTTACGCTCCTCCCAAATCGGGCGCATCGTAGTCCACAGATTTTCTCCCACCGCCAATGTGCTGATGGCCTTGCACGCAAAGTCCTGTTTTTCCATGCTTACCAGCTCCAGCAGCTTATGTGAGAGCTGTTCCAGCCGCTTTCCCTGTGTGTAGATATAGTGACTGGCTGTGCGGTGATCCTCCGCCCCCAGCTCCATGGTGTCCAGCATCTGAGCGTAGCCGATAATGGAGGTCAGCGGCGTTTTCAGCTCATGGGCAAACGCCGCCGTAAAATCCTCTTTCCGCTTGGCCTCCAGCTCCTTCTCCCGCATCTGCTCCACCAGCCGGTCCGCCATCCGGTTGAAGCTCTCCGCCAGCTCTCCCACCTCGTCCGAACGATGGTAGTCCGAGCGGCGGGTCAGATCTCCGGCAGCAATCCGCTTTGTCACCCATCCCAGACGACGGATGGGCTGGGTCAGATAGCGGGCCAGCGCCCAGGCACAGACGGCGGCGATCACCAACAGCACCAAGAGCATCATTCTATACTGCCTCACAGTCTCCGACCTCTCGTCATAGATCCTCTGGATATTGCGGCTGACAAACAGGTAATATTTCCTCTCCCCCAGCTGGCTGTCACACATGCTCACCAGCTCACGGCCCTGGCCTCCCTCGCAGATCTGCCAAACATAGTTATTGTCCCCCGACTCGCTGCGCACGTTGAGCATCCGGTCTATATCCGCGATCTCCGACAATTGTTCCAGTTCCTGCTGCCCGCTGTGGCAGAAGCCATCCTCATCCAGCACGATACAGCTGCTCCCGGACGGGTCCACATTGATCGTCATACTTTCAATGGCCTTCTGCAGGGCATAGATCTCCCCATACTCCTCGCCGGACTGGTAGCCCACCTCCAGGAAAAATCGAAACATTCGGATTTCCTGGCTGGCCTGCTGCCGCTCCAGCTCCAGCGTCCGATTGAAACTGGAATCAAGCATCCACATGCCAAAGGCAATGAACGCCGCCGTTATCAATACCATAATCCATAAAAAGAGCTTTCCTGTAAATTTCATTCTTACCTCACACACTATCCCCCATGTTGCCGCTACGCGGCATCTCAAATCAGGATGAAGAATGCCGCATTTCAGGCATTCTTCAAGTGTGAGATTAGAACTTCTTTGCGAAACAGCCTTTGCTGTGAGCAATTAGAAGTTCTTCTCACACTATTCTCCCTCCAGGCGGTAACCCACCTTGTAGACTGCCGTGATCTCCCCATTCCAGCCCAACTTTTTCTTCAGCCGCTGGACGTGCAGATCTATGGTGCGGCTCTGCCCCTCATACTCACCGCCCCAGACCGACTCATAGATTGTCTCCCGGTACAGAGCGATATTCCGGTTGCGGGCCAGCAGTAGCAGCAGATCAAACTCCTTCATCGTCAGCGCTATCTGCTTCCCGCCCTGCATCACCAGGCGGGAGGCAGTATCAATGGTGATATCAAATATCTTCAGCACCCCCTCAGCCTTGTGATAGCGGCGCAGCACCGTCTCCACACGGGCCAGCAGCTCCGGGATGGCGAAGGGCTTCGCCAGATAGTCGTCGGCGCCCATTTTCAGTCCCTTCACCTTATTTTCCGTGGTTCCCAGGGCCGTGAGAAAAATCACGGGAAGCCCCATGGACTGGGCATATTGAAGCAGCTCGTAGCCATTGCAGCCCGGCAGCATGATATCCAGCAGGGCAAGGTCAAAAGGCTTCTGCTGCATCAGGTCCGCCGCCTCCATACCATCCGATGCCCAGGTACAATTGTAGCCCGCACGAGTCAGATTCATGCGGATCAGATTTGCTATCGGTTCCTCATCCTCTGCAATCAGTATCTTAATCATCACTCTCTCCTGTCATATACAAATTCGCATCCGTCCATTCCATGCGTTCCGCACCATTATGAATCTTCGTTGTATACTGATTGTATCATGGCCTCACCCACTGAAAAAAGACCTTGTAATGTTTGAAAAGCCCCCAAACACAGTAAGTTTATCTTACATCCGCCTGAGGGCCTCCCTTTTATTGATTTTTCTTATCGGTCTCTTTCTTACGGGTTTTCTTCGCCGCCGTCTTCACCACTGTTTTTACTACTTTGTCAGCCGCCTTTTTTACCGCGCTCTTTTCTTTCTGTGCCGCTCCCCGGCTCATTTCAATAATCTCCTTCAGCCGCAGCGCTTTCTCAATATTTCCCTCGACCCGGAGCTTCTGCTCCAGGAATGCTGCGACCGGATCTGCCTCACCGTCCGCGATCTTGAGGAGCAACTCCGGCGAACAGGTAAATATCGCGTCCCGATCATAATACTCATATGGCTCCACATACAGACTGCCATCCTTTACCTCCACATAGAATGCGCCGCCTGCCTGCTCATCCACGATATTGAACTGGAAAGCAAGATGCTCCTGGATAGCGCTCACATCGGCATCCTTAAATTTCTCCTTAATCTCAGTAAATAATTCTGCGTAAGTCATCATGATCCTCCTATATTATTCCCCTTTTGTATGGGACACAGTCTGCATATGTTGTGGCTTTTCAACTCGCAGACAAATTTCTATAGAATAAAAATAACATACCTGTCGGTCTGCGGTCAAGTATCTTTCCTCGGTTCTGGCGGTCTTGACCATAAGTCAAGGCGTCAGCCGATGAATATCTCTGGGAAACAGACAGGTATCCCGTACGTTTTCACGGCCCAGCAGCCGGGCGGTGAAGCGTTCCAGTCCAAGGCCCAGGCCTCCGTGGGGCGGCATTCCGTGACGGTGCATCAGCAGGTAACTGGCAAACTCCTCCGCGTTCATGCCCCGCCGCTCCAGTTTTTCCAGCTGTTCTCGGTAACTGTGAATCCGCTGGCCTCCAGTAGTGATCTCCAACCCTCTGAAGAGCAGGTCAAAGCTCAGGGTTTCCGCCGGATTTTCCGGATTATCCATAGCATAAAAGGGGCGTTTGACCGATGGGTAATGAGTCACAAATACAAAGGCGCTTCCATAGTGCCCCCGGAAATACTGACACAATAGGTTTTCCTCCTCCGGTTCAAAGTCCTCTTTTTCCGACATGGGACGGTGGTAATATTCTGCTACCAGGGCCTTGGCCTGGGCAAAGCGGATTCGAGGGATGCGCCCCATAGGCAGATGCTCGCTCTGTGGCGGCAGTGTTATCTGCCAGGACTGCTGCCCGCCCTGAGCGGCCGACTGACCTTCCCCGCCTTGCAGTCCATCCTGCCCAATCTTCCGGCTGTCAACCGGGACTTCCTTGGCAAACCGGGGCATGGACACCTTCAGCATCTGCAGCTCCTGGGCGCAGGCTGTCTCCAGATGATTCAGTGCCGCCTGTATCATTCTCTCTTCCATCTCCATAATTTCCTCAAAGCTATGGATATAGCCCATCTCCAAGTCCACCCCCGTGTATTCGTTCAAATGCCGGGAGGTGTCGTGCTTCTCCGCCCGGAACACAGGCCCGACTTCATAGACCCGCTCATACACTCCTACCATCATCTGCTTATAAAACTGAGGACTCTGGGCGAGATACGCCTGTCTGCCAAAATAGTCCAGCGAGAAGATATTGGCTCCGCCCTCCGCCCCCGCTTCCACCAGCTTGGGGGAATGGATCTCCGTAAAATTCTGCGCTTGCAGAAAGCGCCGGAAACCCTCGCAGATTCCCTCCTGGATCTTGAAGACAGCCCTCTGCTTTTCATTGCGCAGAGTCAACATCCGATAGTCCAGCTGTTTCTCCATAGAGGCCTCCACCTTTTTCTGGTTAATGACGATGGGCATGAGCTCCTCCGGCACGGACAGCACCTCCAGTTCCAGCAGCCGCAGTTCCCAGCCCAGCCGGGAGCGCTCC
>CAZKAO010000125.1:0-5738 GCA_964550745.1 uncultured Acetatifactor sp.
GCTGGTGTGGCGGAATAGGCAGACGCAAGGGACTTAAAATCCCTCGGTGGCAACACCGTGCCGGTTCAAGTCCGGCCACCAGCACTGTTATTCTGGAATTCACGTTTTCAGCCGGAGGCTGAGGTGGATTCTTTTTTTGCTCAAAATTCCTATAAATTTATTTCCACACTCCCTGATTTGTGGTACAATGAGTAAAATGCTGCGCATTTAACTCTTCTGAATAGAATGTGCGCTGGAGCGCACAGAATTATGGTGTAGTATTAACTGAGGAATTTCTTTCAGATATTGATAAGGAGATATAGCTATGCAGAAAAATCAGAAAGATATAAACAGAACGCGCAGAAAAAGAATCGCCACATTTGCGATATGTCTGTTTTTTCTTCTGTCCAATTTTATAACAGTAGATGCCGATGAACAGTCCAATAATCAGACTGTTAAAGCCGGCATTTTCTACTTTGAAGGTTATCACATGAAGGACGAGGAGGGCAGACTGACCGGCTACGGCATCGAATTTCTTGACCTTGTCTCCGAGTATTCCCATTTGAATTTTCAGTATACAGGCTATGACCGCCCCTGGGGCGACATGCTCACTATGCTGGAAAATGGTGAGATCGATATGGTGACTTCCGCCCGGAGGACCATGGATCGGGAGGAACGTTTCGCCTTTTCGCTGCCCATTGGCAGAAACAACACCATTCTCTCGGTTCGGATCGATAACACGCAGCTGCACAGCTACGATTACGGAACCTATGATAATATGACGGTGGGACAGCTGGCGGGAAACAGTCAGAACCAGAGCCTGGTAGAGTTTGCGCAGGATAAGGGCTTTACCTATCAGGTAAAGGAGTACAGTGATTCCGATGAACTTGCGGCCGCTTTGCAGGACGGTGAGATCGACGCGATTCTTTCCAGCGACTTAAGGAAGACGGAAAACGAAAAGACACTGGACATCATCGAGGAGGATAACTTTTATGCGATCGTCAGAAAAGATGACGTAGAGCTGCTGAATGAGATCAACTATGCCATTGAGCAGATGGATCAGAATGAGGGCGACTGGAAAAATGCATTGTTTTACAAATATTACGGCCCGATTCATTCCTCTGCGCTCTCATTTACGGCGCGCGAGAAAGCGTACATTCAGGAGGTGATCTCAGGAGAGAAGACAATCACCATGACTGCTCTCGGCGACAGGACGCCCTATTCTTATGTGGAGAACGGAGAATTGAAGGGCATTCTGCCGGATTATTTTGCCAGCGTCATGGAGCTGGCCGGACTGCCCTATGAGATCGTGGTGCCCAAGGACAAGGAGGACTACTACGCCATGGCGGACAGCAACGGCGTGGATGTGGTCATTGACAGGCTCGGCCCCAGCGCCGCCATGGAGGAAAACGCTTACCATGGATTCAATACGGACGCCTACATGACGACAGGTGTGGCCAGGGTGACTCGCCAGGACTTTGCAGGAGATATCAAAACGGTGGCCGTATCGGATTTCCAGGGCGGACTTCTCGGCGTGCAGGAACTCCGCGGAGATATTGAGATTCTGAAATATCCCACTGAAGAGTCGGCGATGCGGGCTGTTCAGAATCGGGAGGCGGATGCCGCATATGTATATGTATATGCGGCGCAGCTGTTCGTGAACCATGATATCTCCAAGTCTCTCTATTACAGTATGGTGAATGATGTGAACGTGGAATTTCGGATGTATGTCCGTGACAGCGCGGATCATGAGCTGATTACCATACTGAATAAATGTATCCAGCAGATGCCGGGAGATATGCTGAATCAATTGGTTTCAAAACACACCTCCTATGCCATCGGGGATATGAGTTTTCTGCAATATATGCAGGCTAATCCGGAGGTCTTGCTTGCTGTAGCCCTGGTGACCGTCCTGGCTATCTGTGTTATTCTGACGCTCTATCTGCGGGGCCGCTGGAGTAGGAGGCTCTTAAGCACCACGGAACAGGCGAACAGGGAGATGGGAGAGCAGCTTGCCATCGTGGAGGCGTTGAGCCGCGACTATACGAATGTTTTTGCCGTCAATGACGAGCGTGGCACCGCCAGAATTATAAAATTGGAAGGCTATGTGACGGAGGGATTGAAAAAGGATTCCCAGGAGGAACAACCATATACCCCGATTTTGTCTCGGTATATTCAGGATCGTGTCCATCCGGAGGACCGGCAGTATCTCACGCAGGCTCTTTCCTTGGAAAAGGTCAGAGAGGAGCTTTGTTCAAATGAGGAATATATGGGGAGTTACCGCATACAGGAGGGCGGGGAAGATCATCATTTTCAATTTACATATGTGAAGGTTGGAGAAAGCGGAGCCGGGCAGGGCGGTTTTATCCTTGCGGGCTTCCGAAATATTGACGAGATGATCCGCAGGGAGCAGGAGCAGAAGGAGGTTCTGGCTCAGGCGCTGGCCCAGGCCCAGTATGCCAACAATGCCAAGACTACTTTCCTCAACAATATGTCCCACGATATCCGCACGCCCATGAACGCCATCATTGGATTTACCTCGCTGGCAGTGACTCATATCGACAACAAAGCGCAGGTGCAGGACTATCTAAGCAAGATCCTGACCTCCGGCAACCATCTGCTGAGCCTGATCAATGATGTGCTGGATATGAGCCGCATCGAGAGCGGCAAGGTCAAGATCGAGGAAAAGGAGGCCAGCCTGCCGGAGATCATGCACGACCTTAAGACTATCGTTCAGGCCGACGTAAAATCAAAGCAGCTGGAATTTTACATTGATACGCTGGATGTGGTAAACGAAGCGATTATCTGTGACAAGCTCCGTCTCAATCAGGTACTCCTGAATATTATGAGCAATGCCATGAAATACACAAAGCCCGGCGGTATGGTCAGCGTCCGCGTTATCCAGACCTCCGAAGCGCAGGAGGGCTATGCTCCATACGAATTTCAAATCAAGGATACCGGCATCGGCATGAGCAAAGAATTTCTGCAGCATGTTTTTGAACCCTTCGAGCGGGAGCAGACCGCCACTGTAAGCGGCATTCAGGGAACTGGCCTGGGCCTCGCCATCACTAAAAATATTGTGGACATGATGGGCGGTACGATCACGGTGGAAAGCGAGGAAGGAAAGGGATCGGAGTTTATCGTCAATTTCCGTTTCCGGGTTGCCGACGGTCCTTTGAAGTCCCAGCGGCTGGATCAGTTGGCAGATCTCAAGGCGCTGGTGGTGGATGATGACGTGAATACCTGCGTCAGCGTCAGCAAGATGCTCTCCGCCATCGGTATGCATCCTGACTGGACGACTCTGGGAAAAGACGCCATCATCCGCACGGAGTTTGCGCTGGAACAGAACGAGCCTTACAGTGCATTTGTCATTGACTGGCTCATGCCGGATATGAACGGCATAGAGCTTGTCCGCCGGATTCGCCGGACCATCGGGGACATGACACCCATTATCATACTGACGGCCTACGACTGGACGGACATTGAGGAGGAAGCCCGGGAGGCCGGCGTTACGGCATTCTGCTCCAAACCGATTTTCCTCTCAGAGCTGCGAGAGGTTCTGGCGGCACCCTATATGGAGAAGGAAAGCACAGAAGAAACAGACATATCCGATTCACGTTTCGATGGCAAGAGAATCCTGCTGGTGGAGGATAATGAATTGAATCAGGAGATTGCGCAGACGATTCTGGAAGGCGCTGGTTTCCTTATTGATGTGGCTGACGATGGGAGCGTAGCTGTGGAGCGAATGAAAGAGATGCCTGCGGATACTTATGATCTGATTCTGATGGATGTCCAGATGCCTATTATGAATGGTTATCAGGCCACAAGAGCCATCCGGGCGCTGGATGACCCTGTCAAGTCGGCAATCCCTATTGTGGCGATGACAGCCAATGCCTTTGAGGAGGATCGAAAGGAGGCCATGGATGCCGGAATGAACGGATATGTGCCCAAGCCTGTTGACATAGAAAAACTGATGCAGGTGCTGAGAGATCTCCTGAATTAAGAGTGTTGAACAGAGGTGACATTTATGATTAGAAAGCGTACATGGAAACAGCTATGTCTGGTAATGCTTGGACTTTGTCTGGTAATACCCACCGCCGGATGTGGCGCACAGCAGGACATGGAAAATATCAACGAAACCATAGTAACCCAGAACGACACGTCCGAACAGCAGGACCCGGAATCAGAATCGGAAAGCCAGCCCGTTTCTCAGGCCGACACGGAGCAGGACAGCACACCGGTGGAGACCACATCTGAGGAAATCTCCTCCGAGGAAGAACTGTCTGAAGAGGACCGTTACTGGCAGGAAGTGTTGGGAGAATTTGAGAAAAGCAGCTATGATCTGACGGCGGCTCTGACAGAGCCTGCCCTGAAAGATTACTGCAGCGACTATTTTACGCTGGGAGTGGGACTCAATGGCAGCACCCTGGAGAACCAAACCCTCAATATGCCGGAGTACATGGCGGTAGCGAGTAAACATTTCAACAGCTGTACCATGACCAATCTGATGAAAAGCAGCTATATACTCGATCAGCAGGGTTCCATACAGAGCGCCAGCGCCGGGGACGGCAGCCCTGTGCTTTCCTTTGCCACTATTGATCCGACACTGGAATGGTGCCAGCAAAATGGCATGCGGATGCGCGGTCACACACTGGTCTGGCATGCTCAGGCACCGGATTGGTTTTTCCGGGAGGGATATACCGATAAAGGCAAATATGTGGACCGGGAGACCATGCTGTTTCGGATGGAGAGCTATATTGCGCAGCTGATGACGCATGTGCAGGACAATTATCCCGGTGTGGTGTACTGCTGGGACGTGGTAAACGAGGCTGTGGACCCGGGTACGGGGGATCAAGACAGTTTCTTCCTCTGCCGTACCGAGAGTGACAGCGGCCCCAATCCCTGGTATGTCACCATAGGGGAGGACTATGTGGAGATGGCCTTCACTTATGCCCGCAAATACGCAGCCGAGGACGTAAAGCTTTTTTATAATGACTTCAATACCTACCAGACAGAAAAGAGGGAGGCTATCTATGCGCTCTGTGAGGCACTGAAGGAAAAAGGCCTGATTGACGGCATCGGAATGCAGGGGTATTGGGGAGTGGATTCCCCCACCATCGGCGTTCTGGAGACCACGATTCGCAAGTTTGCGGAGCTGGAGCTGGAAATCCATATCACGGAGTTGTCTGTGGGAGTTGACGAGGAAGACGAAAAGAGTTTCGAGAAGCAGGGCCAGCGGTACGCCTCCATTTTCATGTCTCTTAAGAATCTGGATAAGGAAGGCGGCGGCAGCGCCAATATTACCAATGTGACATTCTTTGGACTGATAGACCATTACCGCCAGGGCGACACCACCAATTCCAGGCTGTTTGACTCGGTTTTCCAGCCGAAACCGGCGTTTTATAAGGTTCGTAATATGATGAAGACGATATATAGTAGTTGAGACATTCTCAACAGGTAAAGATTTTTGTAAATGCTATCTTGACGAGTTCCTCATATTGTGTATAATAAGAGATACAACAGCAGAAAGAATAACAGATCCGGATAAACGGGCGTTATTCTCTCTGCTGTTTTTCTTTGAGAAAAAAGAGGAGGAATTTATTTATGGGAAAAGAGGGTGAAAAAGTTATTTCCAACCGGGAGGTAAAAAGCAGCGCATTTACTACATACTTTGGGGAACCGGAGAATGCATCCAAGCTGTATGCCGCATTGGGAGACGAGGAGGTCTCACCGGAGGATATCACCTATGTGACACTGGA
>CAZKAO010000126.1:0-5708 GCA_964550745.1 uncultured Acetatifactor sp.
GCTTTCGCCAGATTCCATGGGATCACCCCGTCCGAGGCCAGGAGAAAGGGCGCAGCTTTACAGGCATTTTCTCCCCTGTCTGTCAAAATTATATTGGAAGGTGGAGAGAAGATGAAGTATCGGTTGGAGGACAAAGATGCAATGACATTTATTGGACACGGGTATGTGTGCGGCGGGGCTGGTGATCTGAAGGAAAAGATAAAAGACACCACTCAGCACTGGCTGGGCAGCAGGCGGGAGCAGGAACATTTGAAAGGGATCAGGCCAGAGGAAAATGTATGGTACGACATATATACGGACTTCACAGACGAGGGCTTTACTCACTATATTGGCGTGAAAAAGCCTGAGAATCTGGAGGGCTTCATTTCCGATGACAGACAGTGCCAGGCGGCAGATGTGGCCTGTGATCATGGAGCGGGAATGGGCGGGGAACATGATATAGATAGTGAATACTGTGCATTCCGGGAAATTCATGTGCCCGCGGGAAAATATATCATCGTGGAGAGCGAGCGGAAGGAATCGCCGGAGGAGGACTATCTGGAACTGCAGAGACAAATCATCTCCCAGTGGATGCCCACATCCGGGTACATGCTCTCGGAGCGGCCCCAGATCAACCGCGTGGTGATGGACCCGGAGCCGGAAAAGCGGTATATGGAGATATGGATGCCCATTGAATAAAGGCGAGGAATACAGATTAAGCTTCATTTAACTTTAAATAAAATCTCCGGCTGGACATTTCTCCGAAAATATTGTAGCATAGTAGGGAAAACCATAGGTCAGGAGGCGGAGAATGGAGCAGATCAGAATCGCCATTGTGGAAGATGAGGCGCCGCATGCGGAGCTTTTAAAACAGCACATAGAGAGCTGGCGGCAGCATAAGGGAATAAAGGAAATCCTCCTGCAGCATTTCTGCCATGCCCAGGCATTTCTCTTTGCCTGGGAGGAGGAGACCTATGATATGATTTTTCTGGATATCCAGATGCCGGGGATAAACGGCATGGAGGCGGCCCGGAAGATCAGGGAGACGGACAGAGGGGTAAAGTTGGTATTCACCACCGGCATCACTGATTATCTCCAGGAGGGATATGAGGTGGATGCCATTCGGTATCTTCTGAAGCCTATTACTCAGGAAAAGGTGTGGCAGTGTCTGGACAAGATGCTGCAGGAAATGCCGCCAATTCCACAGCTGATCTTTCAGACGCGGGAGGGTATAGTAAAACTCTCTGAGCAGGAGATTGAATACTTTGAAGCAAGGGGACACTATACTATATGCCATCTGGTGCCGGACAGACAGCAGCCACAGCCTGCAGGGGCGGCTTCGGGGATTTCGAATATGGAATTGGAGGGAAACGAGTGTGAAGTCCGGCTGCGGGAGGGATTTAATGCGCTGTGCGCCAGACTATGCCAGCGCCCCTTTATCCGCTGCCATCGCTCTTACCTGTGCCATATCAGACAGATTCATAGGGTGGAGAGGATGGAACTCATCCTGGAGAGCGGCCAACGGATTCCAGTGAGCCGCAGCATGTATGAGCAGGTGGTGAAAGCGTTCATAGCATATTTTCGGAGAGAAAGTCCTGAGGGATAGTAGTGAGTCAAGCGCCCGCTGAAGCGGGCAGATGGGAGTGTTTGGCGACATGCGTATCAGCAGAAAAGCGGAGAGCAGGATGGCGGCCTATCAGCAGGATCTGATAGAGAAGCACTGCGAGGAAGTGGAAAATATGTACCGCCAGACCAGGGGATGGCTGCATGATTACCGCAATCATATCCAGACCATGAAAGCGTATCTGTCCATGGGGCGGTATGAGGAACTGGCGGATTATCTGGATCAGCTGGATGCGGATTTAAACCAGGTGGACACGGTGGTCAAGACCGGCAATGTGATGATAGATGCTGTGCTGAACAGCAAGATTTCCGTGGCAAGAGCAAAACAGATCACCGTGGAAGCCAAGGCTACAGTGCCCCGGCAGCTCTCCATCGCCGAGGTGGATCTCTGCGTGATCCTGGGCAATCTGTTGGACAATGCCATCGAGGCATGTATGCAGATACCCCAGGAGAGCGAGCGCTTTATCCGTATCTATATTGATATACTTCAGGGACAGCTCTATCTCTATGTCATCAATGCCACGGCGGAGAAACTTAAACGGCAGGGCCATACCTATCGGTCCACGAAAGCCTCCAGGGAACATGGCTATGGCCTGATGCGGATGGACCGGATGGTGGAGAAGTACCATGGCTACCTGGATCGGCAGGACGAGGAGGGCGTGTTCGCTACGGAGGTGCTGCTGCCTCTGGAAGTAACTGTATAAGTTCATTCGGAATTGAGCGTAAAAACCATTCGTGCATGAGGGAAACCATTCGTGCACGAATTTTTTGTGCTGAAAAAAACATGCTATAATTTATACAATTCAATGTACATAGGATTTCACGCCCTGGTTCCAGTGTATTCAGGTTAGGGATATCCGGGCAATAGCAAAGTGTTCTCTGCAAGTGACAGGATTAATCTATGTGTATTGGAAGGGAATTTCACAATTGCCTACAGAGGAATTTAAAATAAGAGGAGATGGTATGTAAAATGAAAAAGAATACACATACGGGCCCGGCAGAGGTAGTTGGCGGTCAGGTGGTGCGTCACAGCATCCCCAGCAACATCATTTTCTGGCTGAAAATCTATTGGAAGTGGGCGCCGGGCATAGTACTTTTGTCGGGATTTAAACTGGTGTTGGGCACACTGACGCCTCTGGTGGGCATCTATCTGCCCAAGCTGGTGCTGGATCTGTTGGCGGGCAATGTCACGGCGATGGTGTTGCTGCGCACACTGGGGATATGGGGCATAATGGTGGCAGCCTTATATGGGGTGCATGGCGGCATAGCGCAAGGAAAATATTTTGTGCAGAATAATGTGCGCAGCTATGTCCTGGCGGAGCTTTTTTTAAAAAGTCAGCGTGTTTCTTATGAGGTTCCGGAGTCGGAGTGGGGTAAAAAGGCGTATCAGGAGGCTCTGGGGGTAGTCTGGAACGGCGACCAGAGTGCCAGCACCAGGACCTTTGAGGGCACACAGGAAGTGCTGCAGAATATTCTGTGCTTTGTGCTGTATTCCTCCGTGCTGAGTGTGCTGAACCCCTGGATGATACTGGTACTGGTGGCACTGGCTCTGCTGAATATTCTGGTGATCAGGAAAGGGCTGCGCTTTGAGGATCGGATGCGGGAGCGGGAGGCGCAGCATGGCAGACACTGGAACTATATCCTCTCCGCCATGGGCAATATGACGGCGGCCAAGGATGTGAGGATCTTCGGCATGAATTCCTGGCTCGGCGGTATCCGGGACCGGGCTGTGCGGGATCTGGAGGAGGACAGAAGGGCCTATCAGCGTCTGAACAACTGGCAGTATGCCATGAACGGGCTCATCGGCCTGGTGCGGGATGTGGCGGCTTATGGTTATCTGATATACAGCGTGACGGCGGGGCATATCAGTGTCAGTGACTTTGTATTGTACTTTGGCGCAGTGACCGGTTTCTCGGGATTTGTCACGGGAATACTGTACCAAGTGGGAGATCTGAAATCCGCCCGCAATGCCACAGACTATTTCCGGGCGTACATGGACCTGCCGGAGGAGATCCCGGAAAAGAAAAGGCTGGCGGACGAGATCAAGAAAAGCGATATGGACATATCCCCTGCTCCGGGCATTGTCTTTGAGGATGTGAGCTTTGCCTACAAGAAGGAGGACGGCAGCGCCGGGGAAAAGATTCTGGAGCACTTTAACCTGACTATTGCGCCGGGGGAAAAGCTGGCGCTGGTGGGTGTCAACGGCGCTGGTAAGACTACGCTGGTTAAGCTCCTGTGCGGCCTGTACCGGCCGGACGAGGGGCGGATTCTGGTGGACGGCCGCAGCCGGGAAGAGATGTCGCCGAAAGAATGGTATCAGCTACTGTCGGTAGTATTTCAGGAGCAGCTCTTGCTGCCCCTGACCATAGCGGAGAATCTGTCCCTGCAGCGCCGGGAGGACACGGACGATGCCAGGGCCTGGGCGGCTCTGGAGAAGGCCGGCCTGTCGGAGACTTTTGCCCGGCAGAGTCTGACACTGGACACCTACATGCAGAAAAAGGTATCCCTAAAGGGCATAGGACTCTCTGGCGGACAGAGACAGCGGCTGATGCTGGCCAGGGCATTGTACAAGGACGCCCCGCTGCTGGTGCTGGATGAACCCACGGCAGCGCTGGACCCCATTGCGGAGAGTGAGGTCTATGAGAGCTATCTGGAGCACAGCAAGGGTAAGACGGCTGTTTTTATCTCCCACAGGCTGGCCAGCACCCGCTTCTCGGACCGCATTATTCTGCTGGACCATGGAAAGATTGTGGAGGAGGGTACCCACGAGCAGCTGATGGAGCTGCAGGGAGCCTACGCCAACATGTATCAGGTACAGAGCAGCTATTACGAAGAGGAAACGCAGAAGGGACATGCGGAACTCTAAACAGCATGTTCCCGTACAGCGCACTGATGAATATTCGGACGCTTCAAGCGGCTGAATATTCATCACCGAGCCTGTGTGCTGGTAGGGGACATGCGGAACTCTAAATAGGAGGTTGAGGTAATGGAGACAGATCTGACAAGCAAGCTCCCCCTGCGGGAGCATATCAGAAATATCAGAAGGATTTTGCGGGTAATCCGTAAACTGGATAAGTCTTTTTTTATACACATGGGAGTGAAATGCCTGTTGGATGCCCTGGCGACTTATCTGGGACTGCTGCTGTCCGTGTATATTCTGGACCAGTTGACGGCGGGAGCGGATTTTCGGCAGTGCTTTGCGGCGGCGGCAGCAACCTGCGTTTTGCTCTTTGTGATACAGTTTAGCGGCGGTATGCTGGACAATCGGCTGAATGTGCGATGGGAGACCATATATCGTAGGTGGGACTGTATGACGGAGGAAAAAATTCTGCAGATGGATTTTGCCAAAATAGACAGTCCGCAGACCCGCAAAATGCGGGAGCGCATCTGGCAGGACAACAACTGGGGGGCAGGAATCCACACCATACGATGGCAAATGTATGGCATACTGAACAGTCTATGTCGCCTTGTGGGAGCAGTGATTGTGGGCGCTCCGATATTTTTCTACATTGTGCGGGCAAAAAGTCCGGTAATTGTGTTGATGCTTTTGGTGATGGCTGGGGCACTGGCGGCGGGAAGCGCACTGGGCACGGTCTATGAAAAACGTGTGCAGCAGTATATGATGGGCAAAGAGGAGACGGACGAGGAGAGGATTGAGAATGCGTCCCTGACCTGGGATATGGCGGCGGGATATGGCTTCAGCTACCGGGACGGAAAGGATGTCCGGCTGTATCGAGGATATGACCTGTTGCGATACTGGACGTTGGAGAAAATGATAAGTAAAAAAAGCCGCAGAAAGGTATGGGAGGCTTCTCTGAACTCTGGGAAGGGCAATTTCTGCGGAAACTTTTCCGCTGGTATCGTGGAATGCGGTGCTTATCTGGTGGTGGCACTGCTGGCTGTGGCAGGGGCGCTGACTGTTGGCTCTGTGGTGAGGTTTGCAGGGTGTCTGCGGAATATTTTCAGCGCGGCCAGCGGGCTTTTCTGGCAGTTCCCCCAGCTGGCTCTGGGGGCGCGCAGACAGGTAAGTAAACTGGAATTCCTGGAGATTGAGGACGAGATGTACAAGGGTAAGCTGCCGCTGGAGAAACGCAGCGACAACCTGT
>CAZKAO010000127.1:0-5689 GCA_964550745.1 uncultured Acetatifactor sp.
TCCTTTACAGCCTTACAAAAACTCCTTTGTCCAGGTAACCAAGAAGTAATCTCCGCAAGCTCCATCCCAGTTCTATGATAATCAGTCCATCCTTTGATGGGCTGGTTCAGCCGCACATAATAACGGGACAAGAACTCACATACCTGATCAAAATACATTGATCAAGCGGTGATTATCCCTGTCTCTGCTTGTGTTTCGGATTATCACAAATAACTCTGATGCGTCCTTTTCTCTTGATGATTTTGCACTTTTCGCAAATCGGTTTTACTGATGATCTAACCTTCACGTTAAACCCTCCTTTCAAAAAAGACCGTTTTACATTATAACATGCATTATCAGGTATTGCAAGTACTTTTCATGTAAAATTTGTCTTTTTTCCTGCTTTGGTCCATCTGGATTATTTATCTCTCCAGATGATGCGTCCTTTGGACAAATCGTAGGGTGACAACTCCAGCGTAACCCTGTCGCCGGGCAGTATACGGATGAAATTCTGACGCAGCTTGCCGCTGATATGCGCCAGTACCCGATGGCCATTCTCCAGTTCTACCTGGAACATGGTATTGGGCAGCTTCTCAACCACAGTACCCTCGATCTCGATTACATCACTTTTTGACATACTTTCTCTCCTTTCTTATTAAAAGTTCCGCATATTCCCTTCAAGCTTACAAACCTGGTGATCAACATATGCCCGCTTAAGCGCCCCTATGTTGATGAGTGCGCTTTCCGGAAATATGCTGTTTAAATGTTCCGCATATTCCCGGAAGCCAAATACTTTTTTATGGCATATTTGATCTCATGGTCAAATACGTCTTCCTTTTTCAGCAGACGTTCCAGGATATCTGCATCCACCGTCTCTCTGATGATCTGTATATGCTTACAGTTCTTTTTTTTGGGATGCTGCATGGTGCGCAGGCGTCCGTCGCTGAGATAGACATATCCGCCTTCCTCTCTCACAATGACATACAGGGTGCCTGCGTCATGCCCTGCCCCGGCCGTTGCAAAATGACCTGTCATAATCCCTTTTCACTCCCTAATACAACGTCAGTATCTCCGGCTCCCCATCCGTGATGAGAATCGTATTTTCATAGTGAGCCGACAGAGATCCATCCTCCGTTACCACTGTCCAGTCATCGTCCAGCCACACCACATCCGCCGCTCCCATATTGATCATGGGTTCGACGGCCAGCGTCATGCCTGCCCGCAGCTTGATACCTCTGCGCTTCTGGGCAAAATTGGGAATCTGGGGATCTTCGTGCAGTGCAGTGCCTATGCCATGTCCCACCAGGTCTCTCACTATACCATAGCCAAAGGAAGTCACATAGGCGTCTATAGCATTGGAGATATCATACAGATAATTGCCGGCTTTGGCCATCTTTATTCCCTCAAAAAAGCTCTGTCTGGTCACATCGATCAGCTTCTGCGCCTCCGGGCTGATGCTGCCAACCGCATGCGTCCTGGCTGCGTCAGAATGATAGCCCTTGTAAATCAGACCCGCATCCAGGCTTACAATATCTCCCTCCTGCAGGATGCGGTGCTTATTGGGTATTCCATGCACCACCTCATCATTGACAGATACACAGATAGATGCCGGATATCTGTGATAATTCTTAAAATTGGGTATGCAGCCCATCTTCCGGATCAGGGTATCTCCCAAAATATCAATATCCTTTGTAGACATGCCCGGCTTTATAGCCTCCTCCATCTCCTTGTGTACAATGGCCAGAAGCCTGCAGGACTCCCGCATCAACGCTATCTCTCTCTCCGATTTAATTGTCACTGCCATAACAAACCTGCCTTTATCCCAAAATACCTACAATCGCCTCAAACACATCCTTCATATCTACAGTGCCGTCCACAGTCCTCAGCACACCCTTTGCGGTATAAAAATCAATCAGAGGCTGTGTCTGGTCATGATATACCTTCAAACGGTTCTGCACCGTCTCCGGCTTGTCGTCGTCCCGCAGTACCAGAGACTGACCGCAGTTGTCGCAGACTCCCTCCTGACGGGGCGGAATGTGTTCAATATGGTATGTTGCGCCGCAGGACAGACATGCCCGTCTGCCGGACATCCTCTTCACGATATTCTCATCCGGTACATCCACATTAATGGCATAGTCAATCTGTTCACCCAGTTCCGCCAACGCTTTATCCAACACCTCCGCCTGGGGGATAGTGCGGGGAAAACCATCCAGCACATAGCCGTTTCTGCAGTCATCCTGAGATACCCGGTCCAGCAGGATCTTCACTGTCAGTTCATCAGGTACCAGCAGTCCCTGATCCATATACTTCTTAGCCTCCATCCCCAGCTCCGTGCCATTCTTGATATTGGCCCTGAAAATATCTCCCGTGGATATGTGGGGAATCTGGTACTTCTCAGCAATCATCTTAGCCTGCGTGCCCTTTCCCGCACCCGGAGCGCCTAACATTATAATTTTCATATTAACCTCCTAATTAAAAAACCGCCATTTTATCCTCATAACATTACTATTTTACCTATTTCATCCATTGTTTGCAACATAATTTTTTAATTAATCAAGCTATTTTCACGACTCTGCTGATATTCCGCTCCGGGAAAGCTCTCGCGGGAATCAAAAAAGACGCCCTCTATGATCATAAATCATGGGAAAGCGCCTTTCCTACTCTGATTAATCGTTCAAAAATCCCTTATAGTTACGCACCAACATCTGAGATTCCACCTGCTTCATTGTTTCCAGAATTACACTGACTATAATAATCAGGCTGGTGCCGCCAAAAGTAATCCTTGCGCCGAACAAACCGCTGAAAATAAACGGTAGTATGGCAATGATCACCAGGCCCACTGCGCCGATGAAAATCAGATAATTCAGCACTTTGGTAAGATAGTCGCTGGTGGGTTTGCCAGGTCTGATGCCGGGAATAAATCCCCCCTGCTTCTTCATATTATCCGCCACCATCAAGGGATTGAAGGTGATGGATGTATAGAAGTAGGCAAAAAAGATTACAAACAGGATATACACAACCATACCCACGGTATAGATCGGCTGAGCCTTGCTGCACCAGTTACTCTGATTCAGATATTTCAGTACTTCTCCCCAGAAGCCGCCTCCCTGATAGCCTAACAGGTTACAGATGATAATCGGCGTCTGCATGATGGAGGATGCAAAGATAACCGGAATTACCCCCGAAGTATTGACCTTCAGCGGTATATTGGAGGTCTGTCCCCCAACCATTTTTCTTCCCTGCACCTTCTTGGCATACTGAACAGGAATCTTGCGTACGCCCGCATTCAGCACAATAACCAGCACGACCATTAATATGATGATGGCAATAATGATACAGGCTGCCAGAACGGCTGTAGCCGGCGCCTTGCCAAACACAAACTGCTCAAACAGCGCAGAGAGATCCTGCGGAAGTCTGGATACAATATTGATCACCAGCACAATGGAAATACCATTGCCGATGCCCTTCTCCGTAATCCTCTCACCGATCCACATCAAGAATGCGCTTCCAGCAGTCAGCGCTGCAATACAGGTAATAATATTGCCTGCGTTATAACTTGTCAGCAATCCCTGTCGTCCAAAGCCGATGGACATTGCCGTAGCCTGAATCAGGGCAAGAGCCACTGTCACATATCTGGTAATGGAAGCGATTTTCTTTCTGCCGTCATCACCATCCCGCTGCATCTCCTCCAGCTTGGGAATTGCGATGGTCAAAAGCTGCATGATAATGGAGGATGTGATATAGGGGTTAATATTCAATGCCAGAATAGACATATTCGCAAATGAACCACCTGTTATCGCATCAAAAAAGCTAAATGCATCGCCGGTCTGCTGAGCAAACCATGTCGAGAAAAAGTTCCTGTCCACGCCCGGCACAGGCAGCTGTGATCCCAGACGGACCACAACCAGCATCGCCAGTGTAAATAAGATCTTTGTTCTTATCTCTTTGATTTTGAATGCATTCTTTAAGGTTGTAAGCATTAGATCACCTCAGCAGTTCCACCAAGTGCCTCAATCTTCTCCTTTGCGGATGCACTGTAAGCATCTACCTTCACATTGAGCTTCTTGGTAAGTTCTCCGTTTCCGAGTATCTTTACTCCGTCTCTGGGGTTCTTGATCACTCCGGCTTCCATCAATGCCTGGACATCCACGGTGGCACCATCCTCAAAACGCTCTAACACATTGACATTGATTGCCACGATTTCCTTGGTGTTTCTGTTCTTGAAACCTCTCTTGGGGATACGTCTGTATAAAGGCATCTGGCCGCCTTCAAAACCGATTCTGGGTGCTCCGGAACGGGCCTTCTGACCCTTGTGTCCCTTGCCGGCCGTCTTGCCATTGCCTGAACCGTGTCCACGACCTCTTCTAAAATTATCGCTCTTCTTGGAGCCTTCTGCAGGTCTTAAATTGGATAATTCCATGTTGACACCTCCTTCTCTTTATGCTTCTACTTCTTCAACTTTTAACAAATGACCCACCTGACGAATCTGGCCTCTGGTTGCCGCATTATCAGGAAGAATCTTTGAATGATTCAGTTTTCTGAGCCCCATGGACTCCACTGTTTTCTTATTCTTCGGCACAGCACCGATGGTAGACTTCACCAAAGTCACCTTTAACATCTTATCTGCCATGATAACTTTCCTTCTCCTTTCATTGCCAAAGAGAGTATTCTCTCCACGCCCTGGATTAAGCGATAACCTCATCCACAGACTTGCCACGGTTCCTTGCAACTTCCTCGGGAGACTTCAACTGGCAGAGACCGCTGATGGTTGCCAGAACCACGTTCTGCTTGTTGTTGGAGCCCAGGGATTTGGTACGAATGTTCTTGATACCTGCAAGCTCACAAACGATACGGGCAGGACCACCTGCGATGATACCGGTACCTTCGGGAGCTCTCTTAAGCAGTACATTGGAAGAACCGTACTTCCCGATGAAATCATGTGTAATGGAATTGTTCTCATCCAGGGGAATGGTTACAAGATGCTTCATGGCATCTTCCTTGCCCTTGCGGATTGCTTCGGGAATTTCCACAGCCTTGCCCAGGCCAGCGCCCACATGGCCGTTGCCGTCGCCCACTACCACCAGTGCGGTGAAGCGCATGTTACGGCCACCCTTTACAGTCTTGGCAACGCGCTTGATTACGACTACCTTATCATTTAACTCTAACTGGCTTGCATCTATGATTGTATGCTTCATGATATTTCCTTCCTTTCCTAGAATTCCAAGCCAGCTTCTCTGGCTGCGTCAGCTAATGCTGCGATCTTGCCCTGGTATATAAAGCCGCCTCTGTCAAAAACAACTTTTGTGATACCCTTTTCGATTGCTCTCTTAGCAATGACTGTTCCTAAGTATGCTGCTGCATCAACGTTATTGGTCTTCTCCAGCTCTGCCTTAACTGCTTTCTCAAGAGTGGATGCAGATACTAATGTGTTACCAACAGTATCGTCGATAATTTGAGCATACATATGATTATTGCTTCTGAATACCGCAAGACGAGGTCTTTCAGCAGTGCCGCTGAAACGGTTGCGAATTCTCATGTGCTTTTTAACACGAACTTCCTGTCTGGATTCCTTACTAACCATTTTCATACTCTCCTTATCTGTTATTTCTTACCGGTCTTACCAACTTTACGTCTGATCGTCTCATCAGCATACTTGATGCCCTTGCCCTTGTAAGGCTCAGGTCTTCTCTTGTCTCTGATTTCAGCTGCG
>CAZKAO010000128.1:0-5463 GCA_964550745.1 uncultured Acetatifactor sp.
TAAGCTTGGTCACCACTTTGTTATTGTATAAAGGATCTGCCAATACATCTCTTTTTTGAATATGTCCTTTACGTGGCACGTTTCTTCCCTCCTTAACAATTTTGTTTCGTTAATTCATCGGTACTCACATGTGTTTCCCCAAGTGTTCGTGCGGTATATCTGTAGTCCAGAATTCCAACACTTTTCTTAGTTTCGTTGTTGTGGTCCGAGATGCTGCCATGCAGCATCAATCCTCTTTTCCAGGATACTTCACCGAAATTCCTGCAGATGCTTATTTCTTAGCATCTTGAAGATGCTTACTTTTTAGCATCTTTGGGTCTCTTGGCGCCGTACTTGGAACGAGCCTGCCTTCTGTTAGCGACTCCCGCAGTATCCAGTGTACCACGAATGATGTGATATCTGGTACCAGGTAAGTCCTTAACTCTTCCGCCCCTGATCAGAACAACGCTGTGCTCCTGCAGATTGTGGCCCTCGCCGGGAATGTAGCTGGTAACTTCGATTCCGTTGGAGAGACGCACTCTGGCGATCTTTCTGAGAGCGGAGTTAGGCTTCTTGGGGGTTGCAGTCTTAACGGCGGTACACACACCTCTCTTCTGAGGGGAGGAAGCATCCGTAGCCTTCTTGTGCAGAGAGTTGTAACCCTTCTGCAAAGCAGGAGCGGTAGACTTCTTCACCGTTGTCTGACGGCCCTTTCTTACTAACTGGTTAAATGTTGGCATTCTGTTTCACCTCTTTCATAATAATATAGTAGGTTTGCTGTGCAGCGGTCCGCTTCATATTGTCCACAAAAAAAGCATCCGTGCGCATGCTATATTAGTATAGCCACTTGCGGATGCTTTGTCAACAAATATTTTCAAGTTTTTTCACAAAATGATGTCCAAGTATCTTTTCAGCGCATCACGCCATGCCGGCAGTCTCTCAAATCCGTTCTCCGTCAGCTTTTCCTTGCTCATGCGGCTGTTGGCGGGGCGGCTGGCCTTGGCACCGTACTCCGCAGTGCTCACCGGCTTCACCGTCATGGGAATGCCCGCCTCCTCAAAGATCGCGCAGGCAAAGTCATACCAGGAACAGATGCCCTCGTTAGTTGCATGATAGATTCCGTACTTTTCCGTGAGTACCATATCCACCAGCAGTCTGGCCAGGTCGTAGGTGTAGGTGGGTGAACCAAACTGGTCGTTGACCACCGTGATCGTGTCGTGGTTCTCGGACAGTTTCAGCATGGTCTTGACGAAATTCTTGCCGTTGACGCCGAACACCCAGGCAATCCGCACGATAAAGTATTTGTAGAGCAGCTCCTGTACTGCCAGCTCTCCCTCGTACTTGGTCTGCCCGTAGACGCTCTGAGGATCTCTCTCATCCTCCGGCTCCCAGGGCCGCTCTCCCTGACCGCCAAACACATAGTCTGTGCTGATATAGATCATTTTGATATCCAGGTCCTTGCATACCTGCGCTATATTCCGGGTGCCATCCGCATTGACCCTGCGGCACAGAGCCTCGTTCTCCTCCGCCGCGTCCACCGCTGTGTAGGCGGCGCAGTGGATCACCGCATCCGGAGCCTCCTGACGTATCACCCGGCTCACGCTGGCTGCATCCGTGATATCCATCTCCTCGATGTCCACTCCCACGGCCTCAATTCCTCTTTTTTCCAGTTCATTTACCACATCATAACCCAGCTGGCCCTTTACTCCTGTCACCAATATTTTCATTATAGTTATCCATTCCTTTCATTTTAAATTTTGTTTACTGCCTGTTATGGTCAGAGCCCTGAAAAACCTTCGGTTTTCTAGGGCTCCACCGCTCATTGGATATTCATGTAACTTCAATTTTCATGGTCAGAATATCAGTTCCATCCTGTCTACCCTTTCGTACTCCAGGTCTCTCACCGTCTCCTTCAGACGCTTTAGATTCCAGCCCAGATAGACGGCCTGCCCCTCGCAAATCTCTGCAATTCGGTTCCGCCACTGCACGCAGCGCATCATATAGTATGCTATTCCTGCAGCCAACATCACTGCTGTACACAGGCAGATAAGTCCGACCCACACCATAATTTCCATTGAAATCATTCAGGTTTATCTCCTTATCGAATAAAAAATAACAACTTTATATAAAAAAAGACAAGGATATCTTGAAAAAAGGTTCAAATTTTCATATAATAAATTTAAAGATTCATTGCATCTGGCCATGTATGGGAGAGGGGGCGGGTCCATATGCCGGAACTGAATCACCAATATCTGGCCGGGCTCGTTGTCCGCTTCAAGCAGCGGGATGCAGATGCCTTTGCCGAATTATACACACTTACATATAATAAGGTATATAATTATGCCAGGCACTATCTGAAGGATGAACATCTGGCTCAGGATGCCATGCAGGAGATCTACATAGCCGCTTACCGCAATATCGACAAGCTCAGTGAACCCACACTTTTTGTTGCCTGGCTGAATCGGATATCCTTTCATGTGTGCTATGATATCCAGCAAAAGCAGTTTGGGCATCAGGATTTTGCCGATCCTGAGCTGCTCGAACTGGTGCGGGATGAATATCCGGGTTCCAATCCGGAGGCTCTTGTGCTGCAAGCCAGCGAGATCCAGCGGCTTCATCAGGCTATGGATGAGCTGCCGTTCCACGAACGCTCGGTCCTGATTATGCGCTACTACAACAATATGAAGCTGGAGGAGATAGCCGTCGCCATGGATCTGAGCCGCAGTACGGTAAAGCGCTACATTGCCTCAGGCAAAGACCGTCTGGCCCGGAAGCTGAAATATTGATATGGTGGACACAGCCACAGCCTGTGTTCTGGAAATAAAAGAAAGGACAGATTGAATGACATCAAAAAAGTATCAGCTTGATGAAAAAGAGGCGGAGGATACACTGAAGGATATTCTTACTGCCAGCGGCCAGGATGCCGCTGAGGGCGGCAGACATTTTCGCAGGATATTCCATCAGAAGAAAAGCAAACATCGAATGCTTTTGTTTCTGGCGCTGGCCGTCCTGACAGCTGCTCTGGCAAGTATTTTTCTGTCTGTGTCAAACACAACGCTCTGACACCTGATTCTTATATGGAAAGGTTTTCTAATCACAGCAATATGAAGAAAAGAATTTCAATCCGATTAATTTCATATGGCCTCTGTATGCTGCTTCTGACGGGCTGTGGGGATGCGACCTCCATTTCGATTCCGCCTGCGGATTCATCTCCGCAGCCGCAGTCGGATGTCATGGGTTCCCTGCAGATCGGAAGTACCAGTTCGCCGCAGGGATCAGGGCAGGACAATCCAACCGAAGTTTCCGCCCAGACGCCTGAGCCCACAGCGACGCCTGAACCGACCCCGCAGCCCACGCCGGAGCCAACACCCGAGCCAACTCCTGAACCCACTCCTTTCGTACCACTGCGGGATAACACGCCTTATTGCCCTACTCCTGTGGCATCCGGTACAGTGACCTACGGCAATGATGTGACCACGATTGACGCCTCTAACGCAGGCAGCGGCTATATCATGGCCAATTATACCGGAACCTGCCCCAAGGTAAAGCTGCAGATTATCGGTCCCAGTTCCTACAAATGCACCTACAATTTGAACTCGGCACAGTATCAGGCTTTTCCCCTGACAGATGGTAATGGCCGCTATACGATCACTGTCAATGAAAATATACAGGGCAAGGAATACAGCGTCAGCTACGAGTTGGATCTGGATGTCTCCATCTCAGATTCTTTCAGCCCCTACCTGACTCCCAGTTCCTATGTGGACTATAACTCCCGCACTAAAGCGGTAGAATTGGCGGCACAGCTGTGCGAGACGGCAGCCAATGATCTGGACTGTGTGGCCGCGGTCTATAACTATGTTATTGAGAATATCTCCTATGACTATGATAAAGCTGGCCAGATTACCAGCGGCGCCCTGTCAGGCTATATTGCCGATATTGATGGTACTCTGAGCAGCGGCAAGGGCATCTGCCTGGACTATGCGGCACTGATGGCATGTATGCTGCGAACACAGCACATTCCCACCCGTCTCGAAGTGGGTTATGCCGGGATGGCATACCATGCCTGGATCAGCGTCTATGTCAAGGATGTGGGGTGGGTGAACGGTATCGTGGAGTTTGACGGCAGCAGCTGGAGCCTGATGGACCCCACCTTTGCCGCCACCAACAGTGAAGAAGATTTAAAAGAATTTATTGGAGACGGAACCAATTATTCTGTCAGATATATCTATTAAAAGGAGAATGCACATGAAAGCAAAAAGAACACTTACACAGGCCGAGATTACCACATTTTGTTCCCAGACCGCCATGTTGATCCAGGCCGGAATCACTCCGGTGGAGAGTATGAGCATCCTGCTCAGTGATATGAAAAACGATCAGGGCAAAGAGATCCTCCAGGGCATCTGGGATGTGTGTAAAAAAGGCACCAGCTTCCATGAAGCTCTGGAAAGCGTCGGCGTCTTTCCTGATTACTGTCTGCGCCTGATTGCTCTGGGTGAAGAATCCGGCAAGCTGGACAGCTGCCTGCAGTCCCTGGCCCTCTACTATGAGAAAGAATCCAACATCCGCAGAAATATTAAACAGGCAGTCTCCTATCCCCTGATTATGATTGTCATGATGTTTGTGGTCATCTATGTGCTGATGAGCCGGGTGCTGCCCATCTTCAGCCAGGTGTTTGCCGAACTGGGCAGTGATATGGGCGGTCTCGCCGCTTCCCTGATGAATCTGGGCAATACCCTGAACCGTTATTCCGGCGTACTGCTGGTGCTGATCTGTGCCGCATTGATCCTGTATTTTGCCTTTACCCGGATTCCAGCCTTGAAAAGGTTGAACACCCGCTTTCTGAACTGGTTCCCGCCCACCAGGGGATTTTTTGAAAAATACGCATGCCAGCGATTTGCAAGCGGTCTTGCCATGACTTTCAGCAGCGGCATCGATACATATACCAGCCTGGATATGGTGGCAGAGCTGGTGGGCAACGCCAGGATGCACGAGCAGATCCTTGCCTGTAAAGAGCGGCTGCGCAAGGGAGATAACCTGTCGGAGGCTCTGGTGGACTCCCAGATCTTCAGCAATGTCCATTCCCGCATGGTAGCCATCGGCTTCCGCAGCGGCAATATCGATACTGTCATGCAGAAAATAGCTGATTCCTACGAGAAGGAAACGGACGAAAAGATGCAGTCCATCATTGCTGTGCTGGAACCCACACTGGTTATCATCCTTTCCATTATCGTTGGCCTGATTCTGTTATCCGTGATACTGCCACTGATGGGTATCATGACCAGCATAGGCTGAGATGGAGGTATTTATGTACAGGAATCGTTTTGAGCCGAACCCTCTTGGGTTCCTTCCCCGCCTGATCGGTCTGCTTCCGCTTCTGGCAGGTATTGTCATCCTGCTGCTGTTTTTTCGGGGTATACAGTCTGTCAGCGATACCACCGCTGCCAAACAGCAGGAAAGTCTGGAGACGGCCCTGTCCCGCAGCAT
>CAZKAO010000129.1:0-5435 GCA_964550745.1 uncultured Acetatifactor sp.
AGACCCAGAGAAAGTAATTTCTTTGTCACATTCTTCATGTTGTTTTATTCCTCCTTATTTGAGTTCCACAGCCGCCCTTTCAGTGCCGTCTGTCCAAAGCTGATAGAAATTATCTGGGAACTGTCCGGGCATATGCTGTCTTAAAAACCACGGAACCCCCGGGGACATTGTCAGTCCCCGGATAATTCCTCATTGATACATATTAGTTAGTCTGCCCAATCTTAACACTGTAAATCTCATAATCTTCCTTAGATTCACCCTGCAGGAATGTCATCTTCTGCTCGAAGCCATCTCCCCAGAAGGAGGCCAGCTGCTCATAGGTGTACTGGACAGCAGTGCCATCATTGTATACCGTACCGCAGACCTCGAAGGTGCTCTCGTCCACAGCTCTGTGCCAGCCGGTCTGTCCATCGGATACCATCCAGATCGGAGCATTAGATGCATACTCGATATTGACTACAGTGCCGGGTACCAGTTTCTCTGCAATCAGAGCTATCTGACTCTCAGACATGGGATTCCAGCCGCCCTGAGACCAAGCGCCGCCGCTGCATGCAAAGCCTTCCAGCTCTACGACATCGTGAGCGCGCTGTACGGCGCCGCTGCCGATTTTAACAGAGTAAATCTCATAATCATCCTTAGACTCACCCTGCAGGAATGTCATGTTCTGCTCGAAACCATCTCCCCAGAAGGAAGCCAGCTGCTCATAGGTGTACTGAACCTTGCCGTCAGCCACTGTACCACAAACTTCAAAGCTACTCTCGTCAACGGCTCTGTGCCAGCCGGTCTGTCCGTCAGATACCAGCCAGATCGGAGAGTTGGAAGAATACTCAATCTCAATGATGGAGCCGGGTACCAGATTCTCCGCAATCAGAGCCATCTGATCCTCAGACATGGGATTCCAGCCGCCCTGAGACCAGCCGCCGCCGCTGCATGCAAAGCCTTCCAGCTCCACTGCGCTGCCCAGTGTCACATAGCCACTGTCAACACCAATCTTGACAGAGAATATCTCGTAATCTGCGGAAGACTCGCCCTGCAGGAACGTCATCTTCTGCTCGAAACCGTCTCCCCAGAAGGAAGCCAGCTGCTCATAGGTGTACTGAACCTTGCTGCCATCAGCAGCCACATAGCCGCATACAGCAAATGTAGACTCGTCTACTGCTCTGTGCCAGCCGGTCTGTCCGTCAGATACCAGCCAGATCGGAGCGTCGGACTTATACTCAATCTCAATAATGGAGCCGGGTACCAGATTCTCCGCAATCAGAGCTATCTGGTCCTCAGTCATGGGATTCCAGCCGCCCTGAGACCAACCGCCGCCGCTGCACGCAAAGTTCTCCAGCTCAACAACATCCTTCAGCACAAACAGATTGGGATCAAGACCAGCCTCTGTTGCTACGAACTCAGCGGAGGTATCCGCCTCGATCAGGTTGCCGCTGGCATCCTTGAACGTCACATTGTCAATGTACACTGTCTGATAACCGACAACTGCGGAAGCATTATCGGTCTCCAGAGTTACCACGAAATTGTCACCCTCACCGAAGGTCATGCCATCGGGAACGGTAAATGTCACCGTCTTGGGGTTGGCTGTCTCCAGATATACCGACCAGGCGCTGTTGCTCTTGTCGCCGCCATATGTGCCGTACAGCTTACCGGAACTTGCATAGAAAGTACCGTCGGAACTCTTTGTACCGATGGACAGTTCAACGGTTTTTACCGAAGATACCTTGTCTCCCAACAGGGCATCGACCTGAAATCCTATGCCCACTCCCTTTCCGTTAGGTACAACCTCCAGGGCCTTAGAGCCATTGTAGTCTACAACATTGTAGCTTGCCGCATTGCCAAGACCGCCTGTAACAGCAGTATTGTCACCCGCAAAGCCGAACAGACCGTCTTCAAAATCAATGCTGGCAGGGCCTGCCTCCACGACAGTATTCCCTGACTGCTCTTCAGAAGACTCGGGGGCAACTTCGGAACTGGACTCTTGAACAGTTTCAGAAGACTGCTCTGCAATAGAATCCTGAACAGTACTGCCTCCGGCATTCTCGTCGTTGCCACATGCAGCCAGACTCATGGTCATAGCTGCTGCTACGCATAGTGCTAAAACTTTTTTTGCCTTCAACTTTTTCATCCTCCTTTTTGTATTTAGTTGAAATTGCTATATTGGAAAAGCCTCCCGCCGTTATCCGACGATACCGCTTCTTTCCACGCCTTCAATGAACTGCTTTTGCAATGCCACATAGATGATAATGATGGGAAGCATCACCAGCACGATGCCTGCATCCAGAAACAGTTCCAGGATCTTGGGGTCCATGATTCTTTCCACATTAGAGATAGAACCTGTAATGTTGGCAATACGTTTACTGATAATTATTTTATCATTAATCAAAAACAGGTTTGCATAAAAGGTGTCATTGTACTGCCACACCATAGAGAAAATCGCCACTGTGACAACGGAGGGCAGAGCATTGACCAGCATAATACGGAAGTAGGTATACAGAGTGCCTGCACCATCCACAAAAGCTGCCTCCTCAATCTCTTTGGGCAGTCCCCTGAAGAACTGATTAAAAATGTATATGTACAGACCGGAACGCAGACCACAGCAGAATGCTGTCATGATATACATTGGAACCGGTGTGGACATCAGGTTGATGGGCGCTCCCTTCACAGCCTGGATAATGCCGAACACATCAAATCTGGTAAAGGTCGTGTACAGCGGAAGCATAATGGTGTTGGTGGGAATAACAATCATTACCACAACAAATGCAAACAGGATATTTTTGAACGGAAAATTAAATCTTGCAAATCCATAACCCACCATAGAACACATGATCACCTGCAACACCATCAAAGTGGCGGAGTACAGCAGGGAGCTGCCCATGGTCTTCCAGTAAATCAAATACTGGGAAGCCAGCTTGTAACGGTACAGGGTGGGCTCCTGGGGTATCAGATACACCATCGGATTGTAGCTATCAGCGTCAGAGAAAAAAGAGCTGCTGATAATACCAATAACCGGTCCAAGAATAACATAGCAGATACCGAGGATAATTGCAAGTCTAAATATTCCCATTATAAAACCCTTGATGTTGCTGATCCAGCGCAGCCTGTCATTGGCAAACTGCTTATCATCTTTCATGGCCTGGATGCCAGCTCTGATACTGCTTATGGAAGGTATCGTTTTTTGCTTATTCATCCTTTTTCTCCTTTCCTAATTATAGTAGAACGTTCGTTTTTGTATGAGTCCACAGACAATTACTAGGATCAGACAGGTCACCACCGTGGACACCAGACTGAATACTGAGCTCAATCCATAATTCATCTGCGGGCCGAAGGCTGTGTCATAGGCCAGCTCGATAACATCGGATTTGGCGAAGCTATCCACTACGGTGTAAACAATATTGGTAATAATATGCGGCATTACCATGGGGAAGGTCACCTTCCAGAAGGTCTCATAGGCGGTTGCGCCCTCAATCTTAGCCACTTCATACATGGAGCCGGGGATAGACTGCAACGCCGCTATAAAGATAATAATCTGTACACCAGAGGCATTGATAATATCGCTGATACGGCTGACCGCACCGGAAATGTATTCAATCAATACCTCGGGCAATCCCAGTGAACTGAACATCTGTATGTAGTACTCTACGCTCATACCGCTGCCGGCGCCTGCAGCCATCTCAGCGCTGGCACTGGATATACCGCCGCTCATCATCACTCTGGACAATCCGATGGCGTCCACAATAGCTTCTGCATTCAGAATAACCGGCAGGAAAAATATAGCTCTCACCAGTGTGCGCCCTTTGAACTTACGGTTCAGCAGCATAGCCATAAACAGACTGAAAAAGGTAATCAGCGGCACATCCACCACCATATTGCCCACGGATGTGGTCAATACCTGCTTGTAGGTGGCATGAGCCCTGAAAGCATAGATAAAGTTATCCAGCCACACAAAATCCAATGTATAGCCGCCACCCGGATTTACCACCATCTTCGAAAAGGAGAATTGTATGGTCATAAACAGGCTGCGTGCGTAAAACCAGATGAATCCGATCAACCAGGGAGTGATAAAGAGAAATCCCTTGATCGCCCGCCTTTGGGATAGAGAGCGCTTTTTACGTTTCGTTGTTTTTACTGCTTCCATTAATTAACACCCCCTACCTTATAGCTTCTTGCGGGAACTGTTATCCCATCCACCGTCTGATCTGCTGTACTTTCATTGATGTAGATCACCACACCGTTACTGTAGGATACTGCCTTCACTCCATTGTCCAGCACCTCATGGTTAACAATCGCCGCATCGCTTACATACTTCAGTGCATTGTTTACTTCCGTATAGATGGCAATGGCATCATCCTTCCAATTGCTGTAGGTGGTAGCATAGTACCGGTTCAGTCCGGTGTTTTTGATATCGCTGGCATTCCGGTAGGTAAACATGAAGTGTGGCGCTGCGCCATACTCTACCAGATTTAAAACAATGTCCGCCCTGTCATATGTGTCACTCAGGTTGATATTGCTTCCGGCATAGTCAATATAGCCATGTATCAGCATCTGGTAGAAAGGAACCGTGCTGTCCACAATGTAGTAATCGTTAGAAGACAGGGGAACATTAATCATATCGTCCGCATAGGCAAAGGCATAATCATTAGCCGCATTGACCATGATATTTTTTCCGGTATCCTCAATCTGTGCCAGGCTTGCCTGCACAACATCCAACGCTGCCTCGCGGTCAATGATATTGGTACGCTTCTTGTCCGAATGCAGCTCATAGCCCAGATCTCTCAGAGAGATGCCGCCTATATCAAATTTGACAATCTTCTTTGTAAAGGCATCCACATAACGCACCAGGAACTTAGGTGAAATCAGGAAATAGTGATTCTCACTATAACCCAATCCGGAGGTCTTGCGCAGAGTTGCCGGATTCACCAGGCCCAACTCAGCCACATAGCCTGCGCCATAATAACGGGAGGTCTCATTGTTGTAGGAGTATCGCCTGCTCACATAGCTTATTTCCTGGAAAGCCACATCCCCATAGAAAATATTGCCGTCCGCCGCCATAAGACTGCTCAGTTTCTCCAGTCCTGACTTACCACCCATGGAGAGAGGCACTTTGATCTTATCCACCACATCATGATGATAGCCGTGATTCATCCAGCCCTGGAAATTCATCACCTGATTAGTGATACCGCTCTGCTTCAGATCCTCATAGATCTCGGCGGCCTCATCAAAATCCGTCATGGTATACACACCATTGTACTGGGTTCCTAAAAAGAACTTGGTCATGGTTACGCCGCCCAGCACATCATAATAGAACTTCAGGTCTTTCTCTCCGTCTGTTTTCGCTGTCAGCTTTCCCTCGGATATCAGGCGTTCTCTGTAGTAATTTGCTGCCTGCGCATAGGTGGCATTCTCCTGGGTCAGCATGGTATATTTCACCGTGATAT
>CAZKAO010000130.1:0-5256 GCA_964550745.1 uncultured Acetatifactor sp.
CGGGTCCCCAGGGACACGATGGTCAGCACCACCGATATACCCGGCCTGCCGATGGCGCGATACAGACCGTAGAACAGGAACAGGCAGCCGATTCCACAGTAAAAGGGCCCCACTATGTGCAGATACCGCACTCCTTCCACAAGTATGGCCGTCTCTCCTGCATCTATAAAGATCAGCATCAGGGGTTTTGCCATGAACCAAAGAACCAGGGAAACCGACAGACAATAGGTGACCGTGGTCAACACTCCATAGCGAACCCCTTTCCGAATCCGCTCCGATTTCCCCGCGCCCATGTTCTGGGCAATAAAGGTGGAAAAAGCGTTGCCATACTCCTGGGCGGGCATGTAGGCGAAAGCATCCACCTTCACCGCCGCCGCAAACGCCGCCATAACCGTTGTGCCAAAGCTGTTCACCAGTCCCTGTACCATCAGGATACCCAGATTCATCACGGATTGCTGCACGCAGGTCAGGACAGAATAGTTGGCAATCTCCACCAGGCTGGACTTACTGATATGAAATCGGGAGAACGCTCTCCTGATCGTTTTACCGGTGGCAAAGGCATATATGCCGATACCCAAGCCCGATATGTACTGGGCGATTATGGTTGCCGCAGCAGCTCCCGCCGTCCCCTGCTGCCAGACCGCCACAAAGAGAATATCCAGCCCGATATTCAACACTGTGGAGATTCCCAGAAACACCAAGGGAGCCACCGAGTTTCCGATAGCCTTCAAATAGGCCCCAAAAAAGTTGTACAGCGCAATGGCAGGTATCCCCCAAAAGATCAGCACCAGATACTCCCGTGTGATATCCGTAATCTCCACCGGAATATTCATCCAGACCATGATCCAGTCCACTCCCATCAGGGAGAGAATTGTCAACAGGGCCGCTGCCATCGCCGCCAGCAGGAATGAGGCACAGATTCCCTTTTCCAGTCTCTCCTCATCCTGTCTGCCAAAGCAGAGGGAAAACACCACTCCGCTGCCCATACACAGCCCCAGCAGCATCGAGGTCAAAAAAGTCATCAGAGCAAAGGCCGCCCCTACAGCCGCCAGCGCATCGGAGCCTGCGTAGCGGCCCACTACCCAGGTATCCACAATATTGTAGCCCTGCTGCAAAACATTACCCAATATCATGGGCAGGGCAAAAAAGCACAGGGTCGGAAACACCGATCCCTTTGTCAAATCCTTCTGTGTCATAATTGTACTTACTTCCTATTCCCTCTCAAAAAAATATGCCCTAGCGGACGCAAAATACAGAACAGCCACATCTGCCGCCGCAGAATGGAACTGCTCTGTATTTCATTCGGACGCTATGCCCTGTGAATCGGCACTGCCGTCAGGGCCTCGCCCTCCACCTGTATCTGAATAGTATCGCCCTGCTCCACCTGGTCGGACAGGATCAGCTTGGCCGACAGGGTCTCCACATGTTTCTGAATATAGCGTTTCAAGGGACGTGCGCCGTAAACCGGATCGTATGCCTGGTCGATGATAAAGCGCTCCGCCTCCGGCGTCAGGCTGATGGTCAGATCCCGATCCTCCAGCCGCTTATTCAGTCCCTTCACAATCAGCGTGATGATGCCGCCGATATTCTCCTTGGTCAGAGGCTTAAACAGGATCGTCTCGTCCAGACGGTTCAAAAACTCGGGACGGAAATGTGCCCGCAGCTCATTCATGACCAGCTCCTCCGCATCCGCAGAGATACTGCCGTCCTCCTGTATGCCTTCCAGCAGATAGGGAGCGCCGATATTGGAGGTCATAATCAATATGGTGTTCTTAAAGTCCACCGTGCGTCCCTGAGAGTCCGTGATCCGCCCGTCGTCCAACACCTGTAAGAGCACATTGAACACATCCGGGTGAGCCTTCTCCACCTCATCGAAAAGTACCACGGAGTAGGGCTTTCTCCTGACCGCCTCCGTCAGCTGGCCCCCCTCCTCATAGCCCACATATCCGGGAGGCGCCCCGATCAGGCGGGATACAGAGTATTTCTCCATATATTCGCTCATGTCGATACGCACCATATTGTTCTCGTCATCAAACAGTGCTGCCGCCAGAGATTTTGCCAGCTCCGTCTTGCCCACGCCGGTGGGTCCCAGGAACAGGAAGGAACCAATGGGCTTGCCCGGGTCCTTGATACCCGCCTTGGAGCGGATAATCGCTTCGCTGACCTTGGTCACGCCCTCATCCTGTCCGATGACCCTCTTGTGCAATTCCTCGTCCAGATGCAGGGTCTTGTTGCGCTCGCTCTCCGTCAGCTTGGCCACCGGAATACCTGTCCAGCGGGAAATGATCTTGGCGATTTCCTCGTCGGACACCTTCTCATGCACCAGGGACATATCCCGGGCATTTACCTTCTCCTCCTCGATCTCCAGCTGCTTTTTCAGGGCAGGCAGCGTTCCGTAGCTGAGTTCTGCTGCCTTCTCCAGATCCCCATCCCGCTGGGCAATCTGAATCTGATTGTTCACATCATCGATCTGCTCCCGCAGCTTTGACAGATCCTCCACTGACTTTTTCTCATTGTCCCACTGAGCCTTGCGTCCTGCAAACTCCTCTTTCAGTTCCGCCAGTTCTCTCTGCAGATCCGCCAGACGCTCCTGACTCAACCGGTCGTCCTCTTTTTTCAGAGCTGCCTCCTCGATCTCCATCTGCATGACCTTGCGCTGCAGCTCATCCAGCTCTGTGGGCAGACTGTCCAGCTCTGTCTTAATCAGCGCACATGCCTCGTCCACCAGGTCTATGGCCTTATCCGGCAGAAAACGGTCCGATATATAGCGGCTGGACAGGGTAGCGGCGCTGACCAGGGCATTGTCCATGATCTTCACGCCGTGATAGACCTCGTAGCGCTCCTTTAGTCCCCGCAGGATGGAGATGGTATCCTCCACCGTTGGCTCATCCACCATCACCGGCTGGAAACGGCGGGCCAGAGCGGGGTCCTTTTCAATATACTGGCGGTATTCGTCCAGGGTGGTTGCTCCAATACAGTGCAGCTCTCCCCTCGCCAGCATAGGTTTCAGCATATTGCCCGCATCCATGGCGCCGTCGGATTTTCCTGCGCCCACAATGGTGTGCAGCTCGTCGATAAACAGAATGATCTGGCCGTCGGACTGTTTTACATCCTCCAGCACTGCTTTCAGACGTTCCTCAAATTCGCCCCGGTACTTGGCTCCCGCCACCAGAGCCCCCATATCCAGGGAAAACAATTTCTTGTCCTTCAGCCCCTGGGGCACATCTCCCCGGACGATCCGCTGGGCCAGGCCCTCCACCACGGCGGTCTTGCCCACGCCGGGTTCACCGATAAGCACCGGATTATTCTTGGTCTTGCGGGAGAGAATGCGGATCACATTGCGGATCTCGCTGTCCCGGCCGATCACAGGGTCCAGTTTCTGGTTGCGCGCCCGCTCCACCAGCTCCTGCCCGTATTTCTCCAGCGTGTCATAGGTGGCCTCGGGATTGTCGCTGGTCACTCTCTGGTTGCCCCGCACAGTGGACAGCGCCTGTAAGAAACGCTCCCTGGTAATCCCATACTCCTTCCATATAGCCTGAATCTCCCGGCTGGGAAAGCGCAGCATGGCCAGCATCAAATGCTCCACGGACACATACTCATCCCCCAGCTGCTTGGCCTCGTCCTCCGCAGAGATCAGCGCCTTGTTCAGGTGCTGTCCCATGTAGACCTGTCCCCCCTGCACCTTGACTCTCTTCTGCAGGGCCTGCTCCACACGACCTAAAAAATGCTCCTTCTGAATCTCCATCTTCTCGATCAGTTTCAGAATCAGACTGTCATCGATGGTCAGCAGGCTGTACAGCAAATGCTCCTGCTCAATCTCCTGATTGCCGTACTCATAGGCCAGCTTTTCACTGTCCTGCACTGCTTGCATGGATTTCTGGGTAAATTTGGAAATATTCATATGCAGACTCCCCTCTGCCCGTTTCTGCGGGCGCTTAAATCGGGATAATGCTCCCTTTCGGCATGTATTAATGCGCCTATGTTTTTCTGTTCTACAACAAATATAACACACACATTCCGAAATGCAATAACCTTTTTATAAACTTTTTATTAAAAATCCTCAAACACAAAGTAGTCCACCGCCACGCTGCCGCATCTGCCGCCGCCCTCATGAATGGCGGTAAGTCCGGCCTTCACGCCTACCCAGCGTCCGGGAGTGGCCTCCACCATCTCGCCCACGGGGCAGTATTCTCCATCCTCTGTCAGGCTATAGCAGAAAGATACCTCCTTCTCCTGTCTGACCAGCATCCGCAGATACAGCACTGTGGTCTGCCCCGGCAGAACGGCTGCATCTGTGCGCACCTCGTCCGCCTTGGTCCAGTTGCCGGTGCGCTGCTGCAATACCAGTTTCCCCTCTTCTTTCCGTACCAGCAGACCAGTGTAATGGCCGCACTGGGAGATAAGACCCACTTCATCCCCCTCCGCAAGTCCCTCCAGATGTAGACAGGCGGTGATCCTAAACTGCGGCGCCGGCCACTTTTGAATCAGCAGATTGGGCACATCACATAACTGGGTCTTTGCATCGCTCTCCTGGGCATACAGAGTAAGTTGCCCGTCGCCCAAGCTGTACCAGTCCTCCCGGTAATTGGCGTTCCACTGCCACTGCAGGCCCAGCTTTTCTCCCTCAAAAAAGTCGCTGTCCTCCGGTGCGTCAATGGGATATGTAGCGCCCACTGCGGGCTTTTCATACTGCATAACCGGCTCCCCACAGCCGTTTTCATCAGGGTTTATGCCTATCACCGGCCAGTCATCCACCCAGCGCATGGGCTGCAGGTGTACGATACGTCCCGTGTTGCCCACATCCTGAAAATGCAGAAACCAGTCCTGTCCGTCCGGCGTGTCCACCCATGCGCCCTGGTGCGGGCCGTTGACTGAGGTGCTGCCCTGGTGCAGGACAATCTTTTCCTCATAGGGGCCGTAGATATTCCGGGAACGCAGCACGGTCTGCCAGCCAGGCTTTACGCCTCCTGCCGGCGCGAATATATAGTAGTACCCGTTTCTCTTATACAGCTTGGGACCCTCTATGGTGGGCTGGGTGGCGTGGCCGTCATAGATAAACTGACCGTCGTCCAGCACACCGGAGCAATCCGGCTCTATGGGGGACATATACAGAAAGCTCTTGAAACCGATACGGCTCCTGGCAAAGGCCGTCACCATGTAAGCCTTGCCGTCATCGTCCCAGAAGGGACAGGGATCGATCCAGCCCACCACCTTGCGCACAAAGGCCGGCTCGGACCATTTTCCCCAGGGGTCAGT
>CAZKAO010000131.1:0-5059 GCA_964550745.1 uncultured Acetatifactor sp.
CTTTGGCAAATCATCCTGTATGCCTGCAACGGACTGGTAGGCATGAGCGTCTATTCCCTAATTAATCTGGCCAGCTACAGCGCCAGCATCGGTTACGGCGTCACCACTATTGTAATCGGCTATATTTTGACCTGCACCCGTATTCTGGACGGGGTCACAGACCCAATGCTGGCCTTTGTCTATGACAAAGTCAATACCCGCTTCGGCAAGCTGCGGGTGCTGCTGGTATCCGGTTTCCTGATTGAGGGAATAGCACTGCTGTGCATGTTCAGCCTGTTCTCCAGTAAGGGATTTGGCTGGATTACCTTTACACTGCTGTACATCGTATATGTGATCGGCTACACCATCACCAATATGACGGCTCAGACCATCCCCGCCATTATGAGCAATGATCCCAAGCAGCGTCCTACCATCGGCGTATGGACTACCGCTTTCAACTATCTGGTACCCATGGTTATGATGATGGTTCTGAACATGGTGCTGCTGCCCATGTTTGGCGGTGAATACAACCAGGCGTTTTTATCCGCCGCCTGCTATGTGTGCCTGGTTATGGGTGCGGTGGGCACGGCGCTGGTCTGCATTGGCGTGTCCGCATATGACAAGCCGGAGTATTTTTCGGGATTGAGAAAGAAAAAAGAGCCCTTGAAGCTGAAGGATATGGCGGATATATTGGCCCACAACCGCCCTCTGCAGTGTTACATAGCTTCTAATGCCTCCGACAAGATTGCCCAGCAGACCGCCAGCCAGTCGGTGATTACCACTCTGCTGTTTGGCATTGTCATCGGCAATATGGGAATCTCCACCATGCTCACAGTCATAAGCATGATTCCTTCCATCCTTTTTGCCATTGTGGGCGCCAAATATGCCGGTAAACATGGCAGCCGCAAAGCCATTGTCATATGGACCTGGGTCAGCATGGCCATATCCATAGTTACCCTGCTGTTCTTTGTGGTCATTGATTCCAGCCAGATTGCCGTGATGATGAGTCCCGCCATGATCCTATATGTGCTGCTGACTCTGGCGCAGAACGGCTCCAATATGTGCATCACCACGGCTAACACCTCATTTATGGCGGATACCATTGACTATGAGCTGGACCGCAGCGGAAGATATGTGCCTGCGGTGGTGACGGGAACTTACAGTCTGATCGACAAGATTATTACCGCATTCAGCGCCACAGTAGCAGCAGGCGCGGTGGCCCTGGTGGGCTACACCAACACCATGCCCCAGCCGGGGGATACTTGTACCAGCGCCGTTTTCTGGGTGACCATGGCCGTCAAATTTGGCCTGCCCATCCTGGGCTGGATCTGCACGCTGGTTGCCATGAAGTTCTGCAAGCTGGATAAGGCAGAGATGGTCAACGTGCAGAAAAGGATTGCGGAGAAGAAAGCTGCAGCCCGCCATGAAATCATTGAGGAGAATATGCAGTAAAATCAACTCTCCTGTTCCCGGTATTCCAAGGGAGAGCATCCCACTATTTCAGAGAAAACCCGGCTGAAATAGTTCCGGCTGCTGAAGCAGAAGCGGTCAGAGAGTTCCTGGATGGACAGATCTGTGCTGCGCAATAGGATTTGGGCCCGGTCTATCTTGACTTTTTTCACATAGTCGTTTACACTGACACCGGTTTCCTCCTTGAATTTGTGGGTCAGGTAATATTCCGTGTAGCCCACAAGAGCGGCCAGATCCTTGGCTCGGATTTTGTCCTCCGGATGCATTTCGATATAGTCCCGGCACTGGGCGATAGGCGCAGAGAACCTGGGATTTTGACGGACTTTATGTACCCGGTGGATGAAATCGTCATACATCAACAGGGGGATTCCGCTGATTTCATCGTAAGTACGGGAATTTTCCGCGGACTGGATATAGGAATCTCCCAGAGAGTAGGCAGTTTCGGGGGATAAGCCTCCCTCGATGGCGGCACGGCAGACCAGAGAAATGAAGACGATCACCGAGGTCTTGGCCTGGCGCAGAGGGTCACGGCCCATCACGGGAACTCCCGCGCTGATCAGCAGAGAAGTATTCAGAGCTCCCTTATAGTTCAGGTCGCCAGAGCGCACCATGTCCAGCAGGGCGCGCTCCGCCAGCCATACATGGCGGCGGTCACGTTTTTCAGCTGAGGGGGCCGCATCGGAAAGGGATTGCTGGATGGAGGTGTCGCTGGCCTCCAGCTTTTCTCCGGTAAGGCAGTAATGCAGCATCAGCAGATACCGGATAAAGAGAATGTTCTGGGCAGTGGGAATACCGCTGCAGGCGCTGATCAGCCGGTGCTTCCAGGAAAGGCTGATATCCTGTCCGGCGTAATGCTGGAAGCCGTTTTCCATATCCTGCATGGAAATATTGTAGGAAAACGCGGGGCCAATGACGTACATCCTGTGAAGAACATCCTCCTGATACACGAAATCCACGCCCCATATAAGGCCAAAAGAGGTTCCTACTACCTGGGGCTGGCCGCCGCTTTTGCCAAGCTGCAGCGCCCGGTCCCGGCAGCCTAACAGGGAAAAGGCCTTGCCGAACAGGGACTCGTCGGGGCAGTTGGAGGAAAGCAGGTTTCCGTCGGCATCATAGCGCCAGGTATAAATGTTGCTGCCGCAGCAGAGCAGTTCTTGAAAGAGTGCCAGGTTTTGTTCGATATCCATAATAGATTGCCTCCATTTGAAGGGAATTCGTTTTGATCAGAAGAACTAAATGCAGAGCATTTTGCTAATTATACCACATATACGAAACATATATAAAGGAGAGATTGCATGAGAGAGATTATTTCTTTAAATGAAAATTGGATATTTACTCAAAACGGGCGGAGTACTGAGGTAAATCTGCCCCACACCTGGAACGCAGTGGACGGACAGGATGGGGGAAATGATTATTATCGCGGCGCCTGCCTGTATACCCGCAGTCTGGATAAGCCTGTCATGGAGGCGGGCACCAAGGTATTTTTGGAGGTCTGCGGCGCAGCCATGTCTGCCAGGGTTAGTCTGAATGGAGAGCAGCTGGCATCCCACCAGGGAGGCTACTCTGCCTTTCGCGTGGAACTGACGGAGCATTTGCGGGACAGCAATGAGCTGGCCATTTCCGTGGACAACGGCGATAATGATATAATCTATCCCCAAAAAGCAGATTTTACTTTCTATGGAGGACTGTACCGGGACGTAAACCTGATTTTGGTTCCGGAGGTGCATTTTGACCTCTCCTACTGTGGCGCACCGGGTATCAAGGTGACTCCCGTGGTGGATCTGCATACAGGTTCGGCGCAGGTGAAGGTGGAAACCTGGCAGGTGGGACAGGGGGATGTGACCATAACCATAAATGGCCAGAGTCAGCGGATAAGCCCGGATGGGAATCATGCCGCGGCAATGTTTACCATTGAAAATGTTCACCTGTGGGATGGGGTGGAAGACCCCTACCTGTATACAGCCACTGCCACTCTGGACAGCGGGGATCAGGTTACCGCCCGCTTTGGCTGCCGCCATTATGAAATAAGCGCGGAGAAAGGCTTTCTGCTCAATGGGCGCAGTTATCCCCTGCGGGGAGTGAGCCGTCATCAGGATCACAAGGGCGTGGGCAATGCGCTGACCCTGGAGCATCACAGACAGGATATGGCCATTGTGCGGGAGCTGGGCGCCAACACTCTGCGCCTGGCCCATTACCAGCACGCTCAGGAATTTTATGACCTGTGCGATGAGAACGGTATTATCGTATGGGCGGAGATTCCCTATATCACCATGCATATGAAAAACGGACGGGAGAATACCCTGAGCCAGATGGAGGAGCTGGTGGCCCAGTGCTACAATCATCCCTCCATCGTAGTCTGGGGCCTCAGCAACGAGATCACCGCCGCCAGCGCCGTAAACGAGGATTTGCTGGAGAACCACAGGCTGCTGAATGAGCTGTGCCACAAGATGGATGCCACCCGTCCCACCACCATGGCCAATGTGTTCATGCTGGAGACGGACAGCCCCATATTGGATATTCCCGATGTGAACAGCTACAACCTGTATTTTGGCTGGTATCTGGGAGAGCTGGAACAGAATGAGGAGTTTTTTGACGAGTATCACAGCAAATTTCCCGACAGACCCATCGGTTTCAGCGAGTACGGTGCGGATGCCAATCCCCAATTCCAGAACAGCCAGCCTGAAAAGGGCGACTACAGCGAATCCTACCAGGCAGTGTATCATGAGCACATGCTTGAAATGATCGAAAAGCGGCCCTGGCTGTGGGCCACCCATGTATGGAATCTCTTTGACTTTGCCGCTGACGGCAGAGATGAGGGCGGCAAGCATGGGGAGAACCAAAAGGGGCTGGTGACTTTTGACCGCCGGACGAGAAAAGACGCATTCTATCTCTACAAGGCGGCATGGAATAAAGAGCCTATGGTGCATATCTGCGGCGGCAGGTATGTGGACCGGGCGGAGGACGTGGCGGAGGTCAAGGTATACTCCAATGCGGATCAGGTTTCCCTTTATGAGGATGGACAACATTTTGCCACCCAGGACGGACACAGGGTATTCCGCTTCCAGGTTCCCATATCCGGGGAGCATGTGATAGAAGCCAGGGCAGCAGGACAGAGCGAGAGCATTCAGGTTCGCAGGGTGGAAAAGGAAAATCTGGATTATATATTTGTAAAAAAACAGGATGTGGTCAACTGGTTTGACCAGGAGGCCCTTGACCCGAACTGCTTCTCCGTGTCCGACACGCTGGCGGACCTGCGGGCCAATCCTGAGGCTGGGGCCATTGTGGAACAGATGATGGCAAAAGGTGCCGCCTCACGAGGGGATGTGGCGGAATCCGTAAAGGATAATCCCGCATTGCAGCGGATGATGGGACGCATGACACTGATCAGCCTGTTGAAGCAGGCCGGAAATATCGAGGAGGAAAGTATCCGGCAGCTGAACAGGGTATTGCAGGGGATTAAGAAATCCTGACACAGACCGCACTTAGCAATAACTTTTTAGAGGGTTAGCTTTTTCAAGACCGAAAACGAAATTTCTAATATCGTTGACTATATAGGTGAGGAGTGAGAAATATGCCGATAAAAGCGGTACAGCAATTCATGCTGGGCACA
>CAZKAO010000132.1:0-4999 GCA_964550745.1 uncultured Acetatifactor sp.
TATCAGACCAATTATCTGATTGCGCAAGATTATTTTGAATTGGTAAACGCTCCTCGCAAAAAAATGTATATTATGGAAAATACTACACATGGTTTGTTAGAGTCAAAATCAGAGGAATTTTCAGATATATTACATGAAATTGCACAAATCGAACAATTATCTTCCATTACAGATTCATAGGGGCATACAATATTCTTTTAGCTCCGCAAGGAAAATGCTGTCCTTGTGGATGGATACGGTCAGGCCGATATACCCTACTGCCGGTGTTGCAAGCAGGTCCAGGTTTCGGATGGACTGCAATGACAAAGCGATAAATTTCACTCAGGAACAAATAGAGTTGGTTAGGAAAAATGAGGAATCTCAAAAGTAAGTAAATCTTGCGGTATCTATAGGAATTAAAGTATAATGAGTAAAACGCTTTGCGTTTAACTCTTCTGAACTGAATATGCGCTAAAGCGCATGTGATTATGGTATAATGAGTAAAACGCAATGGCAGCGCAGGCAGAGGCACAGAACACATTATTTACGAAGAATCCCGAAAAATCAGCGCTGAGGGAAGTCGGAAAAGTCGTAACCGCATAAGGATTATACAAGATCGGATGTGAAAACTGGATGAATCTGGCAAAATATTTATTGACAACGAAAAGGTAAAAGGAACATAACACATGAAAGACTTAAAACATATCTACGAGCTGGAGACCTTACTACAGGAGGCGCATAACGATCTGATAAGGCAGGCCAAGATCCGGGGCGAGATTGCCATAGGCAGCGTATGTTCCCTGATTCCGGAACCGCTTTTAAATCTGCCCGGTTGTTTTTCCGTAAGACTCCGCGCCCCCAGAACAGGCTCCATTGAGATGGGAACCTACTATATGACCAGTATCATGTGCGAGGCCTGCCGGGCGATTCTGGAGCGGGCCATTGAGGGCGGTTATCAATTTCTGGACTGCATGTTGACGCCGGATGCCTGCGCCCAGATGAACCGCTGCGTGGAAAATATAGAACATCTGCAGCTCTGCAACAAGGACAATTTTTTTGTGACCTATGCGGATGTACCCATGAAATCTGACGAGACTGCCCTGCAGCACTATGTGCGGCAGATGCGCCAGTATGTGCTGGAACCGTTGGAAAAACACTTTGGCATTGACGCCTCTGATGAAATGCTGCTAAAGGCAGTTGCACTGCACAATCAGGTGAGCAGCCTGATCATGGACATTGGAGATTTCCGTATGGAAGAGAATCCCAGGATCACAGGCTATGAGTTTGCCGTGCTATGCCTGGCTACCTATTGTTGTCCAAAGGCATCACTGATTTCCATTCTGGAGGAGACCCTTGCGGAGCTGCGGGAACGTCAGTCGGATCAGCGATCCCCCTACCGCGCCAGAGTGGTGTTGGCAGGCTCGGAGATTGACGATCCTGAGCTGATTCGGATGATTGAGGAGACGGGAGCCTTGGTGGTTGCTGACCGTTTCTGTCTGGGCGCTTTCCCCGGGCGGGAGCAAATTCAGCTTAAGGAAAACGAGGATGTGCTCACCGGCATATGCCGCCACTATATGGAGGGAGGCCAATGCCCCCGCTTCATGAACACGGACAAAATCAGAGAGCGCCATACTTATATGAACCAGCTGGCACAGCGCTTTCATGCGGACGGCATTATCTATCAGCAGATCAAATTCTGTGACTACTGGGGTTACGAACGGGCCTATGCCAGCCGGGTAATGCGAGAGGAATATGGTTATCCCGTGCTGAGTATTGACCGCCCCTACGCCGTGGGCAATGCCGGACAGCTGCGCACTCGTGTACAGGCTTTTGTGGAGAGCATGGAAATAAAGAAAATCAAAGCCCAATAGGGCGGTAGGAAATTATACTGACTAACGTTAAGATTTTCCAATTTCCGCACGGCACATGCCGCATAATTGGGCAACATGCGCTGTGCGGAAAGGAAAATCTAATTGTTAGTGAGTATAAAACAGGAGATTACACAAATTATGGGCAGAATCATGGGAAGTGAGCCGCTGGGCAGCTTTTACTGCGGCAAAAAGGCAAAGAAACGCCGGGAGTGGCGGGGATTTAGGGACACCTGGTACGACTATGTACACTGGCTGGGTATCTGGAAAACCCTGATCGGCTTTATGCTCCATTTAAACAATCTAAGAGCCTTTTTCCGCTACCGCTGGATGGTAAACTATCTGGCCGTTCCGGACTTCTTTGACCGGCATACGGAAGGGCTGAGAGGTACTCAGCTGCGCATCACGCGCACCTCTCTGGAGCTGGTGGTAACAGATATGTGCAAGAGCATGGGAGTAATGTTCCGGGCAGACCCCGCTCTGGGCAACGACAAGGCGCTGAACGAGCGGCTGGTGGTCTTTGACGAAAATATGATGAGCGAGATTATGAACGGATTTCCCAATCTGAAATGGGTGTCCGTGGAGGTTCCGGCGGTGTACACCTGTGCTATGATGGCTCAGGACAGCCTGTTCTACTATCTGGACAAGGCCCAGGAATACGGCATTCCCAGCGATGTATGCCCCATGCCGTCGGCGGAATTCGGAGTGTCCCTGGAGGATGATTATCCCCGCATCGGCAAATGCGCCATCCAGTGCAATACCACCTGTGACGGGAGCCTGATGGGCAACGGACTTATGGCCGCCCGAATGGGTATTCCCACTTTCCAGCTGGCAGTGCCCATCCGCCACGACGAGGACAGTGTACAGCAGTATGCGGCGGAGGAGATTCGCAACGCCATCGCTTTTATTGAGCAGCAGACAGGGGAGACCTTTGACTGGGACGCCTTTTTTGCCTCCATGAAGGATTTCAACCAAGAGACAGCGCATCTGCTGGAGTGGTATGAGGTGTCCCGCTCCCCCTATCCCCAGTTCACGGACAACAGTCTGTCTCTGTACCGCTACGCCGTCTATATGGCTGCGGGCGGCAGAGAAAAGGAATTCCTGCGCCGGGATCAGCAGCTGACGCAGCTGGTAATGAGAGGCTATGAGCGCAAAGAACCCTGTGCTGTGGAACTGCGCCACCGGGCCATCACCTGGGGCGTACAGGCCGCCTACTACACAGCTTTTGCCGGATGGCTCACCAACTGCTGGGGTATTGTGCCGCTGGTGGATATGCTGACTCTCTGCTCCACCAGGGAGGTCAACACAGAGGACCCTGAGAAGGCAATATACGACCTGGCTTATCTGTATGAAAAAATGATTATGCGCAGTCGCTCCAACGGCGGCTACGAGGTGGGTGTGGCGGATTTGTGGCGCTACTGTGAGTATTTCCATGCGGATATGGTCATCATGTACGCCCATATGGGCTGCAAATCCATGTCCGGCTACCATGGACTTTTTGAGGAGGAGGCCCACAAGCACGGCATACATTTGGTATGGGCTACCCACGGCCTTATGGACGCCAGAGGCGTGGGACGCAGAGATATGCGCACAGAGGTCAACCGCTACATGCGCACCGTACTGCGGGAAGAACCTTTAGACCCCAGTTTGGAGGATTTTGACGACGAGCGAGCTTGGTAATATATCACTTTGCATGGACCACACTCATTACAGGGAGGAACAAAATGGATCTGACTAAATTTCAATGGACAAGAGAACCCCAAAGCTATAAAATCAACCGGGATACGGTAGAAATTGTCACAAAACCGCATACGGACTTATGGCAGAGAACATACTATCATTTTCAAAACGACAATGCTCCCGTATTGCAGATGGAGATAGAAGAGCAATATTTCAGCTTTATCGTCAAGACGGAATTCGCTGAGAGCCACCGCCGCTTTGACCAGTGTGGCATTGTCATGTATCTGGACAGCGAGAACTGGCTGAAGGGATCCATTGAATATGAAAATGACCAGTATCAGCATCTGGGCAGCGTGGTGACAAATAATGGTTATTCCGACTGGGCCACCACTGTCATTGACGCCTCGGTAAAGTCCATGTGGTATCGGTTCAGCCGCAGGGAGGATGATTACTGCATTGAATGTTCGGAAGACGGAAAGACATTCCAGCAGATGCGAATTTGCCATATGCATAGTGGTAAGGGCAAAATCCGTTTCGGCATATACGCCTGCTCACCGGAAGACTCCTCATTTAAAGCCGTGTTTTCCTGCATAGAGATAACCGCCTGTCAGTGGCACGCTCATGACGGCCAGCCGCCAGACGAGAATTGTTGACATTAGGCCACTCAAAATACGATTTATGCTATTTCTCTGACAAGTTTCTGCGAAACTCGTCAAAGCTGTCCACGCCAGGGGCTGCAAGATACCATTTTCTCAAGATATCCTTATTCTCTTCTGTTTCAATGCGCAGACGGATATCCTCCGGAATCTCTCCGAGGCGCTCTAAAAAATCATAAATGACTTGCCTGCTCTGCTCAAGGCTGCCTTCGGTATGGCCCTCTGCAAGTCCTTCGGCATGGCCATCTTGTTTGGCCGCCTCTTTTAGCGCCCACAGATCTCTCTGGTATTTCAGGTGTTCTTCATATCTCCACTTTGCCCATTTGAATAGATTCATCACCTTTACCTCTTCCACCGCTTTCATAACTCCCGCATTCTCGCTCTGCATCTCATCCAATTCCTCTCTGCTTTCCACTCGAAACAACCGTATCCAGTCATCCATCCTGTCCCCGGTAAGTTCCTTATTCAATTCAATGATATGTATCTCAAATTGATCGGAATACTGTCTGCCCTTTTGATCCCGCAGATAATACACCTTGTGATAGTCGGGAAACGGATCTAAGTCAAAATCCAGAATGCTGATCACTATACATTTCTTCAACCGGTCATAGGACTGTCCGCTGAACACACCGTCCGTGTACATCTTTGCCAAGTAGAACAGACTGCGCTTGTCCCAGTAAGCCAGTCTTCTAACCTGCAATTCCACATTAATTCTGCGATTGTCGTTAAGCAGTATCCTGACATCCAGAACGCACTGTTTTTCCTGCCTGCTGCGCCTGCTCAAAAAGGTGTTCTCCAGACGCACTGACCGGATCT
>CAZKAO010000133.1:0-4925 GCA_964550745.1 uncultured Acetatifactor sp.
TCTCGGAATCTCAAATCCTTATTTTATGCGGTTTCTGAGATTCCTTTTTTATAAACTAGTTTAAGCGCATAGCCCTTGTGCTACAGCATAATTAAAAACCTCCATATCCTGTCTTTCATCTTCTTCATTTCTCACAAAGGCTCCTCACTGATTCCTCTTTTCCTTTGGGTAATACTTAATGCTTTATCAGCAAATACTGCAGTATGCCGACAGATCAAAAGGAAAAATGACAAATATAGAATAAAACACATTTTGTGTATTGTCAACTCTATTTGTGTATTATTTTTCCATAGAGCTTTTGTTCCGTTATTATAGTAAGTGAGGTGAATATATGAATCTTGGAGAAACATTAAGAAACTTGATAGAACAGCAGGGCATTACCCAAAAGGAGTTGGCAATAAAGCTGTCAATTACTCCTTCTGCATTGGGAAATTATGTTCAAAATACCAGAGAGCCGGATTATAATACATTGGTAAAAATTGCCGATTATTTTCAAGTTTCCACAGATTGTCTTCTCGGCTATAACACTCTGGGCCAGAAGCTGTCTCATGAGGAGGAGATTCTTTTGCATATCTTTCGCTCCTTGACCGAAGATCAAAAAGAGATTTATCTGGAACAGGGAAAAATATTTGTGAAACAAAATAATAAAAAAACATCTTGTCATTCAGGCAATAAAAGTAATACAGAATACGCCGGATAGGCAAAGAGCATAAAAGCTCTCCGTCACAATGCAAAATGTATCTGGCAACGGGAGCATCATTATTAATAAAAAAACTAAGAGCGGGGAACCTTTTTAGATCTCCCGCTCTTTTCTTATTCATCGTGTTTGCTTTCCTCAGGCAATGACCGCTACCTTATTCCACTTCATAAATATAAAAAAACTGGTCATGCCGCACCATGGAATAAGTATTCAGATTCCCGTTCTGCGCAATCAGACTCTCTAATATATCCTCAGGACAGTCCATGTAGACGATAAGCTTCTCCGCTGTTTTCAATGTCTCATTGTCCAAAATATACTCGCCGCCATTATAATTCACATATACGACACGTTCAAACGGCCAAAGCTCGCTTGCCATATACCATGCCCAGTATCGGTTATCGGATCCATAAACCACCACCACAGGATACTGCGCATTTTGCTTTGAGTACTCCACCCTGGCCTCTTCGTCCCGATACAGAAAAAGTATATTTCCCTGTACCAGTCCGGCTATATTCCAGAACAGCGCCGCTGCGGCCAACAGAATGCCGGCTGGCCAGAATTTCCTCCCGGAAAGCCATTCCTCCCATACAAGTACCCCTGCTTTGCTGATGCAATATGCCATCACAGGAATCAGAACGGCGCCCACCGGGTAGAAAAATCTGCTGGATACATCGCCTACAAACAGAGATACCCTGCTAAGCACCCACACCGAAAGCATACTGCCGGATAATATAATGGCAACTGTCCATATATACGTCGTCGGAATACCACTTTTTCTCCGCCTGGCTGTAAAAAATATGCCGACAGCCACAGCAAGGCCCAGCATTATGAGCGCAAGCACCATTAAGCCCCCAAAGAAATTCCTGTCAATTATAGGGGAAAACATCCTGAGCCTGCCAAAAGTGTCTCCGCCAGAAAGGCCCTCGATGGCGCCCTTCCCTCTGTAGCTCTGAAAAATATGGTCAATGCTGGCCGGAAAGGTAAGGACAGCCAGCCCAATGGCGGCAACCATGTTAATCCCATATCCCAGCATCCTGACAATCCCCTTACGCCTGGCAACTGCATGGATGCACGCTCCCAGCGTAAGGAAAAATGCCATGATAAGACATAAATAATGGGTCAGAAACGACAGATAGCAAACTACTCCCCCCGCCGCCGCAAGCCCGATAAATTTCCGTCTGGGACAACGCAGGTTCCGCATCAGCGCCACAAAAATATTGGCATAGATGATTGTCCACATTGCACTCAATGCGTACATCCGCGTAAACATGACATTACTGATCATGGCAGGGGATATCGCATATGCCAGGCCAGCTATCCCGGCCAGCATACAGCGATATCTGCTCCTGTCCAGATTCAGGATCAGGATAATGATTCCGCAGCAGGAAATCAGAGAATACACCGCATTTAATCCTATGCCAAACCACTTGTAAAAGCGATTGGGAAACAATGACATCAGCGTGTTAAGTGTCAGATAAAATAAAGGTGGATGGACATCTCTTCTCTGAGCTTCAACCACGACATTATAATTAAACCGGTTTGTATCCGTCACAAGAAACTGCCGCTGCACATCATATCCGCTCTTTTCCATGACAGGACCATATGGACTGATATCGAGATACCCTGCGCTGGTAAAATAGGAATAGTATTCATCTTCATGGAAGCCCTTCTTCTGTATTCCCCAGAAAATGATCAGAACCATATGGACGGCCAGTATCGCCATGCACATTCCCATAAGATATTTCTTTTTCATACTATCTCCCATCCACCCGATTCAGTACTCCACGCCCTTAATTGCCGGCTTCAAGCTGGCTCTCCAGCACCTTGGCAGCCTCTGCTACCGCCGCCGGAATTCCCGCCGGGTTCTTGCCGCCGGCCTGGGCCATGCCCGGACGACCGCCACCGCCACCGCCCACCAGGGCGGCAATGCCTTTGACCAGATTGCCCGCATGAGCGCCGGCCTTCTGTGCTCCATCGGTGGCCATGACAATCATGTTTACCTTGCCCTCCACGCCGGACAGCAGCACCACAACGCCCTCGCCCAGCTTCTCCCTGAGCTGGTCGCCCAGGTCGCGCAGACCATTCATATCCACGCCGTCTACACTGGCCGCCAGGAGCTTCACTCCCCCAACCTCCTGCACCTGGTTCATCACATCCCCCAAGGCGTCCTTGGCCGCCTTGCTCTTTAGGGATTCCAGTTCCGCATTCAGGGATTTCAGCTCCGCCATCAGGTGCTCACATTTTTCTACCAGATTGCCGGGATTGGCTTTCACTGCCTTCGCGGCCTCCTGGATGGTATTTTCCAGATTCTTATAGTATTGCAGCACACCGTTTCCTGTCAAAGCCTCAATACGGCGCACGCCAGCCGCCACGCCGTTCTCGGACAGGATCTTGAAACTGCCTATATTGCCTGTGTTTGCCACATGGGTTCCGCCGCAGAGCTCCACGGAGAAATCTCCCATCCTGACCACTCGGACCTCCTCGCCGTACTTCTCTCCGAACAGGGCCATAGCACCGGTCTTTCTGGCCTCCTCGATACCCATCACCTCAGTGACCACCTGGATATTTTCTGCAATCTTTCCGTTGACCATGGTCTCCACCCGGGCCAGCTCCTCAGCAGTCATAGCCGCAAAATGAGTGAAGTCAAACCGCAGTCTCTCCCCGTCCACATAGGAGCCTGACTGCTCCACATGGGTTCCCAGCACCTCCCGCAGGGCTTTCTGCAGCAGGTGAGTGGCGCTGTGGTTCTTGCAGGTATCGCTTCTGCGCCCTGCATTTACCGTCAGAGTGGCCGTGTCCCCCACCTTGATCATACCGCTTGTCACCGTGCCGATATGGCCCACCTTGCCGCCCATCAGCTTTATGGTGTCCTTCACCTCAAAACTGCCGTCAGCGGTGGTGATCACACCGGTATCCGCATTCTGGCCGCCCATGGTGGCATAGAAAGGAGTCTCTTCCACAATGATCGTTCCCACCTGGCCATCGGTCAGCGCCTCCACCAGCTCCGTCTCCGTGGTCAGCACAGTCACTTTGGAATTGTGCTGCAATCTGTCATAGCCCACGAACTCTGTGGTAATGGCCGGGTTAATGGACTCGTACACCGTCACATCCGCCCCCATGTAGTTAGTCACCTTGCGGGCCTTGCGGGCCATGTCCTTCTGCTGCTGCATGCACACGCCAAAGCCGGCCTCATCGATGGTAAAGCCTTTCTCCGCCAGAATCTCCTGAGTCAGATCCATGGGGAAACCGTAAGTGTCATAGAGCTTGAAAGCATTCTCGCCTGAAAGCTCCGTCACGCCTGCGGCCTTCATCTCCTCCTCCATCTCCGCCAGGATGCTGAGTCCCAGATCGATGGTCTTGTCAAACTTATCCTCCTCCTGGGTCAGCACCGTCAGGATGAATTCACTCTTCTCCTCCAGCTCCGGATAGCCGTCCTTACACTCGTTTATCACGGTCTGGCTTAAGTTCGCCAGGAATTTACCGGAAATACCCAGCAGCCTGCCATGGCGGGCCGCACGCCGGATCAGGCGGCGCAGCACATAACCCCTGCCCTCATTGGAGGGCATGATGCCATCGCTGATCATAAAGGTGGTGGAACGGATATGGTCAGTAATCAGACGCACGGACACATCCACCGCCTCGTCCGTGTGGTAAGTCACCCCGGCAATCTCACAGATTCTGTCACGGATGGCTTTCATGGTGTCTATGTCAAAGACGGAGTCCACGTCCTGCACTACCACCGCCAGGCGCTCCAAGCCCATGCCGGTGTCGATATTTTTCTGGGAAAGCTCCTCGTAATGGCCCTTTCCGTCACTCTCAAACTGGGTGAACACATTGTTCCAGACTTCCATGAAACGGTCACAGTCACAGCCCACCTTGCAGTCGGGCTTACCGCAGCCATATTTCTCTCCTCTGTCATAATAGATCTCCGAGCAGGGACCGCAGGGACCTGCGCCGTGCTCCCAGAAATTATCACAGGCGCCGTTCTCATCCCGGTAAAAACGGGTAATCTTCTCCGCAGGAATGCCGATCTCCTTGTTCCAGATCTCAAAAGCCTCGTCATCCTCCCCATAGATTGAGGGATAGAGCCTCTCCGGGTCCATGCCGATGGTCTTCGTCAGGAATTCCCAGCTCCAGGCAATCGCCTCATGCTTAAAATAGTCTCCAAAGGAGAAATTGCCCAGCATCTCAAAAAAAGTCAGATGGCGGGCGGTCTTGCCCACAT
>CAZKAO010000134.1:0-4900 GCA_964550745.1 uncultured Acetatifactor sp.
GGGAGGCGTCAGATAGTGTTTGAAGAGGAATATTTGAAATTTTGGCAGGAGTTTGCGAAAAGCAAGAAAATGGTAAATTGTATTTCCAAACGGACAATACTTTCAGAAAATATAAGCAGCTTAAGGGCAATCCCCATGCTGCGCTCTGTATAGACAATATTCAAATCGAGGGATTATGCGAAGAGATTGGGAGTCCCATTGAAAATGAGGACTTTTGCAATGCTTATAAGGACTGCTTTACAAGTTCTTTTAACAGGTATACCTCACTGAAAAATGAAAGATTATTTGTTGTCTTGCCAACTTTTATTGAACGCTGGGTTTATATGGATGGTGTGCCTTATATGCAGATATTTGATGTTGAAAACAGGAAATATATGTTTAAACAATATTTTGGGGTTTAGTAACTTTCTGTATATCAAAATACAGATGAAGGAGATTTATGAGTATTGATATCTACGCACATGTTATACTTTGTTTCTTTGTAGTATTATTCTTGCTCTCGATTTTTGCGGGTATTGTAGTTCTTGTGCAATGCATACGGAGAAAAGAAATCACCAAACACTGGTTGGTAATTCCTATCCTTATATTTTATTCGGTTGGTGCGCAATTCAACACATTTACTCCTTACATAGCTTATGATGATCTGGCAGACCCTAATTATAGGATATATAAGAATTGGGAGTTACACGATTTCATTCTCAACGATATTATGCTTTTGGCAATCTGGTTATGCATTGGCGTATTACTTTATCTCCTATTGAACTGGTACAGAAAATCAATAAAAACGAGATGGGCGGTAGTACTCGGTTTAATGACGGGCATCATATTGGCAATAATGATGATTGTACATTCATATCCATGGTTTTCTCTTAAGACTCCATATCATTGTTGCTAGTTTATCAGGAAAGATTTCCGAAGCAGTACTGCCCCTTTGATTTGGACTGGAAACCCTGTCATATGTAAAAACATTTGAAAACAGTTTGGTAAATTGGAATTTAGTGATACGATCACTGGTAAGGAAAAGGATATGGAATATTTGTACTGTCCCGATGGCAATTTTGAAGATTATTCCAGCGGACGAGTTATCTATAGCGGGAAAGGAATTCCTAATTTCCCTGTTAGGCTATTAAATGAGATTTATGGACGAGCAAAAAGCTATTTGGAGAAGAAAGAAAATATTATAGTATATGACCCTTGCTGCGGAGGGGGGTACGCTCTTACTGTACTTGGTATGTTCGATAATTTATGCATTGGCAGGATATATGCCAGTGATGTGAATTGTAACATGGTTGAACTTGCAAAAAGAAATTTAGGACTATTAACTTATTCCGGATTGATGAAGCGTAAGCAGGAAATTCAGCATTTCTATGAAATGTATGGTAAACAATCGCATTTAGAAGCATTGAAGAGTTGTGAGAAAATATATGACAAGATAAAAAGAGAAATAACAGTAGAGGTGTTTGAAGCGGATTGTACAAAAACTCTGCCGAATATAGAGCCAGATATAATTATAACGGATGTACCGTATGGAAATTTAGTGGACTGGACTGAAGAAACAGGGTTAGATGCTATGTTAGATCAATTATGGGAAATATCACATTCTAAAACTATTTTGGCTGTTTGTATGGATAAGAGCCAAAAAGTAAAAAGTAGCAGATGGATAAGAATTGAAAAGCATAATATAGGTAAAAGGCATTTAGAAATTCTAAAAAAGATTTGAAAAAAGCCAGTTTTGCAAATTGAAAATTTGCGGAGACAATAATATGTTTGAGGACACATATTTCAAAAGAAAAAAACTGAATAAGACTAAATTGCTTGCCTATGGATTTGAAGAGGTTTCTGACGGGTATAGATATTCCGCGAAAATATTGAATGAGAGCTTTATATTTAATATTGCTGTAGATTTTTCGGGCAACGTACATACCCAAGTGATTGAGCAGGATACAGGCGAAGAATATATTCTCTATAAGGTAGCAGGCGCGACGGGCGGCTTTATCGGAGATGTAAAAAGGGATTGCGAAAAAGTGCTTATGGATATTTCGGAGAAATGTTATGATCCCGATGTATTTAAGTCCGCACAGACCAAAGAACTGATAAAATATGTCCAAACCCGATATAATGACGAATTGGAATTTTTATGGGAAAAGTCTCCGGATAATGCGGTGTGGAGAAGAAAAGACACTGGGAAATGGTATGGGGTTATACTGACTATTTCAAAGAGAAAGTTGGGCCTGCAGACAGATGAAATTGCAGAAATTATAGATCTGAGACTACAGCCGGAAATCATAGAAACAATTGTTGACAATGAACGGTATTTTCCGGGCTGGCATATGAACAAGAGAAACTGGTACACTATCATACTGGACAATTCGGTTGCCACAAAGGAGATATGTGAAAAAATTAATGAGAGTTATCGACTTGCTGTAAAATAGCAGCTTTGCGGTGGCCGAATGAGAAATGTTGACTTTCTGCTACTGCTAAGCTATACTGTTAGATGCAGGAGAATACATATTAACGCAATATGCGGGAAAGAGGAAAGCATGAGTACAGACGTATATCAAAGCCCGTTGTCGGAGCGCTATGCCAGCAAGGAGATGCAGTATATTTTCTCGCAGGATATGAAATTTCGCACATGGAGGAAACTGTGGATCGCTCTGGCGGAGACGGAGAAGGAGCTGGGGCTGTCCCAGAACGGCAAGCCGGTCATCACCCAGGAGCAGATCGATGAGCTGAAGGCCCACGCGGAGGATATCAACTATGAGGTAGCCAGGGCCAGGGAGAAGGAAGTGCGGCATGATGTGATGAGTCATGTGTACGCCTACGGACAGCAGTGTCCCAAGGCGGCGGGCATTATCCATCTGGGGGCAACCTCCTGTTATGTGGGGGACAACACGGATATTATCGTCATGACAGAGGCGCTTAAGCTGGTGAAGAAAAAGCTGGTGAATGTGATGAAGGAGCTGGCGGATTTTGCGGAGCAGTACAAGGCACAGCCCACTCTGGCGTTCACTCACTTTCAGCCTGCCCAGCCCACCACGGTGGGAAAGCGGGCCACGCTGTGGTTGCAGGAGTTCTGTCTGGATCTGGAGGATCTGGAGCATGTGCTGTCTACAATGAAACTGTTGGGGTCCAAGGGTACCACGGGCACTCAGGCCTCTTTCCTGGAGCTTTTTGACGGGGATCAGGAGACCATAGACAAGATTGACCCCATGATTGCGGCCAAGATGGGCTTTGCGGAATGCTACCCGGTGTCGGGGCAGACCTACTCCCGCAAGGTGGATACCCGCGTGGCCAATGTTCTGGCGGGCATTGCGGCCAGCGCCCACAAGATGAGCAACGATATCCGGCTGCTCCAGCACCTGAAGGAGGTGGAGGAGCCCTTTGAAAAGAGCCAGATCGGATCTTCCGCCATGGCGTACAAGCGTAACCCTATGAGGAGCGAGCGCATTGCCTCCCTGTCCAGATATGTGATGATTGACGCGCTGAACCCGGCGATCACCTCCGCCACTCAGTGGTTTGAGAGGACCCTGGACGATTCTGCCAACAAGAGACTGTCCATTCCCGAGGGATTTCTGGCGATTGACGGCATCCTGGATCTGTGCCTGAACGTAGTGGACGGGCTGGTGGTATATCCCAAGGTGATTGAAAAGAGGCTGCGCAGTGAGCTGCCCTTTATGGCTACGGAGAATATCATGATGGACGCAGTGAAAAACGGCGGCAATCGCCAGGAGCTGCACGAGCGTATCCGGGAGCTGTCCATGGAGGCGGGGCGCAATGTGAAGGTGGAGGGCAAGGAGAACAATCTGCTGGAGCTGATTGCCGCCGATCCGGCCTTTAACATGACTCTGGAAGATTTGCAGAAGACCATGGAGCCGGCCAGGTATGTGGGGCGTTCGGTGGAACAGGTGGACGCCTTCCTGGATAAGGTAGTGCGGCCGATTCTGGAGGAAAATAAGGAACTGTTGGGGGTTAAGGCAGTTATCAACGTATAGAAACAGGTATAGCTATAAAAGGACAGCGCATCAGGCAGACAGGTACGCTGTCTTTGTATGCCAATATGAATATGTATAGGGGAAAAAACAAGATCAGATAAAGAAAGGAAAATGAATTATGGGTGGTTTTTTCGGAGTAGCAGCCAAGGAAGATTGTATGTTTGATCTGTTTTTCGGGACAGATTATCATTCGCATCTGGGAACCAGACGTGCCGGTATGGCAGTCTATGACGTGCAGAAGGGATTTGACCGGGCCATTCACAATATCGAGAACGCACCCTTCAGAACCAAGTTTGACAAGGATCTGAACGAGATGCATGGCAGTCTGGGGATCGGCTGTATCTCGGACTATGAGCCCCAGCCTCTGCTGGTGCGCTCCCACCATGGAACCTATGCTATTGCCACGGTGGGAAAGATCAATAATATGGATGCCATCGTGAAGGAATTGTTTAGTCAGGGGCATTCTCATTTTCTGGAGATGAGTGGTGGAGACATCAATGCCACAGAGCTGGTGGCGGCGATCATCAATCAGAGGGATAACCTGATCGAGGGCCTGCAGTATGTGCAGGAGTTGGTCGAGGGCTCCATGACGGTGCTGCTGCTCACCCCCAAGGGAATCTATGCGGCCAGGGATCGTATGGGCAGGACGCCTGTGGCCATAGGCAGGAAAGAGGGGGCATGCTGCGTGGCTTTTGAGAGCTTTGCCTATCTGAATCTGGGCTATCACGGCGAACGGGAACTGGGACCCGGTGAGATTGTCATTGTGACTCCGGAGGGAGCCAAGACGCTGGCTGCTCCGGGCAAGGATATGAAGATATGCACATTTCTGTGGATCTATTACGGTTATCCGTCTTCCTCCTATGAGGGGATCAGCGTGGAGCAGATGCGGTACAACTGCGGCGCCAAGC
>CAZKAO010000135.1:0-4819 GCA_964550745.1 uncultured Acetatifactor sp.
TGAACACCTGGACGCCGGGAATACATGGCAGCACCCGGATATCGATGGAATGCGCTGCGCCATTGAGAGTGGCGACCTGTCCGGTGTAAGCGCCCGTCTTGGCAATGTGTTGGAGACAGTTACGATAGAGGCGCACCCGGTGATTGACAGGATCAAGCGGGAGATGATTTCCGGCAGCGCCAGGGGGAGTCTGATGAGCGGCAGTGGCCCCACGGTGTTCGGTATCTATGACAGCAGAGAGCAGGCCCGGGCTGTCCGGGACAATCTGGAGAGACAGGGCCTGGCCAGGGAGCTTTTTGTGACGGAATTTGTGTGAGAATCAATGCTTATGGGGCAGATGGAGGGGACTATGCAGAACAATTTTAACATGCAGATGAATGAATTTCTGCCGTTGCGGGACGTGGTGTTTAATACCCTGCGCCAGGCGATCCTGACCGGGGAACTGAAGCCCGGCGAGAGACTGATGGAGATTCATCTGGCCAATAAGCTGGGAGTCAGCCGCACCCCGATCCGAGAGGCGATCCGTAAGCTGGAGCTGGAGGGCCTGGTGACCATGATTCCCAGAAGGGGCGCGGAGGTTGCTCAGATCACAGAGAAGAGTATGAATGATGTGCTGGAGGTCCGCAGAGCCATGGACGCCCTCTGCGTCGAGCTGGCCTGCGAGAGGATTACGGACGAGGAGACGGAGCAGCTGCGTCTGGCCTGTGTGGCCTTTGAGGCGGCGGTAAAGACCAGGGATGTGAAGAAGATTGCCCAGGCGGATGTGGAGCTGCATGATATCATCGTGCAGGCCACGGGAAATCAGCGGCTGGTACAGCTGATCAACAATCTGTCCGAGCAGATGTACCGATACCGCTTCGAGTACATCAAGGACACCAGCCAGCACCAGAGGCTGATTGAGGAACATCGGGTGATCTATGAGAGTATTTTGAAAAAAGACAGAGAGACGGCAAGTCAGGCCGCCCGTGTGCATATAGATAATCAGAAGAAAGCAATTATCGCGCAGATCCGCAGCGAAAAGAAGAACCGCTGAGTGACGGTTTTTGTATAAAGAGAGAGGAAGTCGGCAATAACTCTATGTAGTGACATCCGGGAAAAGCAGGGTGTCCGGAATGGAGTGATTGTATGAGAAACCGATTGAGAGTCAAAGCTGCACTCTGTATCTGTCTGTATGCATGCTGGTGGGGGCTGTTGTATCCGGAATTGCTGGTGAACCCCGATACCTGCCATGTGGTAGACGAGGAGACAGGGGAAGAGATATTGGCGCAGGCCGGGCAGACGTATGCCGGAGTGCTGTACCAGGCACTGCTGGAAGCAGACCGTAGCCAGATCCGCTATCGCAGCAGGCTGTTGGAACTGTTGGAGCAATTATTGGAAAAAGGATAAGGATAGTGTCATGACGGTGGAATGGAATCATATGGATAAGAATGCGCCTATCGGGGTCTTTGACTCCGGCGTTGGCGGGTTGACGGTGGTCCGGGAGATCATGCGCCAGATTCCCAATGAGAAAATCATTTATTTTGGCGATACGGCCAGGCTGCCGTATGGCAGCAAATCCAGGGAGACCGTGACCCGCTTTTCCAGACAGATTGTCAGATTCCTGAATACCTTTCAGGTCAAGACTATCGTGGTGGCCTGCAACACGGCCAGCGCCTATGCGCTGGATGAGCTGGAGCGGGAGAATGATATTCCCATGATAGGCGTGGTAAAGCCCGGAGCTAAGGTTGCCAGCGAGGTGACCCGCAATGGCCGGATCGGGGTGATTGCCACGGAGGCCACTATCGGAAGCAGACTTTACAACCAGTACATAACAGAGCTGAATAAAAATGTGACCATCTATGGGAAAGCCTGTCCGCTGTTCGTTCCTCTGGTGGAGGAGGGGCTGTGGGAGGACCCGGTGACGGATGAGATTGCCAGAAGATATCTGACAGAGCTGATTGACCTGGATATCGACACTCTGATTCTGGGATGTACCCATTACCCGCTGATCCGCTCCACCGTGGGGAAGATCATGGGGGAGAATGTCACTTTGGTGAACCCGGCCTATGAGACAGCCCGGGAGCTTAAGGAGATGCTGGCACAGAAGGGGCTGCTGGGCGACCACGCGCCCGCGCTGGGAGAGAATCAGTATCAGTTCTATGTCAGCGATATCGCGGATAAATTCAAGAACTTTGCCAATTCCATCATCAAGTATGGGATCTTGTCTGCCAAAACCATATATATCGAGGAATATTAGGCATTCTTCATTCGGATTTGAGTTGCCGCAGGGCGGATGGGAGACGGATTGGATAAAACAGGAGTACGGATTATTATACGAAGCGTATTTGCCCCGGCGGCGCCTGAGGGGGCGGCAGTGCAATGGGACAGTCCGCAATGTCAGCAGATGGTCTCGGAAGCGGAGGGTGAATATTTTCGGAAAGGGGATACCCATTACTGCGTCTATGAGGAACAGCCGGAGGGGTGGGATGAACCCTACAGGATCATGCTGAAGTGGAATAAAAACCTGCTGGAGCGCCGCCGTCTGGGCGGGATGGCTTCCCGGGTGACATATGAAGCCGGGAAATGCAGCCGTGACCACTATCGCACTCCTTATGGGGAGCTGCTGATGGAAACGGATACCCACAGGCTTGAGATACAGGAGAAAACGAAGGGATTTTTGCTGGTGGTTGAGTGCAGTATCCGGCAGGACGGGCAGCAGGTTTCTGAGAATCGGATAGAAATTCAGGTAGATATGGTATAGAAAATTAAGGCGGTCTGCGAAGCGCAGGCCGCCTTTGATAGCTTATGCCGTTATTTCAGTGGGGTGGCCCCTGCTTTTTCCTGAGCGGTTTCCCACATCCGTTTGAAGAAGCCTTTCTTTTTCTCCGGCTTTTTCTCAGTCTTTCCATGCAGCCCCTTTACATCCAGCACATAGATGCCGCTGACTACCGCCTTGACTTCCTTCTTGACCGGCACGTTGTCGAATATCTTTTCATCACAGATCAGGGACATGATCTGGGGACCGACCTTTGCCTTGATGATGGGCATCTTGGAATTGCGCATCAGCTTGGGCGTCTGGTCGATGACCATCTGGGGCAGTCCGGAGTCTTTGATCTTCATTCGCTTTTTGTCAATGATCAGCATGGACAGAGACTGCTTGTTCTGCTCCAGCATCTCCTGCTGCTCCGCCTGTTTCTTCTGCGCTTTTTTGCCCAGAAAATATAAAAGCACTACAAGAGCTATAAGTACTAAAAGTACGATAAGTATGACAATCTGATATGGTTTCACGGACAAATCCTCCCTGCACTAAAATCTGGTGTTATTGTACCATTCTTTTGAAACTAAATCAACCAGGATTTCTTCTACTTTATGATTATTTAAGAGATTTTCTGAAAAAAATGTGCTATACTGATTATGAAATATCCATAACCAGACGGCCATACCCATTAATACAACACCACCGTCCGGTCTGAGATATGCAGACAGAGGTAAATATGCAAGCGTTTTGGAGTAATTTACAGGCGGCAGGCGGCTTTCTGGCAGGGCATCTGATCCTGTGGAATATGTTGTTTGCCATTATCATCATTTTTTTTGAGCGGAAAGAGCCCAGGAGCGTGTGGGCCTGGCTGCTGCTATTGTATTTCATACCTTTTTTGGGCTTTTTGTTCTATCTGCTGCTGGGAACCGATATGCACAAGCGCAAAATGTTCCGTATGAAGGAAGTGGAAGATAAGCTGAATAAGGAAGTGAGGGGACAGGAGTATCGTCTGCGCAACCGCAAGCCGGAGGAGGCGGACGAGGAGATTGACCGGTACAGGGATCTGATCATGTTCAATCTGGAAAGTTCGGGAGCGGTGCTGACAGATGACAATGACGTCACCATATATACGGACGGAAACGCCAAATTTGACGCCCTCATAGAGGACATGCGGCAGGCTGAGAGATACATCCATATGGAATACTATATCATCAAAAATGATGTGGTATTCCAGCGGATCATAGAGGTGCTGAAGGAAAAGGCGGCGGAGGGCGTGGAAGTGCGCATTGTGTTTGACAGTATGGGCTGCCGCACAGTGAAGAACAGGTTCTGGAGGGAACTGAACAGGTGCGGCATCCAGACGGCGGAGTTCTTCCCGGCGCTGTTGGGGCGGCTGCAGCTGCGTGTCAATTACCGCAACCACCGCAAGATCGTGATAATCGATGACAAAGTGGGATATGTGGGCGGCTTCAATGTGGGCAAGGAGTATATAGGCCTCGATAAGAATTTTGGACACTGGCGGGATACACATCTGCGGATACAGGGAGGCGCCATATCCGGCCTGCAGCTGAGATTTATCCTGGACTGGAATTATGCGGCGCAGCAGAATCTGTTTGCCGAGGGTAAATATCTGGGAGATACGCATCCGGCCAGGAAGTGCGGCAGCAAGATTCAGATCATCAGCAGCGGGCCGGACAACACTCTGAAGCAGATTCGGGATAATTATCTGCAGCTGATCCACAAGGCCAGAAATAAAATCAGCATACAGACGCCATATTTTATTCCGGATGAATCCATGATGAGCGCTCTTATGATTGCCATACGCTCCGGCGTGGAGGTGCGGATCATGATTCCCTGCAAGCCGGATCATCCCTTTGTATACTGGGCGACTTATTCCTATGTGGGGGATATGGTGATGGCCGGAGCAAAATGTTATACCTATGAGAACGGCTTTTTGCACAGTAAAGGGCTGGTGGTGGATGACGAGGTATTGTGTTACGGCACGGCCAATATGGATATCCGCAGCTTTTCCCTGAATTTTGAGGTGAATGCCGTGGTGTACGATGCCGATAAGGCCAGGGA
>CAZKAO010000136.1:0-4790 GCA_964550745.1 uncultured Acetatifactor sp.
TGGAATTTTATATTTTTATTGAAACTTAAGATTTTGAGAAAAAACTCCGATTTTAAAGAACTTCCGCAACTTTCCCTGTCCCGGCATCATATCGGTACGCGTAATCGGACAGCACATCTTCCGCCCGAAGCTGACTTTGATTGATCTCCGTTATCATCTCATGCAGCTCTCTTCCACTTCCATGCCCATCGTCGGGCAGCAGGATCACCTCATGTATGGAGCTGGGCAGAATATAAAAGCTCCCTTTCAGCTGTCGTGCCGCCTCTGCCAATATTCCCGGATACAGGATGACCGCCGCTCCCTGACAACGCTTTTCGTTAGAGAGTACATACAGATATCTGTTGGTCTCCTCCTGTAATTCCCGAAGTTCCTTCAACGCTCTGGCGTCCAACACCCCTTCCAGGGCATTATCCATACTGCAGAGCTGCCCTGGCATAAGCCTCTGCGTGTTAGACTCTGCCAGCCGCATCAGCTCCTGGTGGTTCGTATTCCACAATTCCATATGGGTATTGTGAATCAATATCATTCCGTCCCCCAACTCCGGATGCTCATAGCTGTAGTAAAAGCAGATCGCCAGATCAAGAAATTCTATATGAGGAATCTGCGCCAGCAGTTCCCTGTTTTTTTCCTGATTTATCAGACGATAGACAATCCTGTCTTTCACCCTGACAAAATCCTTAAAAAACTCCATATCCACATGGCTCTTGGGCAGTCCGTGCACATAGGTCTCCAGAATTCTCTTGACGATATACTCTATCTCCATACCTTCGCACAGCATCTCATAAAAACTGTCCAGATAAATAGTCGGAGATACGCTCTGTCCCCTGCGCATAATGGTCATACCATGCAACAATACATTATTATTTTTCCTGACCTCGTGTACATCTACCTGGGTCTCCTGGCCGGTGATGTCCTGCACACGGGTACTGACTACGCTGATAAATTCTTCTAACTTCATATTTTCTCCTTTCAGGCAAACTTGCCACTCACTGGCTTCTTTAATTAATGCGCCACAGTTATCACATACAAAAAAAGAGAATGGAAAAATCCATTCTCTTACAAGCGGTCATATGATATACATTATACTCTGGACAAATATTCGCCGGTTCTGGTATCGATCTTAATCTTGTCCCCTCTGTCAACAAACAGCGGAACATTCACTGTAGCGCCTGTCTCCACCACTGCGGGCTTGGTAGCGCCTGTGGCGGTATCGCCCTTGAAGCCGGGCTCCGTCTCGGTGATCTCCAGTTCTACGAACAAAGGCGGCTCCACGGAAAATACATTACCATTGTGGGAACATACCTTGCACATCTCATTCTCTTTCACGAATTTCAGAGCATCTCCCACGGTCTCCGCGTTCAGAGCAATCTGGTCATAGGTCTCTGTATCCATGAAATTAAACAGATCTCCATCTGAATATAAATACTGCATATCCTTTCTGTCAATGCGGGCCTGAGGGCACTTCTCGGTAGGTCTGAAGGTTTTCTCCACCACACCGCCGTTGATCACGTTCTTCAGCTTGGTCCTGACGAACGCCGCACCCTTGCCGGGCTTTACATGCTGGAATTCAATAATCTGGTAAATGTTATTATCAAACTCAATAGTAATACCATTTCTGAAATCACCTGCAGAAATCATAATATACTTCCTCCATATTCACATTATAATTCTTTTTGATTGTATAATAAATATTGGCATTTTTCAACTGTTTTTTTGTAAAATATCTATAAATCTTTACGTTTTCCCTATATCCGCGATAAAATCAACAGCCTCCAGGTATCCGGCAAGTCCTTTTCCATAGATCTGTTTCTGGCAGACAGGCGCCGTGACGGACACCTTGCGGAACTCCTCTCTCTGCGTGATATCCGAAATATGGATCTCCACCTTGGGCACTGTGATACTGGCCAGGGCATCCCGGATGGCATAGCTGTAATGCGTGTAAGCCCCGGGATTGATAACAATACCCTCCGTGCCGTCAAAATATGCCTCCTGAATCCGGTCAATTATTGCTCCCTCATAGTTGCTCTGAAAGACGGTGATCTCATGACCATCCTGCCGCCCCTTCTCCTCAATCATATTCACCAGATAAGTATAATCCTGTGTTCCATACACACTCTTCTCCCGTATTCCCAGGAAATTGATATTGGGGCCGTTAATCACCAGAATCTTCATATATATTTTCTTCCCTCCATATATTTTATCCTGCCTCTACCTGACACACATTACAATACGATCCACCACCTGATCCGTCGTCATATCGTCCACATCCAAAATTATATCCGCCGCCTCTGTATATGCCGCCTCCCGATCCGCCATCAGGCTTCGAATTATATCCAGCGGGTTTTCTCCCTGCAAAAGCGGTCTGCTGGTGTCATCCTTCAGCCTCTCATAGATGGTCTCCGGGCGGGTGCGCAGATATACCACCGTCCCCAGTTTTTTCAGCAGAGGACGATTGACCGCCCTCATCGGGGTGCCTCCCCCCACCGAATAGACACGCTGCCCCCTGTTCTCTGCCAGTCTCTCCAACAGTTCTGTCTCCATCTGACGAAAAGCCTCCTCGCCCTCCTCGGCAAAGATCTCGCTGATGGTTTTTCCGGCTCTGCACTCGATCAGCTTGTCCGTATCCTCCAGAGCATACTGCAGCCGATAGGACAATCGGATGCCCATGGTGGATTTTCCGCTGCCCATAAATCCAATCAGCACCACGCTGCCGCCTGATCCCTTTTTCATCTGTAATAACCTCCGTTCTGCCGCTGTCCCAGAGCCTGTGCCATCATCTCACACAGCTCATCCGCCATATCCTGACCGATGGATGTGCCGGTCCAGAGTTCAAATGCAATGATCCCTTGGTACACCAGCATCCTGGCTCCATTGTAAATGCGTCCTCCGGCAGCCTTTGTCATCTTCATAAAGCGGGTCATACCCGGATTGAAGATCAGATCATAACCTGTCTCCACATGCTTGTAAAAGGACTCATCCTCTATGATCACATCCTCCACATGAGGATGCATGCCCACACTGGTGGCCTGAATCACAAGCCAGTTCTCTCCGGGAATCCGCCCATAATCTGTCAGCGCACAGGCTTTGGCAAAAGGTCTTCCCGCCATTTGGTTGATCTCCGCCGCCAATGCCTCCGCCTTGTCCACCGTGCGGTTCAGTATGTACACCCCTCCGGCTCCTCGGTCCAGCAGCATCACCGCCACTGCCCGGGCTACGCCTCCGGCTCCCAGAATCACCACTTCCCGGTCGGCGATCTCCACGCCCTCCTGCTGCATGGCCCTGTACAGTCCCGGCATATCGGTATTGTACCCCTTATAACCGCCCTCACAGCGCACCAGGGTATTTACCGCCCCTATCCGCTCCGCCAGAGGATCAATCTCCGCCAGATAAGCAATCACGTCGCTTTTATAAGGGACTGTCACATTCAGTCCCAGAAAATCCAATGCCAGCGCTCCCCGCACCGCCGCCTCCAGGTCGCCGTGGGCCACTGGAAAGGGCAGATAGACCAGATTCTGTCCTGTAGCCTGTGCCATATGGTTCTGTATCATGGGCGACTGCGTGTGAGCCACCGGGCTGCCGATCAGCCCGCAAGTCCTGGTGTGGCCATCCGGTGTATACATCAATTTATCCTCCTATTAAGAGTTCCGCCTGCTCTGCAGATTCGTCCTTCTATGGTAGAAATAAAGGACGATCCGCTCCAGTTTTCTCTTTAACACAATCTGTATTTCTTCCTTGGGGTGGATGGGACGGGTCAGATAACTGGTGATCCCCACCCTTCTGGCTCCCCACACATCCGTGAACAGCTGGTCTCCCACAAACAGAGTGTTGGAGCGGTCCGTTCCCATCTGTTCCATGGCCTTCAGGTATCCCTCTCTGCCAGGCTTTCCAGCCTTGCAGCGATACAGGGAGTCCACCTGCTCCGCAAAGCTTTTCACCCTGGGTTCCTTATTGTTAGACAGCAGCAGGGTGGCATATCCCAGCTGGTGAAGCCGGGCAAACAAGGCCACGGCACGCTCATCTGCCGGGGCGCCATGAGGAACCAGAGTATTGTCAATATCAAAAATAATACCCCGGCAACCCGCTTGGTACAGGCCCTGGTAATCAATGTCATAGGCGCTCTCCGCCTCATAGTCCGGATAAAATCTCTCTAACATGGGGTGTTTCCTTTATTCCAATACCTTTTTCAGCTCGTCCATAAAGGTATTGACATCCTTGAACTCCCTGTACACGGAGGCAAAGCGCACATACGCCACCGCATCCAGGTCTTTTAACTTATTCATCACCAGTTCGCCAATAACCTGGCTGGAAATCTCTTTCTCCTCCCGATTGGAAATCTCATTCTCCACCTCATCAACCAGACCCGTGATGGCCTGGGCACTGACGGGGCGCTTATGGCAGGCCCGCAGTACACCGCCCTCAATCTTGGAACGGTCATAGGTTTCCCGATTATCATCCTTCTTAATGATGATGAGCGGGATCGTCTCCACCTTTTCATAGGTAGTAAATCTCTTCCCACACTCATCGCACACCCTGCGCCGTCTGATGGAATTATTGTCCTCCGCCGGGCGGGAGTCAATCACGCGGGTATTGTCATGGCTGCAAAATGGACATTTCATCTCGTTTCTCCTTATTCTTGACAATAGAAAATCCGCATAACGTACTTTCCATTGCATAGTATTTCGCAGATACCTCGAAAAATAAACTCATTTGCATTATATTATAAGATACTTAGCAATTAATGTCAACAAGAATAATGTCCGGCCCGATCTGCCGGATGTCCTTGTAGGGGA
>CAZKAO010000137.1:0-4777 GCA_964550745.1 uncultured Acetatifactor sp.
TTATGCATATTCATGAGATTTATACGGTACATTCCACCTATCGGGAAGATATGAAGATCAGGGGTTATACCTTTGGACAGGGGGAGAAATCTGCCTGTATCGTGGGGGCGCTGCGAGGCAACGAGATACAGCAGATGTATGTCTGCTCCCAGCTGATACAGGCGCTGAAGGAGCTGGAGAGCAACAGCTGTATCTGCACAGGCAAGCAGATACAGGTGATCCCGGTGGTCAACAGCTATGGCATCAATGTGGGGCGTCGCTTTTTCGGGGTAGACAGCGGGGATCTGAACCGGGCTTTCCCCGGCAATTCCTACGGGGAGCAGGACAGGCGGATCGTTCATGCGCTGATGGAGGATATAGGCAGCTATGTCTATGGGATACAGTTTGCCTCTTTCTATATGGAGGGGGAGTTTGTTCCCCATGTGCGGATGATGGAGACGGGGTTCCAGAACACCTCCCTGGCCAATCTGTTCGGACTGCCCTATGTGGTGGTACATAAGCCGGCACCCATCGACACGGGCACACTGAACTACAACTGGCAGGCCGAGAAGACAGCAGCATTCTCTCTGTATACCAAGACGAACAGGGAGATAGACGAGCGCAGCGCCAGTCAGGCGGTGGCCGCGGTGCTGCGGTTCCTGAAAAGAATGGGGATTATCCGCTATGACAGCCACAGCGGTTATATCAGCCATGTACTGTACGAGCAGGATCTGTCGGACGTGCATGCAGGCCATGCGGGAATCTTCCGGGGGCTGGTGCGTCCGGGCGACGATGTGCGCTACGGCCGCCCTCTGGCGGAGATCATTGATCCCCAGGAGGGAATTGTGCGGGAGACCTTAGTCGCCCCCACCGACGGCATTGTTTTTTTCGCCCACACCAAGTCCCTGATTAACCAGGGCGACATAGTCTATCGCCTGATACACAGGCTGCACGAGTAGGTATATATTTTAAATGGAGGACACATCATGGGAAATGTGAGACGTATCTATGTGGAAAAGAAAGCCCCCTATGCGGTGAAGGCCAGGGAGCTGAAAGGAGACCTGAAGAACTACCTGGGCCTTGGAAAGGTAGAAGAAGTGAGACAGTTCATCCGCTATGATGTGGAGAACATCTCCGACGAGATATTCGCCGCCGCCTGCAGAACCATATTCTCCGAACCGCCGGTGGACGATCTGTATCAGGAAAATATTGAGATTCCGGAGAACGGCCATGTGTTTTCCGTGGAGTTTCTGCCCGGCCAGTTCGACCAGAGAGCGGATTCCGCAGTGCAGTGTGTACAGTTCTTGAAGGAGGACGAGCAGCCCATCATCCGCACCGCTGTGACCTATATGATAATCGGCGACGTGAGCGAGGAGGAGATGGCCCGCATCAAGGCATACTGTATCAATCCCGTGGATTCCAGAGAGACCGATATGGTAAAGCCGGACACGCTGGTGACTCAGTTCCAGGACCCGGCGGATGTGGTTATTTTTGACGGTTTTGCGGATATGTCCGAGGAGGAGCTGAAAAAGCTCTATGACTCTCTGGGGCTGGCTATGACCTTCAAGGATTTTCTGCATATACAGAAGTATTTCCATAATGATGAGAAAAGAGATCCCTCTATGACGGAGATCCGGGTGCTGGACACCTACTGGTCCGACCACTGCCGTCACACCACCTTTTCCACGGAGCTGAAGGATGTGGAGTTTGGAGAGGGATACTATCGTGACCCCATCGAGGCCACCTACCAGAGCTATATGGACACCCGGGCGGATATCTTTGCGGGCAGAGAGGATAAGTTTGTCTGCCTGATGGATTTGGCGCTGATGGCCATGCGGAAACTGAAAAAGGACGGAAAACTGGCGGATCTGGAGGAGTCCGAGGAGATCAACGCCTGCTCTGTGGTGGTGCCTGTGGAGATGGAGTACGAGGATCACACAGAGACGGAGGAATGGCTGGTATTCTTTAAAAATGAGACCCACAACCATCCCACGGAGATTGAGCCTTTCGGCGGCGCGGCCACCTGTTTGGGCGGCGCTATCCGCGATCCCTTGTCCGGCAGGGGCTATGTGTATCAGGCCATGCGTGTGACCGGTGCGGCAGACCCCACCGTGCCCGTGGCAGATACTTTAAAGGGAAAGCTGTCCCAGAAAAAGCTGGTGAGAGGTGCAGCCAGCGGCTATTCCTCTTACGGAAACCAGATCGGTCTGGCCACCGGCTTTGTAAAAGAAATATACCATCCCAACTATGTGGCCAAGCGCATGGAGATCGGCGCGGTGATGGGGGCGGCTCCTCGGGGGAACGTGATCCGCGAGACCTCCGATCCCGGCGATATCATTATTCTGCTTGGCGGCCGTACCGGCCGTGACGGCTGCGGCGGCGCCACCGGCTCCTCCAAGGTGCATACGGAGCAGTCTATCGAGACCTGCGGCGCAGAGGTGCAGAAGGGCAACGCCCCCACGGAGCGCAAGATTCAGAGATTGTTCCGCAGGGAGGAAGTCAGCAGACTAATTAAGAAGTGCAATGACTTCGGGGCAGGCGGCGTGTCCGTAGCCATTGGAGAACTGGCGGACGGCCTGACGGTGGATCTGGATAAGGTGCCCAAGAAATATGCGGGTCTGGACGGCACGGAGCTGGCAATCTCTGAGTCTCAGGAGCGTATGGCTGTGGTGGTGGACCCTAAGGATGTGGATGCTTTTCTGGGCTATGCCGCAGAGGAGAACCTGGAGGCTGTGGCTGTGGCTACAGTGACCGAGGAGCCCCGTCTGGTGCTGAACTGGAGAGGAAAGGATATTGTCAACTTAAAGAGAGCTTTCCTGGATACCAACGGCGCGCACCAGGAGACCAGCGTCAAGGTGGATATTCCGGATCAGAAAGAGAATTATTTTAACCGATATGCCATAGAAAAAGTGGGAGAGAAGGTGGAGGCCGGAGACGTCAAGGGGGCCTGGCTGACCATGCTGAGTGATCTGAATGTGTGTTCTCAGAAAGGTCTGGTGGAGATGTTTGACTCCTCTATCGGCGCTGCCAGCGTACTGATGCCTTACGGCGGAGTGCATCAGCTCACCGAGACCCAGGCTATGGTGGCAAAGCTGCCGGTGCTGAAGGGTAAGACCGACACTGTGACTATGATGAGCTATGGCTTTGACCCCTGTTTATCATCCTGGAGTCCCTATCACGGGGCAATCTATGCGGTGGTGGAGTCCATGGCTAAGATTGTGGCAAACGGCGGTGACTACAGTAAAATTCGCTTTACCTTCCAGGAATATTTCCGGCGTATGACCGAGGACCCGGCACGCTGGAGCCAGCCCTTTGCGGCTCTGCTGGGCGCATATGACGCGCAGATCGGCTTTGGTCTGCCCTCCATCGGCGGCAAGGACAGTATGTCCGGCACTTTCAACGACATTGACGTGCCTCCCACGCTGGTATCCTTTGCGGTGGATATTGCCAAATACGGCGATATTGTGACACCTGAGCTTAAGACTCCCGGCAATAAGCTGGTGCGTTTCGCCATAGAGAGGGACGATTTTGATGTGCCTATGTATGAGGCCGTGATGGAGCTGTACAGCGCTGTTCATCAGCTGATGCAGGAGAAGGCCATTGTCTCCGCCTATGCGCTGGATGCCAGAGGCGTGGCCGCGGCTGTGTCCAAGATGGCTTTCGGCAACAAGCTGGGCGTGACGATAGAGGAGAATGTGGACAATGAAGACCTGTTCTGCAACGGCCTGGGCGACCTGCTGGTGGAGATGCCGGCGGATAAGCTGGCGCTGCTGGAGGAGAGAGAGCTGGATTATATGGTGATAGGCACAGTGACTGCGGAGCCTGTGTTCTGTGTGGGCCAGGTGCAGATTACCATGGAGGAGGCGCTGGAGGCATGGACCTCCAGGCTGGAGAAGGTATTCCCTACCAAGGCTGTGGCTGGCGCAGAGCCGGTGGACAGCAAAGTGTATCGGACAGAGGATATCTATGTATGTAAACATAAGGTGGCAAAGCCCACAGTGTTTATTCCGGTGTTCCCGGGTACCAACTGCGAGTATGACAGCGCAAAGGCCTTTGAGCGGGCGGGCGCGGATGTGGTGACCAAGGTGTTTAAGAATCAGAGCGCCTCCGATATCCGGGAGTCCGTGGAGACCTTTGAGAAGGCCATCGGCCAGGCGCAGATTATCATGTTCCCCGGCGGTTTTTCGGCCGGTGACGAGCCGGACGGCAGCGCCAAGTTCTTTGCCACGGCGTTCCAGAATGCCAGGTTAAAAGAGGCAGTTATGAAGCTGTTAAATGAGAGGGACGGTCTGGCGTTGGGTATCTGTAATGGATTCCAGGCGCTGGTTAAGCTGGGACTGGTGCCTTACGGTGAGATCGTGGGGCAGAAGGAGGATTCCCCCACTCTGACATTTAACACTATAAACAGGCATATCTCCAAGATGGTGTACACGAAAGTGGTGACAAATAAATCCCCTTGGCTCCAGGGGGCGCAGCTGGGGGCGACCTACTGCAATCCCGCCTCCCACGGCGAGGGTCGTTTCGTGGCGCCCAAGGAGTGGATCGACAAGCTCTTTGCAAACGGTCAGGTGGCAACCCAGTACGCGGATTCCCAGGGCAATGTGTCCATGGACGAGGAGTACAACATCAATGGCTCCTACGCCTCCATTGAGGGTATCACCTCCCCGGATGGAAGGGTGCTGGGCAAGATGGCACACTCCGAGAGAAGGGATACGGCCGTGGCCATGAATATCTATGGGGAGCAGGATATGAAGATATTTGAGAGCGGAGTGAAGTATTTCCTGTAAACTTATAGCAG
>CAZKAO010000138.1:0-4643 GCA_964550745.1 uncultured Acetatifactor sp.
TTGTGAGATTTACCTGCTTGATATCACCGGCGAGGCAGAAGAAACTTAGAAAAATACACATAAGACAACCGCCGCAGATGGCTCACTACCATATGCGGCGGTCTGTCATTTCCACAGGCAGGTAGGGTGGCCTGATAACGGAAATTACTTGGAAAGCGGGAGATTTCTATGTTATAATCAGTGGGTGCTTTTGCAGAAGTAACCAATGATAGGAAGGTGCCTATATGCATACAAAAAAGTCTTATGTCTTATAAAGTGATGCTTGATGTTATTTAGCTTACTGGATATAATTATACCGATATCAGAAGCTGTAGAAAGAGTTTCTGATAGCTGAAAAGGAATTTAGGATAATTCTGCAACATTTGGGTTCTATGCATAAAATCAGAGAATGATACGCTAAATTGACAGGATGACACGCTAAGGTGGTGGCATTTAGACAACTTTGATTCTATAATCCAGACAGAAAAAACAGAAAGAGAGGTTGTTTAAGATGACTTTTGGAGAGAAATTGAAAGGTCTCCGCAAGGAGAAAGGCTATTCTCAGGAAGAGATGGCAGAACTGTTAGAGGTGTCGCGCCAGGCTGTAAGCAAATGGGAAAGCGACAGGGGAATACCGGAGATTGACAAATTATTGCAGATCAGCAATATGTTTGGTGTGACATTGGATTATCTGCTGAAAAGTGAAAGCCCGGATGGGAATAACCAGAGTGGTGGCTATTATGTAAGCCGGGAGACGATTGATGGGTTCCTTTCCTATAAGCGGCACCGGGCGAAGAACATTGCTATTGGGGTGGGACTGTTTCTTGGTTCTAATATTTTTGGCTGTTTTTCTGATTACAGGCAGTTTCTGCTCCCGCTATATTGGGGAACTATGGCAATAGGGATAGCCATATTGGTATGGACTTTTTTCCAGCCGAAACGTTACCGGGAAATCTGCTCAAATCCACTGCTATTTGATGAGACAATAGTAAAGTCTTTTCGTGAGGAAAGCAGCCGGAACCGGAAAAGGTATGCAGGCATGATTGTCTTAGGGGTCCTGCTGTTCTTTTTTGGCCCAGAGTTTATATATATGGTAAGAGATATCGTAGGCAGTGAAGTGGGTAATGAAGTGAGCAATGCTTTGGTATTCCTGACAAATGCAGCGGCAGTTATGCTTTGGATTATGGCGGGTATGTCAATCCATGCGGAAAATATCATTGCACGGAACACAGAGTATATTCATAAGAAAAATTCACGCAGTAAGTTTGCATGGATTTATATAGCTCTGCCTGTAACAGTTCTGGCAGTGGTGATAGGGCTTGTCACAAATGCGTGGAGTCCGGTTTTTCCAATCATATTCCTGTTTTGTGTACTGCTGGTAACTGTATGCAAATTATTGATAGAAGGGAAGGAATCTAAATGAAGAAGGTAATATGCTTTTTACTGGCGGGTATCCTGTCTGCTGTGGCATTGACCGGATGTGGCGCTGGACGGGACGATAATGAAGGAAATGTACAGGAACTTGCACAGATTGAAATATATGCAGATGACGGCAGATTGATCGATACGATTTCGGATGAAGATATCCTTCGCAGGTTTAGCAGCTTAAGTTATACAGATATTCCGGTTGAAGATTCTGAACAGGATGAGCTGGCAAGTGTGGTTGGAAACCTTACTGAAGTATACACGATTGTTATTTATAAAGCGCCGGTCGCTGTTTATAATGACGGAACGCTGGAAAAGCTGATGGAGTTGACTATATATGAAGGCTCCAATATCGTTAAAGAACAGATTGCGTTGGAAAGCATGAAGACGTATAAGCTTCCAAAAGAGTTTTTGACCTTTTATAGTACGGTGTCAGCTGAAGAGAAAGATTTTATTTTGTCATTGGCTGAGTTTAATAAGTAATGCGTGCAAGCTGTCAAAAGGGAGCCTGCGATTTGAAATTACTTATTAAATCAGGATAATGAATCGGGAGGTATAGCCATGAAACATAGGATACTGATTATCGAAGATGATGTCGTCATACAGACCCAGTTAAGAAATTTATTGACTGGAAATGGTTATGAGGCTGAAACTATAAACGATTTCCCGGTTGCTATGGAGCAGGTGGAATCGTTTCAGCCCCACCTGATTCTTTTGGATATAAAGCTGCCGGGAAATGATGGATTCTCAGTATGTTCGCAAATCCGCACTTTTTCCAATGCGCCGATCATCTTTGTCACAAGCTGCAACACAGATATGGATGAACTAAGCAGTATCATGCTGGGAGGGGATGCGTTTGTTACAAAACCATATAACACAGCGATCCTGCTGGCAAAAATAGCATCTTTGTTAAAAAGGGCATATCCTGCGGCAGAGCAGGAGGTATTGACCTGTAACGGTATCACCCTGCATTTAGAAAGCGGCAAAATAGAGTATGCGGGCCAGCAGGCTGACTTAACCAAAAATGAGCTGAAAATACTGTATTATCTGTTTAAACATGCCGGAACGATCTGTGCCCGCGCCGATATCGTGGAGTATCTGTGGGACAATCGGCTCTATGTGGATGATAACGCTTTAAGCGTCAATATAGGCAGAATCCGTGATAAGTTGTCGGCCATTGGAGTCACGGATTTTATCAAAACAAAGCATCGGCAGGGGTACACTATATGAACAGAAAACTTTATTGGAAACAGAAAATGCCGATCATGTTTCTCAATTTCCTCTGCATGATTGGGCTGGCTATATTCCTGCATGTGACCGGGAACAGCTTTGACAGTATCATTCTCATTCTGCTTATTTGGCTTGTGATTTTGACAGTCCGGCTTGGGATATCTTATTACAGCAGAAAGGGGCAGCTGGAAAAGCTGCTGCAGCTTGCAGAGCAGTTAGAAGAACGCTATCTGCTATCCGAGGTCATGGAAAAGCCGGAACGTGCCGATGACCAGGTATATTACCGTATTTTGAAACTGACGGGGAAATCCATGCTGGAGCAGGTGGCCGAAGTCAGGAGAGAACGGACGCAGTACAAGGAATACGTGGAACAATGGGTACATGAAATCAAGACGCCGATTACCGCCATGAAACTCCTCTGTGAAAACGATCATTCCCAAGTGGCAAAGGAATTACTGGTAGAGCTTGAGAAGGTAAACTGTTTTACGGAGCAGGCACTTTATTATGCCCGGAGCGAACATACGGAAAAAGACTATGCTGTACGGGAGATTCGGCTGTCTGATGTGATCCACCAGTCAATCGCAGAGAACAAGTATCTGCTTTTGCAAAATGGCGTTGGGATTGACATGCAGGAAACCGACGACATTGTTTACTCTGATGAAAAGTGGTTATGCTTTATTCTTAACCAGCTTATTGTCAATTCCGTCAAATACCGGGCGGAGCATCCGGTGCTGAAATTCCATACCGAGCATCAGAGCAATCAGGTTATCCTGTGTGTGCAGGATAATGGGATTGGAATAGATGCCGGCGACCTGCCTCGTATCTTTGAAAAGGGCTTTACAGGGAAAAACGGCAGGAAAGCAGCACATAGTTCCACTGGCATGGGTCTGTACCTGTGCAAACGGCTGTGTGATAAATTGGGGATTGGTATTTGCGCCGGTTCTGAGGGCAGCGGCACCAGCATCTATCTTTCTTTTCATGTCAACGATTTTGTGCAGCGAGTGCAGGGCTGAGGTCCTGCACTTCTTACATTTTTGTTAGAACTTTGTAAGAAAACTTGATACAAATGGTGGCAGCTTTCCCTTACAATAAAGATGAGGTGAACAGTTATGGAAGAAATATTAAAGCTGGAGCATATCCAGAAATTTTATGGGAATCAGGGAAATCTTACAAAAGCGATTAACGACATCAGTTTTTCGGTAAATAGTGGGGAATTTGTCGGCATCATGGGCGCTTCCGGCTCCGGCAAGACTACACTGCTCAACTGTATTTCCACGATTGATACGGTCAGCGCAGGGCATATCTATCTGGACGGAACGGATGTGACGGAAATAAAGGAGAAAGAGCTGGCACGGTTTCGGAGGGAAAACCTTGGTTTTGTCTTTCAGGACTTTAACCTGCTGGACACACTGACGATTTCAGAAAATATCGCTCTGGCTCTTACGATTAACAAAGTGCCACAAGAACAGATCGCGGGTAAAGTGCGTGAAATAGCGGAAAGCCTTAACATCACGGATATATTGGATAAGTACCCCTATCAGGTGTCCGGCGGTCAAAAGCAGCGCTGCGCCTGTGCCAGGGCCATCATCAATCGGCCCAAACTGATCCTGGCGGATGAGCCAACCGGAGCATTAGACAGCCATTCGGCACAGATGCTGCTCAGTACCATGCAGAGCATCAATGAGCAGCTTGCAGCTACCATTCTCATGGTGACACATGACGCCTTTTCGGCAAGCTATGCGAACCGGATTTTGTTTTTACGGGATGGTATGATCTTTACCGAGATTTTAAAAGGCGGAGATTCCCGCAAGGCATTCTTTGAAAAGATACTGGATGTCCTTACGATGCTGGGAGGTGGCCAGAACGATGTATGCTAAACTGTTTAGAAATAACATAAAAAAGGCATTAGAGGACTATGTGGTCTATTTCTTTACCCTTGTCATCAGCAGTACATTGTTCTTTGCCTTTCTTTCCCTGACGAGCCGGTATAACGACATTTTAGGCGGAGA
>CAZKAO010000139.1:0-4592 GCA_964550745.1 uncultured Acetatifactor sp.
CGGAACTAAATGCTACTGTAGTTTGAGGTAGTGGAATTTAAAATTTCATTTCAGGCGCATTATAAATCCGCACAAAAACTCTTTGCATCCTTCCCCACATTGTGTTAAAATAGAAAAAATGTTTCAAGGAGGTAGATTTATGAACGCCAGAGAATGCATTATGGGACGCAGAAGCATACGCTCCTACACAGATCAGCCGGTTCCTCACGAGTTGATTGATGAGGTAGTGGAGGCCGCCTCCTACGCCCCCAGTTGGAAACATACACAGATCGTCAGATATATTGCCGTGGAAGGGGACCTGAAGGCGAAGGTTGCAAAGTGCACCTCCGGCTATGCGGGCAACGGCGTCATTATCGATCAGGCGCCCATGGCCATTGTTGTAACCATCATCAAGAACCGCAGCGGCTTTGAGCGCGACGGCTCCTACTCCACCCACCGAGGCGAGGGCTGGCAGATGTTCGATGCCGGCGTTGCCAGCGAGGCGTTCTGTCTGGCAGCCTATGACAAGGGCCTGGGCACGGTTATCATGGGTATTATTGACGATGATAAAATTGCCGACCTGCTGGGCGTTCCCGAGGACAGAGAGGTGGTGGCCGTTATTCCCGTGGGCTATCCCGCAGAGTCTCCCGTCGCCCCCAAGCGCAAGCCCGTGTCCGAGCTTGTCACCTATATGTCGTGAAGTTAAAAGTCGAAGAGTCATTTCTCTTCGGCTTTTCTTTCGGGTATACCTGCGGAACCGAAAACAGCATGGCCCCGTACAATGCCATGCGGAACAGAGGATCTATCGATCCTCAAATAGGAGGTTAATTATATGAGACATCTAATGAGTCCCCTGGATTTTACCACCCAGGAATTGGACCGGCTCTTTGACCTGGCCGGTGACATTGAACGCAACAAGGCAAAATACGCCCATGCCTGTGACGGCAAGATCTTGGCCACCTGTTTTTACGAGCCAAGCACACGCACACGCCTGAGTTTTGAATCCGCTATGACTCGCTTAGGCGGCAATGTAATCGGCTTTTCCGACGCAGGCTCCTCCTCCGCCTCCAAGGGCGAGAGTGTGTCCGACACCATACGGGTGATCTCCTGCTACGCCGATATCTGCGCCATGCGCCACCCCAAGGAGGGCGCGCCCATGGTGGCTATGGAACACTCCCTGATCCCGGTGATCAACGCCGGTGACGGCGGCCACCAGCACCCCACCCAGACTCTGACGGACCTGCTGACCATCCGCAGCCTCAAGGGCACTTTGGGAGGTTTTACCATCGGCCTGTGCGGTGATCTGAAATTCGGCCGCACCGTCCACTCCCTGATCCACGCACTGGTGCGCTATGCGGATATCCATTTTGTCTTTATCTCCCCCGAGGAGCTTAGAGTGCCCGACTATATCACAGAGATGTTAAAAGATAAGGGGATTTCCTATGATGAGGTCACAAACCTGGAAGATGTAATGCCCAGTCTGGATCTGTTGTACATGACCCGTGTACAAAAAGAGCGTTTCTTCAACGAAGAAGATTACATCCGCCTGAAGGATTTCTACATTCTGGACATGGCAAAGATGGAACTGGCTAGGCCGGATATGCTGGTACTCCATCCCCTGCCCCGCGTCAACGAGATCTCGGTGGAAGTGGACAAGGACCCCAGAGCCGCCTACTTTAAACAGGTGCAGTACGGCGTCTATGTGCGCATGGCGCTGATTCTGACACTGCTTGAGCTGGCGTAGTCTTGCGCCTATAGGGAATCTGCGGAACTAAAATCAGCAGATTCCCGGAAAGCATACTGATAAATATCTGGACGCCTTAAAGCGGCCTGATATTTATCACTGGCCCTGTGTGCTTGTAGGGAATCTGCGGAACTAAAATAGGAGAGGTAATTATGTTAAATGTAGGAAAAATCGAAGAAGGCTTCGTGTTAGATCATATCAAGGCGGGCAAGAGCCTGTCGCTCTATGACCATCTGGGTTTGGACAAGCTGGACTGCACGGTGGCCATCATCAAAAACGCCCGCAGCAACAAAATGGGCAAAAAGGACATTCTGAAAGTGGAGTGCGACATTGATATGCTGGACCTGGACGTGCTGGCATATATCGACCACAATATCACCGTCAACGTCATCAAGGACGGCGAGATCGTGGACAAAAAGGATCTGGTGCTGCCTCAGCAGATCAAAAACGTGATCCACTGCCACAATCCCCGCTGTATCACCTCCATTGAACAGGAGCTGCCCCATATCTTCTATCTGGCAGACCCGGTCAAGGAGATATATCGCTGCAAATACTGCGAAGAGAAATACACAGAGCGATCCAAAAAGAGAAAATAAACCTGACAAAAGAAACCGCCTGCACCATGCAGACGGTTTCTCACTATTACGCATCCTGTCATTGTATTCTGGCCTGCTGCCAGCCATATCTCAGACCGTTCTCAGGTCCGCATCAGTCCATCCACACTCAGCACCACGCCGGAGATATAGGACGCCTTCTCCGATGCCAGGAACACGAAAGCATTGGCGATATCCTCCGGCTGCCCCAGACGACGCAGAGGAATGCGGGCGATCATAGGCTCGATCACTTCCTTGGGCACCGCCTTCATCATATCCGTCTCAGTGATGCCGGGAGCCACTGCGTTCACCCGGATGCCCTTGGGCCCAAGCTCTCTGGCCAGGGAGAGGGTAAATCCGTTCACGGCAAACTTGGAGGTGGGATATGCCACACCGGCGGGCTGTCCGGTAATGCTGACCATAGAAGAGGTGTTGAGGATCACGCCGCTCCCCTTCTTCTCCATAATATCAGCCGCCGCCTTGGAGCAGTTATAGGTGCCCTTCACGTTCAGATCCATCACCTTGTCAAAGGTCTCCTCCGTGTAGCCAGAGAAAGGCGTGTTTTCCGAAACACCTGCGTTGTTCACCAGGATGTCCAAGCCGCCATACTGCTCCGCCACCTTGTCAAAGGCCGCCTTCACGTCCGCGTAGCTGCTGAGATTGGGCCAGATGCCCTCCACCTTCGCCTCCGGGAATTCTTCCTTCAGCTGGGCCACGGCCTTGTCCGCCGTCTCCTGCCGGCTGGCGCACAGCACCACCGCCGCGCCCTCCTGCAAAAATGCCCTCACTGTGGCGAAGCCGATTCCCCGGCTTCCGCCTGTTACGATTGCTACTTTGTCCTTCAGTTCCATAGTACCCTCCTTAATTTGATTATATTTCACTGCTCCATTTCCTGCAGTATTGTCAGAAGCTCCCACTTATATAACTCATTCTCTTTCATCCCCACCATGTCCGCTGGAGCTGCCGGTGAGCATGCTGACACTGCACAGGATAACAACGTCACAATGCCAATTCCCCAAATAGACCTCTTCATATATATGCCCCCTGTCTATTATTCCACCGATAACATGTTTTTAGATAACTGATTTCGTGCGCTTCAGGACACATTATACCATATATAGCCTGTCCTGCCAAGTCCGCAAGAATACAATTTCCCATTGCACCCACCTCCCAAAAGAGGTAATATAAAAAAGCATTGTAAGAAATTTGTAAGGAATCCCCCCTGTGTTTTGTAAAAAATAGATTATATGCTGGTAACAGCTTGAAAGATACAGTTTCATTTTTAAGAACCTGCAAAGTATTTGCGACATGGCCCGGCAGGGCATGCGGTTGCGGAAAGGAAGTATCATGAGTGATTGTGTACTGGTTGTGGACGATGACAGAGAGATTGTAAAAGCCATCAGCATTCTGCTGGAGGGGGAGGGCTACGAGGTGCTGAAAGCCTATGACGGGCTGCAGGCGCTGGATATCCTGGCTACACGCCAGGTGCGGCTGGTGCTGATCGATGTGATGATGCCAAAGCTGGACGGGCTTTCGGCAGTGATGCGCATTCGTGAGAAACAGAACATCCCCATCATCGTCCTCTCCGCCAAGAGCGAGGATACCGACAAGGTGCTGGGATTGTCCATGGGGGCCGACGACTATGTCTCCAAGCCCTACAATCCCCAGGAGCTGGCAGCCCGGGTGAAGAGCCAGCTCCGCCGCTACACTCTGCTGGGAGACATCAATGCGGGGAGCTGCGCGGGAGAGATTCAAAACGGACGGCTGTTATACCGCACGGAGGAAAAAACCCTCTACGCGGACGGAGAACCCGTAAAACTGACCGCCACGGAAACCCGGATCATCGACCTGCTGATGCGCAACCTGGGCCGGGTATTTCCCGCCGAGGAGATTTACCGCCGGGTGTGGGAGGAGGACGCCTTTGCGTCGGAGAACACCGTCATGGTGCATATCCGCCGCATCCGGGAAAAAGTGGAACTGAATCCGAAAGAGCCAGAATATATAAAGGTGGTGTGGGGCATTGGATACAAAATGGAAAAACAGGAAAAAAGGAATTAGCTTTATTATCTTCTTTGCGGGAGTCACTCTGACGCTGGGCAGCGGCATCGGCCTCCTGCAGAATCTGCCGGGGGATTTCTCCCTAAAACACCCTGACAGGGTGTTACAGGACGACTACCAGCAGAGCCGCCGTTTTAGGAATTATATTTCAGACCGTCTTGAGACCTTCCTTGCCATGGCTACAGACTCCTATGGCAGCGATTATTACCATTACTATG
>CAZKAO010000140.1:0-4410 GCA_964550745.1 uncultured Acetatifactor sp.
GTTCTGTGGGCGATTATAACGGATGCTTGGAATTACAGTGCTATTCTTTTTCCGGTGCATATTCTCAGCGTCTGTAAATATCTGTATGGTTATCTCAGCAGAATCATATGGATGTTTCCGGCGTTTATCCTGATTCGCAGATTTGATAGGAATCTATATTGGAGTAGAAAGCAGCTATTTTCCAAGCCAAAAGCTGAGCCTGTATTCATGGTTTTTCTGGTACTGACTACGATATATGCCCTGACTGCGATGGCAATACGCTATAACTCCTGGCATGTTACGAGTGAGAACCTTCTGCTTTTGACGATCAAGTTTCTGATTGTCGGAATCGGTGAAGAGACGGTATTCCGTGGCTGGGGATATAATCTGCTGAAGAAAGTTCATTCCAATACAGTTTCATCCATAATTTCGGCTTTATTGTTTGTAGCTCTTCATTGGCCGGCTTATTTTATAAAATTGCTTTTGTATGGTCAGTTCAACTGGTCGGGAATCGTAACCCAAAGTATATCGGTTCTGGTTTGTGGACTACTGTTCGCAATTATGCTTAAAAGAAGTGAAACTCTATGGAATTCTATTATCGCACATTTTTATTACGATTGGATGCTGGAGGTATTTGCATAGAATAGATGGTCCGGATACAAAATAAGCGGATCAAACAGATTCCGGCTGTATGCCAGGAGATTATTCAATATTTATCTCATAGAAAGGGAATGGAAGATATGGAGGACATCTTACAACAGATCGACAGACTTTTAGAGGAAAACCAAGGCGCGCAGGCTCAGGCGCTGATGGAGAAAAGCCTGGAACGGGCGCTGGAGATCGGCGACCGCTCCGGCGCAGTGACGCTATTAAATGAATTGATCGGCTTTTGCCGGGAGACCGGACAGGCGGAGAAATCCTATTATTACGGGGAGGCGGTGCTGAATTTGCTCCAGGAGATGGGGCTTTCGGGGACGCTGCCCTTTGCCACTTCTGTGCTGAATATCGCCAGCGCCTACCGGGCTGGGGGACGGCTGGAGGACGCCATGACCTGCTATAGGGCGGTGGAACAAATCTACAGCCAGGTCCTGGAGCCGGATGATATGCTGGTGGCCAGCCTGTACAACAACAAGGCCCTGCTGTATCAGGAGATGGGAGAATTTGAGGCGGCAGGGGCCTATCTGGAGCGGGCGCTGGAGATCGCCCTGCGGCACCCGGAGCGCTATTATGAGCAGGCCAGCAGTTATGCCAATCTGGCTGCCACCTACCTGCAGCTGGGTAAAAAGGAACAGGCGGAAGACTGCTTTCAGAGGGCCATTGCCCTGTTTGAGGCGCATGGCGTCCGGGACGCCCATTACTGTGCGGCGTTATCTTCCATGGCGGCCTATTTGTTTCAGCAGGGGGAGTACGGAGAGGCGGAGGCGTATTTTGTCCGGGCCATGCAGGGTGTAGAGGAGAGCTTGGGCAGGACGGAGGCTTACTATCGGCTCCGGGACAATGCGGAGGCATGCCGCAGAGCCGCAGAGGAACAGGAGGGAGCGCAGGCCGGGCATTCTGATGTCAGGGAACATGGCAGCACCGGCGCGGAGAAACAGGGCGGCCAACCTCAGGCGGGGCAGCAGGTCAGCGGCATGGAACTGTGCCGGGCCTACTATGAGACCTATGGCCGGGCCATGATTCACGAGAAATTCCCGGAGTATGAGGGACGTATCGCCGTGGGACTGGCGGGCGAGGGTTCGGACTGCTTTGGCTATGACGATGAAACCTCCCGGGACCATGACTGGGGACCGAGTTTTATGATGTGGGTGTCGGATCAGGTCTATGAGGAGATTGGGGAGCAGCTTCAGGCAGCCTACGAGGAATTGCCCCAGACTTTTCTCGGCTATACCTATCAGGCATCACGGCAGGGAGCGGGGCGCAGAGGCGTGCAGACTGTCCGCAGCTTTTATGGGAGGCTGCTGGGCATGGAGCATCTGGAGAGCATTCAAAAGGCCCTGGAGACCGAGAATCCGGGCCTGATTCCCTATCGGCAGATGGAGGAAAGCGCTTTGGCGGCGGCCGTAAACGGCAGCGTGTTTCGGGACGACGAGGGAGTATTTACCCAGATACGCAGGCTGCTTACAGAGCATTACCCGGAGCGGCTGCGGTATCTGCGGATTGCGGAGGCGGCTGCCCGTTTCTGCCAGTACGGGCAGTACAACAGCGTCCGCATGCTGCGGCGCGAGGACGGGCTGAGCAGCCGCATGATGCTGGGCAGGGCCGCCGAGGAGGCGCTGAAACTGGTCTATTATATGGAGGGGCAGTTTCCGCCCCATGACAAGTGGCTGGCAGAGGGCGTCCGCAGATTGGGCGGCTATGAGGAGCTGCTGCAACAGCTCCAGACGGCTCTGGAGAGCCGCGGGGAGGAGGCCTGCCGGATCATGGAGCAGGTGGGCGGCCAGCTGGCCCACAGCCTGTACCGGGTCGGCTATATCAGCGACATCGACAGTTTTTTGGAGGAGCATGTGGCGGAGCTGTTGTACAAGTCCGGCATTGCGGATCAGACTGTGGATGAACTGGCGGACACGATAGCCCGCAGGGAGTTTGAGGCCTTTGACGTGGTGAAAAACGAGGGGGGAAGAGCCAGCTGTCAGGACGACTGGTTTACTTTCTCCATCATGCGTAAGAGCCAGTATCTGACTTGGGATCATGCGATGCTGTTACAGTATCTCTATGATTTTGACCGGGAAATGGAGCGGGGTCACAATCTGATTGAGGAAAAATACGGAAGAATGATGGAGAGCACCGCCCCCGGGCGATATGAGGAGATGAAGGAGCACTTTCCGGAGATCACGCCGGAGAAAAAGGAAATCATAGAGAAAATCGTGGCCCTGCAGGTGGCGTGGATGGAGGAGTTTGCGGCGGAGTATCCCCATCTAGCCGGCAATGCCCGCAGTATCCACACCTACGAGGACAACGGCTGGGACACTTCCTATGAGACATATCTGCGGGGGGAGATCAGCACCTATTCTGATAAGATGCTGGAGCTTTACGGCAGATATATCGCGGAGCATGCGGCGGCAGGGAAGAACCTTGCGAGAGAGATTATGGCACACTCGGCGCATATGTACGGCTATGAGAGTCTGGAGGATGCGGAGGAAGGGCTGCGCCGGGAGGCGGAGAGGCATACGCCGGGATAAAGAGTGACTGGGAATGGCATTAAGAGGGAAAGGAACAAAACGGTTATGAGCGTTCAAGACATGCAGCTGGTAGAGTATCCCCCAGCCATGGAGCGGTGGCTTTTGGGAAAAACGGTGGTTGAAATTACAGAAAATCATCGCAGCGGTGATTTGGTGTACAGAGTAGGGGAGGATTACATTCTCAAGGTATCGGACAATATAGAGAGGCTGCAGCGGGAGCGTGCAGTGAACGATTTTCTGACAGGAAAAATAGCGGTGTCCGAGACAGTTCTGTTTGCGGTTGAGGGAGAGCGGGCCTTTTACCTCAAGACTATGTTAAAGGGCGAGACCCTGGCGGAGGAGGAATATCTGAGGGAGCCTCAAAAGCTGGTGCAGCTGCTGGCCCGGGCTATGCGCATGATTCACAGCGTAGATGTAAAGGACTGTCCCATCAAAAGCCCCGATTCAGAGGGGGATTGCTTTATCCATGGAGACTTCTGTCTCCCCAATATTCTGGCGAAGGACGGGGAGATAAGCGGATTTATCGATGTGGAGGCCGGGGGCGTTGGGGATCCCTGGATGGACTACGCCTGGTGTATATGGTCCCTGGAACATAATCTGCACACGGACCAGTATACCGGTCTTCTGCTGGAGGCCCTTGGAATCGAGTTTGACAGGGAAAAATTTGAATATTACACAAAAGATGGAGGACAGTAAAAAGTGGAAATACTATATCGACAGGCCGTGACGGACGATCTGGATGCCATCGAGCGGCTGGCGCAGCAGGCGGTTAAAGGGATGGTGAGTCAGGGCATTGATCAGTGGGACGAGCTATACCCCGCGAGAGAGGATTTTGAGCAGGACATACAGAGCGATCAGATGTCTCTGGGCATACTCGGCGGCGAAATCGCTGTCATCTATACGATAAACAGGGAGTGTGAACCGGAGTATGAGAGCGCAGAGTGGGAAAATCTCGATAAGACTTACTGCATCCTGCATCGTCTGTGCGTGAGTCCTATTTTCCAAAATCAGGGAATTGCGCGGCAGACCATGGAACATATCGAGCGGGAGGCAGCGGCAAAGGGCATTCAGGCCATACGCCTAGACGTGTTTTCCCAGAATCCCCACGCTTTAAAATTGTATCAAAACTGCGGCTTTAAAAAAGTGGGAACAGCCAGGTGGAGAAAAGGTTTATTTTACCTGATGGAGAAATATTTGCCGTAAAAAAGTGAGAATAGGCGATTGCTGTAAGGGAATGCTAAAAGTGATCCTC
>CAZKAO010000141.1:0-4354 GCA_964550745.1 uncultured Acetatifactor sp.
CAGTTTATAGCGATGTATGAGACACTGTATAGTATGGATAAGGATATGGTGAGAGCAATGGGATTTTTTTCAAAAGAGCTTAGGATAATGGATGAAAATACGGTGCGGTATATGATTGACGAGATGGAGGGCACGATTGATCGTCTGCAGGGTGAAAAAGACGAGCTGGAGAATAGAAAAAGTCAATTGGAAAGCCAAAACAGTGAACTGGAAAGTCAGAAGAACCAACTGGAGGCTGAGAACGATAGACTCCGAGCAGAACTCCAAAAATATCAAGACATGCAGCAGTAGTGGCAACATTTATAAATATAAAAGGGAACCAGCACAACGGCGGGTTCCCTTTTTGCGACATCCAGGGTCTGCACTGGTTTAGGTAAAGTGTCATTCAAAAATTTGCTGTTCATTCTCCAATTTCTTTATTTTCAATGTAAACTTTATAATCCCATATACCAGTGAACCGGTTACAAAAGCACATAGTAGAATGCCAAATACAAGGACAGGATGGAAATACTGCGTACACAGAAAGGTGCTGTAACAGAGGTTATACATATTGGGACATATCAGGATAGCAAGCAGCCTTATAATATTCTTTAGTTGCTTTATCCGGGAGGAGTTGTCGGAGAACAGCTCAAAATCACCTTCGGCAGCCTTTCGGCGAAAATATGAACTGCGGGCAATTGTTCCCACATGCTCTATACCGATCCCCTCCAGAAAATGAATATAGTCCTCCGTCTCCGGATGATGCAGGCGGTGTTCCAGGACCTGCACGCCGATGCGGTACTCTCCGGGCAGGGTATCCTCAAATTCGTAGGTAAGCATTTTTACGGAGATAAGGCTCAGGCCCTTGGCGGCCATCTCATTCAGCCACTTTTCTTCCTCTTCAAATTGCCAGATCCAGAATAGTTTGTGTATTTCCTTCCTCATAAATTATCCCCCTTTCTCGGGTCCACTCCCAAAATACATATACCATTTTCAATGAGTTCTGTCAGGCGCAGCAGTTCAAAGCCCAACATCTCTCTTCCCAGAGCTGTGATCTGATATTCCTTTTTTCGGCTGTCCCTCTCGCCGGGCAACGCCGTGATCCAACCCTTTTCCAGCAGGGTATTGATAGCGCCATAGAGCGTACCAGCGGCCAGCTTTACCCGTCCCTTGGATAGCTGTTCCACATTCTGCATGATACCATACCCGTGCAGAGGCTGTGTCAGGGAGAGCAAAATATAATATACAGCTTCTGTTAATGCGGAATTTGACATTTACATCCCTCCTCGCTTTTGTGACTGTCAGAAAATATCGTGAGCCGTTATACCGGTGTACGATATAAATAAATTATAACGGAAGCCGATATAGTTGTCAATACTAATAGAAATAAAATTTCTGTGAACAGTCTCCCGGCTGGCAGAGACATATAAATATAAAGTGTAAAAAAATAATTAATATCCCAAATCCTGCTGAAATGTGTTATAATGAGTAAAATATATTGCATTTTACCCTATGCAACCAATAAAATTACGGCCCTTGACGGGCAGACAGGAGTATATGTGAACAGACAAGACGCATCAGAACATACAGTGGCAAGACTCTGGGAGTTCTATGAGGAGATAAAGGAAATTGTATATGTGGTGGATGTGGACAACTATGAGATGGTATATATGAACCGCTATGCCAGAGAGATTTACGGCATCCCGTCGCTGGAAGCCCTAAAGGGGAAAAAGTGTCATGAAACGCTGAAAGGGAGTAACATACCCTGTGCTGACTGCGATGACAAAAGACTGCGCCCTGGATTTTTTATAGAGGAAGTGCGCTATAGTGCATTTGTTGGCAAGAAGCTGGCGATGAAAGACACGATTATCGAGAGTAATGGGAAGAGATACCGGTTTGGGATGGCTGTGGACTTAAGTGCCTGGGAACAGCAAAACAAGGGCTATGAGGACAATGAGGCCATGGTGAATGAGGGATTGCGAATTTCGATGGCCGCACCCACGCCAGAGGGATCTATCGCTGCATTGCTGGGATACCTGGGTATTTCGTTAAAAAGTGAGAGAGTGTATATATTTGAGGAGACGGAGGACGGAGCCTTTGACAATACCTATGAGTGGTGTGCCGATGGTGTGACGCCTCAGAAAGATAACCTGCAGGGTGTATCCTATGAGGTGGTGAGTCTGTGGTATCAGAAGTTTCTGAAAGGCGAGAATGTCATCATTAAGAATACGGAGAGCATCCGTGAGGAGGACCCCGCGGTCTACGAGTGTCTGAAACCCCAGAATATTGATTCTCTGGTGGTTACACCGTTGATTAATGAAAAGAAGATCATTGGCTTTTTCGGAGTGGACAATCCGCCGGAGCAATATCTGGAGCATATCACTACCCTGTTACAGATTCTGGGACATTTTATCGTAGCGCTGCTGCACAGAAGAAACTATGTCCGTCGTCTGGAAGAACTGTGTTTTCAGGATCAGCTCACCGGTCTGGGTAACCGCCATGCCATGAATGATTATATAAACGGCCTGGCGTCTCAGCAGAGTCTGGGAGTGTTGTACTGTGATGTGATGGGGCTCAAGCGCACTAATGATATGAAGGGGCATGTGGAGGGGGACAATCTGTTGATTCGTGCCAGTGAATCCCTGAGGAAAATATTTGGCAGCTATGCTCTGTTCCGGATAGGTGGAGATGAGTTTCTTGCGCTGTGTGAGGGAATTTCCCAGGAGGGAATGGACGAGGGAGTCAGGGCGCTGAAACAGGAAATGCAGGCCAGAAATGCTCTCATGGCCCTGGGCTGTGTCTGGCGCAGAGACGGCAATGTAGATATAGACCAGCTTATGAAAGAGGCGGACAGTCTCATGTATGAGGACAAGAGAGCATGGTATGCAAAGCAATCGGAGAAATAATCCGGTTTTGATGAGAGGGTGGCAGAACTATAGAAAAAATATAAGAACTTTTGGAGCTGACTCAGAGCCGGAAACCGGTGTAGAGTCAGCTTTTTTCAGGATTCTACCGCCAGTCGGTTGTATCTGTCGGACGTAAAAAGTATAATACCCCTATCGAAATAACGAGGAGGCTGGGCATGTACGAGATTGACAAGGAAAAATTTGGCGCATTCGTGGCGCAGCTGCGCAAGGAGCAGGGGATGACCCAGAAGGAGCTGGCACAGAAGGTCTATATATCGGACAAGGCGGTGAGCAAATGGGAGCGGGGGCTGAGTATGCCGGATATCACGCTGCTGATTCCCTTGTCTCAGGCGCTGGGAATTACGGTCACGGAACTGCTGGAATGCCAGCGGCTGGAACAGACCGCTATGGACTCTGGCCGTGTGGAAGAGCTGATGCACAAGGTGATCAGCTATTCCGAGGAGACTCCCGCAGAGCGGCACAGGAGGCGCAGACAGGAAGCGGTATTGTTCGTTGTGAGCCTGGTGGCGGTGATGCTGGAGTTGCTGGGATTGCGGGCGCTGGAGTACAGCTGGGAAAAAATCGGTCTGAACCTGTTGATCTACGAACCTTTACTTTTTGTGTTTTCCGGGTATTTCTGCTTTTTTGCCAAGGATAAACTGCCGGAGTACTATGATGAGTACAAGATCGATGCATACAGTGATGGCTTATTCCGAATGAATATGCCGGGAATTCATTTTAACAACCGGAACTGGCCGTATATCAAGCGCGCAGCCATACGGGGGATGCTGATCTCGGCCATGGCTCTGCCGGTGCTGTATTTCTTCTATGGACTAATGTATGGTCTGCTGTTTCCTGCCACAGAGGAGACGACCTTTGTGTTTGTATGTATGCCGCTGTTTTTTATCGCTTTCTTTGGTCCCATGTATGCTGCGGCCAGAAAACACGAGTGAGCTGTGGAAAGCGGTTCCAGCCAAAGCGCACACAGCCGTTTTTGCACTGTTAGGAGGTACAACAATGAATAAAAAGAATAAAAAGAATCTACTGATCGAAATCATCCTTGGAATCGCCTGGAGCATGGCTGTGCTGTGGGGCGTGGTCTGTTTCAACCGCTATATATTGATGAATCTGCCCCTGCTATTGCGGATGGGACTCAGCATTGTCCTGTATCTGTGCATGGCAGTGGGTCCCCTGCTGATTATGATACATGCCGGGGATACCTGGGCTGATTATCTGTTTTCTGGGGAGAAAACAGGTGCGCAGATTTTGGTGGGAATCGGTATCGGAATAGTCATGTCCCTGGTTCTCACACTGCCGCTCTTTTTGACAGGGCATGGGGAGTGGAGCGACAATGGAAAGCACTACCAATTCCTGTGGCAGTTTTTATATGAGATTGTCTATTGCGTAGGGGCGTTGGCCCTTACGGAGGAATTTATCTTTCGGGGATTCCTGTATCAGAAGCTCCATGC
>CAZKAO010000142.1:0-4226 GCA_964550745.1 uncultured Acetatifactor sp.
AGAGACTGGGCACCACCATCATCTACGTTACACATGACCAGACCGAGGCTATGACACTGGGTACCAGAATCGTTGTTATGAAGGATGGCGTTATCCAGCAGGTAGATACTCCTCAGAATCTGTATGAGAAGCCCCAGAACCTGTTCGTTGCAGGATTCATGGGATCTCCTCAGATGAACTTCCTAGATGCGACTGTCAAGGTAGAAGGCGACGTTGCCAACCTGGAGATCGCAGGCCACAGCATTCCTCTGCCTCCCGCTAAGTCCAAGAAGGTTATTGACGGCGGTTATGACGGCAAAGTGGTTACCTTTGGTATCCGTCCTGAGGATGTATATGATTCTGAGACCTATGATAAGGCAGTTCCCAACAGCGTATTCGAGTCCACTATCAAGGTTTACGAGCTGTTAGGCGCAGAAGTTTACCTGTACTTTGATCTGGATGTATTCCCGATGACTGCAAGAGTAGACTCCCGCACAACTGCTAGACCTGGTGACTCTGTGAAGTTTGCTCTGGATGTTGAAAAGATTCATGTATTTGACAAAGAGACCGAGCAGATCATTACCAATTAGTCAGTTTATCGAAGAGGTGCTGGTATCCAGCACCTCTTTTTTTCGGAACTTTAGATCGGGGAGGAAACATGATATCAAGTCAAATTATTCAGACAAGTATTGACGAGTTAAAAGCAATTACCAAGGTGGATTTGTGTGTATATGATCCCTCTGCCGCTGTGATTGCCAGCACTGCGGTTATGGAGGGAATACAGGGCAATCTGGTCAGCGGATTTGCTGCCTCGCCTGCAGACAGTCAGGTGATAGGGCTGCATCATCTGCTGAAGATTGTAGATGAAGGAGAACTGCTCTATGTGCTGGTTGCCCGGGGGACAGGGGACGATGTGTATATGGTGGGGAAGATTGCCGTATGCCAGATTCAGAACCTGGCAATTGCATATAAGGAGAGATTTGACCGTAATAATTTTTTCCAGAATCTGCTTTTGGATAATATGCTCCTGGTGGATATTTATAACCGGGCTAAGAAGCTGCATGTGGATGTGGTGGCTCCCAGGGCGGTATTTTTGATTGAGACCAGGCTGGAGAAGGACAGTATTGTGATGGAACTGCTGAAGGGAATGTTTTCCAGCCAGAGCGGCGATTACATCACGGCTGTGGATGAGAGCAATGTCATATTAATTAAGACCCTGGAGCAGACTGCCACTTATGAGAATCTGTGTGATGTCGCGCATACCATCGTGGCGATGATGAATGCGGAGGCCATGCTGAATGTGCGGGTGACCTTTGGCACGGTGGTGCAGGAGCTGAAGGATGTGTCCAAGTCCTATAAGGAGGCCAAACTGGCTTTGGATGTGGGCAAGATCTTCTATGCCGAACATAATGTGGTAGCTTACAGCGCGCTGGGCATAGGGCGTCTGATTTATCAGCTGCCGATCAATCTGTGCAGAATCTTTATCGAGGAGATTTTTGGAAGCAATGTGCCCAATGATCTGGATGAGGAGACGCTGATTACCATCAATAAGTTTTTTGAAAATAATCTGAATGTATCTGAAACCTCCCGTCAGCTGTTTGTACATCGCAATACTTTGGTGTACCGGATTGAGAAGATTCAGAAGAGTACGGGGCTTGATTTGCGCAATTTTGACGATGCGTTGACATTCAAGATCGCTCTGATGGTAGTGAATTACATGAAGTATCTGGACTCTCTGGAGTATTAATCGGAGGAATAAAACGGACAACCCCTTAATACAATTATAGTAGAAAGACTTGGGGACAGGAAAGCGATTACTATAATTGTGTCAGGGGGTTTTTTATGTATTATGATAAGCGGATTCGTTATATAGACTATCTGGAGAATGGGGAAAAACGCCGCAATTGCGGATATGTCAAGATAACAGTGACCGATGGCAGACTGCTGTTGGAGATGCAGATCAAGGGGTTGTATATGACAGATGATGTGGCCTCGGAGGTCATGCTGGAGGGGGCAGACGCAGAAAGCCGGATCGGAACGGTGATGATTCGGCAGGGCTGTGGGAATTTTTCCTGGGAAATACAGGACCCAACGCAGCAGGGAGAGGAAATATCTCTGGGAGAGGGGCTGCGCTATGGGCATTTGGAGCGAATTTCAGTGCGTTTATCTTCCCACAGGAGTCTATACTGTATATGGAGGGAAAGGGAAACTGGTAAACCAGCTGTGATGGAGTCTGTGATGGAAAGTACAGTCCGTGAGCAGAAGCTGTGGACGGATGAGGCAGAACAGCCGGAAGGAAAGGATGTTCCGGTGTTAGGCACAGATCCGGAAACACCAGATGAGCAGAGGGAAGAAGAGGTATATGTTGCTGCTGAAGCGGAAGAGCAGGTGGAACAGCTATGGGAGCCGCAAACGCAGCCGGAATCGGAGCCGACGTTGGCACAGGAAGCGACATTGGAACAGGAAGTACCACAGGACCAGGAGGAGCTGCATACGGCAGAGACACAGCCTAAAGTATCTCAGGAGCCTCCGGCAATGCCCATGAGTGAGGATAAGTGGCAACAGCTCCAGCGGATTTACCCTCATATATGTCCGTTCCAGGATGAACGTGAGTATCTGTCTCTGCGCCCGGAGGATTTTGTAATTCTGCGTTCCGATGCCTATCGTCTGGTACAGAACAGTTTTCTGCTGCACGGTTTTTACAATTATAAGCATCTAATACTGACGCATGTGTCACAAAAGAATGTAGGGAAGTATTATATCGGAGTGCCGGGAAATTTCTATGAAAAAGAAAAACAGGTGGCAATTATGTATGGGTTTGACAGCTTTGAGTGCAAACAAGAGCCAGCCGGGGAAGGGGATTTCGGATATTATATGATCAGAGTGGAGCTGTAGCCGGAAGCTATAGCCCGGAAAAATCAAAGGGAGGAATAAAACTTTCCTCAGCCACATCTCCTTCCTGAATATAGACATTCTCCATACCCAGGCGCATGCAATAATTCACCACCCGCTCATATTCTTCGGGAGTGACAGTACGATTTAACTCCGAAATATCTGCCACATGGTGAAGGGGGGTATACTGACACATGACGCTGACATAGATGTCATTTCCATAAGTATCATGGAGGTAGTGGAGTATTTTCTTGGTATCTTTCACCTGACCTGGCAGCACCAGATGCCGCACGATCATCCCACGGCGCAGCAAAGGGGTGTCTGCGGGATAGACGGCGCAGGATGGCAGAGGAGCGTTTTTGAAATCCATATTTTGCGGGTGGTAAAATTTCAGCCGGCCTACTTGGCGAAACATTTCAGCCAAGGCTGATTTTGCCTTTTCAAAATAGTCTGCAGCATGGGAATACCTGGCGCTGAGTTCGGCGGACATATATTTCATATCCGGCAGATAGATATCCACCAGCCCTTCCAACAGCTTCAGGGCATTCACATCCTCATAGCCGCCGCAGTTGTAGACTATCGGCAGAGACAGACCATCGATACGGGCCTGCCGCAGGGCAGCGGCGATGGTGGGAATATAATGAGTGGGAGTCACCAGATTGATATTGGCGGCTCCTTTTTTCTGCAGTTCCATAAAGATTTCCGTCAGGCGGGCATCAGGGATCTCTTTGCCGGTCTGCCCTAGGGCAATGTCGTAGTTCTGACAGTATATACAGCGCAGACTGCACCCGCTGAAAAAGACAGTGCCAGAGCCTGCGGCACCGGAAATACAGGGCTCTTCCCACATGTGCAGAGCGGCTCTTGCTGCCCGCAGCTGTGCCGTCTGACCACAATACCCTGTTTCCCCTGCCAGGCGATTGGCATGGCAGTGCCGGGGACAGAGCGTGCATGAGGCATAGCGTTGCAGCATATCTTTATGAGGTTGGCTGGGATGATAATCAGACATTGCGGAATGCTCCTTAATAACAAGACCGCATACCGCAGGCTGTTTCACAGACTCCGCCCGGCACCCTCACGGCACATGGGAGGTTCTACTTAGTGCTGCTTTGTTCCCAACCTGACACGGTTCATAGATTCCCATTGCGTGAGACCAAACTTCAACATCTGATTCACAGTAGTCCCTACGATATACGGCTTTTATAGTGTATCGTTTTACAGAGATTTTGTCAAGAAAAATATAGTTTTGGATTACCTGTAGGGCGACACAGCAAGTCAAAAAGCGGCAGACTGAGATATATTCTGTAGGTTTGTCAAACATATGTTACACTGACCGCAGATAATCGGTTAGTACCTGC
>CAZKAO010000143.1:0-4195 GCA_964550745.1 uncultured Acetatifactor sp.
TTCGATCCCAAGGGCAAGTCCGACAGAGAGATTATGGCATTCTGCCAGAGCTTTATGACAGAGCTGAGCAAGTACATTGGCGCAGATGTGGATGTCCCCGCTGGCGATATCGGAACTGGCGCAAGAGAGATCGGCTTCATGTTTGGCCAGTACAAGAGAATTCGCGGTACCTTTGAGGGCGTGCTGACCGGCAAGGGTCTGACCTACGGCGGCTCTCTGGCTCGTACCGAGGCTACAGGCTATGGTCTGTTATACTTAACCCAGGAGATGTTAAAGTGTCATGGCCAGTCCATGGAAGGCAAGACCATCTGTGTATCCGGCGCCGGCAATGTGGCAATCTACGCTATCCAGAAGGCACATCAGATGGGCGCAAAGGTGGTTACCTGCTCTGATTCCACCGGCTGGATCTATGATCCCGAGGGTATTGATGTAGAGCTGCTGAAGGAAGTTAAGGAAGTAAAGAGGGCTCGTCTGACCGAGTATGCCGCTGTAAGAAAGAGCGCGGAGTATCATGAGAAGAAGAACGGCGAGCATGGCGTATGGAGCATTAAGTGTGACATTGCCCTGCCCTGCGCTACCCAGAACGAGCTGGATATCGAGGATGCCAAGATGCTGGTTGCAAACGGTGTGATGGCTGTCTGTGAGGGCGCTAACATGCCTACCACTCTGGATGCCACCAAGTACCTGCAGGCTAACAAGGTACTGTTTGTGGGCGGTAAGGCTGCTAATGCCGGCGGCGTAGCCACCTCCGCACTGGAGATGAGCCAGAACAGCGAGAGATTGTCCTGGTCCTTCGAGGAGGTTGACTCCAAGCTGCAGAACATCATGATCACCATCTACCACAACATTGACGATGCCGCAAAGCGCTACGGCGTGGAGGGCGACTATGTGGCAGGTGCCAATATCGCCGGTTTTGAGAAGGTGGTAGAGGCTATGTTGGCTCAGGGCGTGTGCTAAGAGAGGTTATCGCTTTCGCTCAAGGGCAGTGGTGTGAGGAGAGCCTTGAAACACGCCGAAAGGTGTTTCACTTTCACACTTGAAGGAATGCCAACGCATGTCTTGCAATAGTCAGAAGTAATTTTCAACAGTCTGGCAGAGATATTTAAAGTAATATAAATCCCCGGCTCGTGTTCGCACGAGACTGGGGACTTATATTATTTACAAAACTGGATATCAAAGTCCCATCCGTATTTCTCTGAGAAGGGTAAAATTGCCACTAGTGCCCCACAGGGTGTAAAAAAGAAGTGAAATTCCAAAGAAATTTGCACATGGTGGGGCATATACAGAAAAATATATTTCCAGTGCCCCGCAGGGTGTAAAAAGGAGTGGAATTCCAAAGAAATTCGCGTATGGAGGGGCATATGTGAAAAAATATGTCACCAGTACCCCATAGGAAGTAAAAAAGTGGATCTGACCAGACTATTTTTTTGTATATACCCCGCCTAGAGTCTTTTTGCCTATGAAATAGGTCTTTTTTAGCCTGGGCGGGGCACAGGGGAACAATTTTTTAATATATGCCCCGCTAAAAAAGCCATATGCAATATTGTCTTGACTTAGGCAATTCAAAGTTCTGTGTAGACATCAAATCACTGTAGAGCATCTGTCACAGGAAATAGTGTTGAATAATCCCCTCCACAATTTCTATATTCAATGGATTATCCTTGGTTTCATAGGTGGTGATCAAGTTGATGGTAGGTATGATTCCATGGGAGAAGTAGAACTGGAGTTTGGTGGTGGCATTGCGGCAGTAGTTGGGATTGTCCACCATGCCAAAATGTTCCCAATAGAAGACTTGTCCTGTCAAAGGATGGCGCAGTGTAAAGTCCGGGTACAGGATAGTTTCTTCTAATTGCAGTTCACACTCATAACGAAAAGGGATTTTGTTCATAAGAAGTAGCATGTCAATAATTGCCTCAGATTTCGAACGGACCAGGTTACCAGAGCTTGCCTTGTGGATTAGTTGTTCCGGATACTTTTGATTCCTTTCATAGGGAGCGTGCATCCAAGCAGAAAGTTCCTGAGAGACGGGAGTAAAATAGGGGGCAAGGAGTTCCTGATATTCTGATGCTGTCAGAAGTTCATCGGCCTGTTTTATGTCGGCGTCATGATGCCGGAGATAATACTCAATAGAGCGCCTTTCCTGTAACATATTTTGAGCCTTGAGTGACAGGTACTTTTTCACGGCTAATTGTTCTGCCAGCGCACGGTTCTGCTTGGGAATATAAGATTTTGATTTCCCATCAGAATGATACCATTTGAGGCGGTTTCCGTTGTGGGTACAGATCAATTTGCCTTCGGGAAACCCGGCAAGTTCTGCCTGGATTACGTCCAGCTGTTGGCAAAGCTGGCGATGTTCATTTTTCATACGTTGATAGATCGAAATATTAATCCCTCCTTCTTCATTGAAAAGTTTAAATGGATAAAGTAGTAATGCCTGTCTATCCTTGCATCATGTTCCCAAGAGAAGACCCTGCATTTGTTATGAGATAAAGTGTGGAAAAGTACGATCAAAAGCATAGCAATAGAAATATTGAAATCGCTGAGTATATTAGATCGTATTCTTATTAAAGCATGAATTGGCTAACTTGTAAAGAACAAAAATCCAAATAAGAAATCAATTGAAATCAATGCGAACTCAATATCAATGGTCAATGTATATCACATTGCTGTCCAGATTCTTGTGTTTGATCTCATAATTTGATAAAATAAAGCGATGAGCGTAAGATATTAAAAAACCAATAAAAAACATTGGGTAGGAAATGGAAAATGCCAGTATATAATTCAGAAGATTACAATCAGATTATAATACAAATAAAAAAGAAAATTGTAGATTTGCATATTGAGATGGAAAGAGTGCTTTCGGAGAACGAAATTATTGATTTTGAAAAGCGAAACCATGTTCATCTGCCGCAGGCATATCGTATATTTTTGAAGGAAGTCGGTAATGGCTGCAGTATGATTGATGGTTTTGGGTTAAACCCGTTGGACGCAATTGAGACAACAAATCTATACCAGTCATTTGTGTTAGAGGATGCGTGGATTTGGGAGGACGACGATTCTTTGACACATGCAGAATTGACTGAAATTATGAAGACGAAACTTAATGGTCAGATGGAATTGATCAATATAGGGTGTGGAATGAGTTACAATCTGATTGTAACGGGAAAATGCCGTGGGGAGGTATGGATGTTTTCAGATGTGGGGGTTACGCCTTGTTGTGAGCGGCAGGATTTTTTGGGATGGTTTGATTTATGGCTGGATATGAAGGATAATGTTGACTATTTCAAAGATTATGTATACGAGTAAGCAATTCCTGGCTATCGGGGATGTGGAGAATAATCAGCTATTTCAGACTGACGCAAAATCAATATAGGGCAGGAGGAAAAGCACTGTCAACTGAATTGTTTCCTATTTTGGTGGCGCATGATGGAAAAGTAGAGGAAATTGATTTGGCTTTTCCAGCAGTTTATCAGGAATGAAAATAGGATTCAGGCAAAGTGACTGGAGGTAGAGTATGAGCACAGAGAAAAAGGTTGAGAAGCAGCTTACAGATGAATACGCACAGTATCTGCGGGAATTGATAGAGGAGGCTGGTAGAGTGGACGCCGGGCGTGAGGTGTTTGGCGCAGGGAAACACCAGTACCGGATAAACCCGGTACTGAATGTGGCGGAGATCCGGCGGGCTGAGGAGGAGAGGCATGTGAAGTTCCCGGAGGAGTATGTCTTTTATCTGACCAGGGTGGGCAACGGCGGGGCCGGGCCATATTATGGGCTGTATCCTTTTGAGAAAGTGCTGGCTGGGGACAGGAATCCCTATCTGGGACAGATATTTGAGCAGACAGTCACAACGCAGCTCACGGAGGAGCAGTGGCGTGAGCATATGCGCAAGCTGGACGAGCTTGGGGAAAGCTTTGAAACCGATGCCGACTATGAAGAATATCAGAGTAAACTTTTTTCCAATATGATGCCAATCGGAACCCAGGGCTGTACCTATGACAATATGCTGATGCTCTCCGGCGGGGATGCTGACAGAATTATGTATATCGACTGGAATATGGAGGAGGACGGCCCTCCCTTTGACACGGGCATGACATTCCTGGAATGGATGGAAGGTTATTTTGAGGATATTATTGACGGTTTTCAGATGAGGAGCTATGGCTATCGGCTGCGAAGAACCCAGAGGCAGGTTCTGGAG
>CAZKAO010000144.1:0-4138 GCA_964550745.1 uncultured Acetatifactor sp.
GTTGACGAGATTGACGAATGTATCAAGCAGCATCAGGACGAGGCGCTGACACTGCAATCCCTCTCCCGCAAACTGGGATATTCCGAGTATTATACGACCAGAAAATTCCGGGAAATATCAGGATTACCGCTTAGGGATTACCTGCGGCTGCGCAGACTGGCCTTCGCCCTGTGGGAGGTGCGGGACAGCAGCCGAAGCCTTCTGGATATCGCCGTTGACTACGGATTTTCCTCTCATGAGGCATTTACCAGGGCTTTCAAAGCTGCCTATGGCATAACCCCCAGCGCATACCGCAAAAATCCTATACCCGTGGTTCTCCGCACCAAGATACACCCCTTCGACCGCTACTTTTTTGGATTAGGAGAAATTGGCATGGTAAAAACAACCGACGACATTAAGATTTACTTTGTAACCGTCCCCGCCCACAAGTTTCTGCATATCAGGAACTATGAGAGCATTGGGTACTGGGACTTCTGGCAGAAGCAAAGCCTGATTCCGGGACAGGACTGCGAGACTATCAGTGGCCTGCTGGACAGCATCAAGGACAAATTGGACGATGAGGGCGGCAGTGAGTCCAACAGCGGCAGCGGCCAAATCGCGGGATTCCTCAATGACCCCAAGGGCAGGCTCTGCAGCTGGGGCATCCCTCTGGCGGAATGCTATGGGGTGCGTCTGCCCCTGGATTATCAGGGCGAGGTGCCGCCGCAGATGCTTATGATGGAGGTCCCGGAGGGCGAGTATATAGTGTTTGAACATGGGCCCTTTGATTATGAGCAGGAAAACCGCAGCGTGGAGGAAAAAGTAGAAGAGGCAATGAATACTTTTGACTATGAAAAGGCCGGCTACTGCCTGGATACCACACCCGGCAGGATCGCCTACCTATATCACGACCCGGAGCGGTTCTGGAAATATGTCAGGCCCGTGCGGAAGCTGTGACAAAAGTTTTCATTTTATACTCACTAACGATTAGATTTTCCTTTTTGCACAGTGCATGTTGCCCGATTATGCGACATGTGCTGTGCCGAAACCAAAAAATCTTAACATTAGTCAGTATATTTCCGCGCAGACGGACGGAGCATTATGCTCCGTCCGTTTTCTCCCACTGCGCAAATGCCTGCTCCCAGGTGGGTACGGAGAACGGGCGCTGGCTGTCCCCGATTTTCTGCGCATACTCCTCCACAAATTGCAGGAAAAAGGTCATCTGCTCCCTGCGCTGCAGCAGTTCCTTTACATTGACCCGGCTCCAGACATTGGCCTTTTTAAACTGATCGCTCTTCTGGAAGGACTGCACATATGCTTCCGCATCAAAGGGGACACGCCTCTCTTCCACGTCCGCCTCTCCACTGCCTGACAGTTCCAGAATGGTGTAGGGCACGCCCTCCCGGATACAGTCCAGCGGCAGACCGCAGGAGCCGGGGTTGATAAATATATGCCGCCCGTCCTCCGTCCGATAACTCCACTGCACATGGGTATGCCCGAAAATATAGATGCCCTCCGGCAGAGTGCGCAGCATCCCCTGGAACTGGTTGTCCTGGGAGAGATCCTTGCAGATATCCTCCCGCAATGTGTCCCGGCTGATAAAGCTGTCCCCATACCGCCTGGCCACCTGGCCCGTGCCCCAGTTCCTGTACTCACCATCTCCGATAAAATCTGACGATGCATGGGTCAGATACAGAACCCTGTTCTGATAGGTCAGCTGTATTTGGGCCGGCTGGGATAAGAGATACAGCAGGTTGTCAGCGCTGATATTCTGATAGGCCCAGTAAGTCACCTGCATCTGCCCGTCGGTCCATGCAGCGGGATCTTGCCCCACCAGCTTTTCCAGGTATTTTTCCTCATTGCCCCGCACAACGTATTTGTTGGCAATAGCTCTGATCCTGGAAATGCATTCGTCGGGATAGGGGTTGCTGATACAGTAGTCCCCTGCAAAAATATAGCTGTTCACACCGCTCTTCTCCGCATCCTCCAGGACTGCATCCAGTGCGGGCAGGTTTCCGTGAATGTCTGAAATGATTGCAAATTTCATATGCCTGTGGTTCCCTTTCTTCTGCAAACGCTCATTGCGCTTTAGATCACTCTTAGTCACCTTGCTTTTACCTGTTCAATATAGTAATCCAGCAAGTCGTATATCCAGTCTCTTATATGGGAAAAATGGAACCCCAAGTTCTCTGCCTTCTCGGTGTTAATGCTGTACTCCGCCACTCCATTGTAGGGAGCGCCCTCGCCCTGCTCACTGATTATGGCCTTTGTACCTGTCTTTTTTTCCACATAATCAAGAATCTCCCTCACCGAGATTGCACCGTGGGAGCAGCCGTTTATGGCGCCTGTGATATTCTGGTCCGCCAGGAAAGCCAGAAACCTTCCCGCCTCATCCGAGCGGATGAATCCCATCTGTTCATTCGGGTTGTCAATATGCATGGGCACCAGCTTCATCGCATGCTCCACATAGAACAGCAGTCTCTTTGTATAGTCGTCCCGCCCCACTACAAAGGGATATCTGACCGCGATCCAGTTCCTGTCCCGGTATTGCTGCCACAGGGCGCATTCTGCCTGCCTTTTCACCTCATTATATGGGAAATCCGCTCTGGAACACCAGACAAGCTGCCTGCTTATTGCGTCAAAATCCTCCTCCCTGGTGTCCTTTTTTAAATCATATACGGAGGTGCTGGACATATAGATATATTTCCCGCAGTCCAGCACATTCATAGCATATTTGATATCGTTAGAGCAATAGGCGATTTTATCATACACCACGTCAAATCTCTTGCCCTTTAAGGCGCTCTCCATGGAAACAGGGTCCGTGCGCTCCAGCTGTATCCGATCCACCCGGTCTCCAAAATCGTCCTTCGCCCTCTGCCTGGTGGCAATGGTGATATCATGCCCCTGGCGCAGCAGCTCCTCCACCATCGCTATGCCAAAAAACCTTGTTCCGCCCAACACTAATATTTTCATAAAAACTCCTTTCTGCCCGAAATCAAACGGGAAAAGTATCCTTGCGCTTGCGCATGGCCGGGTAGTCCTCCATTACCTGCCGATATCGGAAACAGCTTTCCACATGGTCGTTTATTATGCCGCAGGCCTGCAGATGAGAATACACGGTGATGGAACCCATGTACTTAAATCCCCGTTTTTTCAAGTCCTTGCTGATCTGGTCGGACAGGCTGTTCTTTGCAGGCACCTGCCCTTTCTGATGGCCCGCGTACAGGAGGATATTCCCCCGGGAGAACTTCCACAGATAGTCGCTGAAACTGCCAAATTCCTCCCGCACTTTCAAGAAACACCTTGCGTTATGTATGACAGCCTCTATTTTTCTCCGGGATTTGATCATTTCCTCCCGGTCCATGATCCGCAAGATATCCGCCTCTTCATAGGCGGCCACCTTCTGATAGTCAAACTCGTCAAAGCATTCTCTGAAAATCTCCCTCTTCTGGATCATCATGTTCCAGTTCAGGCCGCACTGCATGACCTCCATCATCAGGAATTCAAACTGCATCCTGTCGTCATGCAGCGGCACACCCCATTCCTCATCGTGATATTTTACCATTTTATCGTTGCAGAGACACCATTTGCACCGTTCCATGTCTTTTACTTCTGTACTACTTATGCTCGCTTTTTCCATCTGTTGTCTCCTTTCAAATACCTCTTTATCCATACAAAATTGATGAAACGCAATCGCAAATTCTCTCAGAACCTTTTTCCTGGAGGATTGCACTGAAAAAGTATCCGCCCCGCAGTCGTATATCCTGTCAAGTTAACTGCTCGATATTCTGTTGAATTTCTCCATTCTTCCAGTGAACAAAATTCATCATCGACTAAATTGTACCACAGTATTTCATCAATCTGTTCGCTGACGTAAAACCACTCCCAATTAACTCTATGATCGTTCCATTGCTCCCCTACATACACCGGATAGTATTTCTTCTCTCCTATTTGCCGCAATGAAGAACTCGTCTCAACAAGCAAATGTGCTTCACCACTACTTTGATTTTCAATAAATTGTTTATAATCTGCCAGCTCCGAAACAGATGTCTCCAGATACTCCTCGATTTTGATTGTCTCGTCCAAATCAAATGTACTATTTATATCTTGTTGAACATCATCCTCTATCCCCCGCTGACAACTTACAAGAAAAACAGAG
>CAZKAO010000145.1:0-4128 GCA_964550745.1 uncultured Acetatifactor sp.
GTCCGGCACAGGTATATGTAGGCAGGCAGGTTGCCGCATAATTGTCTCCCCATGCTTCCGCTGCCACAGATGCGTTCCAGGTTCCGTTTACACCGGCAATAATATTGCCCTCTTTTATGCCGGTTACGAAGTCTGCGTCGCTGAGGCTGACAAATCCGGGGTTCTTGGCAATATCAAGCATGGCCTGCGCCACATCAATTCCCAGTATGCCGTCAGCGGAAACCTTGTTCCAGTTACAGTTGTTACTTCCGTCAGCGTTCAAGGTCAGTTCAAAGCCTGCGCCGATGAAGAAGGACAAATTATACCAGCCGGAGTCATACTGCATGGTAATCTGCTTGCCGTTGTCTGCAGCTTTCTTCATCATGGTGTCCAGAGTCTTTACATCATCCTCGGAGAAATACTCCTTGTTATAGAACATAAAATAGCCATTGTCTGCGGTGGCCGGATAAGCGTACAGGTTTCCGTTTGCGGAAGCGGCTGCCACTGCGCCGGAATCAGCTCCTCCTACCCGTTCCTTCACCTCGTCCACATGGATGGAAACAGGCTGCAGAGCGCCTGCGCTGACCAGATCCTGAAGCTGGTCACCTGCGAAAGAATACACATCTGCCGCAGCCTCCGGGTCTGTCAGGACGGTATCCTTGGCAGTGGACTCAGACTGCACGCCGACAGAAAAGTTAAAGGAAACCGCCGGATACTGTGCAGCAAAGGAATCACACCACCCCTTTACCATATCCTGATCCTCCTCCGCTGCCCAGACAGCCATATCCACTGTTCCCTGGGTAGCTGCAATCAATGCCTCCACCGGATCATTTGTACTACCGGCATTTGACTGTCCACCTGCACTTGACTGTTCCCCCGCAGGATTGCTGCCACACCCGGTTAAAGCAGTTACAACAAGTGTTGTTGCCAACAAGGCTGCCAATAATTTTTTCTTCATTTCTTCTCCTCCCATTCTCAAAGATTTTACTTTGAAATTTTATATCTTGCCAAACAAACCCACTGCAGTCATTGCGCAATCGGTTGTTCTATGTTCAAATTATATCGTATATGCATTTTAATGTCTATTTGCTTTATTTACGATATTTTTTTGTTTAATATATCTAATTCGTACAACAAAACAGGCCCTAAGGTTGCGCATGTTGCGCAATCTTAGGGCCTGTTTTGTTTATTATTATATTTTACAAAATATTTTGCGTAGATTTTCTTATCGACAGCTCATACCCCAAAAGAGTACGATATTGAACTTCCCTTCCTTCCATATGGTCAATCAATGTTTTACATGCCACTCTTCCCAATTCAAGCTCGTCAAAATTAATAGATGTTATTGCGGGATTGTTTCTTTCCAGTAGAAAGCTGTTGTAAAAAGAAGCCACCTTGACATCCGCAGGTATACGAATTCGCTCCTTTCGCAAGGTATTAAGTATCTGCGCGCAGATAAAATCATCCATACCGATAATACATTCTACATTTTGCTTTATCAGCTTCTCCACAATCTCTTCCACCATGCTTGCGCTGATCACATCCATAAATACCATACTGTTATCCAAAGCAATGCCCTGCTCAAGGCAGGCATCCCGGTATCCCTGCAAGCGTTTCCCGGTAACCACATGTTTTTTATCACCGCCAAGCAGAGCCATTTTTCTCACCTCTCTGGTCAATAAGATAGAGGTGAGTTCCCTGCAGGCGCTTCTGTGATCGTGATCAATCTGAATTATGTTTTTCTTCTTGACCGTTCCTATCGTGGCAAAGGGGATTCCCTTACTACACAGATAATTTATGGCGTAATCTTCTACCAGAGTTCTGCTGAGGATTATTCCATCGACTTTATTATTGCTTACTATCCTTTCCAGCTGGTCCGTTTGATGCTCGGAAACAACGGAAACCAGCACGTCATAATCCAGCGAAGCCGCCATCTCACTGATTCCCAGCAGGCATTTCTGGAAAAAAGGAAGGTCTATGATATTACAATCCCCCGGCATCACAAATCCTATATTAAAGGTTTTCTGCTGGGCCAGCCCCTTTGCGATTGCGCTGGGTCTGTAATCATTTTCCTTGATATAGGCTAATATCTTCTCCCTAGTCTGAGTACCAATCCTTCCCTTTCCGGAAATTGCTCTTGACACGGTAGTTTTAGATACGGAAAGCTCCTGCGCGATATCGTCGATTGTCTTTTTTTTCTTCTCCATTTTACCCCGATCTACTCCCCCATCTCCTCCAGTTCCGTCTCCGTCTCCAGCATACGTTCCAGCAGACTCTCCTGATTCTGTTCCTCCGCATCAATCGCATTCTGGATTTCCATCAGTTTGGAATAATCGCTGCCAAGAGCCGGGTCCATAAGCTGCAGCTGCAGCTCCGCCAGTCTGCCCTCGCTCTCAGACAATTGGCGCTCATACTTTTCCAGCTGACTCTTGAGGCGGGAACGTATCTTTCCCGGATTATAATAGGTCTTCTTGTCAAATACATCTGTCAGTGTGGGAGCCGAAGCCTTATCCCTCTCTGTCATGGATGTTTGATCCTGGCTGCGGGAGGCCGGGGACGCATTGCCAGCGCTGCCGTTCTCTGGAGCAGTACCCATCACTCTGCTGCCCACCAGACCGTCCGCCTCCTTTTGTTTCCGCTCCAGGTATTCCTCATAACCCATCTTATATTGTGTCACACCGTCCGCAGAAAATTCCAGTATCCCCGTGGCTATGCGGCTGATGAAATACCGATCATGGGACACAAACAGCACCGTGCCGGCATACTCCCTCAGCATCTGCTCCAAAGCCTCCTTGCCGACAATATCCATGTGGTTGGTAGGCTCGTCCAAAATCAATAGATTCGGCCTGGTCTGCAACATTTTACACAGAGACAGACGCACCTTCTCACCTCCGGAGAGCTGTCCCATGAGTTTCATCACATCCTCCCCGGAAAACAGAAATCCTCCCAGGGCGCTGCGCACCTCCTCCCGCACATAGCGGGGATACTCCTCCCAGAAATTGTCCAGTACCGTCTGCTGTGGGTCCGCGTCATCCAGCACTGCCTTCTGCTGATCAAAATAGCCCCACTCCACATTCTGTCCGAATTTATACTCGCCGCCAAGAGCCGGCAGTTCCCCGATCAGGGTTCTCAGCAGTGTGGATTTTCCCTTGCCGTTCTCTCCGATGATGGCAAGCCTCTCCTTTTTTTGCAGCAGAAAACTCACCTTTTCCAGCACATGGTCATATCCGATGGCCAGATCCCTGGCCTGTACCACATTGGTATAGCTCTCTATCCTTGGCTCGTACCTGGCATGAAACGCCTTGGTGTCAAAGTGCCTGGGCTTCTCAATCTTGACCATATGCTCGATCACCATGCGCTTGGAACGGGTGGCTGCCACCTTAGACGGGGTGTTCTTCCACTTTTCAATCCATTCCGTCAGCCTCTGGATCTCCTTCTGCTGTTCCTCATAGTCCTTTTCCTGCTTGATTAAATCCTCCTGCTTCTGCTTCATAAAGGCGGAGTAATTGCCCACGTAGCGCTTGATTCTGTGATATTCAATCTCGTAAGTCACATCAATCACCTTGTCCAGGAACATCCGGTCATGGGACACGATGATTACCGCCTTGTCATAGGTTTTCAGATAGCCCTCCAGCCATTCAATGGTGGGCAGGTCTAAGTGGTTGGTAGGCTCGTCCAGCAGCATAATATCCGGCCTCCCCAGCAGCAGCTTGATAAAGGCCACCTTGGTCTGCTGTCCCCCGGAAAAGCTGCCGATAGGACGCCCTAAGTCCTCCAGGGCAAAGCCAAAACGCTGGAACATGATCTCCATATCCTGCCGCCAGGAATAGCCCCGCAGCGCCTCCATCTTCCGCTGTAGTTTGTCATACTCTCCGAGAAGCTGCCTGTCGTCAGACTCCTTCATCTGCTCCTCCAGCTCGTTCATCCGCTTCTCACAGGCAAAGACCGGCGCAAAGACCTTCTTAATCTCCTCCTCCACCGAGATCTCTTTGTCCTCGAAATTCACCTGGCGCAGAAAACCAATCTCCTGCTTTCCCGCCATGGTAATGCCACATTCCTCGTCGCTGTCCAGATTATTCATCTGGATATCCCCTACAATCAGTTTCAGCAGCGTGGTCTTGCCGCAGCCGTTGCGACCCACGATGGCGA
>CAZKAO010000146.1:0-4028 GCA_964550745.1 uncultured Acetatifactor sp.
ACCTTCCTTGCCATGGCTACAGACTCCTATGGCAGCGATTATTACCATTACTATGATTACTATGACGATGGTATCCTGGAGAGCACAGCTGTGCAGGAGCTTATTCCCTGGGAGGGAATGCCTGCGCAAGAGCAGGTGGAATGGGAAGATTGGTTTTATAACCAGAACATGTACTACTGGCAGGATGGGAAAAATTCCCTCACGGACGAAGAACGGGCGCAGCGGTGCAGAAAATACGCCCAGCAGTATCACGACAGCATCAAGAAGGATGAGAATCTGCTATATTCCATCGCCTATGACGGCAAGGTTCTCTATGCCAACTCAGATCTGTTTCCTGCAGATGGACAGCTTACAGCACCGGAAGGCTACAATTTCCTGCTGTATTATGCGGATGGCAAAGTCCGAATTCTCAAGGACGGAAAAGAACTGGACATCTATGGGAACGGCTACTACCGAGACGACAGCGAATGGTATGTGCCGGGCTACCGCAATTTTATAGTGGATGAAGACATGAAAAAGGCTGTCATCTATATGGCTGCAGCAAAGGAACCTGTGCTGTATTCCGAGAGCCTATACGGCAAGGGCAGCTACGGGCAGTTAGACAACTCCCTGTACTGGATGCGGTATAACATCCTGTCCCAAAGGAAAATGTTAATTTTGAGAGCCATATTTCTGGCAGTGGGTCTTGTGCTGCTAGCAGTGGCATTCCTGTGCAGAAAGTCCAAGCGGGAGGCAGATGCAGCCATCGCAGGATTCACCGGGAAAATTTGGTTTGAGGGAAAGGTCCTGTTTGTGGGTGTCATTCTTCTCTTGCTGTGTTATGTTTGCGAAAACCAATTCTTTAGAAACTACGGCTATACGATTATGGATGAGGTGCGCTTGACAACGGAGGGAACAACCATCGTCCATGGCGGCAATTCCGGCTATGATTACTTCCTCACGGGCGATTACATCCGCCAACTGTTTCTCCACAGCTCTGCCTGGGGATGTGTCTTTCTCTTCTGGTTGGCATACCTGGTCGTCAACGACCTGCGCCGCAACCGGAAGGTGTGGGAGCATGGGCTGATTGCCAAGCTGTACCGGACCTTTACTTCCGGAGCTCTGCAGCAGCCCCTGCCTGTGAAAACCGCTCGCCGCAGCCGCGCCGCCTTTGTCGCGGCCCTCGTCTACGGCCTGCTGATGCTGGCGGGAGGCGTCTGCGGATATGCCCAGGGCTACCACCACCGTGAGACCGTCTGGGGCATGGGCAGCCTGTTCTTCCTGATTCTGGTGGGATTTCTGGTACTGCAATACCGGATCGGTATGAAAAATATGGAGACCGCCAAAGATCTGGAGATACTGTCAGACCGCATAAAGGATATTCGTAACGGCGACTACGATTCGCCAAAGGCCCCGGACGGGGAGACTTCCCCCCTTGCCGGGCATGATCTGGAGGATACCATAGCCCAGCTGGAGGACATTCGTCACGGCATGGTAACCGCCGTGGACGAACAGATGAAGAGCGAGCGCATGAAAGTGGAACTTATCGCCAACGTATCCCACGACATCAAAACGCCGCTGACCTCTATCATCAGCTATGTGCAGTTCCTCAAGGAGGAAAAAGAACTGCCGGAGCATGTGCAGGATTATATAAAGATTCTGGACGAAAAATCCCAGCGGCTGAAGAACATGGTGCAGGATGTGTTTGCCGTGAGCAAAGCCGCCTCCGGGGAACTGCCCATGCATATGGAGGAGCTGGACTTCGGCAAGCTGCTGCGTCAGACCCTGGCGGACATGGAGGAACAGATCGAGAACAGCAAAGTCACCTTCCGCACAGAGATTCCGGAGGAGCCGGTACTGATTGTGGCGGACGGGCAACGCATGTACCGGGTATTCCAGAATCTGTTCCAGAACGCCATACAGTACTCTCTGGACGGTTCCAGGGTGTTTGTGACCCTGCAGACCGACGGATGCCTGGCAGTGGCCAGCGTCAAGAACACCTCTTCGCAGGAACTGGAGAAGGACAAGGATTTCACAGAGCGTTTCACCAGAGGAGACCAGAGCCGCACAGACGGCGGCAGCGGCCTGGGGCTGTCCATCGCCCAAAGTTTCACGGAGGCCTGCGGCGGAAGTTTCAGCTGGGAGACCAACGCGGATTTGTTTGTGGTGACGGTTTCCTTCAGGCTGAAAACCCAGTCAAATACCATGTAACACAAAAAAAGCCCGGTGCGCGGAAGAATTTCCCTCTGCGCACCGGATATTTATTTCTTTTTCATGTAATAGAAACCGTAGGCCGGTATATCTACACCGCTGGGTCTCATCTCTCTCTGCGAGATCAGCTCCACATAGTCCCCGTCGGTCTCATTGATCCATGCGGTTTTGTCATATTCGCTGAAGTTAAACAGTCCGATAATCTTCTCTCCGTCATAATATCTGCCAATGCATAACACAGACTGGTCCCATGTCTCGATAGTCCATGCATCCGCATCTGACACAAAGACCTTTTCTGCCCTTCGTATCTGTTCCAGACGGCTCAGGCCCTGAAAGATTTTGCCCTCCACCGTATCTGTATCCCGCATGTTTGCCGCCAGCTCCCAGTTCATAGCTCCCCGGTGGATATAGCGGGAATCGGCCGCTTTTTCGGGGTCTTCTTTGTATGTGTAGTCATTGATCTGTCCAATCTCATCACCGCTGTAGAGCACCGGGATTCCCGACTGCATGAACATATACGCATGGAGCATCAGCACCTTGCGGACCGCTTTCTCCAGCGCACAGGCATCCTGCTCTGCCTCCGCCTTCTCCACGCCGCACATGGACGCCGTAGTTCCGCAGAATCTGGCGTCTCCGGTGGCAGGGTCCGCATTGTACAGCTCGCCGCGGCTGTTGCTCTCTCCCACTTTTCCCTGAAAATAATCGTTCAGATACCGCTTATGACTCCTCTCCCCGATACCATCCTGCCTCAATATTCCATAGTCAAGTCCCCAGCCGATATCATCATGGCAGCGGAGATAATTTAAAAATACATAGTCTTTCGGAAGAGAATTCACAATGTCAAGCTGCCGTTTCAAAAGCTTCACATCCCTCGTGGCCACCGTATGCCATGTGGTAGCCATGGTGGTGACATTATAGAGCATATGGCACTCCGGTTTCTCCACCGTTCCAAAGTATGGCACCACCTTTTCAGGCTCCATCACCACCTCCCCCAGCAGCAGGATTCCCGGGCAGACAATCTCGCTGATCATGCGCATCATGCGCACAATAGTATGTACCTGCGGCAGATTGCGGCAGGAGGTATGCAGCTCCTTCCAGATATACGGCACCGCGTCGATACGGATAATGTCAATTCCCCTGTTCGCCAGATAGAGGAAATTGTACATCATCTCATTAAACACCCTCGGATTGCGGTAATTCAAATCCCACTGGTAGGGATAAAAGGAGGTCATCACAAAATGTCCGACGTCCTCAAGCCATGTGAAGTTCCCCGGCGCAGTGGTGGGGAACACCTGGGGCACAGTCTTCTCATACAGTGCCGGCTCCCACCCATTGTCAAAGAAAAAATACCGGCTCATATACTCGCCGTCTCCCTGCCGGGCCTTTTTCGCCCACTCATGGTCCTCGGACGTATGATTCATGACAAAGTCCATGCAGACATTGATACCCTTTTTATGACAGGCTTTCGTCAAACTTTCCAGATCTTCCATGGACCCCAGCTTTTCCTGCACCTTGCGGAAATCCGACACGGCATAGCCCCCGTCGGAACGCCCCTCCGGGGTGTCGAGAAAGGGCATCAGATGAATATAGTTCACATTGCACTGCCGAATATAGTCCAGTTTGGACTCCACGCCCTTCATATTCCCGGCAAAATTGTCAATATAGAACATCATCCCCAGCATGTCGTTCTGCTTATACCATTCCCGGTCCGACTCCCGGCTCTCATCGCGTAGTTTCAGCTCCCGGTCTCTCTCAAGATAGTACTGCCGCATTGTGTCACACAGCTCGGCAAACATGGAATCGTTGTCATACAACTCCATATACAGCCAGCGCAGTTC
>CAZKAO010000147.1:0-3888 GCA_964550745.1 uncultured Acetatifactor sp.
CGCTCACACCAAAGTACAGTGAAGAAGACGCGCGTTATTATATGGGAATCGTCAACGGTGGGGAGTATCTGGAATGCAATCCGCTGCAGGTATTTCAATATGGCTTTTACGAGGTGGAGTATTGGGTCAAGATTACCTACAAGAGCCTGAAAATGCTGGTGCAGGGGCAGGTATCCAAGGACGATGTTTCCGGGCCGGTAGGTATTGCCCAGCTGGTGGGGGAAAGCTATGACCAGGCGGAGAAAAACTACGGTACCCCCTATGCCATTCTGACCATGCTGGAGATCATCGTGCTTCTCTCGGTCAATCTGGGCATTATGAACCTTTTGCCTATTCCGGCGCTGGACGGCGGCAGGCTGGTGTTCATGTTGGTGGAGGTGATCCGGGGTAAGCCAGTGCCGCCGGAGAAGGAGGGCATGGTGCACTTCGCCGGACTGGTGGTTCTGATGGTGCTGATGGTCTTTATCATGTATAACGATATTATGAGGCTGGTGCGGTGAACACCGGCCCGGAAAGGTACTGTTCGTATGTTGATAAAAACACCCCTTGTGTGTCTTATGTTTATAATATATATGCTCTGGTTTTATTACCGGAAGCCGCATATTCCGATCAAATCGACCAGAATATTCCGGTTACTTACCGTGGCGGCCTTTGTAAATGTACTGTTTGACCTGATTACAATCTATACGGTCAATCACAGGGACCGGGTTTCGGAAGGGGTGAATCTGCTAGCTCACATTATCTATCTGTTGTCTATATTGGCATATATTTTCTTGTTGTTTTTATATTTGAGAAGTTATCTGGAGGTCAAACTGAACTTATCCAAAAGGACAAGGGTGTTTCAAAGTCTGCCGTTTATTCTGTCGGTGATAGGAATCCTGATACTGCCGATCACATATGTTCATGGGGTAACAACGGACTATTCTCTGGGACCCAAGGCATATGCTCTTTATGGAAGTATCGTGGTCTATCTGATTTTGATCCTGTATTACAGCCTCCGTTATTGGGAGAACTTAAACAAAGAGAAAAGAATGGCGATCATACTGGCCGTCCCCATTTTCGTAAGTATTTCCCTGATACAGATGCTCATTCCGGAGTCTCTGCTGGTAGTCTGTGCTTCGTCCCTGATTATGCTTGGCTTGATACTGAGTAATGAAAATGCGGAAAAGTATATGGATGAAAAAACAATGCTGTTCAATCAATACTCTTTTGAAACAGTACTGGAGGAATTTGATTTTGAAAAGCAGAAATTATACATAGCAGTCATCTGTTTTTGCAGGGCGGAGTATAGTTTTGACTGGAAACAGGATTTCCTGATTCTGAAGGATATTCACAAAGAGATCAGGCAGTGCCGTCTGAATGCTTATCGTATTGGAGAAAATGGGGTTGTTTTTATCGGCAATACAAAGGAAAGGGTGGAAATGGCACTGGAGGAGGTGGAGCAGGCCATTGAAAATAAATATGGCGGAGGGAATGTCAATATTGCGACAAAGCTCCTTTGGGGAGAGGATGCGGGCAATAAGTATAGATGTATGCAGAATATTGTTGCTTTCTGTACGGAGATAGGACAGCGTTTTGCATATACGGATTATCTGACGCATATTTACAACAGAAACGCATTTGAGAGAGATCTGCAAAAGCTTGATGGTGACAGTGACGGTTATTATATTATTGCAGATCTGAATAATCTGAAAATAGTAAATGACAACATTGGACATTCTGCAGGAGATGAGTTACTGATGAGCTTTGCCGGCTTGCTGAATGATGTGGTGGGTAATGATGGAAGAGCATACCGCCAGGGCGGAGATGAGTTTGCTGTTTTGTACAGACGGGATGCACAGGAATTTGTGCAGGAGCTGGAACAAAAATGTAAAATTTATAATCTGTCCCGCATTGTCCCTATCAGTTATGCGATCGGATACTGCAGACTCGATGAAGAGGATTTCGTGAATGTGGCAGACAGTATGATGTATGCCAATAAAAGGGAAATGAAACAGCATATGAGTTTGCAGGAAAAGGCATCCCGATAAAGGATGTCTTTTCTTGTTGGAAAAAATAAGGGTTATGAAGAGATTGCCAGATGATGAAATATGTAGTATGATAATCACGTCGAATCCGATTCCGGGATTCAGAAGGATACATGGCGGGTTTCCCGCAGATTTCCACTAGGAACAAAAAAGAAACGAGCAGACCGCATGAGGGGATAGAGCTTATGAGAAGGGAGTGTTGCAGTTAAAATGCGGTATTTGACAGGAGTATATTGGTGTCGCGGCAGAGAGGCGGACAGGAATCAGGATTCGGTGATTCTGCAGCAGGTGTTGACGCGCAGGGGACGGGTGCTGATGGCGGCGGTGTGCGATGGTATGGGAGGTGTCTCTCAGGGAGAGACAGCCAGCGGCTATGTGGCGGAGAACCTGCAGGAATGGTTTTACACAGAGCTTTTGTATATGATCCGGGAAAAGAAGCGCAGCTGGGTGATCCGCAGATCTCTGGACCGGCTGACGTTTCATCTGCAAAGGCAGCTGCAGCGGTATGCCGGGCGGGAGGAGCTTTCGCTGGGAACCACTATGACGGTGCTGGTGATCTGGGAAAAGACGTATCTGGTATGGCATCTGGGGGACAGCAGGGCCTATCGGCTGTGGGGACACCATCTGGAGAAGATCACTACAGACCATGTGCACGGGACAGGAAAACTGACGAAGTGTCTGGGGAGCTTTGGCTATTTTGTGCCGGAACATGCCATGGGCGTTCTGCGGCCGGGAGAGGCTGTGCTGCTTTGTAGCGACGGGTTTTGGCGACAGGTCACTGATCGAGAAATTACAGATGTTATGAATCCAGCTGGAATGATACAGGAGGAGCAGATCGAAAGGCGGCTTCGTGAGATTGGCGAGGCATGCATGAAGCGGGGAGAGCGGGATAATCTGTCAGGTGTCTATGTGAAAGCAGTCAGGCAGCGATGCGGACAGGGATTGTACTGAGGAAATAATAAGTTTACATAATATGAAAAGTGAGGGAAAATGGAGAAAGAAAAAACAGTAGGCAAGTATCGGATTTTGGACACGTTGGGCGAAGGGGGTGAGGGGTGCGTATATCTGGCAGAGGACGAGAGCCTTTTCAGAAGAGTGGCGCTCAAATGCATATGGCAGGCGGAAAAAACAGAGGAGGAGATCCGGCAGGAGGCAGCCTTCCTTCTGGATCTGCGCCATCCCATGCTGCCGGTGGTCTATGAGCTTTTTTATGAGGATGACTGGTATCTGGCGATGGAGTACATAGAGGGGGAGAGCTTACAGCATTACATAGAGAGCCGGGGCAGAGTGGAGGAAGCCCAGGGTTGTTTGTGGGCGGATGCGCTTTTGGATGTGTTGTGCTATCTGCACACAAGAAAACCACCTGTTATTTATAGGGATTTAAAGCCTGTCAATATTATGGTATGCCGGGATGGAACGCTGAAGCTGGTGGATTTCGGCGGGGCGGCATTAAAAAGCTACGGGGAGAGGCGGGAGGGGAGGATGGCTGCTACCGCAGGCTATGCGGCTCCGGAGCAGTGGCCCGGAAAGGGACAGAATTCCGGGGCGGATGAGCGCAGTGACCTCTACGCCTTTGGCAAGGTCCTCTACTACATGGTGACTGGGGCGGACCCGGGCAAGCCACCCTATACGACGCTGTCCATTGCCCACTATAATCCGCTTTTATCCGTCGGATTAGAACGGATCATCAGGCGTTGTGTTGAGGAGGAGCCGGAAGCACGCTATCAGGTGGCCGAAGAGGTCAGAAGGGATCTGCACAGGCGCGGTCAGTGGAAGCAAAAGGGAGTTGCCGGAGGGTTTCTCAGGCATGTGGAAAAGCAGGTGTATCTGACCCAGAAGGTTGGCGTGGGGCTTTGGAGAT
>CAZKAO010000148.1:0-2294 GCA_964550745.1 uncultured Acetatifactor sp.
GTGACAACGGACTGCTTGCCGTGCATCAGCTCCCGGGCGTAGGTGATGGTGGCTCCATACACCTCACATATGGCTTGATGCCCCAGGCAGATTCCCAAAATGGGGATTCTTCCCTGAAAATGTCGTATCACGTCCTCGCATATCCCCGCATCTCGGGGGCGTCCCGGTCCCGGGGATATGACGATATGACTGGGAGATAACGCCTCTATCTCCTCTATGGTCATCTCATCATTCCGAATCACTTTCATATCCGGGTTCACGGAGCCGATTAGCTGGTATACATTATAGGAAAAACTGTCGTAGTTGTCGATCAGCAGTATCATATTGTCTTACCTCCCTTCTTCCATCTCACAGGCTGTCTGTATCGCATTTCTCACAGCCGCAGCCTTTTGAATGCACTCCCGGTATTCCTTTTCGGGAACACTGTCCGCCACGATCCCCGCGCCGGAGCGGATAAACACCTTTCCGTTTTTGGAAAAGGCCAGCCGTATGGCGATGCAGGTGTCCAGATTGCCGGTAAAGGACAGATAGCCGATGGCGCCGCCGTAGATTCCCCGCTTGTTGTTCTCCAGCTCATTGATGATCTCGCAGGCCCTCAGTTTGGGTGCGCCGGACAGCGTACCCGCCGGCAGGATGGCGTCCACCGCATCCAGCGCATCCCGCCCCCTGTCGATCTGCCCGCTGACTGTGGAGCCGATATGCATCACATGGGAATACCGCTCTATGGACATATATTTTTCCACCTGTACACTTCCTATGGCGCTGATCTTGCCGATATCGTTGCGTCCCAGATCCACCAGCATATTGTGCTCCGCACGCTCCTTCTCGTCCGCCAGCAATTCTTTTTCCAGCGCCAGGTCTTCGGCCTCGTCCCTGCCTCTGGGCCTGGTGCCCGCCAGCGGGAAAGTATACAATTTCCCGTTCTCCAGCTTTACCAGAGTCTCCGGGCTGGCCCCGGCGATCTCCCCGTCCTGGCCGGAAAAATAGAACATGTACGGGGAGGGGTTCAGCGTCCGCAGCGCCCGGTAGGCATTTAAAAGACTCCCCTCCATCTTCGCCTCCAGACGGTTGGACAACACCACCTGAAAAATATCCCCCTCATGAATATAGTGCTTTGCCTTTTCCACCATGGCACAGTACTGCGGCTCGTTAAACAGCGGTTCAAAGTCACTGAGCAGTTTCAGGGGCGCAATGGGCTGCTTTTCCTCCCGCTCCACCAGAGCCTTCATATTCTCCAGCTCCAGCAGCGCCTTGTGATAGCCAGTCTCCACATCCTCCGTCTTCATGTTGGCAATCAGCACGATCTTCTGGCGGTAATTGTCAAAGGCGATGACCTTGTCAAACAGCATCAGGTCCACATCCTGGAATCCGTCCTCGTCCTCCGCGTCCAGTTTCAGCGTAGGCTCACTGTACTTGATATAGTCGTAGGAGAAATATCCCACCAGGCCGCCGGTAAAGCTGGGCAGATATTCCAGCTGCGGGCTCCGGTTCTCTTCCACGATATTGCGGATATACTGCCGGGGATTATCCTGGATATTCTGGGTCAGCATCGGGGTCCTGACCGTCACCTGACCGTCATAGCAGCTGATGGACATCACCGGATCATAGCCCAGAAACGAATACCGTCCCCACTTTTTATCCGCCTCCGCGCTCTCCAGCAGATAGGCATGTTTGCTGACTACCTTCAGTCTGCGCAGCACCTCTATCGGCGTGGTGCTGTCAGAGTAGATTTCCGCACTGACAGGGATGACGCCATAGTCCCCCTCCGCCATAATCTGTTTTACTTCCTCTAAGGTTGGCCTGATCTTCATATTTTTTATCCTTTCATTTAAAGCTCCGCAGCGTCCCTACCAGTACCATTCCCGGTGAAATAAGTTCTGTCCATAGTGATGCCAGAACTTATTTCAGGCACTGTCCGGGACTCTGCTGTTTTAAAGTTCCACATAAAAAACGCCCTTGACAGATATACTCTCTGTCAAGGACGGGTAAATACTCATTCCCCGCGGTGCCACCTTGATTCATGCCACGACGGCATGCCCTCTTCAGGATACCAACATATCCCTTGCAACTGACGTATGCGCACGTCATGAAATACTCGGCCTGAATCACAGCCTTTCCTCATGCCCTCAGTGGTCCATTTAACAGCCTGCATTTCCAACCTTTCTCAGCATCCGGTCTCTCTGTAAGCGCATCTACTGTTTTTATCTCCACTTCAACGGTTTGTGTTCCGCTATTTATTTTTTATTATATTACTCCAAGTCTGAAAGGGTGTCAAGTATTTTTTATGAAAATTT
>CAZKAO010000148.1:2394-3667 GCA_964550745.1 uncultured Acetatifactor sp.
GGACACCTACACCAATCTCACGGTCTCTCTGGCAATGGCAAGCTCCTCGTTGGTGGGAATCACCATAACTTTGGTGCGGGAATCGGGAGTACTGATTACAATATCCTCGCCACGCTTTTTGTTGGCATCCTGGTCCAGAGCAACGCCCAGATAGCCCAGATATTCACAGATCATGGTCCTCACCAGGGCGGCGTTCTCACCCACTCCGGCAGTAAAGCAGATCAGGTCCACACCGTTCATGGCGGCGGTGTAGGCGCCGATATATTTTGCTACGCGATAGGCAAAGGTCTTCATGGCGCAAATTGCATAGGCATCTCCCTTGTGGTAGCCCTCCTCCAGGTCTCTGAAATCCGAGGAAAGATTGTTGGACAGTCCCAGCACACCGGATTTCTTGTTCAGGATATTCATGATCTCGTCAATGCTCTTGTTCTCCTTGTGAGCCAAAAACTCAATAATAGCCGGGTCAATGTCACCGCTGCGGGTTCCCATGATCAGGCCCTCCAGAGGAGTCAGGCCCATGGAGGTATCCACGCATTGGCCGTTCTTTACTGCAGATACACTGGCGCCGTTGCCCAGGTGACACACGATGGTCTTTAAGGACTCGTAGGATACACCCAGCACTTCTGCCGCACGCTTGGACACATAGGAATGGCTGGTGCCATGAAAACCGTAGCGGCGAATTTTGTATTTCTCATAATATTCCGCAGGCAGGCCGTACATATAGGCCTCCTGAGGCATAGTCTGATGAAAAGCGGTGTCGAACACGGCCACCATGGGTGTGCCGGACATCAGCTTCCTGCAGGCGTCTATACCAATCAGATTGGCAGGATTGTGCAGGGGTGCCAGGTCGTTACAGGCCTCTATCGCCGCCAACACCTCATCGTCAATAATCACTGACTGGGCAAATTTCTCGCCGCCATGTACCACTCGGTGTCCCACTGCGCCGATCTCCTCCAGGCTCTTTACTACGCCGGTCTTCTCATTGGTCAACGCCTCCAGCACCAGACGTATCGCCTCGGTATGGTCCGGCATGGGCGTCACGTTAAGCTCCTTCTCTCCCCCTGCCGGAGTGTAGCTGATCTGGCTGCCCTCAATGCCGATACGCTCACACAGACCCTTGGCAATGCACTGCTCCGACTCGGAATTTATCAGCTGAAATTTCAGGGAAGAACTCCCACAGTTTATCACTAAAATATTCATATTCCAACATCCTTTCTATTTAGAGTTCCGTAACCGCCTTTCCAGTACCTCACACGGTGGAAAAAGTTTTGTC
>CAZKAO010000149.1:0-3366 GCA_964550745.1 uncultured Acetatifactor sp.
TTCCCATAGAAAAGATAGCAGGAATAATTAATTGAGGAGTGAGAGCATGAGCGATAGAATATATACGCCAGTAAATCCGAATGCGCAGGAATGCGTCAGAAACGTGCTGAAATATCTGTCTGATATTTCGTTCGATAAAGTCATAGCAGGTCAGCACACCCAGACCATGGCTATGGAGGAATTTCATCACATTAAAAAAATAACAGGTCATGAGCCTGCTTTGCTGGGATTTGAGCTTTTGTCCTATTCCCCGAACATCAATTATCTCGATACCGATGAGGAATGTATGACCGAGGTTGAAAATAATTACGGTACGCTGAAAAGAGCTTGGGAATGGGCTGATAAAAAAGGACTTATCACCTTTACATGGCATTGGTTCTCGCCGCTAGGTGGGCGTTCAAAATCCTTTTTCACAGACAATACCGATTTTGACGCAAGCAGGGCGGTTATTGACGGAACACCCGAAAACAAGGCGCTGATCTCTGATATGGATACGATGGCGGGACTGCTCAGACCGTTCTGCGATAAGGGCATACCCATACTTTGGAGACCGTTTCACGAGGGCGACGGAAACTGGTTCTGGTGGGGGGCGAAGGGGCCCGAGGCCGTGAGGAAACTGTACCGTATGATGTATGACAGGTACACCGATCTGCACGGTCTGAATAATCTCATCTGGGTGTGGAATACCGCTGAACCTGAGTGCTACCCCGGAGATGATGTGGTGGATATTATCTCGAGGGATATGTATCCCCCTAAACACGTTCACACAGCCTGCAAAGACGAATACAGCAAGCTGATAAAAATAACCGAGCAGCCGAAGATAACTATAATCGGCGAGATAGGCAGCCTGCCCGACCTGAACAAAATACATGACCTTGGGCTCGGCTGGTCAAGCTATATGACATGGTCGGGTGTGTTCTGCCTCACAGAGGAGTTCAACCGCTTTGAGTACCTGAAAGAGCTTTATGAAAGTCCTTATGCTGTGACAAAGGAAACGCTGCCCGAGTTATATTAGAGTTTGTTTTCAATTATTGGTCATTGTCTAAAGAGAAGTGCCGTCTCCGTGGATTACCGCAGTACAATTGTTTGTCAGTGGGTCACGCCGTTGTCATGCTCCAAAATATGCCGCAATATGGGCAGGGAAGAGCTCTTTCTCCTACATCTCATCCTCAAACCAGGAAACATCATTTAACACATTCCACATGACTATGGACTTTTCATAGGCTATGTGGATAGAAATAGCGTAATGAGGTGCATTCCTCTCGAAATCGAGATACATTTTTGCCTGATAAATCCCATCGGTTTTCGTCTCTGTGTAGTCTATAAATTCTGCATCAGAAAAATCCAGTTCCTCCACCGTGCTCAGTTGAAGATATTTCCAATCATCGTTGAAGGTTCTTCTGTTTTCTGTCAGACTGCATTCAATAATTTCAGGGTGAATCAGTTCTATTCTTCCCGGCCCGGACTGGTGCGCCTGGGGATAGGGATTCAGAGGGTGTGATGCCAGGACCTCCATCCAATCCATCTCAAAGATCAGTCTGTCATCCTGAAAATACAGATGGTTGCAGAGGCAGTCGTGCAGATAGAGCTGTTCCAGGCAGTTTTCGCTGATATATTTGTAGTCGTGTTTCATAAATTTCTCACCTTTCTGTTTATACTCACGGCCGTTTAGATTTCTGATTGCGCGAGGGATACCCTCACTGCGGTACAATTGTTTGTCAGCGGGTCACGCCGCTCATAGCCGAACAGCACTGCCACAGGCTCATCAAAGATAGTGGTAAACACCTCTGTGTGCAATGCCTTGGTCAGTTCCCGGTAATTGCAGTCTGCCAGTTCAGGGAACAGCGTATGTTCCTGAGATTCCCGGTGCAGAATATCATGTAAGCAATCCCTCCAGCGCTCCTGGGAGGGGGCGAAAGCAGGGCGGTTTTTCATGTGTTCGCGCAGGTACAGGTCATAGAGGAGGTATTCTGTCAGCGAGGCAATTTGTCTGTCTGCCGTACCCTGTTCTTTTGCCGTGAAAAATGCGGCTGCGAATTCCAGCAAAATCTCATATTTCCGTATGCGGGAGGACTGTACCGCAAACATTCCATGACTTTCATACCAATCCGCAAGACGGGCATACATGGCGTAGGGACTGTCAAAATAGGAGCACAGGAATTCTAACGTATGCGCAAACTGGCCGCTGTTATAGTAGATTTCCACCATTTCCTCAATCTGTTTCAGGCGGCAGACGTCACCGTAGGAAAGCCATCTGGTGGAAAGCACCTCGTAGGGTGGCTGGCTGGTGTACAGCAGATCATATTTTGGGGCTTGCCGTTCCATGTCCGAGCCTTTCAACACCTTGAGAAAGCCCAGCTGCAGCTGCTGCGGACGGAGGGCGTATACATCATTAAAAGAGGTCTGAAACCGCTGCAGGTCTTCAAAGGGCAGCCCGGCAATCAGGTCCAGATGGATATGGATATTTTTCCAGGAGGAGATGCGTCGCACGACGTCGGCCACTCTGGCGAAATCCATTTTGCGGTGAATTGCAGTGATGGTGTCGGCGTTGGTTGACTGCACGCCGATCTCCAGTTGAACAGCGCCGGGACGCAGCCGCTCCATCACGGCAAAGTAGTCTTCGTCCAACAGATCGGCGGCAATCTCAAAGTGAAAGTTGGTCACGCCGTTGTCATGCTCCAAAATATGCCGCAGTATGGGCAGGGCATGTTCTTTTTTACAGTTAAAGGTTCGATCAACAAATTTAACCTGGGGAACTTTTTTTGCCAAAAAGAAATCCAGTTCCCGGCAGACCTGCTCCGTAGAGCGGAAATCCATGGCTCTGTCAATGGAGGACAGACAGTAGCTGCAGGAGAACGGGCAGCCGCGGCTGCTCTCATAGTAGACAATGCGGTGTTCAAAGTCCTGCATATCTTCATACCAAAAAGGTATATCGTTCAGATTTCGCCGCTGCATCCGGCTCCCATCCAGTATGGCGGGCAGCTCATGGGCTGTGCCTTCTGCATAGGCGGACACCAGGCGGGAGAACGCGGCCTCCCCCGGACCGGTCATCACCCCCCGCAGCTGCCATCTGTCAGCGGTCTCGGCGGCGTCATAGGAAACCTCCGGCCCTCCGGCCCAGATATCCACCCCGGGCAGCAGTTTGTGCAAGTCGGGGATGATCGCGTCTATCACACTGCGGTTCCAGATATAGCAGGAAAAGGCGATCACGTCAGGGTTCTTTTTGTAGATTTCCCGCAGGATAAAGGCGGGCTGTTGGTTGATGGTAAACTCCGCGATATCTACGCAGGATTTATATTCTCCTACACAGGATTTCAGGGAGTAGACCGCGGGATTGGAGTGTATGTACTTGGCGTTGATAGCTAC
>CAZKAO010000150.1:0-3354 GCA_964550745.1 uncultured Acetatifactor sp.
GATCCGTCTCATCGGTGGCAACGCCCGCCAGGAAGTTGCCGCCCACCTGGCTGCGCCCTTCCAGGATCATTTGCAGATTAGGTTCTGCGCTGTAGGAACCGCTGATCAGATAGCCGATGGGGGAGCCCATGGTGACGGTGCGATGCCCGTTGCAGAATTGCCTGTCATCATAGCATTTGAACACGGAACCCATGGAATGATCGCTGATGGTAAAGGCGTATACGATGGCGTCGGATGTCTGGATTTCTTCCCGCAGGAAGCGGTCAAAGCCATCCGTATAGATGCATTTTCCGTCAGACGCACAGTTAAAGCACCCCAGACAGCCGCCGCGCATGGGATATTCGCGGATATTGATGACGCGGCTTTCGCCGGGAAACACTGCCTGGAAGCGTTCAATCATACTTTTAAGCTGTGCATCTTCCGTGCGGCAGTCGGTGACGATGGCCACCTTCTTTGCGGCGGGGGAAGGGGCTTTGGCGGCGTTTTGGGGAACTGTTACGGCTATGCGAGGCGCAGGCGTGCTGGGAGCGGGAAATGGTTCAAAGCTTTTCTGTTTTACGCTCCAAAGTACATAGGAGAAGAATTTTCTGGCCTCCATTTGTCCTTTTTTACTCAGCAAATCGTCCATATCTGCGGAGAGTCCGCGTATGAACTTAAGCCCCAGATCCTGACAGTTATCCTGAATGTAACGGTGTGCCGTCACGTCGTAGAAATGCTTGGAGGTGGTGATCTGTGTGGCGTATTTTCCGGACAGATCGATGCCGGATGTCTTTACCAGCTCAATAAAGCGGTGAAGCTGGCTGGGAGCAATAAAGGTATAGACGGGGTAGGAAAAAAGAAGCAGATCAGCCGTTTCCAGAGCGGTGCGGGCCGATGAAAAGTCTTTTTCCAGAAGCTTGATCTGCGCTCCTACATTCAGATAGGTAAATTTCTGTTTGGGGAAGAGCTTTTCCAGATAGAGCACTGTCTGGAGGGTGATGCTGTAATTAGCTTTGGGACTTCCATTAATGACTAAAATTTTCATGATGATTTCCTTTCCGTGGCTGTTGTGTTGGACTAAGTATACCATAAAATCCCGAAATAAGGAAGAGAGTCCGTACGCTGTCCTATGAATATGATACTCTGGTTCTGTACTGGATGCAGGGCGCCTCTAAACAGATGAAGGAACTGGAACTTGGGGAAAAAATTCGGCTTACTATTGGGGAAAAGTGTGCTATACTATAAGAGAAATCACAGAGAAAAGGAGGGAAAGACATATATGAAAGCTCTATTTATCGGCGGAACAGGTATTATCAGCACCGCCATCGTAAACCGCCTTGTAAAAGAACTTCAGTGGGAGGTATGGCTGCTCAACCGCGGCAACAGAAATAATGTAATTCCGGAGGGCGCACATCAGATTATTGCGGATATCCATGACGAAGCGGATGTCTCTGAGAAGATAAGAAATCTTACATTTGACACAGTCTGTGAGTTTATCGGATTCCGTGTGGAGGATGTGGAGCGGGATTACAGGTTATTTAGAGACAAGACCAGACAGTATATTTATGTAAGCTCCGCGTCCGCATACCATAAACCAGCTGCGGGCTATATCGTGAGCGAGGGCACAACGCTTTCCAATCCCCATTGGCAGTATTCCCGGGATAAGATTGCGTGTGAGGAATTTCTGATGAAAAAATATCGGGAGGAAGGTTTCCCGGTTACCATTGTCCGCCCCAGTCACACCTATGATGAGCGCAATATACCGCTCGGAGTACATGGCAAAAACGGATTCTGGCAGGTTATCAAGCGCATGATGGAGGGAAAGCCTGTCCTCATACAGGGCGATGGGACTTCCCTGTGGACCGTTACCTTTAACCGTGATTTTGCAATCGGCTATACGGGGCTGATGGGGAATCGCCATGCAATCGGTGAGGCATTCCAGATCACAGGAGATGAGACGCTGACCTGGAATCAGATTTATGAGACCATCGCGGATGCGCTTGGAGTAAAGCTCAATGCCTATCATGTAGCCTCGGAATTTCTGTCTGCGGCCGGAGATCGGTATGGCTTTGACTTTGAGGGAAGTCTCATTGGGGACAAATCCGTGTCGGTGGTTTTTGATAACGCTAAATTGAAACGGACCGTGCCGGATATGAGAACCACAGTCCGATTTGACCAAGGGGTAAGGATTGCACTGGATTATGTACTTTCCCATCCCGAGGAATGTCAAAGGGAAGACCCGGAATTTGACGCGTGGTGTGACCGGCTGATTGAGACCTTGGAAAATGCCAAAAAAGCCATATAGCACTTTAATGCCGCATCTATCTTGAGAACGCTGCAGCGAACGAAAAGGCAGAGTGACGAAAGGAGGATTCATATTTATGAAACGTATGTTTTTGCTTGGGGTAATACTGATGTGCCTGCTCAGTGCCTGTGTTTCTGCAGAGGAGAACATGGAAAGTACCCCGGACGGTTCCATGGCGAGCAGCCAGGTGGAAACACCTCCGCCGCTTTTTTCAGAGACTCAGAGAAAAACGCTGGAAGCCATACTTCTGGGCGATGAGGACTTTATACACAGCAGCAGAGACGGAGAGCAACAGGAGATGGTAAACATCGGGGACATCAGGAGAACCTTTACAGACTCCGAAGAGGTTATAGGCAGTGTGACCAAATTTGCAGTGCTGGATATGGACGGAGACAGAGAAAGTGAAATTGTGCTTTGGATTCAAACGCAGTACCTGGATGAGGGATTTGAAATTCTCCACTGGCAAGAGGGAGAGTGGTATGGATATCACTTTTGGTTCAGGGCCATGGAGGAGCTAAAAGAGGACGGAACCTTTATATCTTCCGATGGCGCATTCGATACAGGGATTGAATGGCTCTTTTTTCCGGAAAAAGGATGTGCCCTGGACATGCTGTATCAGAGTGAATCCTATTATCGGCCGGATGGGGAGCTGGAGATGCGGTATTACGCAAACGGTGAAATCTGTTCAGAGGAAGAATTCAGTGCGGCGTTGGAACGTCAAAATGCGAAAAAGGATGTCCAGTGGTATGAATTGACACCTGAGAATATAGAGCTTGCGAAAGGAAACTTGTGAAGGAGAAAACCGAGTGCAGAAACGAATGGACCAAAAACCTATTTTAATGGGGCTGTTTTCCTTTTTTGTGGGAGTGCTGCTATCTGCCTGCGGAAAGGGGGAAGGCCCGGAGATTCCTGAAAAGGTTTTCGGCATGGATTACTCGCAGGAGCAGGAAATTCAATTTACCGTGCAGGTGGTCTGCGATTCGGACAGCGCATGGGTCATTACCACTGCAAAGAAAGATCCCATCTATAAGTGGGCGCCGCAGATCTCGGGAACAGAGCAACTCGAATGG
>CAZKAO010000151.1:0-3293 GCA_964550745.1 uncultured Acetatifactor sp.
GAAATCTCCAGAAAACAGCATCAAAACGGTCAGTGCCAGGAGGCAAATGAAGCATTGGCGGAATTGAGGGAAAAGTATGGACTATAAAGTAATATTGTCTGATTTTGCAAAGCGGCAGTTGGATGACATCCTCTTTTACATTTGTATGACACTCGGCAATGAGACAGCAGCCTGTAATGTTTTACAGGATGCTGAGAATACCATACAGAAATTGGCACAAGTCGGCGGTTCCCTAAAAATATGTGACGAACCCGAACTGGCGCAATATGGCTATAGAAAAATACATTTTTCGTCTCATAGATACATTATGTTATATATTTTAGAAGGAAAAGAAGTCCATATAGACAGAATCTGCCATGAACTTGAGGATTACAAAAATTTGCCAGATTGAGACAATGAAATGCCAAATATAATAAAAACATTAAACAAAATTCAAGACTACATAATATCTATGCTTCATAGTCTTAGCTTCGGTTTATCCGATAAAATATACATAGTATCCCCAATAGCTATATATCATTAAGCCCCGGAAATATGAAATTATCTCCCGGCTGGAGAAAAATGCCCTAAAGACCATGCGCGCCTATCTGTCGGCCTGAACCTCAAAAAGCCCCCTTTATCGGCTGAATGAGCCGCCTGATAAAGGGGACTTTTTGTCAAAACTATTGATGCGCTTCATCGTATACCTTACCGGTTTTCATCCAGATACAGTTGAACCCTGTTCTGAATAACCCTGACAGTATTATCCAGATCCTGTATATTCTGGAAGTAACCTCTTGCCTCCTCCCGGATGATATTCACGATATCCTCCGTACTCCGGTTTTCCGCCCTGCAGCTGTCCATGAAGGCAATATAATCCTCGACATAGCTGCTTCCATCTTTCTTCAGCGGTACATTGATTCTGGTTAATGTAAATAACTCGTATCCCTTATCAGGATCGCCCGGAGCCATGCCTTCCCGCAGAACATCCTTGCGCAGCAAATACTGCGGATTGTTGCTCTGGAACTCTTTACTGTACATATGGCGCAGGAAATCCACCACTTCCTCCCAGTGCTCTGTCTGGGCATTTACCACCACAAAGCCATAGCATTTCAGCATATTTCCGTTGCCGCTCTCCGTGGGAAAACCAACAAAATGAGACTCTCCTTCGTAATACTCCATCGTGCTGATATAATCAATTATGTTTCCACCATATACCACATCCGCCAAATAGACGCCATCCATTACCTGCTGTGCCGTCTCATATTCCTTCTCTATATCCAGATTGGTGTGCTCTAAAACCGGACGCTCCCCGATCATCTCCAGCATCTGGCGGAACAGGTCATTTTCAAAATCACATCTATGGCTCTCCCAATCTATAAAGGGAGAGTCCGCCATATCCGACAGTATCATATATTCCAGCATTTCCTCCTGGCTCCAGCGCTGCGGCAGGAATCTCCAGGCGCCCTGCCCTTTACGTCGCTGCCACAGCTCCGCCACCTCCGCAAAAGTCCAGTTATCTCCCTGCCAGTTAGCGTCTACTGTCAACATGCTGAGTCCACTGACTGCGGCGGGAAGGCCTGCCAGTTTACCATCCCTGATACCAGCGGTCATCACACCGGAGAACAACTGTCCGCGAGTATCCTCTTCCAGTACGTCGCTCAGATCGGCCAACAATCCTCTGGCATTCAGCCTGTCCATATCCTCCCCATATACAAAGAGCAGATCCGGACCCTGTCCCACCGCCATCTGCGCCATAATACGCTCGTAAAATCCCTCCTGATTCGTCCAGTCCGTCTCATACACCACCTGGCAGTCCGGATGCTGGATGGAGTACGAGACAGCCGCGCTCTTTACATCACTGTCATTGTGCCACAGATTGGCCAGCCGCAGTGTTGCCTCTGTCTCTTCGAGACCTACCTCAAAGCAGTAAACCATCAAATCTCCATCTTTCTCCACCAGCATCATCAGCTCTCCCGCTCTGTTGACACCGATACGCAGCTTAAAATCATCAATTGGAGAACGAATACCATAATCTTTTAAATCCAACATAAAATTATAGTCGCCCGTGGCGGGATTCCACACTCTTATACTGTCACCCCAGCTTTGATAAAATACTCCTGTCTCATCTATGCATCCCTCGTTACCCGTATAACCACCCATACTGGCCAGCTCTTTCACTGTGCCGGTATCCATATCCACATATACCAGCTTGTCATCCATATGTACCAGCGGCGTACCATCCGGCATGCGACAGGACAGGCCCATCTCGCCGGGTCTTTTCACCTCAATCACACGCAGCTGCTCCAGCTGGCCCGGAGTATCCTTCTCTCCCAGCACATACAATGCGTTGTCTTCCAGTTCTCCTGACACATAGACATACCCTTGAGCATCCGTCCAGTTATGGGGGCCCGCCAGAGACTCCATAGCCTGCTGGGTCATATCCCATATGCGGGCCTCCCCGCTATCCAGATCCCAGAGCATCAGCTTGTACCCGCTATCCAGCCACTGCGCCCCGCTGAGAAAAGCCAGCTGGTGATCGCCCACCGCATCGACCTTCCAGACCCACTCATTCATGCCCTGCTCTTCCCAAAAAGGAGTGATGACGCGGCTTTCCCCTGTGTCTCCGTCCAGCCAGTACAATTGATACCGCCACTGTTTTGATCCGTCTTCCGTCTCATCCATCACATATTTATCGAGAACATAGAAGTCACCACCCAGACTGGCATAGTATTGCCACTCCTTTGCGGTATATGCAAATTCCGGCTCCGGTATGTCCACCACATAGGTGTTCACACAGTAACATAGCCTGTGTCCTGTCGGAAAGCGAGGCATCTGATACCCCCCTTGCATCCAGTCTACAGGTTCCCAGGATTCCTCCTGCATCGCAACTGATCCCAGACCCGTCCCGTTTTCCTCCGGGTTTCCTGCCATACCCTGATCTCCGACGGTCTCTCCCTGGCCTGTCGGCACCTCTCCGGCCCCACAAGCTGTAAGCAGGCTCACTGCCAACACTCCCACACACAGAATTGCCGTTATTCGTTTTCTTGTCATCTGTATCCCCCAATGAAAAAAGTCACCTGAATCATCGTTTATTCCTTATCTGTTTTCAGCCAGATACAAAGACACTCTGTTCTGAATAACCCTAACAGTGTTGTTCAGGTCCTGAATGTTTTGGAAGTAAGCACCTGCCTCCTCCCGGATAATAATCTCGATTGCCTCCGTATTCCGGGTTTCCGCCCTGCAGCTGTCCATAAACGCGATATAATCCTCAATATAGCTGCTGCCATCCCTCTTCAGCGGCACCACTTCCC
>CAZKAO010000152.1:0-3156 GCA_964550745.1 uncultured Acetatifactor sp.
ACTATGAGATCATAGAGAAAATGTACTGGCCCCACGATAACCTGTCTATCCTGGCTACTCTGAAGGCCAACAATACGGTGGAGAAAACCATTGTGGGCAGCATCACCGAATCGCTGGTATTGGACAGCGCCAACCAGGAACAATATGACCGGTTGAAGCAGATTTTTGCCGCTCCTTCCCTGCAGATGGCCAGCTTTACCATCACAGAAAAGGGATATGCCCTGACGGACGCCAAGGGAAATGTACTGCCAGCCATCGAGAAGGATTACACCGTCGGACCGGGAGAGATCGAGGGGGCCCCTGCCCCCAACAGTTATCTGGGCAAGGTGGTGTCCCTGCTCTACCACCGCTACGTCAGCGGCAGACTGCCCATCGCCATGGTCAGCATGGACAACTGCTCCCACAACGGAGACAAGTTGGCCGCCGCCGTATGGGCCTTTGCTGACGCCTGGTGTGAAAACGGACTGGCGGAGGCAGGCTTTGCCGCCTATGTGAGAGACCCCCAGGCCGTCTCCTACCCCTGGTCCATGATCGACAAGATCACCCCAAGACCGGACGCCAAGGTGGAGGAGCTGCTGAATCAGGATGGTATTGAGGGTCTGGACGCTGCTATCACCTCCAAAAACACCTATGTAGCCCCCTTTGTCAATGCGGAGGAATGCGAGTATCTGGTGATCGAGGATCATTTTCCCAATGGACGCCCCGCCTTGGAGAAAGGCGGCGTGATCTTCACCGAGAGAGAGACGGTAGACAAGGTGGAGAAAATGAAGGTCTGCACCTGCTTGAATCCCCTGCACACCACTCTGGCTATCTATGGCTGTCTGCTGGGTTACACCCTTGTGTCCGAGGAGATGAAGAACCCGCTGCTGAAACGCTTTGTGGAGATCGTGGGCTATCAGGAGGGATTGCCCGTGGTGGTGGATCCCGGCATTCTGGACCCTAAAGAGTTTATCGACGCCGTAGTCAATATTCGGATTCCCAATCCCTTTATGCCGGACGCTCCCCAGCGCATCGCCACCGACACCTCCCAGAAACTGGCCATCCGTTTCGGTGAGACCATCAAGGCTTACCAGAAACGCCCGGATCTGAATGTGGCGGACTTGAAGTTGATTCCTTTAGTGTACGCGGGCTGGCTGCGCTACCTGATGGCGGTGGACGATATGGGCAACGCCTTTATGCCCAGCAGCGACCCTTTGCTGGAAGAGGCCTCTGCTTATGTGGCAGATTACAAGCTGGATAATACCCCCAAGGATCTGTCCCGCTTAGATCCGCTACTGTCCAATGAAAAGATCTTCGGCGTGGACCTGACCGCAATCTCCATGGCGGAAACGGTCAAGGGATACTTCGCTGAACTGTCTGCAGGTGTGGGCGCAGTACGTGCGACCCTTGAAAAATACGTTCTATAAGTAAAAATTTTACTCCCTTTTCGGAATTGTGTATCTGCTAAAAATGAGTTTATAAATTTACATTATAAGAAACAGGAAAATACTATATAATCAAGTATATAAATCGAGATTTATGGAGGATGTATGAGTATTATCAAAACGCATGAAATCACATTATGCGGTGGCAGTGAGCAGTATCAAATTGTATTACGCCCTCTTTCGGATGAATACTTACCATATTTGTACAAATGGAATTCTGATCCAGATGTGTTGTATTGGTCAGAAGGTGACGATGTCAAAGGCTATCCGCCCGAAGTAGTTCATCAAATATATGGAGGAATATCACAAAACAGCCTTTGCTTTGTAATTGAGGTAAATGGGGAAATCATAGGTGAATGTTGGCTGCAAAGGATGAATTTGCCTGCGGTCAGGAAAATGTACGCTCCTGATATTGATGTAAGAAGAATTGATATGTCGATTGGAGAAAAATCCTATTGGGGCAAAGGTATTGGAACACTTTTTATTGGTATGCTGGTAAAATATGCCTTTGAATACGAACATGTGGATGTTTTACATTGTTTTTGTGAAGATTATAATATTCGTTCAAGGCGTGTGTGGGAAAAGAACGGATTTCAACTCGTATTAACGGAAAAAATTCCACAGCCTCATAAGGGCAAATTACAATATCATTGGCGATTGACAAATAATGAGTATGCGGAGCGCATAAGCAAAATTCCGGTTTGAAGAATTGTTAGCTGAATGCAAATATTGTAATCGTATATGAGAATATGCATTGTATTTCACTTTTTAAACAGTGGAACACTTTTCCGAAAAAGGGAGAAATTATACACACACAGCAAGGGGCTGTCGCACTAATTAGTTAGCGCGCAGCCCCCTTTTCATTACTCTTCGCCATTCGGCGCAAAAAAGACAACGGTTATCGCCCCCGGTCCCACATGGGTGCCGATGGTGCCGCCTACGGAGGTGGTGTCCAGATGCTCCACATGTCCCTCCCACAGAGCCTTGCTGTCCTCTATGTATTTCTGCAGCAGATGATCGTCCAAACCGGAATATCCCAGATAATAGGGCATGTCAAAGTCTACTCCCCCGGCTTTCTCGATCTCCTGCACCAGCAGATTGTTGCCGTTTTTGGACCCACGGGCCTTGCCCACCATGATTACCTCTCCGTCCACAACGGACACCACAGGCTTGATGGAAAGCATGCCGCCCACCATGGCCACAGATTTGGAAATTCTGCCTCCTTTTTTCAGATATTCCAGCGTATCCAGCAGGGCCAACAGACGAATCCTCTTCTTGGCCTGCTCCAGTTCGGCTACAATCTCCTCCGCAGTCTTTCCCTGATCCTTCAGCCGCAGGGCATAGTCCACCAGACATCTCTCCCCCAGCGTGGCGTTGAGACTGTCCACCACATACACTTGTCCCTCATAGTCCTGGGCCGCCACCCGGGCACTCTGGCAAGTACCAGAGAGTTTGGAGGATATGGTAATGACAATCACCTGTTCTCCCGCTGCTGTGGCCCGTTCATAGACCTCCTCAAACTCATAGGGAGGAATCTGGCTGGTCTTAGGCAGCTCCTCCGATTCAATCAACAGCTCATAAAACTGCCTGTGGCTCAGGTTTACCCCGTCCAGAAATTCCTTTTCTCCGAAATACACATGCATGGGCAGAATCGTCAAATCTTCCCGGGTTTTTTGAGGAATATCCGATGCTGAATCCGTAACAATCCGTATACTCATTCTCTTCTCCTTTA
>CAZKAO010000153.1:0-3082 GCA_964550745.1 uncultured Acetatifactor sp.
TGAGGTTCCAGAGAGAGATACCCTCTGTAGCCGTCGGCCTTCAGCTGCCGCAAAATCTCCTTCACATTGCCGTCCCCATAACCCGCCGGGACCACACTGCCGTCCTTAAGCAGCGCATCCTTCACATGGATGTAGGAGATATAGGGCTTTAACAGTTCATAGGCCTCCAGTGTGTCCTGTCCCGCCTGCACAAAGTTGGCAAAGTCAAACACTGCCTTGAAATGCTCCCCCGCAAACTGTTTCAGGATGTCCAGACAGCCCTCAGCCATCTCCCCATAGATTCCCTTTTCATTCTCGTGGAGCAGGACGACCCCGCTTACGGCGGCATAGTCCACAAACTGTCCCAGCCGTTCCATGACCTGCTCTTTGTAGGACGCAGCATTCTCCTTGGGAACATAGAAACTGAACATCCGAATATTGGGCGTGTTCATGATATGCGCCAGCTCCACGGTATGCTTAAACAGCTCCATGTGGGGGGCAAAATCATCCGTGATTCCGATTTTTCCGATGGGAGAACCCACAGCGGAGAGGGCGAAACCTCTGTCCTCCAGACGTTTCCTAATCTCCCTCGCTTCCGCCTCCGAGTACTCCACAAAATTCCTGCCGTCCACTCCCCGCATCTCAATATGATTCATATGCAATTTTTCCAGCACCTGCATCTGTGTGTCCAGAGATGCAGCAATTTCATCCGCAAATCCAGTCAAAACAATATTCTCAAACATTTTGATTCTCCTTATCTATAACCTAATACGTTCCGGTTGTGTCAAACACCACGCCGCTCCCTGTCTTTTTTCTGGAGGTAGCCCGCTTTTTATTCAGCTCCTGTAAAAATAGCTCCTCATCAAAGGGAATCTCCACCATCCTGTCAAGCCAGCTGGACAGATGCATGGCGTTGGAGAGGGTTAGTCCACGAATCCCCTCCGTTCCCTCCGCCACCAGGGGCGTGCCGTGGAGAATTCTGCCCGCAAATGCTTTCAGCACTCCCACATGCTGCTCGTTCTGCCCGTCTGTCTCCACCTCCTCCAGCGTACACTGCGGTTGGCCAAATCCCTCCTTGGAGGTCTTGCAGAAACTCCTCTCGTTTTCGCTCAGGCGGTACAGCAGGAGCTTATTGTTTTCACACACCAGCTTGCCCATCTCCATCGTGATTTCCAGGCGGTTTGTGCCAGGGGTGTCGGCGGTGGTGGTGACAAAGACGCCCGTGGCGCCGTTTTCATACTCCAGATAAGCTGTCACGTCGTCCTCCACCTCGATATCATGCCACTTCGCCTCGTGGCAGAACGCCCGGACACGCACCGGCATACCGCACAGCCACTGTATCAGGTCCAACTGATGGGGACACTGGTTCAGCAGCACACCGCCGCCCTCGCCGTCCCATGTGGCTTTCCAGTCCGCCGCGTCATAGTAGCTCTGGGTCCGATACCAGTCCGTGATGATCCAGTTGACCCGCTTGATCTGCCCCAGCTCCCCGCTGGCAATCATATCATGCATCTTGCGGTAGAGGCAGTTGGTTCTCTGGTTCAGCATAATGGCAAAGACCCTGTCTGATTTTGCAGCCGCCTCATTCATCTCCCGCACCTGTTTGGTGTACACCCCGGCAGGTTTCTCAGTGATGGCATGAAGTCCCTGCTCCAGAGCGCAAATCACCAGCTCCGGGTGCAGATAGTGGGGCGTGGCAATCAGCACGGCGTCACAGCTCCCGCTCTCAATCAGTTCCTTTCCCTCGCCGTAGACGGCCACATCCTCCGGGAGTTCCTGCCTGGCCCACTCCCGCCTGGACTCTCTTATGTCGGCCACTGCCGTCAGTTTCATCTCCGGGACCTTGCCCTCCACAATGCTTCTGGCATGGTTGCTCCCCATGCCCCCAATTCCGATAATTCCCAATCTTACCTGTTCCATACTGCCTCCTATTTAGAGGTTCTTCAGAACCTCCATTCCGCATATCCCCTACCACCGCACAGGACCGGTTAACAACATATGTCCACTTTGGTGTACATATGTTGTTAAGTGCGCTTTCCGGGGATATGCTGTTTTAGAGGTTCTTTAGAACCTCTGTTTCGCATATCCTAATCTTAAGTATAGCGTGTATCTCCAGAGAAATATATATATAGAATCTACCTTTTTATGATAAAAACCGACCTGCTTATTCTTGACGGATATCCACAGAAATGCTACCATAAATCTATAGCACCTGACGTTAGATTCCCATTTTTATGAAAGTATAGAAACGAGAACTATTATGGAAGAATCCGTATTTTATCCGGAAGATAAATTTACCTACGATATTGTCCACAGGAGAAATATCTGCACCACTCCGATTATGCCCCACACCCACGACGCCACCGAAATCTATCTCAGTCTTTCCCCCCTGCCCAACGCGCTGCTGGGAAACCAGGTGGTCGCCGCCAGGCCGGGCACTCTGATCCTCATTCCGCCCTTTTGCGTACACAGGCTTTTTGACAAAACGGACGAAATATATGACCGCTATATCCTCTCTGTGAACGCTGCCTGGCTGGACAGTGTTTTTCCTCATGGAACGATGCGCTACGAGTATCTGAAAGCGGGACAGCAGCCTTTGCTCCTCCCCCTGTCAGCCTCCTCTTTGAGTACCCTGCGGCATAAATTGGAAACCCTCCTCTCCCTTCAGGGAAATGATACGTTCAATGCCATGGCCGCCTTTTTTGAATGCATGGCGCTGGTTAATGATATGATACGGTTTCGCGGCGAGGAAACTTCGGAGGGCGTCCGCGCCTCCACATCTCAGCAGACCGTGGCCGATATTATCCGCTATCTGAACGAACACCGCCAGGAGTCGGTGTCGCTCCGGGAGCTGTCCGAACATTTTTACTTGCATCCCGACTACATCTCACGGATTTTCAAAAAGCATACCAACACCACCGTGGGCAACTATATCACCTTGCAGAAAATGGCTCTGGCCCGGCAATTGCTGTCAGAAGGTAACACCGTGACCCAGGTACAGCTCATGACCGGCTACTCCAGCTATGCCCATTTTGCCCGCACCTTTAAACAGCAGGTGGGGATGCCGCCCGGCGCATATCGCGCCCTCGGCATCCCCACCGCC
>CAZKAO010000154.1:0-3042 GCA_964550745.1 uncultured Acetatifactor sp.
ACTCACTTAAAAATGGTTCCGGGATCTTTTTCACGATATGTTTGCAAAATAAGACAGAGCATGATAAAAGAGGCTCAACAATGTATGCCACCAATCTTCTGACTATCATCAACATGGATGCCGCCAGAATTTTCTTCTCCCAGCCTGCCTGAAACAGCAATAGCACCAGTCCCATAAACAGTATATTGTACAGCATCGCATAAAGAATGTAGGGACCCGGATACCATCTGTCCGCAATATCTAACGCCAAATATCCACTGAGGGAAAGAATTACAAACAGCAGTTCCTTTTTCTTTGCAGCCCCCAGATATTTTTTACAGAACTTATCCGCCATACATAAATACATCAGATAGCATGGCGCTGCGATCAAAATATCTGCATAGTCTAAAAGCTGTTTCATAGAATCCCTCCATTTTCCCGCATGACCTTAAGCACCTCCTGGACAAACCTATCATATCTCCTTTTTGCAATCGCGATACTTTCCCCGTTTTCCAGAATCACTTCCTGCCTGTTATACCTGTCAACGTATTTCAAATTTATAAGATAGCCTTTATGACACCTGAAAAAACCCTTGTCCCGCAGTTTGTTCTCCAGCTCCCCTATCTGCTCATAATAAGTAAAAATGCCTTCCGGCCCATGAACATCAACCATCCTCCCTTTTATCTCAAAATAATATATATCATCAAGAAATAACTTCCTTTTCTGTCTTTCCCTGCTGACAATGATAAATTCCTGTGAACGCCTTTCTGTTTTGAGGACGGCTTTTTGCAGTACCCTCTTCAGTTTCCTGTCATCCACAGGTTTCAACAGATATTGGAAAGCCTCCACATCATACGCCTCAAACACATACTCCCTGCTGGAGGATACAAAAATCAACATCTTATCAGATGCCTTTTCGCGGAAAATCTGTGCTGTTTTCATTCCATCCAGACCCTGCATAATGATATCAAGGAAAACAATGTCAAAACTTTCCAGTGCCTGCAGCAGCTCGTTGCCGCTTTGGAACTGGCGGATGATGCATGGTACTTTCATCTCTTCCAGAATATCTTTAATTTTTCTTGCCATGTTGCAGCACTCTATAACTTCATCGTCACATACTGCTATTGACAGCATTTTCACCACCTGCCTTATACGGGTATATTGTATATATCGACACAAGCACGGACAAAATTTTGTTAATGCCATGAACGGGCATTTCGGTGTAATGACCGTATGAACCCGCTGCATTACTGTGCCCGCCGCCCGGTCCGCCTATGCAAAAACAAACCGCCGCATAAGTCCATAGCGGCGGTTGAATTTCTCCTCTTATTTGATGCTGTTAAGGGTTCTGTCCAAATTTCTCCTGATCGTATAGATCGTTGCCCCATAATAGCAGACAAGTATCAGCAGGATCAGCAGACCCGGAATCATCACGCCAAACTGAAATCCCACACTGCCAATATAAGTGAACACCTTATGCCCATATCTCACAACGAAAGAATAAATCAGCAGCAACGCAATCATGAATGCAATCACGCAGGGCGTGAAGAAATAGTACAGGCTCTGCCTGCTTACCATTTTTACAATATCGTCCCTGTCTACACCCATCTGGTACAAAGTCCGGTACTGCATACGGTGGTCAGTAGAATCCGCCACTCCATGCAGGGCTAGAACGGTCATGCAGATGATAAAAAAGATGACCCCGGAATAAATACCCAGCAGGCGAACACTGGTTGCCGTCAGGACAGTATCGTTATTTTCCTGTGTGCGGAAACGGATCGGATTTATAAAACTGGAATAATGTCTGTCCGTATCATATTTCGCCTCATACCGTTCAAAAAGATACTCATAGCGGCTTTGGAAGGCTGCTGAAATCTCCTCCCGTATAGAATCACAGAGGTTATATGGAATTACATTTGCCGTATTTGCATAATAACAGGTACGTGCCAGATGGAGATTATCGCATACAGCGTCAGGGAACACCAGCACGCTCCCGCCACTGTTGAACAGATACTGTCCTAACGGTTCGTTATAAACCGCCGTATCTGCCAGCGTCAAAAGTGTTCCGTCATCTAATTGAAGTATCCTCGTGCCCGTGCCGATACTCTCTGCGGTACTTTCCATGTCCATTTCATAATCCAGGTGCATAAAGAACTCGTCATCCGCTAACGCAACCGGTTCAAAGCCTGCCATCCTGCGCATGGCGTTATACTCTGAAATCCTCATCGCCAGCCTTGGAAGGTCGCGCCAGTATTCCCTGGTATCAACCGTATTAAAATCCCTTTCCCACACAAAATAGCTTTTCTGGGATACTTCCTCTGACACGGTGACGCCATGCCCCTGCAGGATATCCTCTATAAAGGAAAAATCGATCTCGGGGATATCATCCATTTCATCAATATACATGTAAGTGTTGTATATCATGATGTCATATGGCATCCGATAATCCAGATACCCCATTGTTATCTCCGCCAGCATGGGCAGAATCACAAAGGCCACAAGTGAAATCGTGATTGCCAGTGTCGATATAGAAAGTATCCTTGCGGTGGATGATACCTTCTGAAACAGATTGCCCAGCAGGACGGAGTTGATATTGCGGTTCTTCCATTTCCTGCGCTTTCGGATTATGGTTATGATAAATGCCAGTGCATTGTACAAAGCGAATATCCCTGCAATCGCCGCAACAATCGCCACAGTCTGATAGCGGTTGCTGATTTCCTCAGGAATATTTCCGGCATAGATGCCGTTCATATGGGAAAAATTATACAGCACCACACCGCAGACTCCAAAACAGACCAGTGCAGTGACAAGCGAAACAAGGTAGCTGCCTTTCTTTTTCCGCTGTCCCTCATTTGCCTTCTTTTCGTTCAGCAGGTCTATCAGCTTGATTTTATAGATCCTGCGACTATTCCATGCTCCAACAAGAAGGAATGCCGTGCCAAAGAACAGCAATGTTAAAATCACAGTATCCGGATAAAAACCAAGACGGAATGTCCCAAAGCCGGTAGTCGTTCTCAAAACAAAAGCCGTCATCATTCCGGACAGCGCCGTACCCAAAATACA
>CAZKAO010000155.1:0-2940 GCA_964550745.1 uncultured Acetatifactor sp.
TCCGCCGTATAAAAGCGTTCAAACAGAAAAGGAATGTCCGCCTGAGTAAGCGAATCTGTATCGTTACAAAACTCCAGAAATACCCGAGATTCTCCCTCCGCCGAATTGGCCTCACGGACGCATATCCAAAAGCGGCTGCAAGCATACCGCAGCGCATTCTGTACCAAATTGTGTAAAATACGCTCCAGAGCCTCCCGGTCTCCCATGACTGTCACCGCCGTCTCAGGCAACGACAGTTCCACTGCCAGCCGCCGCTCCTCAAACTCCGGGGAATAGGATAGCATCGTCTCTCTGACCAGGCGGGTTATCTCCACCGGTTTGCGTTGTAACTGCACATTTTTCCGCTCCAGCCTGGACAGATCATAAAAATCGCAGATCAGTCTCTGCAGATAGCGGCTCCTTCTCTCCACCACCGCCAGAGCCTCCCTGTCCGCCTCGGACAGGCCGCTGCCATCCACCAACTCCAGGTAGCCGAGAATTGCCGTCAGCGGAGTGCGCAGATCGTGGCTGATGTTCTCGATCTGTTCCTGCAGCTGCCGCTCCTGTCGCTGCCAGTCGATCCTCTCCCGCTGGTGATATTGTATATAATGGTTGATTTGCTCCAACAGGCGCTCCGCCTCCCGGGAGGGGGTGGATATCCGCAGGATACGGTTCTCCTGCGGATTTTCCAATATTTCCTCCATATCCCGGCTGGCCTGTCTCACACATTTTTGCAGCATTCTGTATCTCAGCGCGAGGAACAGGACTGCAATTCCCATTCCCACAGCAATTCCTACCGCAACCCACATATGGTATTCCCTTCCGGACTAATCGTCCCATGCCCCTTGTAGTTGGCAGCTACAGTTCCCTTCGGCGGATTGCCAGAATTCCCAGTGTGATAAACACCGCCACACCCATAATACCCGCTTCCTGACACTTCAGAAATCCCGCCGCGGTGGACCAGTTAAATTCCAACCATTCCTCTGTCGGCGTGACGGAAGACACCATGGGGTAGAGCAGCCAGGAGGCCCATCTTGCACAGAACTCAAATCGCATTCCCAACACGCTCACCACTGCCGGCGCCGCCACAATAATCAACAGCCATATCCAGATACTGGCGCTCCCGCTGCCAGTCACATAGTACAGGCTCATAAACGCTACCATCCCCGCGATCCATGCCGGAATACAAGCGGCCGTTCCCTTCAGCAGTGACAGAGTGTATGCCGCTCCGCTGTTCTCCAGCAGCAGATACCCGCCGCCGATCAGTCCGGTTTCTGTCACCAGCAGGCAAATGGCAGACGCCGCCATTCCCACGATCACTTTGGACAGATAGACCTGTTCCCGTGGAATTCCAAAGGCCACGCTGTTATTGAAAGTCCTGTACTTTATTTCGTCGGAGACCACCAGACTGCCCATTATGGCCGACAGAAACATCGGGATATTCATACCCGTCTCTAATGTGGAAAAGGCATACTTGGTCGTGGCCCATGGAAAATCTACAGTAAACACGGACATGGCCCACAGCACTGCGAGAAAGAGCAACACCACCATCAGGCAGACTCCCGTCATAATATACAAAGCGTTGGTACGAAATACTCGGTAAAATTCACTTTTAAGATAGTTTGTCATCGCTGCTCTCCCCCCTCCTGCTCCGCTATCAGGTGCATGTAATAGTCCTCCAGCTGCATTTCCCGACGCTCCAGCGCCAGCAGATCGATTCCCTGCCCCACCGCCAGTCTCCCGTAGGGTGCCACATCCTGAGTCTGTTCTGAGATGTGGATGGTTCCATCCGGCAGTACCTTGTAATTCGTCAGGTGCAGCTCCCTTTCCAGCAGCGCCACATACCTCTCCGGCTCCGTCACCCGAATCTCCAGGTAGGTGCCGCACTGCTCATGAAGCTGCCTGGCCCCGATCTGCTGCACCACCCTGCCCCGGCTCAGAAATCCGTAGTCTGTAGCCATATTTTCAAGCTCCGGCAGATTGTGACTGGAGATCAGTATGGTGATATGTTTTTCTCTGTTCAGCCGCAGCAGCAGACTGCGTATCTCAATGATTCCCGCCGGGTCCAGTCCGTTGATGGGTTCGTCCAGCAGCAGAAACTGCGGCTCACCCAGCAGGGCCAGAGCCAGACCCAGGCGCTGTTTCATGCCCAGAGACATCTGTTTGAACTTTTTGTTGGCCGCATCGGCCAGTCCCACCTGCTTAAGTTTCTCTGAAACCTTGTCCTTGCCCGGAATCCCCCTCTGTATTCTGTAATACTCCAGATTCTGGGCCGCCGTCATGTTCGGATAGAAACCCGGCTCCTCAATGATAGCGCCGCAGCGTCTGCGGTTTTTCCGCCAGGATACCTCCTCTCTTGCCTCCCAGAGACTGAATTCCCCTGAAGTGGCATATACCTGCCCCAGCAAAATTTTTAATAGAGTGGTTTTGCCTGCGCCGTTGTTGCCTACCAGGCCATAGATACTTCCTGAGGGAATGGTCAGATCCACATGGTCCAGAGCAGTTGTTTTCCCATACTGCTTGGTCAATCCGTGGGTCTGTACGATCACGTTTCCGCTTGTCATCTCATATTCTCCTTTCTGCGGGCAAGAGGTTTCTCTTCCAAAACTCTGCCCTCCCCTGTGATGATTCGATCATAGACCATTCCCTGTAAATAAGTCCTTTAGAAAGTTTAAAGAAATTGTAAAGAATGCGATTAAGCCATGCGAAAACCAATGCCCCACACGGTGGCTATGTATTCATCGGTATCCGCTGCGGCAATCTTTTTCCTCAGATTGCTTACATGGACATTCACGGTGTTGTCCTCCCCGTAATAGCCCCCCTGCCAGACCAGTTCATACAGGCGCTCCCGGGAATATACCTTCCCCGGCTCCTGAAGCAGAATATACAGAATGTCATATTCGTGAGCCGTCAGATTCAAAATCTGTCCCCGGACTCGCACCTCCCGACGGTCCGCGTCCA
>CAZKAO010000156.1:0-2906 GCA_964550745.1 uncultured Acetatifactor sp.
GATGCGCTTTCTGCATCCTGTTTTGCATAATAGGCTTTCACCAGCTTTCCATAACTTCCATTTTTAATGGAAGCATAATCTGAAAGCATGTTGCTGGAAGAACTGACAGTCCCGCCCATGAGGGAAGAGAAATCATAACCCGAATCAAGGTTTGCATAATTTGTATAATCATTAAAGTTGATCGATGACATATGCTCCACCTCCTATAAACGAATATCCACAGATTTATATGCCGTCGGCTGCTGTGTTGTGGTTTTGGCTGCTGCTGTACTACTTGAAATGGAAATATCTGATTTTGTATTTACACTTTCCGCACCTGATACAGTTTCTCCCTGTGTATCTACGCCGGATGCATTTTCGTCTGAACCATTTCCCTTTGCGCCTGCGGTTTTTGCGTCCTTATCGTCTGCCTTCTCCTCCTTGCTGTCCGCTTTTGCAGCTTCCTCCATTGTCTTGCTTGCGTTTGCCAGCGTGGAAAGCTGTGATGCCGTCGCCGCCTGCGCTTTCTGCTCCACCTCAGCAAGTTCCTCTGCCTTTTTCTGCGTATCATTGCCTCTAGCCTGATCCAGCTTGATCTCAGACTCCAGAACTCCGGCTCTCCCTTCCATTTTTGTTGCCACGCTGCCCTGTACTCTCGCCTGTTTTATGGAACTGCCCGCAGAGATTATCGCTGTCATGCTTGCCTGTGAAAGTCCGGTGTTCTTACTTCCCGCCTTTGTACCTCCTGCGTTTCCTGTACCGCCAAGCATATCGTCCATAGAAGAACCTTTTGCCTGCTGTTTCTCAGAGTCGCCCATGGCGGCTCTGCGCTGCTCCATCTGGTGCTGTCTTAACTGCGTATTCAGGTCGCTGATCTGCTGCTGTATTTCCTGCCGTTTCTTCATTTTTTCCTCTAACGACATGTCCCCATTAGAAGAAAGCTCCTGCATCTGTTTCTGCGCGTTGGTAATCTGGTTCTGAATGTTCCGGCTGTAAGAATCCGTTGCCTGATTCATTCCCATCTGCCCCATTTGTGTGTTTGCTCCATTGATACCGTTGATTGTCATTTTCTTATTCCTCCTTGACTAAAATTTGAAATCCGTTTCCCGTTTTGCCTTGATATAATTTTGACATTTATTGTTTCGGAGCTTAATTTCACAATCTAAACCGATATGCTGTGGAGCGACCTTTTTCTGCTGTGAACCCAAAATAATACCTCTCATGCCAGACCGATTTTTCTGGCACAAGAGGCCTTTTTGTCATTCCATCATCAGCATAATACTGAGGCGAAATTCACTATCCTTTAAGTCAATGGCTATATCTCCGGAATATTTCCTCGCCACCATGCGGATATTGGACAGCCCATACCCATGACCGTCCGTTTTTTCTTTTGATGTCACAGGCAGACCACGTTCTTCATCCCATTGCAGATTTCCGGCGAAACTGTTGCTTATCTCAATCATATAGGCATTATTCCTATGGTAAGAAAGGACGGATATATATGGCGTTTCGCTCTTTCCTGCATTCTCCATTGCATTCTGCAGAGCATTGTTCAATATCACACTGACATCAAAGGCGTTGATGTTAGTGCCGGTAGGATAATAGAAATCTGATTGGAAGTGTATATCCCTTTTCTCTGCTTCGCTTTTTAATTCCTGCAGAATCACATCCGTTACGGGATTCCCACTCTTGATCTCTCCAGCCACCTCGGCGAGTGCAGTCTTTAACTCTGTACTATATGCCCTCGCTTCCTCTGTCTTGTTTCTGGCGTAAAGCCCTTCCAGCGTCATGATATGGTTCGCCATATCGTGCTTGATGCCGCGGATATTTTGATACAGGCACTCTACCTGCCCGATGTGATGACGGATACTGTCAATCTGTGCGGCAAGCAGCTCATTCTGCAGTTTTTCGTCCTGTTTCACCTTGATGCTCTGGTACAGTCCAATCACTACCACAACTACGGCTATAGACACTGCGTAATATATTACTGCCCACGTATCATATGCCTCTGTAATTTCTCCAGTCTCCATGATGTAAAAACTACGGTAATATTGTATGATCTCAAATCCTACTGCCCCCGTAAACACCGGAGCCAGCAGTATACACAGCTCCCTTTTCGTCATATTAGCGCCCTTGTATGCATAGACCTTTCTTACACACCAAATACCGGCAAGCAAAATCAGAATTTCCGACATAAGATATACAGTGCACATTGCCACATACAAAGCATCCCACAAATAATCTGGGGACTTCGCCATAAAGTCCGTATGTGTGGCAGAACTGTACAGATTATCATACAAAATTTCCGTTATTGCATAGGCAAGCCAGCATAGAGAAAAGAATGTTGCCGAAAGAAATATTTTCTGTTCACGATTTCTTCGATCCGTTCGGCACATCACCAGAAATGCCGCGAAAATTCCAATCATTACCGCAGCAGTAGTGCTCAGATGGCAGTTCATGACAATGAGCATCAGCCTAGTCAGGGAATATGCCGCCCACACGAGCCCCACTTTTTCTTTCCTCTCTATAAACGGCTTTACCAATTTGCCAAGACAATACCCCTCCAAAATCGGCTCCGTAACTGACAGCAGCCCTGCCACCAAATTGAAAAGCAGCCCGCTCTCTACCATTTCCTTCTGCCTCCCTCAGCCGCGCAAATAGTTTCCTTCTGGTTAAATCTCAGATAGCTCTTCACAAAATCATGATAGTTCTGCTTTGCCATGAGCGCCTGTCCTCTTTTCAGGTAAATGGTCGTGGCATCATATTTTATGATAAAGTTAAAATTCACAAGATACGCCCTGTGAGGACGGAAAAAGTCGTCTCCCGCCCTTTTCTCCAAATCCTTCATTTTCCCATAATATTCAATATCTGAATCCATCGTATGCAGGATCACTTTCCGGTCAAATACCTCCGCATATACAATATCC
>CAZKAO010000157.1:0-2854 GCA_964550745.1 uncultured Acetatifactor sp.
ATCAGCAGGAAAAGGGGAGTGCGAAACAGCAAGCAGATTAATCAGGTTATCCGGATAAGCGATACTTTAATGCTTACAGAGACAGGAGGAAAAGTAAATGTTTGAAAATGCATCGGTAATGGTTCTGTTACAGGACAATGTAGGAATGGAAGTGTGCAAAATAGAAACTGACAGAAAGGCCCAGGCTGCCATCTGCCAAAGCTATGCCCAGGCAACTGGATTGATGCTTGACGGGACAGAGCATATTTCTTTTGACGGGAACTATAGTCCTGATTCGGATGAAACATTATGTATCGACCAGTTTACACTGGATGAAATAATAAGGGATGCAGTACAAACACCGGCGGGAATAGATTCCTTTGTCCCTCATGAGACAAACAAGGACAAGATAAAGGCGATCTTTGTGGGAGAGATATGTGACGGCAGAATGGTGATCGCATTTCAAAAATTCAAGAAAGAACAATATATAAGCGTAAAGGGTATTAATCTGTTTTTTGACAGGGAAACCTTTGTGCAGGAGAAACGCTTTGGAATCTCCATTTCAGATGAAGTGGACTGTGTATATGAAGATGGTAAATTACTGTTTAAATCTTTCTTTATGGCAAGGCAGATATTTAGTTTGATGCAATATTACCGTGAGGCAACGCAGGGAGAGGTGGAGCGTTTTGCCCAGATGAAAGAATTGTCGTTGGACAGCGCTGAAATATTTATAGGACAAGCAGACAGCCGTGTTCGCAAAAAGATCGCATCCATTATGGATTCTGGGGTATTAGAAAAATTCTCCGCCCGGGATATTCAGAAAATCGGCAGACAGACAGGAGTGAACGTGACAGTCAGGGATAAAAGAATAGTGATTCCCACAGACAAAAAGCAGATGAAGATCATTCTGGGATTTCTGGATGAGGAAGTGTATAAGGGATCATTTTCTAATGCTACCTATATAACGAATTCAAAGCGGTCTGTAGGTTGAATGGAGGATAAAAGAGGGGTACAAAAGCAAAATGAAGATTGCGCATGTGGTTTCAACAGAGAGCGAAACAATTGTACAGGACTTGAAAGACCATCTGCACCATGTGGCTGTACTATGTCGAGAGTATATGGAACAAATAAGCTGCCCGGCCATGGGATACATAGTCGGTATCTGCCACGACGCTGGAAAGGCATGCGCAGCTTTTCAGGATAGGATGGAGGCCATTCGGGCGGGGCTGCCGGACCCGGGACAAAAGGGGGGACATGCCTCGGCCGGCGCAGTGATATTGGACAGATTTGGAGGCAAGCCGGACAATCCGTACAAAAGCTTTGCCCTGCAAGCCATGTGTGAGGCCATATTTTCCCATCATGCGGCATTGCCGGACAATATTTCGCCGCAGGGCGAGGATGGATACCGGGCCAGGCTGCAGTGCGATGAGACACAGCTGAGGGAGATAGAGGAGTACCTCTGGGAGGAAATCATTTCTCGGGAGGAATTAGACAGACTTTTGCGCCAGGCATATGAGGAGGCGGAAACCTTAGCCAAAAAGATAGTGGGATACGCGGGCAAGGAATCGCAGGAAAAGGGCTTTTTTCTGGGTATGGCAGAGAAGATGCTGCTGTCAGCCCTGATCGATGCTGACTGGCTGGACAGTGCAATCAGCGGGGAGCGGACGGCACCGGATTTTGCAGAGGTGCTGAAGGCGGAGGCAGGCTATAGAGAAGAGCCTGGGAGCAGAAAGCGGCTGTTTGCATATTTTCTGAACAATCTGGAGAACAGGTTAGGAAAAATGGGGTGCTCCGCTAAGCCCATCAATGTATGGAGAAACTATATTTCCGACAGCTGCAAGGAGGCGGGGAGCAGGGAAGGCGGGATCTATACTCTGGCCTGCCCCACCGGGGCAGGAAAAACGCTGGCGGTGACCCGGTTTGCCCTAACACACTGTATCCAGCAAAGCAAGAACAGGATATTTTATATAATTCCCTATTTGTCTATTGTTGACCAGGCAGCGAAAAGTATAAAGGCAGCACTGGGTCAGAGCGATCGAGACGAACTGGTGGAAAACAATATTCTGGAGCTGCACTCTCAGGTGGAAAGAGGTCAGGGGAAAGGAACGCAGGGGCAAACATCAGGGGAGAGGGCAGAGATATCTTCAGACGGGGATTTCTGGGCACAGAGGATGGCGGAACCCATTGTGCTGACCACCATGGTTCGTTTCTTGAGCACGTTCTTTGCCCAGGGGACGCGAAATCTTCGTCCGGCCCATCATTTCCAAAATGCAGTGATTATTTTTGATGAGATACAGACCCTTCCCGTCAAGCAGATTGCTCTGTTTAATAGTTTACTCAATTATTTGACGGCGTTTTGCGGCTGCACATGTGTCCTTTGCACTGCTACGCAGCCCTTGCTGGGGGAGACGTCAAAGCCAGTATATCCCGTCAGGATGGCGGAGCCTGCGTCGCTTGCGAAGCTTCCCCGGGATGCCTGGACTGTTTTCAAGCGGGTCCAGGTGGAGGTAAAGCTGAAAAACGGCGGTTATACCCGGGAGGAACTGGCGGACTTTATATGGGATAAAGCGACAGGAAGCGGAAATGCGCTGGCTATTTTGAACACCAGAGACGCCGCCCTTGCCATATATAGTGAGGTTGCGAAGAGGGCAGAGGGAGTCTATAAGGTGTTCTATCTCTCCACCAGACTTTACGCAGCGCACAGGAAAGGCATCATCGAAAATATCCGCAAGGCTTTGGCTGACAGGGAGAAGATCATTGTTGTGAGCACTCAATTGATTGAGGCGGGCGTCGATTTTGACTTTTCCTGCGTGGTTCGTTCCCTGGCGGGGATGGATTCTATAGTTCAGGCGGCGGGAAGATGTAACAGGGAGGG
>CAZKAO010000158.1:0-2791 GCA_964550745.1 uncultured Acetatifactor sp.
AGATCGAGCATCTGAAGAGAGAGATCCGCAAGCTCAAGGGCAGACAGGAATGCCCGGACTGCGGCAAGGAGGTAAGCTATTCCGCAGCGTTCTGTTCTTACTGCGGCGCCAAGCTGCCTGAGCCTGAGCCCGAAGAGGTTGTAGAAGAGGGCGAGGTTACAGAAGTAACCGAGGAAGCGGAGACGGCGGAAGAGACCGCCGAAGCAGAGTCTGTGGAGGAGCCTGCCAAGACAGAAGAGATCTAAGTCTAGGAATAAACGACATAAGAGGGGACTTACCGAAGTATGGAATCGAGTAAGTCCCCTTTTTTATTACTATCAGACGGATTATTTTAAAGGATAGAAGCTCCATCGTCCATCAAACAGCCATTCGCTTTTATCAATCTTCCAACCATCATCTGTCAATACCACTAAGTAGCGGTACTGGCTGAGTCCGACATCATCCTTTTCACAGTACACATATAATTTTTTGCGGTTGATCTGTTCTGCGTCAACAATCCGATAATCCTGATATGGCGGAGTTTCATCGGTGCTGAAGGAAACCCGCTGTCCCAAATCTACGCCGCTATAGCCATGTTTTTTGCAATAATCCAGATATTGCTGCGTGACATATGTACTCCTTTTCTGCTTGCGGTCCTGACTGGCTGAAAAGAAGTCCCGGACCATCTGCCATACCTCCTCCGCCAGTTCACTGTCATACTCTGTCTTTTTCTTCCAGTTCTGCCGCTGGGCGGCCCTGAACTGGGCCATTCCCGCACGGTCATGTGCGCAGACAACGGTAAGGGCGCGATTGGCGGCCAGCGGGAGCAGCGCAGCGCCTGTCACCTTGGTATCGCTGACAGATAAATATTTTAGCTGGGTAAAGGACAGTATTGCGGGAATGTCGGAATCCTGCAGACCTGTTTTATCCAGATACAGGCGCTGGAGCGGAGAATCGGCTATCTGCGCGATCACGGCGCCGGTACACTTGGGATTCCCGGACAGTTCTAAAGACTCCAGTTTGGGAGCGGCGGTCAGCCAATTAAGCTCCGTATCTGAAATATTGCTGTCCTTGATTGTCAGACATCGCAGAACTGCTGTGTTGGCTAAAACAGCCAGAGCGCCCGGCTCGAATTCACAGCTATTCAGACTGACGATAGCCAGCGTTTTTCCATACTCTAAGACGGGCTGGAGATCCTGCGCCCGGAACCGGACTTTTTCGCACTCCATGTGAGTAAGCCTTGAAGGCCATGGAATCTCCAGATCCTCTGCCAGTCCTTCCTTTTTATGGCGGATTATCAAAGAACCCTTTGTGCAATTAATAAATGTCTGCCAATCTGGCACAGTTTTTGCCATAAAATTGTTCCTCCCGATTAGTATTCTATAACCGCTCCTTCAGTACCTGCACAGGCAGGACGGGCCAAACGCAGCTGCTCCAGCACCTCCTCCGGTACACAGAGCCCGCCATAGCCGATTCCCAAATCCAGTCCGGGCTTGTTTTCCCCGTGAAAATCGGAACCGCCGCTGATCAGCAGATCGTATTTGGCAGCCAGACTGCGGATCTGGCGCTCATCGCAGGCGTGATAGGTGCTGTAGAGGGCCTCAATGCCTACAAGGCCCGCTTCCTTTAATTCGCCCACCAGGGCGTCCAGCCGGGCGTCACTCAGGTGATAGAGGATGGGATGGGCCAGGATGGGGAGACCGTCTGCCTCCAGAATCAGGGACACCGCCTGGGCGGGAGTTACCTTCTCCCGTGGAATATAGAATGGGCAGTGATCCCCGATATATCGTTCAAATGCCTCCGCCCTGCTTTTGACATAGCCGTGTTCCAGCATATATTTGGCGTAATGTGCCCGGGTAATTACCGAGTTCGGGAAAGCGGCCAGCAGCTTTTCATAGGAGATATCCATGCCAGCCTCCTGAAGAAGGGTACACATTCTGTGATTACGCTCATCCCTGGAGGCCACAAAGTTGCGGAGATAATCCTGAAAACGGGCGTTGCGGTAGTCGATAAACAGACCCACGATATGCACGTCCTGACCCTGGTACTCGCTGGAGAGTTCAATGCCGGGAATTACCTCCGGGGCGGAGGCGGTCCGTTGACGCAGCCGGGCAGCATAGCCGATAGCCTCGTCCAGACCATCCACGGAGTCGTGATCTGTCAGCGCAAAGGCGGACAGCCCTTTTTCCATGGCGTAGTCCACCAGCTGGGTGGGAGTGTAGGTCCCGTCAGAACGGGTGGAATGTACATGTAAATCAACCATAGTCTTCTCCTTTATGATATAAGCTCTGTAAATGTCAAGACCCGTCCATAGCAGGCCGGGTCTGTAGTATATATACTTATTCTTCATCCTCTTCACGGTTGGCCGTGAAGACAGTGCGCTTTCTTGCCATCTCATCGCTGGCCAGGTACTCATCGTAGGTGGTGATCTTGTCGATCAGCTGGCCGCCGGGCAGGATCTCCATGATTCGGTTGGCTGTGGTCTGTACGAACTGATGGTCATGACAGGAGAACAGCACCACGCCGGGGAACTTGATCACGCCATTGTTCAGGGCGGTGATGGACTCCATATCCAGATGGTTGGTGGGCTCGTCAAAGATCAGGCAGTTGGAGCCGCTGATCATCATTTTGGACAGAAGGCAGCGCACCTTCTCGCCACCGGAGAGCACCTTAACCTTCTTCACACCGTCCTCGCCCGCGAAGAGCATACGGCCCAGGAAGCCTCTCACATAGGTAACATCCTTCACCGGGGAATAACCGGTCAGCCAGTCCACGATGGTCAGATCATTGTCAAATTCGTCCGTATTGTCCT
>CAZKAO010000159.1:0-2763 GCA_964550745.1 uncultured Acetatifactor sp.
AGTGGTCGGGGGGCGTACTATGAATGTGAGGAATTTCCACTGGGGCTGATGTTTCATGGTTTTACCTATCCCGATGAGGCAGTGCGGGAAGAGGAGAAAAATAAGCTGACAGCGAGATTCTTTCATCCGGTGATGAAAAAAGGGATTATTACTTTTCCTACCCCGGAGGAATGTACCATACGCCGGATACTGACAGATCGAAAGCCCAGGGAATTCAGCCCAAGCATAAGAAATATAACCTTTGCGGGGGGAGGTGTGCTGGATGAGCTGGCTGAATGATTTGTATTTGACCTATGAGGCCTGTAAGAGTGAGGCAGGTGTGGTAAAGGAAGGACAGTCTTTACTCTTGCCAATTGCGCACCTGACTCAGAATGCCCAACTGGAAGTGGTTCTGGATGAGGAGGGGCATTTCAGAAGGGCTTATAGGGTGGATAAGGAGAATGCGGTTACAGTCATTCCTGTCACAGAAGATTCCAGCAGCAGGAGTGGTAAAGCAGTCTTTCCCCATCCGCTGTCCGACAAGCTGGAATATATTGCCGGAGACTATGAGGATTTTGTGCCGGGAAACAAGAAAGAGAAATTCACAAGCTATATTATACAGCTGGAGGCATGGGCACAATCTGTATACAGTTTGCCCCAGATTAATATAGTCTTCCAATATTTACAAAGAGGTATGCTGATGCACGATTTGCTGGATGCAGGTTTGTTCACCTGTGAGGACGGCAAGATTGTTGCAGAGAAACAGCAGGGGATAGCTCCGGAGGACTGGTTTGTGCGCTTTGCGGTGGAAATACCGGGACAGCCGGAGAGCAGATTGTACTGCGATCCCCGGGTGTTTGAAAGCTATATTCAGTTCTATCTGTCCAGCCAGGAAAGCAAGGAACTGTGCTATGTCACTGGCGAGACGGTACCCTGCTCTGATAAGCATCCGGCCAAAATTCGCAATACTGCAGACAAGGCCAAGCTGATTTCCTCCAACAATGCCTCCGGCGTCCTGACCTTTAAGGGACGGTTCAGCGACAGCAGCCAGGTGGCCTCTGTGAGCTATGAGATATCCCAAAAGGCCCATAGTGCACTGCGGTGGCTGATCGCCAGACAGGCATGTCTCAGGGTGGGGGAGCAGGTCGTTGTGGTATGGTCGATAGACAAGCCTGATATGTCCAGCCCTTTTGAGGGGCTATTTTGGGAGGATGAGCAGCAGACCTTTACAGACGAAACGTATTCGGCTTGGGTGAGGAAAGCCATATGGGGACCGGGTGAGGCCCCAAAGGACAGTGAATTCGTCATGGTCATGGTGGTGGAGGCTGCCACAACGGGACGTCTGTCCATACCATTTTACCAGAAGTATGAGGCAAAGCAGTTTATTCAAAATATAGCAAAGTGGAAGGGAGAGACATGTTGGCTGAATAAGCCGGACAAGGAACATGCCCCGGTGCCCTGGTCTCCCTCTCTGGTGGACATTGTAAAACTGGTGGCAGGGGACAAGAACGACAAGCTGAATAAGAGCGTGCGGGAACGGCTGCTGCCCTGTATTGTGGAGGGCAGACGACTTCCCTATGACGTGGTGCTGTCTGCTCTGCGTCAGGCGGCGAATCCCACGCACTATAAGGAGTATTGGGAGTGGCACAGGGCTGTGGCGATTACATGTGCCCTGTTGAGAAAATGGCAGATTGAAAAAGGTGACAGAAAAGAGGAATACAGTATGGGATTGGATACGGAGAGCAAGGACAGGAGTTATATTTTCGGCCAACTGTTGGCCACAGCGGAAATGCTGGAAAGGAGCGCACTGTCTATGGGAAGCAACAAGGAGGCAATGCGGAACACGGCGGCGGAAAAGTATTTTGTCAGGTTCCAGAGATACCCGGTGGAGACATGGACAACTATCAGAAATCAGCTGCAGCCATATGTGATGAAGTTAATGACTGCAAAGAATTCCGCAGGGAAAAATACCGGAAAAATATTCTATATAGACCAGATAAACAAATTGACGGACAGATTGGATTTTTCCCAAAAAGACAAGCTGGAGCCCACATTTTTACAGGGGTATAGCAGCCAGATAACCGAGTACAGGAATTATTTTAAGAAATCAGGAAATGAGGAAACGGAAGATACAGAGTGAGAAAACTGCAGTATCATAGGCACAGCAGGAGTATGGATCATACCAAACTTCGGATATACATAGAGCATAGAAAGGATGGAAGACAATATGAGCGAATTTACGAACAAAATTGATTTTGCAGTGGTATTTTGCGTGAGAAATGCAAACCCCAACGGCGACCCTTTAAACGGCAACAGGCCTCGGGAGACATATGACGGTTATGGTGAAGTGTCGGATGTATGCCTGAAGAGGAAAATCCGTAACCGTATGATGGACTTGGGATATCCGGTGTTTGTGCAGTCGGATGAGAAAAACGTGGACGGCATCAAGAGCCTGAGCGAGCGGGCCAGCGCGGCGCCGGAGTTAAAGGAGGCGGGGAAGGATAAGGAGAAGTATGCTGCTGCCGCCTGTAAAAAGTGGATGGATGTGAGGTCTTTTGGGCAGGTGTTTGCCTTTAAGAGCAAGAATTCCGATGGAGACGGCGTCTCGGTGGGAGTTAGAGGCCCGGTCTCCATACAGACAGCCGTCAGTGTCGTGCCCATTGATATCTCCTCCATGCAGATCACCAAGAGCGTTAACAGCGAGCCCAGCGAGAAGAAGTCTTCGGATACCATGGGAATGAAACACAGGGTTGACTTTGGCATGTATGTCACCTATGGCAGCAT
>CAZKAO010000160.1:0-2559 GCA_964550745.1 uncultured Acetatifactor sp.
CGCTCTACATTTTAGCAAGATAAAGTACGAATGTCAACCCTAATCATCATTCTCGCTGCATTTTGCCAGTGCCAGGGTGCCTGTGCGGGCCACCTCCGCAATGCTGACGGACTGCAGCATGGTCAGTAGCAGCCTGGTTCTGTCCGGTGTGTCGCAGATCTGAATCATCATGAAGTGCTTGGACATATCCACAATCTCCGCCCGCAGAATCTCACAGATCTCCGTAATCTCCCGGCGATTGCCCTTGTTGTGCCGCACCTTCACCAGCATCAGCTCCCGGCTGATGCTCTGGCTCTCGTCAAAGGTTTTGACCTTGATTACATCCAGCTTTTTGTTCAGCTGCTTTTCGATCTGCTCTATGGTGCGCTCGTCCCCGCTGCTGACTATGGTCATGCAGGATATCTCCGGATCATCGGTCTCTCCCACCGTCAACGAGTCAATATTAAAGCATCTTCTGGCAAAAAGCCCCGCCACCTTGCCAAGCACGCCGGAACGGTTCTCCACCAGTACGGAATAAATTCTTTTTCTCATAATAATAAATCCTCTTTCCTTATCGGTCACTTCACCAGATCCATGGGATCAATCAGGCATTCCAGCAGCACGGAGGTATCCTCCTTCAAAAAGGCATCCAGCACTTCCTCAGCCCGGTCCATATTTTCCAGCAGCTGATACTGCATATCATAGGCAGCCGCGATTTTATCCAGTCTGGGACTTCCGGAGAGGTCAACCACCGAGTAGTTGTCCTTGTAGGCATAGTGCTGGTATTCCCGCACCATCCCCAGGTAGCCGTTCTTCAGCACAATGATTTTCACCGGAATCCGGTACTGGCTCATGGTGGCCAGCTCCATCATGGACATCTGGAAAGAACCATCGCCGCACACGGCGATAACTTGACGGCTCATATCCGCCAGCTTGGCGCCCATGGCCGCCGGGATCGAATAGCCCATGGTGCCCATGCCGCCGGAGGTTAAGAACCGCCCCTCTTTTACAATATGGTAGCTACAGGACCAGATCTGATTCTGCCCTACATCCGCCACATACACCGCATCGGGAGCCATCTTCTCGGACAGTCTGGCAATAAAGGCCGCCGGGTCCACATAGGCCGGATTGGGACTTCTCTTTGCCACCAGGGTATCCCGGTACTGAGCCAGAGTCTGAATCCACTCCTCATGTTCGCAGGAAAATTCCTCCCTGGCAAAATCCTGAAAAATATGTTTTACGTCTCCCACCAGAGGTATGGTAGGTCCAGCGTTCTTGCCGATTTCCGCCGGGTCCACATCGATATGCACCAGCACCTTGTCCCTGGTGATCAGATCCGGCTGGCTCACCGCCCGGTCCGCCACCCTGGCCCCAGCCATGATCAGCAGATCCGACTCATTCATGGCCCTGTTGGCATATGCCTTGCCGTGATTGCCCACCATGCCGAAATACAGGGGATGCTCCGTGGGCATGACGCTGATACCCATCATGGTGGACACCACCGGTATCCGGTATCTTTCTACAAATTCCCGCAGTTCCTCCCTGGCCTCGCTGAGCAGCACGCCGCCGCCCACGCAGATGATGGGGCGTTTTGCTTTTTCCAGTTCCTTGATGACCTTCTTGATCTGCACCGCATGGCCCTTGACCGTAGGCTTGTAGGTGCGCATATTGACCTCTTCGGGGTAGTGGAACTTGTTTATCGGCGCATTCTGGATGTCAATGGGAATATCAATCAGCACGGGGCCTCTGCGGCCGGTGTTGGCGATATGAAACGCCTCCTTGAAAATCCGGGGAATGTCATTGACATTCTTGACCAGGTAGCTGTACTTGACAAAGGACTCCACCGCGCCGGTGATGTCCGCCTCCTGGAAGGAATCACTGCCCAGCAGATCTGTATGTACCTGTCCGGTGATGCACACCAGCGGGATGCTGTCCGCAAAGGCGGTGGCGATTCCGGTAATCACATTGGTCGCTCCGGGGCCGCTGGTGACGGCACAGACGCCGGGTCTGCCCGTGAGCCGGGCCATACCGCTGGCCGCATGGGCCGCATTCTGCTCCGTACGGATCAATATGGTCTGAATCTCCGACTGTAAGATACTATTATAGAAAGGGCAGATGGCCACGCCGGGGTAGCCGAATACATATTTAACGCCCTCTTCCTCCAAACATTTGATTATGGCATCTGCACCTATCATGAAAAAACCTCCTAATTTAGAGGTTCATTGGAACCTCTGTTCCGCCTATTTTAACACAGGAAAAAGTGATATACAAGTCAAGGATTTAACCTAATTACTAATTTTAATATAGAGAATTCCTGTTATAATCTGTCACATCACTTCCCAGCTTGGCATACAATTCTTTTACCGTTGTCTCCTTGTGCTGGATAGCCAACAGCTCCTGATTGGTCACGCCGATAAATTCAACAAAGATAACTCTCCCATTCGGCGTATCCAATGGTCTGAGGTCGCGGTCCGGCACGGTGATAAAGCCTGTGATATTGGACTTTGTTTTGACGTCTATCCCCTGGGTCTGACCGGTGTACACATACTCCCATGGATAAAATATCTCTCCCTGCGTATA
>CAZKAO010000161.1:0-2525 GCA_964550745.1 uncultured Acetatifactor sp.
TTGATATGAGAAAGGCTGCTGTATATATTTTAAATATAATGTTAATTTTCGCGTTGGTTGGTTGTGGAGAAGAAATGAACCAGACAGAAATAGAAGAGTCTGAAACTACCATAGAAAGCATTTTGCCGGAGGAAGCAGCAGAGGATGATGTAGAAGATAACAGTATAGATATATTACAAGCGCCTTCGAAAGATGAAGTACTCGCAATGCGTGAAAAAGTATTAAAAGGAATGTCGCAGGAAGAGATAGGGAGACTTAACGAAAATATCAAAGTAGCAAACCTTCGAATGGAATCAGCATATTTGAACGAGAATATATTTGATAAATTATCTGATAAGGATAGTGTGTATTGGCAGTATTTTGATAAAAAAGGGGATATACAACTTGGATGGTGGTATAATGGAAATATCTGTTCCATGGATATGATAATGAGAGCAGAAGGTATATCTGAGGAGGAATTTTACAATACATATGTTGAACCTGGAATGGTATATAACAGATTTGATGCTGAAAACTTTGTAGATTTAATCGAGGATATGATGGACTCGGTGCATGATGAGAATCTGTCTGCAGATCTCCAGCAGTTAATCGATTTGACTGATTTAGCAGCTGCAACTCATGATGTGCAATATGCAAATGAAATATATAAGATACTTCATGACCTAGATTACTTTCTCTTGAGATATGGAATAGAAGATGTCGGAAAGTACGTGCAGGATGTAAGCACGGTGGCTACATATTATGGAGTGCTTAATGTTTATGGTGGAAAGTCTTTTACCCCAGAAAATAAATATTATATTGTAGAATATCAAAATGTGTTTAATGATGAAACAGATTATGGAAATATAAGACAGGAACATGAAGAGTTTAGGGACCAGGATGGCAGCAGTTTCTTTTACTATGATGTGGATTGTTTTTATTTTGATGAGACTTATCCCGCCATGCTGAATGAAACTTTACAAACATATTATGATTCAAAAATAGAATCTTATCTTCTTCAGTCGGAAGTATATGCCAGCGGATCGAGTGAGGAGTCGTATACACCGCCATATGACAGCCTCATTTTGCTTGATATCACCTATGTTGGCGAGGATTATGTTTCTTTACTGTTTAATAATGTCAGTTATATGGGGGGAGTACATCCCTATTCTGCATTTGAGGGTATTACAATTGATTGCAGTACAGGAGAGATAGTTACCGTGAATCGATTTATAGATGATTCTGACGAAGAAATAGGTGAGCAGATAAAGGCAGTATTAGGCATGGATGTAAACGACTTGAAAGAATGGGGTTTTTATATTACAGATAGAAGTGTTGTGTTCTTTTATTATGATCCGAGATTCTGGGATTTGGTAGCAACAAAAAGATTAAGATAAACAGCAAAACATAAAAAGGAGAGTATGTATATGAGCAAAGTAACTATTTCAGACGCCGTGCGCTATATTGGCTGCGATGACAGAGACATTGATTTATTTGAGAGCCAGTACCTGGTGCCCAACGGGGTATCTTACAATTCCTATCTGATTGTGGACGAAAAGATTGCCATCATGGACACCGTGGACGCCAGAGCAGGCCAGGAGTGGCTTGCCAATCTGGAGCAGAACCTCCAGGGACGCCAGCCGGATTATCTGGCGGTATCCCACTTGGAGCCGGATCACGCCGCCAATATCCAGAAGGTGTGCGAGAAATACCCGCAGCTTAGAATCGTGAGCAATGCCAAGGCGCTGGGTATGCTGCCTCAGTTTTTCACCATGGATTTTAATGACCGCAAGGTGGAGGTCAAGGAGGGTGATACCCTGTCCCTGGGCAGTCACACGCTGAACTTTTACATGGCTCCCATGGTGCATTGGCCGGAGGTCATGGTGACTTATGAAAGCACGGAAAAGATCTTGTTCTCCGCAGACGGTTTCGGCAAGTTCGGAACACTGGATACCCAGGAGGACTGGGACTGTGAGGCCCGCCGCTACTATATGAACATTGTGGGCAAATACGGCGCGCCTGTGCAGGCTCTGCTCAAGAAGGCTGCTGCGCTGGACATTCAGACGATATGCCCGCTGCATGGACCGATTTTGAAGGAGAACCTTGCACATTATCTGGAGAAATACGACATCTGGTCAAGCTACCGCCCGGAGAACGAGGGTGTTACCATCGCCTATGCCTCCATCCACGGCAACACGGCGGCTGCTGCGAATGAGTTGGCGGCGCTGCTTGAGGAAAAGGGCCAGAAAGTATCCCTGTTTGACCTGGCCAGGGACGACATGGCGGAGGCCATAGAGGACGCTTTCCGCTATGACAGACTGGTGCTGGCGGCTGCTACATACGACGGCGGCCTGTTCCCCTGCATGGAGGATTTTCTCTACCACCTGAAACTCAAAAGCTACCAGAAAAGGACGGTGGGAATCCTGGAGAACGGTTCCTGGGCGCCCATGGCGGGTAAGCTGATGCGGGAGTATGTGGAGAGCTTTAAGGACTGTGTGGTGGCAGAACCGGTGGTGACGATTAAGTCCACCTTAAGCGACGCAAGC
>CAZKAO010000162.1:0-2392 GCA_964550745.1 uncultured Acetatifactor sp.
ACCGGCAACTACAATGACGCTACCGCCAAGCTGTACACGGATGTGGGACTCTTGACCTGCAGTGAGATGATCGGCGAGGATGCCACGGCTGTGTTTAATATGCTGAGCGGTTACTCAGAGCCTCTGAGCTGGAACAAGCTGTCCCTGGCTCCTCTGTGGCTGAAGGACAGGTTCCTGTATCTGATCCGCAGAGAGGCGGATTATGCGCGGGAGGGCAAGGAAGCACATATTATGGCGAAGATGAACTCCCTGTGCGACAGGGATGTGATAGCAGCGCTGTATGAGGCCAGCTGCGCGGGGGTGAAGATCGATCTGATCATCCGGGGTATATGCTGCCTGCAGACAGGAATTCCGGGAGTCAGCGAGAATATAACGGTGCGGTCGATCGTAGGCAATTTTCTGGAGCACAGCAGGATCTTCTTTTTCCAGAATGGGGATAATGAGGAGTACTATTGCGGCAGCGCAGACTGGATGCCCCGCAATCTGGAGCGCCGGGTGGAGATTCTGTTTCCGGTGGAGGAGCCTGCGCTGAGAGAACAGTTGGCGGATATTTTGAACGCGCAGCTGAAGGACAACGTGAAGGCTCATGTGCTGCAGCCGGACGGTGCCTATGTCAAGGTGGACAGAAGGGGAAAGGAGCGTTTTATCTCCCAGGAATATTTTTGCGGTGAGGCCAGGCGGACGGCGAGGGAAGCGGCCAGGGAACCATTGAATGAGAGCAGGCGCTTTGTGCCGGAGACACATCGCTAGTGTGCTGGCACATTCATAATCGAACCAACAGCACCATCTATATCGCCATCTGCTGCGTTGTCGTCAGTCAACGATGCCACCGCATCGCCTCCTTCCTTCGCCTTGCAGAATGACGAAATATTCGGCACTGTTAGTTCGAAGATGAACGTGTCAGCACACTAGTTTATCAAAATTTTATAATTAAGGGATTGACAAAATATATTATATGGCGTATAGTATGCTCAAAGCCAATACTATATGTCATATAATATTATATATTCATATAGAATATACTTATAATACATCTGCTGTCAGGGACAACACCGGTCTGCCGAAAAGCTTTCTGCAAGGCAGTGGAGGAACACGGAGTTACAGGAGGTTACATATGAAAATAGTATTGGCATCCGCCTCTCCCAGACGACGGGAGCTTATGGCGGGACTGGGACTGGACTACACGGTGCTGGTCAGCGGCGTAGAGGAGCAGGTCACGGAGAGGGAACCCGCCAAGGTGGTGGAGGAGCTGTCGGCTCAGAAAGCCCGGGATGTGCTGCAGAAGCTGCTCTCAGCGGATTCCCAGGAGGAACTTCTGGTCATTGGTGCGGACACTATTGTCGCGGTAGATGGGCAGATTCTGGGAAAACCTACCAGTATGAAGGATGCAGCAGAGATGCTGGGATGGCTGTCCGGCAGGCGTCACCAAGTATATACTGGTGTGACGCTGTACCATCACAACCAGGGGGAGAGCCACCGGCATACTTTTCATGAATGTACCCAGGTGCAGTTTTATCCCATGACCGAGGAGGAGATTGGCTGGTATATCTCTACAGGAGAACCGATGGATAAGGCGGGAGCCTATGGTATTCAGGGACTGGGAGGACGCTTTATAAGGGCTATCGAGGGGGACTACAGCAATGTGGTAGGTCTGCCCGTGGCCAGGTTGTATCAGGAACTCAAGGCAATGCATATAATGTAGAATATTTCCCCATAAATACTTGACGGTGGGTCTTAAAGGCGATATGATAAGGGCAAGAAGCGGACTTCTTTATACTCACGTTGATCAAGAGGAGGATATTATTTTATGCATGAGTACGATGATGCGGTATTACAGTGCTTCCTGGACAATCAGCTGCAGTTGTTTCCAGAGAAGGTGGTGGACAGTCTGGAGGAGGCCGAGAGCTTTCTGGAGGAATGCATGGCTGTTGTAGTGGACAGCAGAGAAGAGGTGTTGAATTTCTTTGAAGAGGAGGGGCTTGATCTTGAAGGCGCTGATGAGAACGAGATTCTGGAGGCAGACGAGGTGTTCGATGTTGGCGACGGAAGATACCTGATAATAGAGGGGTAAAACCCTCGGAACTCAAAATAAGGAGGAGAAGAGTATGGATTTTTTTAACAAGGTAGGCAGTACAATCAGCAGCAAGGGCAAGGATGTGACCAAGAAAGCGAAGGAGATGGCTGAGATCGCCAAGCTGACCGGTCAGATTGTCGAGAAAGAGGAATCGATCAAAGGCGCATACATCGAGCTGGGCAAGTATGTGTATGAGAGCCAGAAGGAAGATGCACCGGAGGAAGTGGCGGAGAAGTTCGCCGTGATCGATGCGACCGTGGAAGAGATCGAGCATCTGAAGAGAGAGATCCGCAAGCTCAAGGGCAGACAGGAATGCCC
>CAZKAO010000163.1:0-2365 GCA_964550745.1 uncultured Acetatifactor sp.
TTTATATTTCAAAAAAATTCTAAAAAACGCTTGACTGTTTATAGTTTGTCACCTCATCAAACAAATCTCTAACTTTTTTTCTCCAACAGAACCTCCTCTGTCAGGGTAGTGCCCGGCATGGTATCCACAATTATTCTGGTCACGCCGTTGATCACAACCACTGTTCCGGGACGCAGTTCCCTGAGAGCTTTCACACATGCCTGCATGGCATCCCTCTTCACAATCTTCAGCCGTTCCTTTCTCAAGTCCAGAACATTCCACTCACTCTGCTTGATTTCAATGGCCTGCAGAATCCTCTGATAAACCCTCGGATCACACGCTGCTCCGTCCTCCATCAGCTTCTGCAGCATATTTTTGCTCTCTTCCAGCTTCTCCTGTTCCGAGCCGACTTTCTTCTGCTGTTCTTTCAATACCTCCAACTGCTCGGTCAGTTCATACAGATTAGCCACGGTAACCACCGTCTTGACACTGCCGTAATTGCCGATAATCCCGGCCTCCACACCCAGGCTGGCAGTCATCTCGCCGCCCATGATCCGGCTCTTACCGCCCTTGGCAACTACCTGCCCCTCTGAATATACGCTGCAGTCCAGAAAATAATTTCCTTCGATATTGCCACCTGCCATGAGCCTCACACGCTCAAAGAATTTGCCCATGATCTGGCCGCCAGCCTGTATGCTTCCCTGGTCCGCCGCATTGACACCGCTTCTCAGGACCACATTGTGCCCCGCCTCTATGGTTCCACCGCTGACAAAACCGTCCACGATGACATCCCCCGTGGCACGGATCAGTGCCTTGCCGCTGACCGTGCCGCTGACATATACACTGCCGTCATAGATCACACTGCCATTGTAGCTGTTCACATCTCCATTGATCTGATACATCTGCATCACGTTCAGCTTGCAATTGCCCGCGTCAAAGGTCACATAGCCCTCGATGGCCGCCGTGTAGATGCGCCGCTCATGATCCGCCACAATACCGCTGCCCGTCAAGGGCGGCAGCTCCTTGCCTGTGGAACCGTCAACTGCAAGGCAGGTCACCGTCATGCCCGGCTTTCCCTTGCTCGCGGGCCGGTACTGGGCCAGCTTCTGTCCAGGCTGGGCGGTATCAGCCACAATCACATGAGAATAATCCACACTGCCGTCTGCCAAAAGCTCCGGACCGTCCGGAAGTTCCCTGTCAAAAAACAGTTCGTAATAGCCATCCTTACCCGGCATCGCCGGTGTCCCTTGGGCGATCAGAATATCCTTTCCCCTTATGCCTTCTATCGTGGCCTGATGTAGTCCGTCCGCCTGAATTCCATGACGCACATCATATTTTTTGAGCAGACGGCGCAGCTCTGCTATGGTGAATGTGTGCGTATCATCCTTGGGCAGCATAATCCACGCCTCCATCAGATCTGCGCTGAAATGGAGCCGGATGTGGGTAAATTCATCCAAAACATACCGTTCCTGTCCTGCATCTCCTCCTCTGTATTTTTCCTCCATCAGGGCGTGGCGCTTTTTATACATATCTGACACTGTGTAGATCAACCGCGCATAACCGGATACATCCAGACCATACTCCAGCCCCAGACGAATCTGATGCATCTGCTCCGCGTTATACAGAGGATTTGTGTACCACTTTACGTCCACCTGAGCCTGCATCCCCAGGCGGATCTCTTTCATCTGCATCCAGTTGTAACAACTCTGGGCATAAAGCTGCACTGGCAGGTTTTGCCGCAGTCCCAATTCAACCTCCTGCAGCTGTGCCTCATAGAATCCCATGGCCTCCAACTCTGACAGATCAAATCCCGCAGCCTGCTGTTCCGCCTGCCCCTCCGCCGGTTTCTCGTCCAACGCCACTATCTCGCCATTGGCCATCTCGAGCATTTCGTTGACCGTCTGGAGCAGTTCTTCAATCATTGTTTTACTTTCCTGAAATAAAGTCTCACCGACCATATATCACTCTTTCCTTTTCTCGACCCGGAGCCCGGTTATCCCCAGAATTCCCTCCGCAATCACGCCATTTCCAAAGCGCCGGATGTCAGGTCAATTCTGGCGAGTACCTTCATCCGATATTACATCTGATTTTATCATAACATCATTTGGGGGGAACGTCAAATCTAACTTTTCATTATACTGTCCACCTTTCTGTTTCACTCCTGGCTTTTCCCGATATGGAATCCACCCATACCGCCAGTATAATAACTCAGCTCCAACCAACACGAACAGTACGTTCATTTCCTCCCCCCTTTCTGCTATAATAAAAACGCTGAAGGCGAAAGGAGACGAACATATGGACTTGAAACTTGCGGAGAATATACGGTCATTCCGAAAACAGCGGTCACTGACCCAGGAACAGCTCGCCGAGGTGCTGGGCGTGACCG
>CAZKAO010000164.1:0-2201 GCA_964550745.1 uncultured Acetatifactor sp.
GAATCTGTTGCTGCCACTCGTACATTTGCCCGTCTACCTCCCAAGATGTTCTCCCACCGATATTTGTAACCCGCTGCAACCACTCTAAATGCAGTATACAGTAGTGGGGAAAGAGATACTTGATTTCAGTTGCGCAGATTCCTAAGAACAATTCCAGTATAGCAACTCCGCAATTTTCTGTAAACAAACAAATCCAAATATCATTTGTGATTGTTGGGGAAATATGGTACAATAAATAAAACGTTATGTGTTTAATCCTTTTGAACAGAGTGCGCGCTGAAACGCACAAAATCAAGGTAGAATTTTCATAGAAAATTTATATAGTGGTTTCTGTTTGGACGGATGAAAAAAATATGCGACAGGAGGATGGGACTATGAAGCTGATGTTTATAGGTGCGGACCATGAGGTGACGGGCAGCTGTCATTATCTGGAGGTGGGAGGCAAGCATATCCTGGTGGATTACGGCATGGAGCAGGGGATCAATGTATTTGAAAATGCCCCTTTGCCGGTGGACGAGGCGCTGATCGACTATGTGTTTCTAACCCATGCTCATATCGATCACTCCGGTCTGCTGCCCCTCCTGTATGCCAAGGGCTTTCGCGGGCAGATATTCATGACCAATGCCACGGCGGACCTGTGCAGCATCATGCTGCGTGACTGTGCCCATATACAGATGGCCGAGGCGGAGTGGAAGAACCGAAAGGCCAAGAGAAGCGCTTCACAGCCGGTCATGGAACCTCTCTATACCATGGAGGATGCGGAGGGCTGTATCAAGCGCATCGTGCCCTGCAGTTATGACACGGAGATACAGGTTGCTGAGAACATTAAAATTCGGTTTACGGACATTGGCCATCTGCTGGGATCGGCCAGCATAGAGGTGTGGCTGACGGAGAATGGCACCACCCGCAAGATTGTATTTTCAGGTGATATCGGCAATAAGGACCTGCCGCTGCTCAGGAATCCCCATCCCACCCAGGAGGCGGATTATGTCATTATGGAGTCCACCTATGGGGACCGGTATCATGACAAGGACAAATTGGACTATGTGGGGGCGCTGGCCCAGATTCTGCAGGAGACCTTTGATAAGGGGGGCAATGTGGTGATTCCCTCCTTTGCGGTAGGGCGCACCCAGGAATTGTTGTACTTTCTGCGGAAGGTCAAGGTGGGCCGTCTGGTGAAAGGACACGAGGACTTCCCTGTGTATGTGGACAGTCCTCTGGCGGTGGAGGCCACAAATATTTTCCAGGAAAACCGGATGGAATGCTTTGACGGGGAGGCGCTGGAATATGTGAGGGAGGGCATCAACCCTCTGTCTTTTGCGGGACTGCGCCTGTCCATTACCAGCGACGAATCCGTAGCCATCAATTTTAACAACACGCCCAAAGTGATCATCTCCGCCTCCGGCATGTGTGAGGCGGGGCGTATCCGTCATCACTTAAAGCATAACCTGTGGCGTCCCGAGTCCACGATCCTCTTTGTGGGCTATCAGGCCATGGGCACTCTGGGCCGCGCTATAGTGGAGGGAGCCAAGGAGGTCAAGCTTTTCGGTGAGCCCATTGAGGTGAGGGCATCCATCAAAAAACTGGTGGGCATGAGCGGCCATGCGGACAAAGACGGGCTGCTTGAGTGGGTGAATGCCTTTGAGGAAAAGCCCAAAAAGGTTTTTGTGGTGCACGGCGAGGACAGCGTGTGCATGAACTTTGTGGAATGCTTGAAGATTGAGCACGGCCAGAGGGCCTACGCGCCCTACAGCGGCTCGGAGTTTGACCTGATTGCCAATAAATTCACCTACGAGGCGGAGCCTGTACCCGTCAAGAAGAAAGCTGTGGTGGCAACCGGCGTATTTGCCCGCCTGGTAGCCGCAGGTCAGCGTCTGGCGGCAATGATTACCAAGTGCGACGGCTGGGCCAACAAGGATCTGGCGAAGTTTGCGGATCAGATCAACTCGCTGTGTGACAAGTGGGAGAGAAATATATAAGGTAGGCAATTGCAAAACATTTTCTGCGAGTGACGGGACTGGTCAATATAGACAAAAACGGGCTCCGATGCGGTGGCAAGTCGCCCTTATTTTGTCTATATCACCCACTCCCTGTGTCCTGGAAGGGAGTTTCACAATTGTCTAAATATATAAGGAGATAAAAGTAACAATGAGCGTAGCGGACAATATATTTATCAATATGTGCCGGGACATTCTGGAGAA
>CAZKAO010000165.1:0-2048 GCA_964550745.1 uncultured Acetatifactor sp.
AATTTGGAGAGCTGATGGAGGGCAAGGAGGATATCTGGTATGCCACCAACGGCGAAATCTGTGATTATATTCAGGCAGTGCGCAGCCTGGAATACAGCGGTGATGGCTTGACGGTAAAGAATCCCACGGCTGTATCCGTCTGGATCAGAAAGGAAAGCAATCAGGATATTCAGGAGATCAAGGCGGGAGAATGTGTCTATATCGGAGAGCGGTAAAATGTAGACAAAGCGTCAACATACAGGACAATCGAGTGAAACCCCATGGCAGCAAGGATATGCTGTCATGGGGTAGTTTTGTTCCGAGCCTCCTCTATCAGGCGCATGATAGTGCGGATGGAGTCCATCTGTCCGCTCTGGTCCATGGCATTGTGATAACTCTGTCGGTTAGAAAAGAGTTCATGCACCTTATCCACCAACAGGTCTGTGGTCAGGTCATCCTCATTGATAACGATAGAGAAGCCCTGGGCTTCAAAAGAAGCGGCGTTGAGCAGTTGGTCTCCTCTGCTGCTGGCGGCGGGCAGAGGGATCAGAATATTGGGCTTTTTCAGCGCCAGCAGCTCGCATATGGCATTGGCGCCAGCCCTGGAGATCACCAGGTCCGCCATGGCGAAGAGATCCTTCAGTTCCGCCTTGACATATTCAAACTGCCGATAGCCGGGTGTGGCCAGCAGCATATTGTCGATTTTATCTTTGCCGCAGATATGCACTATCTGGAAATCCTCCAGAAGCCGGGGCAGAGCGTCCCGGACTGCTTTGTTGACATTGGCGGCTCCAAGACTGCCGCCGATTACCATGATTACCGGACTATTGGCAGTGAAACCGCACATATCCAGTCCGGCGATTCTGTTGCCCTGTGCCAATTCAGCCCGGATCGGGGAGCCGGTGAGTACCGCCTTGCCTTCCGGAAGCATTTTCAAGGTCTCCGGAAAGTTGCAGCAGATTTTTTCCGCCACAGGGAAGCAGAGCTTGTTGGCAAGCCCGGGAGTCATATCGGATTCATGGATAATGCAGGGGATTTTCAGTGACGCGGCGGCACGCACTACCGGTACGCTGACAAATCCGCCCTTGGAAAATACGACGTCCGGGCGGAACTCTTTCAGATACTTTTTGGCCTCGGAGAAGCCCTTCAATACCCGAAATGGATCAGTCAGATTTTTGATATCGAAATAACGGCGCAGCTTGCCGGTAGATATTCCGGTATAAGGGATATCAAAATCTGCCATCAGCTTTTTTTCAATACCATCATATGAGCCTACATAGGAAATCTCATATCCGGCTTGGCGCAGCGATGGAAGCAGTGCAATATTGGGGGTTACATGGCCGGCAGTGCCGCCCCCGGTCAAAACAATTTTTTTCATCCCAGCGTTTCCTCCAGTGCATGGGCAAGTTGATCCGGGCAGGAGGTGGATTTGAAACCACAGCGGATTCCCTTCAGTTTGTCAATAACCTCTTCCACCTTCATGCCTTTTACCAGGGCGCAGATACCCTTCAGATTGCCATTGCATCCTCCGGTAAACTGTACGGACTGTACAATGCCATCCTCAATCTCAAAATCTATTGCGCTTGAACAGGTACCCTTTGTATGATATGTCATATTTATTTCCTCCATTCCCTTTTATTTGAAATATAGTATAGCAGATTTTTCCTGTCACTTCAAGGAAATCCGAAACCAGCTAAAGTAAAATCCTCGAAAAGAGATTGCAAAAGATATGGCTGTCTGCTAAATTTATTTTAAGAATGCATCCAGGAGGCGGGAGATGAAAATACCAAAGGTGATCATAGCATTATTGGGCGTGGTGCTGTGCGTGGCGCTCGCAGGATGTGGCGAGGGAGAAAACTCAGCGGAAAGCCCGGAAGCGGAGCAGGAAGAGATGGTATTAGCGCAGGAAGAGACGGCATTCGGGCAGGATGAAACGACATCAGAGCCGGAAGAGACGGCGTCAGAGTCAGAGCCGGGAACGGAGGATTCCCAGACGGCATCCTTGGAGTTGTCTGGCGCCTACCAGCAGATGGCGATGTACATTCAAGAGGGCTTTCGCATGTACCATG
>CAZKAO010000166.1:0-1952 GCA_964550745.1 uncultured Acetatifactor sp.
TCCCCGTCCAGATCGCACAGATACCGCAGCAGTTCCTCCGGATGCCCGATCCGCAGACTGTTGTGAAATGTTATCCGAGATACTCTGCCAAACTCTTCGGCAAAAAGGCCCTCCATGCGGGCTGTGAAAGCCTGTTTCCGCTCCTCATATGGCTCCAGCACTCTCCTGCCCAGCACAGGCTCCAATATCCGGTTTACGTCCCGAACGGAGACCTGGGACGTGAAGGTGGAAATCAGTCTGCCCCCCTCCGCCAGCCCTCGGTGCAAATGGCCCAGCAGTCTTTCTTTATCCTGAATATAGCTCCAGAAATGCCCTGCCAGGATCAGATCATACCTCCCCGCCGGACAATCCCATCTCTCCGCATCCTCACACAGAAAGGAGAGATTTACTCCCGCTGCCAACTCCTCCCGGCGCTCCCGGTAAATTCCGCGCAGAAACTCCAGCCCCTTTATCTCCTTGTCCAAAAGGGTAATACTACAGCCCATGGGAATTCTCTGCCAGCTGCTGTGCCACACGTTCCCATGGCCGCAGCCCACATCCAGCACTCTCATCCCCGGCCCTAAGAGCAGATGTTCAAACAGCCACTCGTGCCACCTCTGCCCGCTGGTTCCATAGCGCTCATACAGACCATATCGAAAGTTCGCCTGTTGATTCTTCGTCACCAGCTGCATGATCTCTGCAAAACGCGACACGGGCAGCTGGCCCTCCCGGCAATGTTGCTGTGCCTGGTCAATGACCTCTAAGATACAGTCCAGACGGCGGCGTTCTTCCAGAACCAGCTCCCTCTGGCGTTCCAGCAGCCGGGCCGCCGACAATTCCTCCCCCTGTCCCAAAGCATGCTGAATCTCATCCAGAGACAGCCCCACATACTTCAGCATCAAAATTTCCTGGAGACGCAGGATTGCGCTGTCGTCGTACAACCGATACCCCTCGGCTGACCGCTCCCTGGGCTCCAGAATCCCTTTTTCCTCATAAAACCGGATTGTCCGGGCAGATACCCCCGCCCACCGGGCCAGTTCCCCGGCCGTATATCGTTTTTCCATTATTCCATCCCCATGTCTACAGTATAGGGGGTTACGTTACGTCAATGTCAAGCATTTTCTGCCGTCTTATTTTTCCGTCACATGCCCACTGTTAATTCCCATGGACTCCGCCTCCAGCGGCAGCCACTCCAAAGCCTCATGAATCTGGTTGTTCCAAAAATCCCAATCGTGACCTCCCGCCGCCTCCACATAGGTCAGCTCGGCCTCCTGTTCCTCTAAAAACTCTTTCATTTTCCTGTTCGCCGCCAGCAAAGTATCCTCAAGACCACAGGACATATAAATCTTAGGCACACTGTTTCGCGCCCTGGCCTTCTCAAAGGCGATCTTCGGATTCAAGTCCGTTTTTTCCGCCTCCTTCATATCTCCAAAACAGGCCAATCCCCCAAAGAGTCCGCCGTCCTTCTCCTCAAAGATATGAACGGCGCCGGACAGCGCAATGATATGGCTGAAGGTATCACTGTATTTCAGCCCATTGCGGAGCGCGCCGTACCCTCCCATGGAAAGGCCGCCGATAAAGGTGTCCTCCCGCCTGTCCGACAGCGGAAATGTCTTTCTCATCATGGCGGGCAGCTCCCGTCCCACAAAGGTTCCGTATGCGCTGTTTGGCAGCGCATGATCAAAATAAAACGAGTTTTCGCCGCTGGGCATAACCACCGCCAGATTCTTGGCCTCCGCCCATCTCTGAATACATGTGCCGGATATCCAGTCTATATTGCTGCCCAAAAGCCCATGGAGCAGATACAATGTCTTGTATTTTTTGTCCCGCTGGCCGCCACCCGCAAAATTCATCTTATCCACGGGAAGAATCACCTGTACCTCCACCGTGCGCAGCAGCGCCATGGAGAGATATGTCATTTGAATTAACGCCATATTTTTACCTCCGTTTTTCTATTATCATATCAAAAATCT
>CAZKAO010000167.1:0-1636 GCA_964550745.1 uncultured Acetatifactor sp.
AAAAGCCAGTCATGATAGCATGTAAACAGCGCACCGGATTTCCAGGGAGTCTTTTGCTGCCCCTCCTTCTTTTTCATAAAGGGCTTATCCACAAAGGCGTTGATCACGTTCAGACCGCCGACCACTGTGTGCTCCTTTAGCATGGACGTAAACTCTACCTTTATTTTGTCTGGGAGATAATCAAAGAATCCACTGCTGTATATGATATCATACATTCCTTCAATGCGGTAATCCAGCGCATTGGCTTTGAAAAAATCCACATGCACTCCGTTTTTCTCCGCCAGCAGTACCGCCTTGTCGATACCCGCCTGGGATTCGTCAAACGCTGTCACCTGATAGCCGCATCTGGCCAGAAAGACCGCATCCTTTCCCTCGCCACATCCAATTTCCAACACTCTGTAAGGCCGGGTGGGCGGTTTCAGTTTCATAAGCTCGTAACACAGGTTGTTGGGGTTCAATCCCCAGTAGTACTCCTCCTCCTGATATCTCTCATCATACTTGCTTACCGCACCCTGATAGCCCAGCAGCCCGTCCACCGTGGTCTCCAGCACCTGGGCGAGTTTCGGCATTAACCCCAGGTCAGGCAGGGCCACATCATTTTCCCACTTGGAAACTGCCTGAGAGGATATGCTTAACTTTCCCGCCAGCTCCTGCTGGGTGTAGCCTAACAGTTTTCTTCTCCGCTTGATTGCCTCTCCTATTGTGCTCATGCCATCCTCCTGTCTGCCCGTTTCAGCGGGCGCTCTGTCGCAAATGAATGATTGTTTCCGGTGTATTCATTTTACCAATTCATTAATCTGCTGACAATAACGGCATATTCACAGTATTACACAAAATTCTACTTACGGTTGATTTTCTCCCCATTTTTGCAAGTCCAGGCGATTCATGATTTCACAAGCCTTTATCATATCACTGTCCTGAATCCCTTTCAGAGCATCAATATGTACCAAATGAGCCTGTATCTCGAGTTCTGAGGAATAGTCGTCCCCAAAGCAGTCATCCAAAATCACGTAATTATAGATCTGCGGATTGGATTTCAAATATGCAGCGATCTCCTCCGTTCGAGACCTATATTCGCTGCTCCCATAACGCCAATCCGAGATTACCACCAGTTTTGCATTTGTCCTTGCCACGAGACGGCGCAGACTCTCAAGCGCCTCCGGCATTAGCTTTTGAATATGGACATTGGGGTCAAAGACATCTAAAACACCATCAACGTCAAGGAATATCACAAACTGCTTTGCCTCGATCTTCTTCTCTACAGTCTCAAGAATATTCCGGCACCATGCCTCCGTTGCGGGGATATCACTGCACAATTCGTCTATTATGGCATCCCCTTCCCGTAAAGCAGCGTCATATTGCTCTCTCGTGAGTTCTCCTGACTCAAATGCCGCATCCAGTTCATCCCGGTCATCAACAATCACATCGCCCTGTGGCGTAAAAATCACATCCAGATATTTATCAAGGAACACGGCAACGCCATCCGGATCGAATGTGGCCTCCTCAATAACATCCACATACCATGCCGATACCCTTTTATCCGGCAAAAACATGGCTGTAATGGCCCGGCTTCCATGATCAGGAATCAACTGCAGCCAGGCCATGCCTTTCCCTGCCACAGGCACCTTGCCCGCCA
>CAZKAO010000168.1:0-1506 GCA_964550745.1 uncultured Acetatifactor sp.
GGTGTTGTCCGCTATCACTGTTCGCTGGATTTGTAAACAGGAGTCTGGCGACAAAGGATGTGAAACATATGGGAGAAATGATAACGTTAGAGGTGCTGAGCAGAGAGAACCAGGGAGAGGCCCTGGGCATTGACCGGGAGGATATCAGCCTGGATTTTGTGGACTCTGTGGAAGATATTATAGAATTGAACAGGTACGGCGAGGAGCACGGATACATAGGCCACACTTATCTGATTAGATATGAGGGCAGGTGCGTGGGAATTATTCTGATGGGGGAGGGAATTCCCTGGGAGGTGGACCCGCCCCAGATTGCGGGCAGGCCATTTTACAGAATTATGGGATTCATTATTGACAGGGCGTACCGCCGCCGGGGGATCGGCTCCTATGTGCTGGAGGAGGTTATTGGGCGAGTATACCGGGAGTTTGGCCCCAGACCCATTGTGATCGGATGCCAGGAGGACAACGCTGCGGCCATGAAAATGTATCTAAAACATGGTTTTGTCAATACTTTTGCCATGGATGAGGACGACTATTTTATGATAAGGGAAGGGTGATATTATGTGGCTGGTATTTGCGATTTTATCGTCCATATTTGCTGCTCTGACTTCTATACTGGCAAAGGTGGGTATCGATGGGGTAAATTCCAATCTTGCCACGGCCATCCGCACGGCGGTGGTATTGCTTATGTCCTGGGGCATGGTCTTTCTGACCAACGCCCACACAGGAATCGGGGAAATCAGCAAGAGGAGCTGGCTGTTTCTAATTCTGTCCGGTCTGGCCACAGGGGCATCCTGGCTGTGCTACTACAGGGCTTTGCAGTTGGGGGAGGCGTCCAAGGTGGTGCCTATCGACAAGCTGAGTGTGGTAATCACGCTGGTGCTGGCCTTTGTATTTTTGCATGAGAAGTTTAGTGTAAAATCTTTTTTGGGCTGTGTCCTGATCGGCGCGGGCACTCTGTTGATGGTATTGTGAGGAGGAAAGTTTGAAACTATCGTTTCAAATACTGATTAACGCAGTATCGCAAGCACGCTTGCGATATGCAGGAAAGAGGAAAATTATGATTATCAGAAAAGCAAAGGCATCGGATGCCGATGACCTGAAAGAACTGTATTTTCATTTTCTGACAAAGTACCCACCCGTGGAGGAGCAGGATATGGTTCTATGGGGAGAAATGTTGGACCGATTTGAAAAAGATGATAATATGTATATTTTGGTGGCGGAGGAGGATGGCAGGGTAGTTTCCACGGTTCAGATGGCAATTATTGAAAGTCTGACACACAATGTCAGAGGCTTTGCTGTTGTGGAAAATGTCGTCACGCACAGCGATTACCGAAACAGGGGATATGCCTCGGCTCTGCTCCAAAAGGCCAGCGAGATTGCCAAGGAGCACAGGTGCTATAAGATTTCGCTGGAGACGGGTTCCAACAGGGAGAGTACGCTGAACTTTTATAGGAACAATGGCTTTGTGATTGATGAGAAACATTCCTGCTTGAAACGGTTGTAGAG